>DATBHB010000001.1:0-7489 GCA_036557705.1 Xanthobacteraceae bacterium
GGACGGTCCCTCCCTTGTGGCGCTCCAGCGACCACGCTTAGGCACTCTGATGCCGTCGGTGTGGGGCCGTCCACATCATCAAGGGTCTCCGACCGCCGAAGGCGGCGCTTCGCGCCCTTGACAAAACAATCCTTTCGAAACTTTTTGCTGCCATTGCGATCGACGGCGTAACACGACCGGAAGGATACCGCGGATCGCGCTCAATCATCTTCCTAATCAGGTGAGGAAAAGACATGCGAGCCTACCAATTGCCCAAAGGCGGCGCCGGCATCGAGGCTCTGGCGCGCGTCGAGCGGCCCGATCCGCCGAAACCGGCGCACCGCCAGGTGCTGGTCCGCCTGCGCGCCTGCTCGCTCAATTTCCGCGACCTCGGCATCGTGCGCGGCTCGTATCGCATGCCGGTGCGCGAGAACGTCATTCCGCTGTCCGACGGCGCCGGCGAAGTTTTGGAGGTCGGTCCCGGCGTCACCCGCTTCAAGGCCGGCGACCGCGTCGCCGGCAATTTCTTTCAACGCTGGCCCGGCGGCGAGCCGGCGCCGGACGCGCATGCCAGCGCGCTGGGCGGCGGCATCGACGGCATGCTGGCCGAATACGCGCTGCTCGAAGAGGACGGCGTCGTCAAAATTCCGGCGCACCTGTCGCTCGAGGAAGGCGCGACATTGCCGTGCGCGGCCGTCACCGTGTGGCACGCCATGATCGAGCACGCCAGGCTCAAGGCCGGCGACAGCGTGCTGTTGCAGGGCACCGGGGGCGTGTCGATCTTCGGCCTGCAGTTCGCCCACGCCATGGGCATCGCCGCCGTCATTACCTCGTCGAGCGACGACAAGCTCAAACGCGCCAAGGCGCTCGGCGCCGCGCACGGCATCAACTACAAGACGACGCCCGATTGGGACAAGGCCGCGGTCGAATTCACCGGCGGCCGCGGTGTCGATCACGTCGTCGAAGTCGGCGGCGCCGCGACTTTGGCGCGCTCGTTCCACGCCATCCGCGTCGGCGGCAAGATCACGCTGATCGGCGGCTTGAGCGGCGGCGCCACCGAGCTCAACCCGGGCCTGATCTTCGCTCGCCGCGCCAACGTGCAGGGCATCTCGGTCGGCTCGACGCAAATGTTCATGGCCATGAACCGTGCCATCGAGGTGAGCGGGATAAAGCCGATCATCGACAAGGTGTTCGGCTTCGACGACGCGCAAGCCGCCTACCACCACATGGCGTCCGGCGCGCATTTCGGGAAGATCGTGATCAAGGTGGGGTGAGCGCGTCGGCTGGTGTGGGCGGAGACGGTGCGGCGGTGACTTGTCTGCGGCAAGCGATCACGGCCGTGCTGCCGGGCGACATCGCCGTCGCAGGCGGTACGATCGAAGCCGCGGCCGATGCGCTGTTCCCGATCGAAGCCGCTGCCATCGCGCGCGCCGTCGACAAGCGGCGCCGTGAATTCACGGCCGGGCGCACCTATGCGCGCCAAGCGCTGGCGTTGCTCGGCTGCCCGCCCGGACCGATTCCCATGGGCAGCGATCGCCGCGCCATCTGGCCGCCGGGCTTTGTCGGCTCCATCAGCCACTCGCGTCACGTGTGCGCCGCGATCGCCGCTGCGAGCAGCCGCTACATCGGCCTCGGTCTCGATGTGGAAGATGACACCCCGATCGACGATGCAGCGCTGCGCGACCGGATCTGTCGTCCGGAGGAGAAGGCAAGCGACGGCGTCGACCGCACCAAGCTGCTGTTCGTGATCAAGGAAGCGGTGTTCAAAGCCTATTTCCCGGAAGGCGGCGCGTTTCTCGACTTCAGCGACGTGTCGGTGACGCTCGATCTCGCGCGGCAGTCGTTCAGCGCCGCGCTGGCGCGCCCGGAACTGCCGCGCCTCGCCGGCCGCGCCGCCTTTGCGGGCGGATTTCGTTGTGTCGAGAACCACGTCATCGCCGCGGTGGCGATTGCGCGCTGATGCGCGCTTCGCGCCCCTTGCTGCTGCATGTCGGCGATCCGACCAATGAACTGACGGTCCGCGGTTACGGCGATTTTTTGAGCCGGAACCAAATCGCCCGACCCGCGTTTGCACCTCGATCAAATTATCGGGCTTTCAGGTATGCGTTATCGGGCAATCGCCGCTTTGGCGGCGGCCATTGCGGCTGCGCCCTTGCATGCGCAAGCCGGACAGAGCGCGGGACGTACGTTTTACGGGATGGCGGCCTACTATTCGGGTCGCGGCGCCGGGTTCACGGCGGCGCACAAGACCTTGCCGTTCGGCACACGTGTTCGCGTCACCAACCCAAAGACCGGGCGCAGCGTCATCGTCACGATCAACGATCGCGGCCCATTCAATCGCGGCCGCGTTCTCGATCTCTGCACCAGAGCCGCCCGCGCTCTCGGCATGATGGACCAGGGCGTCGTGCGCGTCCGCGCCGACGTGCTGTAGCGTGGCGACGGCGCCTCGCAGCATCAGCGCACCCGGATAGGACCGCGTCAGAGCCACGGTTCAAGCGGCTTTCGTCAGCACGATATGCGTGGCGTGTTGGGTCGGCACGTGCTCGCTGACGCGATAGCCGAGCTTCGGCAGGTCGAGGCCGGCGAACACGTTCTCGCCGCGGCCAAGCAGCACCGGAGCCACCGCGAAATGCAGTTCATCGATCAACCCTGCCGCCAGGTATTGCCGGACCGTCGCCACGCCGCCCCCGATCCGCACATCCGCACCTGCCGCCGCCTCCCGCGCCCGCGCGAGCGCGGCCTGCATGCCGTCCGTGACGAAATGAAACGTGGTGCCCCCTTGCATGACGAGCGGCGCGCGCGGGTGATGCGTGAGGACGAAAACGGAGCAGTGATAGGGCGGGTTGTCGCCCCACCATCCTTTCCACTCATCGCCGGTCCAGGGGCCACGCACCGGGCCGAACATGTTGCGCCCGAGGATCCACGCCTTGATGTTCGCAAATCCGCGCGCCGCGAACTGATCGTCAATCGCGGTTGAGCCGCCGTCCTGGCCGAACATCTGCCGGAACGTGCGCGTCGCGAAAGCCCATTCGTGCATCGCTTTGCCGCCGACGCCGAGCGGATGATCCAGGCTCTGGTCCGGTCCCGCGCCGTAGCCGTCCAACGAAATTGAAAAGCTGCAGACGCGCAGTTTCGACATCGTAATGCTCCTTCCGCTTCGCGTGTCGTGGGGGGCGATTGGCTTGACAAGATAGTTGATATCAACCTAATCTTGCGCGTGTCAACCTCGGATGCGATCTCATTGCAGACAACGTTGCGGGTGCGCGACACGTGCCTGTGTCTGCACCTGCAGCGCGCCGCGCGCCTGGTCGCGCGTCGCTTCGACGATGCGCTGCAGCCCGTGGGACTCACCAACGGACAGTTTTCGCTCTTGATGTCTTTGAATCGGCCGGATCCCCCGACTATCGGCGGCATCGCGACGCTGCTCGCAATGGACAGAACGACCGTTACTGCAAACCTCAAACCGCTCGAGCGGCGTGGCCTTCTCAAGATCAGGACCAACGCCGCGGACCGTCGTACGCGCCGGTTGGTGCTCACATCGAAGGGACGAAGCGTGCTGCGAAAGGCGCTGCCGATCTGGGAACGAGAGCACGGAGCGGTCGAATCCGACCTGAGCTGCAGTCCGGATGATCTTCGTCGCTTTCTTCAGCTTCGCAAATAACGGTGCCGTATATTCAAGGTGACGGACCGGAACTGGCACGAAGCTCAACGGAGCGTGGTTTCAACGATGAATATCGACTTGATGGTGGGCGCTGTAGGGATTGAACCTACGACCTCTCCCGTGTGAAGGGAGTGACCTACCAAAAAATCCAACAATTTCAGTGGAGTTTGGCGTGGATTTTCGCCTTTTGTCCGCGTTTGTTCACGGATTTCATGGGCGTTTCATGGGCGCTTAACGGCGAGAGAACGCAGCCACTGCGCGGCGGAGGTGGTCATGGGCGTGGTGCCCATACGTGCGTCGGATCACGTCTTCGGACGCACCGAGCACTCCGGCAACATCGTACACGGACACGCCATGTTGCAGCATCATGGTAGCGCATGTGTGCCTGAGCACGTGAGGAGTCACATCGTCTCCCAGGCCCGCGAGATCGCTGGCTGTCCGCCAGGCTCTGCGCTCCTGAGAGTTGATGGGACGGCCAGCATATTCGACAACGTGGCTGGTCGTTAGCCGACGCCATCGAAGAAGGTGCGGTAAAAGGCGAGGAGGAAGGGGAATAGGCGGGCGGCGTTTCGCTGAATCGAACGCTCCAAAGCCCCTCCGATACATTACGCCAGCCTCCAGATCGATCCAGCCTCCATCGGAGTTCGCCTTCCAGCGCAGGCGTAAAATTGCATTATGCCGTGTCCCAGTATAAAGCCCGACGAGAATAAATCTGGCCAAGTGGCGGTTGATTTTACTGTGGTGACGCTTGCCGTCTCGATCCCAGCCAAGCGCGCCCGCGAGCAAGGCCGCAGCCTCACTGCGGGTCAGGTGGCGTTCTCTGGGATCGGATTGAGCTGGCAGGGCCACCGGGATTAGCCGGTCAATTTTGCCCTCTTTCCAACACCATCCCAGCGCGGCGGCCAAAACGACCAGCTCGCGTCGGGCGGTAGATGCTTTCACAGGCTTGCCACCACTTTTTGCACGGGCATCAATCTGCCGAATGCGCCAGCGCACGTAATCCTTACAGGTTGCACTTGTAACTACGTCGGCAGTCCGATCACCGAAGTAATCGACAAGCTTGTTGATCGCCCCACCGATTAGATCGGGGCGACTAGTGGTGGGTCCATGCAATTCGCCGTAGTCGGCTAGCGCATCTGCGATTAAGACATGAGCTGGATGGCCATCACCGAAGTCGGGACGGCGCTTCTTTGCAAGATAGCTCGCTAGCGAGTTCTCAGCCGTGCCGATATCGCCTTCGCCCGCGCCTGTGCGGATTTCGCGGCCATTGTCGAGGATGACCCACTGTGCCGCTCGACCGGGCCGCTTTCTGAGCCACAGTCTTGCGCCTTTGCTTCTACGCGGCATAATTCCCTCATCCTTTCGATATTCGCGAGCGTCGTAAAATCCTTCCCGGCAATGCGCTCGATTGCGAGCCGCCCACGCGCAGCTTCGCGCCGCAAGCCTGATGCTGACATCGAGCCATCGGGGAAGGCAAGCGCAGCCGCAACGGCCAGCCGGAGCGGGGACTCCCGGTCGATCTCGCAACGCGGAGGTAAAGCGACTTTTTGCATGGCTAGTCGAGCTACGCGATGCGCCAAGTCTCCCACTCAGTAAACCAAAAAAGTGATTGATCCAGTTGATTATGGGGCTATACACGATCTTGCCGAGAGCCCCACGTGGTTCTCAAACTACACGCAGCCATGTCTCGCAGATCGCCAGAAAAAATCCTCGCTAAGCTGTTTGCCGACACCGGGCGGCAGATGGCGCAGGAGCACGAAAAACAAATCAGTAGCATTTTACATCAAGTGCGGTCGGTTCGACCTCAATTGAATGAGCTAATTGGTCGTGTCCTTGACGATATGCCTCATGATCAAGTGGCAAAATATGCCCGTCGGCATCTGATGCATGAAGAGGACCCCTATTTCGATCTGCCAGAAGTCAAGGAAGAAATGCAGAAATTTCTACTTGAGATGAAGGCGCAAGGCGCGAACCCTAAAGCTCCTGAAAGCGGAGCGGCGGACCGAGAAGGTCCGCCTCGCGATATTGCCATCAATCATCCTCTTATGCAGGATATACTTAGCAGTTTCGCCACGCAGGTCGGTGATTCACAAATAGATAGACCGGTTCGCGCGGCTTTCCAGAAGGCTGGACTTGATCAAAAAAACCCGCTTCATTGGCGGGTGTTAATGTGGATGTTTGCTCAATCTTATTTTGGTCCGAAGCCATTATCAAAGCACTGGACAGCAAACAAGTATTGTGAGCTGATTTACGATGTAGAGCAGTTAAAAACCAAGCGAAAACTGAAAGACAGGAGTGCCTGTGAGAATATCGCAAAACGGGGATACTACAAAAACGGGACGAAACCGCTGGGCAAGGAGCGTTTGCGAAAAGCTTTGCGGGAGGCTCGCTCTCCAAAATTCAACGGGGTGCTCGCGGCGGCGGTAATGGCCGGGCTGCAAAAGATGAGACTAGTGTATGCAGCTCGAAACGAAACGGTGACGCCGGAAATAGAGAGACGGTGCGAAAAGGAAATAACCAAGCGCATTTTGAAGCAGATCAGCGAACGCGCGCCCGACCGGAAATCAAGGTGCAGAACGAGTAGCACTGGAGCCGACTAAAGGCTGGCGGGAAGGTGTCCGCGTACTAGCATTAGAAGCGATGGGGCTGTCATAAGTATCCGCGTAGCCCCATTAAATTGCGCCCGTCGCCGCCAGAATTATTGAAGAGCAAGCGATACGCGCGTATTTGCGCTCGCGTGAGCAACCTGAAGGCCATTGAACTTTAGGCACTCGAAGCCCACCAGCAGTGACCAACGACATCGCAGTGAAACATCGGACCCAACTGCCGCGCTTGGCGGCGAATGGGAAAAGTTTTGCCTAGCCGGGGAGGTGCCGGTGCCGCAGTGGGCGAGATCAACGCCAGCAATTGCGGAGAAGAACATGTCATCAAAACACGTCAAAAAATCCGGTCGCGATCCGAAACGGACGGTGTCCAGGCCCTTGATGCCGAAGCCTGGCACGTCCGGCAGTGCCACGCGGTCGGGGAAGGAGGGCGAGGACTATGAACTGTCGGTGTCACGACGGGTCATGACCGCCATGCCGAAATATACAGCAATGCCTGATGCCGGTGCGGCCGAGATCGACGTTGTGGCGGTCAACCCGCGACTCGCGGAAGATCGTGGTGCCGCCGTTCGAGATGTGTCGCTAGACGCCGTGGTCGAGGTTGGTGACTCCAGCAAGACGGCTCCAGCGCCGCTGGCAAATGTTGAGGATGCCGCGCCCGATGCGCGTGCCGCCAATAAAGAAGTGATTGGCCCGTCCGAGTCTGCTGCTACCGCCGAGCCCACCGTGCTCGCTTCAAATGACGCTGCGAACGAAGCGGCGCACTCGAATCCTGGAGCGGACCGAGTATTGCCGAACGGCGATGAACACGATGTCCGCATGGCGGAGATCGCCGAGATTTTTGACCACGCGGCAACTCCACTGCTGGAAAGGTGTGCCCTAGTTGCTGAATGGGTGCATCACGCCGAAGCTAAATTGCAGCCTGGTGGACAACTTGAACAAAAACCCCAGGGCGGGCGCCCGGAAGGCGGTATCTTACGGGCCGCGCGTGAATTGCACCTGCCGGGCAAGACCGTCGAGGCGCGACGCCAGTTCATTCGGCGAGCCATCACGATCAACACGCTTTGGCCCGAGACCAAGGCGGCCGCCCGGGCGGCAAAACTCGACAAGAACCAATCGGCGCTCCTCTTCATCGCGAAGGGGAATTCACCGCAAGAGCAACTGGACAAGATACGCGAGTTCCAGGCCGAAAAGGCGGCGGGTCGCCATGGCCGCAAAACGCCATCAGCGGATAACGTCGCTCAAT
>DATBHB010000002.1:0-12745 GCA_036557705.1 Xanthobacteraceae bacterium
TGAGGCCGGCGACCGCGAAAAGCTCAACCCGACGCAGGAAGTCGCGCCGATCGATCTCGCCATGGATGAACTGCGTGTACAGCTCGACTGCTTCCGCGGGAATTTTCCTCTTCTGTTCCATAGCCACCTCTCTACAAACTATGAAGGGTAACACTCCCGGCGCAATCTCTGAAGCCTGTAGCCGGATCGACAGTAGGCGCCGCTTGCTTCGATCAGGCACGAGCGGACCTTGAGCGTATTGACAGATTCGACGATCAAGGGATAGCGCGGGGACCAATCATGCCCATTTCGGGTCAGCAGTTGCATGCCCACAAGATCGCGCCGCGCCATCATGCGGAAGCCGTCATGCTTGATCTCGTGAAACCAGTTGGAGCCGCAGGGCGGCTTATCGGCCGATGATGGAAGACAGGGGTCGATGAAGCCGTCAACGCGCGCTCAACACGACATGGCGCGGTAGAGGGCATTCGCTCCGTCCCCGCCAGGACGTGACTGACATTGATTTTTGTACCATGCGGCTATTGCAGCGCTGCGCACGCCACGAAGGCGACCACGGCAACGGCGGCCATGAGAGCGAGGGTCAGCGCCAGCGTCATCAGCTCAGTCCGTCGCAGGACGAATTCTGCGGCGGCATGCCGCCATGTCTTGTCGGATCGAAGAAGCATTTCGGCCCCTCATCGGGCATTAGGGCGTGTTGAGGGCCTCACCTCATGCCAGCATCTAGATCAGTTGGAAAGCACGAGGGGAGAAGGCGGCAGCTGTGGCATTGCGAAACACGCTCAATCGCATCACGTCACGCATTGAGAAGCTGGCCGAGAGCGGCTGGGCTGCTGGCGGGGCGCCGGGTCATTCGTGCGGGTCGCTCATTTGAAGTCCTCCTCCAACTCTCGCGAGCGCAACTCCATTTTGGATTGCCGCCAAACTTCGAAAACCTTCTTGCCTTCCAGCGGATCACCCACAAACATCGAGTCGTTGGAGCGGCGATGGCCGTACACCCGATATACTTTTGGGCCAACCAGATCGATTTTGCTGATTTGGCAGTTGGCGCGCCAGTCAAAGCGACCTAATTGATAGCTCGATTTGCCCCGCCGAAAACGAACCGCCGTGATTAGCGCAATCACGAAAGTTGGTGGCTAAGATTAGAAGCGATACGTCTTGGTTCGGGATCGCGGGTGGATGATTGAAACACCAATAGCCAAGCATAGTATTCGGCAATCGTGGGGTGGCCTCGGCCGATCGCAACGGCGTCTCGCAGGCGGTGAGAGTCGCGGCGACGCAGAGGGCGAGGACGAGTTTTTTCACGTGTGCCTTAACGTCTTGCCGGGGTCGAAGTGGCGTTGCCGACGGGCTTCGATGAGTATTACGAAACGCTGCTCGGTGGTTTGCGGTGTCGGATGGCTTGCTCGTAGCCGTAGGCAAGCTCGATCATCCTGCCGTCGGCGTAAGGCCTGCCCAGAAACGTGATCCCCGCCGGAAGATGCTCGCGCGTAAATCCGGCCGGCACCACAACCGACGGCACGTACATCAGGAAGGTGTTGACGTGCGGCGCTCCCTTCTGGTCGACAAAGGGCGGATTAACGCCGTCCTTGATCAAGGTGGGCTGATGCTCGACCGCCTTATGGACGATGGCATCGAGCCGGTGGTCTGCCATCACCTTTAGCAAGTTGGTCATTAGCTTGTCGCGCGCCCGGGCGTAGGCGAGTTGCTGCTCGGATGTCGGAGACGCGGTCCAGCGCCGGTGGGCGCTTTTCGAAACCTTCGCGAAGAGCGGCGAGGCCATAGCGGCCGCCCGGGTAGCAAACGGCGCCTGGCCGCCTTTGAAGTACAACTCGAACATGGCGTCGTCGTCCTCGACGCTGCGCACGCGTGTCGCAAGCAGCACCTTGAGGTCGGGAATCACGATCGGATCGACAATTTCCGCGCCGGCCTTGCGAAGATCGGCGACCGCCAGATCGAAGACTTCGCCGACCTGGTTGAAATCGTCGCTCTCCGGTTCAGATGCATAACCCATGGATTCGCGCAGGATTCCAAGCCGCGCACCCTTCAGCGAGGCTTTGTCCAGCGTTGCTGAATAGCTGCGAGCCGTCTGTCCGACGCCATAGGCGGTCGCGGGGTCGTCGGAGTCGTAACCGACCATGCTGTCCAGCACTTTCGCAAGGTCGGCGACCGTCCGCGCCATCGGTCCGAGCGATCCGTTCGTGGTGGGCCAGCCGCCGAACACGCCCGCTCGGCTCACCAGGCCCATCGTCGGGCGCATGCCAGCCACGCCGTTCCAGATCGAAGGGCGGCGGATCGAGGCGAAGCCTTCCTGGCCAATGGCGACGGCGCAGAAGTTGGCGGATACGGCAGCGCCCGAGCCGCCCGAGGAGCCGCCAGCGGTCCGCTTCAGGTCGTAGACGTTGCGGGTCGATCCGAATAGCGAACCGTGCGTATCGCCGCCGCCAAGTTCGCCCAAAGTCGTCTTGCCGAGCACAATCGCGCCGGCGGCTTTCAGCTTCCCGACAACGAAGCAGTCGTGGTCTGGCATGTAGTCCTTGAACAGTATTGAGCCGAGCGTGGTCGGCATGCCCTTGACGTCGGCCTGATCCTTGATCAGGAGGGGAACCCCGTGCAACGGCCCGACGAACCCGGCTTTCGTCAACGCGCCGTCGAGCCGCTCGGCTTCCTCGAGCGCCACCGGGTTGAGCGAGATGACGGCGTTGATGGCCGGGCCCTTCTTGTCGTAGGCCCCAATACGGTCGAGATAGATCTGGACCAATTGCCGTGCGGTCAGCGTGCCGGCTTTGAACGCCGCATGAATGTCGTCGATCGTCGCTTCCAAGACGCGAAAAGGCTGCGCGCTGACGGTCTTGGTCTGGGTGGACGACATCGTTTGGCTTCCGTTAGCCTAATGTGTAGCGCTCGTTATGACATTTTCCCGACGGGTTCAATTCGAGGCGCCATGGCAGGGCGGGTGCGGACCTGCCGGTCGTGTGGCATGTGCGGAAACAACCTCTGCGCGAGCCGTCGCCGCTCGCCCTAACGCCTTCCGTTCAGATCGTAGCCAGCCAGCGCCTTGGCCACCAGTTGCTTGGATTTGGCGAAATCATACGGCGAAAGAGATGACCTCGCACCAGAAACGGAGCGCCGCATAGAACTTTCCCAGATCCTATCGCGTCCCAACACAGCTTCAGAACCTTCACCCGTTGCTCGGCCGGCATGTCAGGGGACTGGATGTAGCTCTGAGATATCGTGGCTTATTCGCTGGATCGGCGAAGTCCTTAACGTTCGACGGCAGTTGGACCGGCCCCGTCGCTCAGCTCGCGGATCATGTCCAGCATCTTACTCCCACGGCACGAAGACATTGTCGTATACCGAATCGGTTTCGTCGAAACGGGTCGCCAAAGGGTAATCGAACATGCTTGTCGCACCGCTGGCATAGGCGCGGCGCGAATAGATTTTCACGCCCGGGGCGTTGCAGGGGATCGCGGCTGAGATCGCGTAATTGGATGAATGGTGCTCAACAGGACGAAGTCGGAATAGACCGAGCCGGTACCGAGCATCTGCGCGCCGCGGATGACGCCTAGTCAACTTAAGTTTTGGAACAGACGGCATCCGGTTATGCGGATGACACGCTGCCGCGCTGCGTTCGTGCCGCCGCACAGCCCGCGTGCCGCGGCACGCTTATCCCAGTTGATCGATCCACTCTTGAACCGAGACGCGACAACTCAGCTGCAATACTTGACTTGTATATTGAGCCGGAGACATGCTTTTGGAACCTACGGCTTTCTGCCCATCGGTTTTCGAAGGAGCCAAGAGATGCTTACATCCCGCTGCCAACTTTGCGGTCTCTGGAACGGCATTGCAGCCGTGCGGGCGCTACCACTCGCAATATTGGCGTTGGCGACCCCGGCTGCGCTGCTGACGCTCGATCTGTCCAGCTGCGGGGCCGCGGAAGACACCGTCCGGGTGACGATCCAGCCGACCACCACGGCGTTGCCGATGGTGGTGGCCGACAAGAAAGGCATGTTTGCCAAACACGGCGTCAAAGGACAGTGGACCGTCTCGCACGTCCCAATTTCGGATTCGATCAGCACACTCGGGCGGCAATTCGACGTCATGATGGGAACGCAGCCGGCTTTGATCGCGGCCGTCGGACAGGGCATCCCGACTGTTGTCATCACCGGCGGCGCGCTCGACACCGCTAAGGTCCCGACCTCAAATATCGTGGCGCGCGCCAATAGTGGCATCACGAATTTCAAACAGCTTCAAGGCAAGACCGTCGGAACGCTGACACTGACCGGCAACATCCATTTCTCGCTGCTCAACCGTCTCGAGAAGGAGGGAGTGGACATCAAAAGCATCCATTGGGTAATCGGCACGGTTCCGCAACTCCCCGACCTGCTCAAGGCTGGCCGCGTCGATGCGATCGAGGAAATCGAGCCTTTTGCAAGCGCTGCCATCGCTGCCGGCGGCGTCGCGCTCGGCGATCCATTCCGTTCGATCGGCGATCGTGCCATTATTGGCATATGGCTGTCGCAGCAGAAATGGGCCAACGATAACGAGGATTTGGTCCTTCGCTTCGTCCAGGGACTCGATGATGCTGGGAAATGGATCGCCGCGAATAGCGCTGAAGCGAAGACCATCCTGAGCTCATATACCGGGTTGCAGGGGCCAGCGCTAAGTAAAACGCCGATCCCGGAATTTCAATTCGCCACGTCTTCCGCAAGTCTCGCTGAGCAGCTGCGCCCTGACATACAAATCTGGATCGACATCCTCAAGCGCACCAGCGATCTCAAGCCCGTCAAGATGGATCAATTGTTGCCCAGTTGGGCCAAGTGAGGTCGGGCGAGGCCTTGTCTGCGGGGAGTCGACAATAGGCTATGGCAAAGGGTCTGGATTCGAGCCGCCTTGCAACCGAGCTATGGCGCTGCATCACTCCTGAGGAGCGCCGCATTGTCGAAGCGGCCGGATACGGACAGCGTATCGGCTTCGGCGCACGTCCGGCCCTACTCGTCGTAGACGTGACCTACGGTTTCTGCGGTCGCACTCCGAAACCCATTCTGCAATCCATCGCCGAGCAGCGCCGCTCGTGCGGCGAGAGCGCATGGGACGCGGTCGAATGCATCGTTCCGATCCTGCAACACGCCCGCCATGCAAAGATTCCTGTGATCTTCAGCGCGATGGAAGATCCATCCAGCCCGGAATACGAGCCAGGCCTTTGGGGCGGCAAAAACCGGCGCGGCAGCGAGGACGCACGGTCGGTCGCAACCAGCAACAAAGGCGAAAATCAGATCGTGGCCGAGATTGCCCCCGCAGCCAACGAGATGGTTTTTGCGAAGAACAAACCCAGCATGTTCAAGGATACCGGCCTGTTGCCCTACCTGATCGCGCATCGGGTCGATTCGCTGCTGATTTGCGGCGGCACTACGAGCGGTTGTGTCTATGCGACGGCGGTCGATGGATTTTCAAACAACTACAAGGTCGCCGTGATCGCCGACGCGAGCTTCGATCGCGTTCAAACCGCGCACTGGGTGTTTCTGATGGACATAGATATGAAATATGGCGACGTGGTCAGCAGCGCGGCAACGGTTGAATACCTGAATTCGAGGGCGTCAGCCGTCGAGCGCTGAAGAAGAAGCGCGAATGTGTTGCTGCGGGTGGACATGCAAATGAGCGCGGTCCAAGCGGCCGAGCCGGAGCTTGCCTTCCGTTGTCGCGAATTGTCGGTCGACGTCGGCGATGCGACGGCACGCCGTCGCATCATCGAAGGTTTGGATCTCGAAGTTCCGCGACGTCAGTTTATCTGCGTGCTCGGCGAGTCCGGCGTGGGCAAGACGACGTTGTTGCGTGTGTTCGGCGGCCTCGTCGCGCCGGCACCCGGCTCCGTCCTTGAGTTGAACGGCCATCCGGTCGTCGGCCCGCCGGCGGGTGCCGTCTTCGTGTTCCAGAACTATTCGACTTCGCTGCTGCCGTGGCGAACCGCGCGGCGCAACGTCGAACTGGGGTTGGAAGCGACGGCAGCGAAGGCGGATCGACGTAAGCGCGCGTTCGCCGCCTTGGAGCAGGTCGGGCTCGGCGAGTACGCCGACGATTATCCCTGGCAGCTCTCCGGAGGCATGCAACAGCGGGTTCAGTTGGCACGAGCGATCGCGGTCGAGCCGGAGCTGATGCTGATGGACGAACCATTCGGCGCGCTGGACGCCATGACCCGCGAAAACCTGCAAGTCGAGCTTCGGCGCATCCACCGTATGTCCGGCGCCACCATCATTTTCATCACCCACGACGTCGACGAGGCGGTATTTCTCGCCGACCGCCTGATTGTGCTCAGGGGCAGGCCGGCAGCGATCGGCCTCGACATCACCAGCGATCTGCCCGTGGATCGCGATCACGTGCGGACCAAGGAATCGCAAGCCTACCTAAAGCTTCGTCACGCGGTTTACAGCGCGGTCCGGCAGACCGGCGGCTGAGCCTCGTGAGCCGCACGATGATGGGCCGTAGCGACACGAACCGACTTGGTGTACTGCTCCGTCGCGTAAACCTGCCCGGCATTGCGGTCATCTGTCTTCTCATTGTCGTCTGGCAAATCTACAGCCGCACGCTCGGTGCACATTTCGACTCCATCGCATCCAGCTCGCAAATTCTCGTTGCAATCAAGAACCTCGCGCTCGGCGGTCCGCTGGCCCAGCAGTTGGCTCATACGACATCGGTGGCCTTGATCGGTTGGGCGATTGCCAGTGCGCTGGGCTTCGTCATCGGTCTCCCGATCGGCCTCTGGCGACCGGCATGGACCTATACGATGGCCAGCATCGACGTGCTTCGCTCGATCCCATCCATTTCTTTTGTGGCAATTGCGGTGCTTCTCTTCGGATTCTCCGCCGACACAGAAATGGTGATCGTTGTCTACGTCAGCCTGTGGCCCCTGCTGATGGGCACGCTCGGCGGCATCAGAACTGTTCCAGGCGACCTGCTCGACGTCGCCCGCTCCTTCAAACTGTCGCGAACTGCGACGGTGTTCAAGATCGTCATGCCGGCCGCCCTGCCGAGCATCATCGTCGGGCTGCGTTTGTCCTTGACTTTATCCATTGCGCTTGCGGTAGTCGCCGAGATGGTGGGCAACCCAGACGGACTCGGATTTGGGATGGTCATGGCACAACAAGCGATCAAGCCCGCCGACGCATTCGCGTACCTTGTCGTTATCGGCATCCTGGGCTGGGGGCTGAACGCGATTTTTGTTTTCGCGGTCCGGCGGCTTTTCCGCGGCCATGGATCGATCGTATGACGACGCTCATGCAACGATTGCGCGGCCGCCCGTCCGATGCAGCGAATTCGCCGCGTCTCTGGGGTGCGGCGCCCTTGCGTGGCCTTCTACCGTTGGCTCTGGGCCTCGCACTTTGGCAGCTTCTTGGATCCCGTTCATCGCCATATTTTCCCGTGCCGTCGGAATGGATTACGGCGCTGGTGCGCTTGTCGGCGGAGGGACGGCTGTGGCCGGCCGTCGCAACGACGCTGATGAACTTTGCCGCAGCTCTGATCGTGAGCGTGATTGTTGGCTCGGTCTTTGGAATCCTGCTCGGGCGATTGAAGCTACTGGACCGGCTGCTCGGGCCAACCCTGGAATTCGGCCGCACCATGCCTGCCGGCGCCCTGGTTCCCGTCGCCGTGCTGATCATGGGCTATACGTCGTCGATGACGCTGTTCGTTGTTGTCGTGACCAGCTTCTGGCCGATCCTGCTCAACACCCGGGCCGGAGCGCGCCGCATTAGCCAGGACCGTCTCGATACCGTGCGCGCATTGCGGCTGTCTTGGTGGTCGACGCAGCGGAAGGTCGTGCTGCCCTCTGTGGTCCCCAGCATCCGGCTCGGAACGCAGATCGCCGCACCGATCACGCTGATCATCGTGCTCCTGGTAGAAATCCTGACCCAGGTGTCCGGCGTCGGCCGCGAAATAGCACTGGCACAGAGCGTCTTCCGGAGCGCGACCGTCTACGGCCTCGTTGCTTTTACCGCGCTACTGGGGCTCGTTGTCAACTGGATCATCAATTGGATCGGCACGATCACGCGCAAGTACGATCCGTCCTTCATCGGTGGCGCGGCATTCTAACGACGGAAAAGACCACCATAATGAACAAGATCGAAAGCCCCGCGCTGATCGCTGGCGATGGTTCGCTTCACAAGGCGCGCGTGGCCGTCCTCCATGCGCTTAACGATCGGATCGCTGACGAAATCGTCGAGGTCGCCTGCGATGTCGTCAACATCGCGAGTCCGACAGGTGAGGAGGAAGAAGTCGGCAAATATCTCGCCTCACGATTCGGGAGTCTCGGCATGGCGGTGTCGATGCAGGAGGTGGAGACGCGGCGCGACAACATGATCGCGCACCTCGATCCCAATTCTTCCGGCCCGAGCATCATGTTCAACGGCCACATGGACACCAGCACGACCGGGCGCGAACGCCCCGATCTGCCGATCGGTCTGTTGCCCAAAGCGGTAATCGAGGACGGCTGGCTTTATGGGCTCGGCGCATCCAATATGAAGGCCGCGTTCTCGGCCTACTACGGCGCCATCCGCATGATCACCGCCGCGGGCATCCGCCTGAACGGCCGCGTGACGGTGAGCGGTGTCGTCGGCGAAATCGAGAAGGCGCCGGTGTCGCAATACCAGGGCCCGGCCCATCGCGGCGGCGGTTGCGGCGCCAATTACGCGGTTCAGCACGGCCTCATGGCCGACGTCGTTATCATCGGGGAACCGACCGGAATGCGCATCCAAAATGCCGCTTCGAGCTACATGTTCTGCAAGGTCGGTACGCGCGGCGTGGCGCAGCACACCTGGTCGCGCGAACGCGGCGTCGATGCTTTGGACAAGGGTATGTTCGTGCTCAACGAACTGCGGAAATGGGAGCCTGAATTCGAGAGATTGGTAGCCGGCGCCAAGATCGGCGGACGGCTGACCGTGGGCGCGATAGAGGGCGGATTCCCCTACAAGCCATCGATCGCGCCGGCGCCGATGTGCGACATCTTCGTCGACGTCCGTTTCCCTGCCGATCATTCAGTCCTCAAGATCGCTAACCTGCTGCGGCGCCGTCTCGCCGAACTCGCGGCCGAGAACCCCGGGCTCGATCCGACATTCGAGGTGTTCCTCTGCCGCAACGGATTCCTAGTGCCGCCGGAGGACCCGTTCTTTCAGGGCATCCTGGAGGCGCACGAACTCGCCGGCGAACCACCCACGAGTGAGGTCGACCGCAACAGATATTTCGTCTCGGCGGACGCCACGACGTTCATGGAGTACGGCATGAAAGCGGTGGCCTATGGCCCCGGAGGAATGACCAAAGATGGATCCTATCAGATGTACGATGACCGCGGCGAGGTTTGTCGCATTGCCAATCTCCTGGCCTGCGCGCGAAGCTACGCCATGTTGATTTTGAGCCAGTGCGGAGTTGCAGATTGAAAGCTCGTGGCGGGCCTACCGCTTTGGCCGATGGCGCGATGACCTTCATCCCTTTGACGCCGACAGCGATGCGCCGACGACCAGATTCGCCTAGGCGACAACGGTTCGGAATCCCTCCGATTCAATGCCGACGGGAAATGCTCTAACATCAGGATCGAGAGCGCAACTTCGCGCTCCTTGACGCTCAAGGTTCGGGCAAATGCTCAACATGAATTTTGACTGCGGCATCGATCGCCTGCAGCAGTTTTCGTCCAGCTTGCGTGACGCTGATGATAATGACGCGCTGGTCGCTTTTGCCTCTCGCGCGCGACATCAGCTTTTTTGCGACGAAAGCCAGGGCCAAGTTGGAGGCGAATGCCGCCGCGATGTCTAGGTGGTCCGCCGGCTCGTTGACGCGCAGTTGCACCGATCGGCTGCCGTAGATCTGAATGAGTGCATGATGCTCGAGCGGATCGGGCCCGGCGGACTTGGCCTGCTCGTCGATGAGGCGGAAGATCTTGGCGCCCGTGTGCTGATGACCGCTAATGCCGCATTGGTGGGCCTTGAAGCCTGATGATTCAGTCAGGCATTGGCCATTAACATTCGCCTTCTAGCCAGAAAGAGCTACTCCGGTCCTGACTTTTTTGTTCGGTTCTTCCTTACCACCCAATCGGCCGATTATTTTTCAAATTACGGCTTGGCGATTGTTGTAGCTTTGCAACAACGGCCAAACTTTATTCCCTCAGCAGGTGATTTTAGGATTTCTTAATGCTGGTGAGACGTAGGGTCGGATTTCCTTCAAAATACGGGGAACAATCATGCGGAAGCTGTTGCATACTACCGCGGCCGTAGCGGCGCTGCTGGCATCATCGATGGCTGCGAATGCCGCTGACGTTGGCGTGCGGCCGCAGCCCTATACGCCTCCTCCTCCGGTCTATACGCCTCCCCCGTTCAGTTGGACTGGATTTTACGTTGGCGGCAACGTCGGTGGTGCCTGGGGCCGAGGTGATGTCACCGACAGCCTCTTTGGGCTGGATTTCGGCGACGTAAATAACAACGGGGTATTCATTGGTGGAGGTCAACTCGGATTCAACTACCAATTCGGCTATGGCGTTCTTGGCCTTGAATGGGACTTCGATTGGGCGGCGAACAACAATGGCAACACGGGCAACGGAGTTCTTATTCCGGGCATTGGAACAATCCAGGCGACTTCCAACAACGGTTGGATCACCACTTTGGCCGCCCGGTTCGGCGTGACCAATGGTCCCTGGCTCTTTTACGGTAAGGCCGGCGGCGGTTGGGTCGGCAATAACAACCTCACGATCACGAATGTGACAACTGGTACATCGATCACCACTTCCAACAACAACACGAACAGTGGCTGGCTGGTGGGCGCCGGCATCGAGTGGGCGTTTGCACCCAATTGGTCGGCTAAGGTCGAGTATGATTATCTGGGGCTGGACAGCCGGTCCTTTACGGTTCCAGGAGGGTTCTTCGCCGGCGACACTTTCACCACCAGCAACCCGAATATCCAGATGGTGAAGGTTGGCATCAATTACCTGTTCAATTATGGATTTAGCCGGTACTGATTAGCGGAGCTGCAGCCTCGCGTCATGCGACCGCGGAACTGGGAGCGCGATCTCCTCGCGGAGCGAGCGCGGCTTCGTGCTGCCTTTTAACACATTAGTAACCGGTCGGCGAGTGCAATAGCTGACTTCTCGCCTCTGAGAGGGTCAACAGACGTACTCTGAACGCCAATCGGTGTGAGTCGACCATTTGCTAATCTCAGCGCTATGCAAGCCGAAATGCCTGGCAAGAGCGTTTGCGATCAGCGCAGCCTATAAAGTGCAGGTTGGCTGCGGCGCTCTTGCTATTGCTGGCACTAGGCGCGCCAGTGCATGCCGACGATCCGATCGCAGAGTGGCTGAAACAAGATGAAAGCCACGGACAGGATGACCAGGTGAGGCCTGACTTGCATGCGCTCACGGATGAGCAACTGAATGATATTTTCAAGGTTGGGCGCGAACAGACAGGCGGCCACCAACTAGTCGAGCGTGGAAGCGAGGAGCGCCCCTATGTTGGTTACGTATGGCTAGCAATTGTCGCTGCCGGATTTGCCGCGATAATCGTCGCAGTCAAGGCCGCACCCTTTGTGCGCCATCAACTGAGAGCCCGCTGGTTTACCGAATAACGCAGCCCCACGCGATCTTACGGGATGTGGCCGATCTTAACGCGGGTCAACAAAACGCGCGACGATCCAAGCAAACTCGCAACGGACGTTGTCTGAACAGGGCAGCAAGCAGGTCTCGTTCACTTCTTGCGTCGGCGCTTCTTTGTTTTCCTTGGAGAGGCCTTGCGAGAGGCCGCAGTCTTTTGAATCGCGAAGTCGTCGAGCTTGGCACCGGCTTTCAATTTCTCTCGCAGCCAAACGGGCTGCGCGCCACGCCCTGCCCAACTGTTGCCTTCGTTGTCGCGGTATTTGATCGCGGCCTTGCGACCTTTGAGTAAGCTTCGCCGGTCGCGCCGTCCAGTACCTACCTCGCCGCCTAACATTGAAAGCTGGTGCCCCAGCTGAACTGCCTTTTCGCTGAGAGCCTTTTGGACATCGTCGCGGAGCTTCAGAAGGGCGTCGACGGACATCGAACTAAGACTTGGGATTCTGGCCATTGTACCTCCTGAAAACGCTGTCCATAGCAGTATTCGGTAGGCTTGAATAGGACGGTCAGACTTTTGATTCACAGGGACGAGTCCGCGATGGTTTCGCGTTGTTACCGCGCGAAGGCCGTTTTCCGGACGATTTAACGGACCATTTAGGTTCTGACCGGAAGCGACTCGCGCAACCAATACGAAGATGCGAAAGTTCGCTCTGGCTCGGTCCGGCGGAGGATCCCTGTTCCAGCATTCCCTAGGGGGCTGTTGCTGCCGGGCCGGGCCGCCCATGCTCGGCAGCACGATATTACGGCTGTGGCGCGCCAATGCTGTGCCGGTTTTGTCACCAAGAGAAGGACACTCTGAGGCAGAATTTGCGCTATCTGTGAAATGAGTCACAGGCCGGTACCGTGCCCCCATTATTATGGAGCTGGGTAACTACGACGGAAAGAAGTGCCGTGACAGACTTTCCGAAAAGCCGACCTGCAAATGATTTTTCATGTACCCGATGCGGAAGCGGGATGCACGAAGTTGTTGGTCAGCCTGGATTGCGGGCGTACCAGTGCCGTAAGTGCCAGTACGTGACAAGCGTGCTTTGGCAACTCACATATGAAACAGGCGTTCCTCGGAAAATTCCGGTATCGCCGCCTGAGGTTCGAGATCCCGGCGAGAAAGTGACCCCAGCCATTTCATAATTT
>DATBHB010000003.1:0-94847 GCA_036557705.1 Xanthobacteraceae bacterium
AAATGGGTCTTGCCGGAACCTGACTCGGATCGGGCCGCCGCGCTCCGGAAGCGAGAAGACGATTTTGCGGCGCCCTCGCTGGTTATTGCCGAAGTTGGCAATGCAATTTGGAAAAGGGCAGTCCTCAGCGAGATCGATAAAACGGACGCCGCTGCAGCGATCGAGACTGCGATGGCTCACTTTACAAAGTTCGTTCCGTTGGAGGAGCTCGCCGCCCGCGCAATGCAAATTGCAATCGATTTGCGTCACCCGATTTACGATTGCTTCTATCTCGCGCTCGCCGAACGCGAACGCGCACCGATCGTCAGCGCAGATGCAAGGCTGCTCGCGGCAGCAAAGCAAATCCCGACGATCGCGGCTCGAAAGTTGTAACATCAAGCGGCGCGCGCGGCGCGGATGAGGGCAAGCGCTGCGGGCGCATCGAGCCGCCCGTCGTAGAGCGCGCGGCCAGCGATTGCGCCCGCAAGCCTCTTGGCGCGCGGCGCCAACAAGGCCCGCACATCGTCAAGCGATGCGAGTCCGCCCGAGGCAATAACCGGAATCGCCACCGCCTCGGCGAGCGCGATGCTGGCATCGAGGTTGAGGCCCTTGAGCAGGCCGTCGCGCGAAATATCCGTGTGGATGAGCGCCGCAACGCCGCCATCTTCAAATCGTTTTGCGACCTCTATTGCGGCAAGCTCGGACGTATCTGCCCAGCCTGCGACCGCAATCTTGCCGCCGCGCGCATCCAGCGCGACCGCAATGCGGTTTTCGAACTGCCGCGCGGCGCTCTTCACCAGGTCCGGGTCCCGTACTGCCGCTGTGCCAATGACCACGCGGGCAACGCCGGTTTCTATCCAGCGCTCGATCGTGGCGAGATCGCGAATGCCGCCGCCAAGCTGGACCGGGATTGCGACCGTTTCCAGGATGTGCGCCACCGCCGCCGCGTTGACCGGCTGGCCGGCAAAGGCGCCGTCGAGATCGACAACGTGCAGATATTCGAATCCTTGTGACTCGAAAGCCTGCGCCTGCGCGGCGGGATCGCGCGAAAAGACAGTCGCGCGCGCCATGTCGCCTTGCTCGAGACGCACGCACGCTCCGTCCTTGAGGTCGATCGCGGGATACAGAATCACGGCTTCCACTTGAGGAAATTGGCGATCAGCTTGAGCCCGAGCCGCTGGCTCTTTTCCGGGTGAAACTGGGTGCCGACCATGCTGTCGCGCCCGACGATCGCCGTCACCGGTCCGCCGTAGTCCGCCTCGGCAATGAGGTCTTTGGGCTCGGACGGCTTGAGATGAAACGAATGCACGAAATAGGCATGCAGGCCCTGCGGCCCAACCGCAATGCCTTCGAGGAGCGGATGCGGCCGCGCCGCATCGAGCGTGTTCCAGCCCATATGCGGCACCTTTAAACTGGGGTCGTTGGGCGTGATCCTGTCGACTTCGCCCGCTATCCAGCCCAGGCCCTCGGTCACTTCATACTCGCGCCCGCGCTCCGCCATGAGCTGCATCCCAACACAGATGCCGAGAAACGGACGCGCCTGCGCGCGCACCCGCGTATTAAGCGCCTCCACCATCCCGGCAATCGCGTCGAGGCCGCGCCGGCAATCGGCGAATGCACCGACGCCCGGAAGCACGACGCGCTCGGCTTCGAGAACCGCATCGGGATCGCCGGTAACCAGAATGCGCTGATCGTTTCCGGATTCGCGCGCGGCGCGCTCGAACGCCTTGGCAGCTGAATGCAGATTTCCCGAACCGTAGTCGACGATGACGACGGTCAACGATTGCCTCCCGGCTCGGGGAAGAGGCCGACGATATCGGGCTCACCCGGATCGTGCGCGCTCGCCGCAGCCTCGGCGAGGCGGACCGGCGTGCCGCCGGCTTTCGTCCACGCATCGAAGAAACGCTGCTCGGCGCTTTCCAGATTGTCGCCGACGATCAATCCCACGTTCGACCATTTGCGCCGGGCAAGCGTAAAACGGCGCAGCGTCGGCGCCTCGAAGCCGGTCAGGAGCGCAATCAACAGTCCGATCGCGACACGCAGACCGGTCGAGGCGCGCAGCTGCGTAAGCACTGCCTCAAACCCGCCGGCCGCGATGACGTAGCCGAAAAACACGAGCCACATCCGGTGCCACAGCATCCACAGCGGGCCGAACAGAAACGCTGCAAACGAAAATCCGTCGCGCACGAAGACGAACCGTTCCGGATCGGGCCTCGATTCTCCCCACCGCAGCGGCGGCTCGTGCACGGTATAGACGGGCATGATTCGATCTCTCCTAAACTTCGTAGGGTGGGCAAAGGCGCGCCACCGAAATCACGGTTTGTGCACGTCCTCTCGCGCGCCGTGCCCACGCGGACCAACTTCGGCGACTGTCCGCGTGGGCAAAATCGCGTCGGCTGGTCGAGCGCTTGGAAGCTTTCGCGGACGCGATTTTGCCCACCCTACGGCACTCTGCCTACGCGGGCTACCCGCCGAGCTGGCCCTTGGTGGATGGGATTTCATTGGCGGCGCGCGCATCGATTGCAACCGCCAGCCGCAACGCGCGCGCCAGTCCTTTGAAGCAGGACTCCGCAATATGGTGGTCGTTGGTGCCGTAAAGCGTCTCGACGTGCAAGGTGACGCCGGCATTCATCGCGAAAGCCTGGAACCACTCCTGCACCAGTTCGGTGTCGAAGGCGCCGACCTTGTCGCGCACGAATTGCGCCTTGAACACAAGAAACGGGCGTCCCGAAATATCGATTGCCACGCGGGTGAGCGCCTCGTCCATGGGCAGGTGAACATCCGCGTAACGAGTGATGCCCTTCATGTCGCCGAGCGCCTGCTTGACCACCTGACCGAGCGCGATGCCGACGTCTTCGGTGGTGTGATGTTGATCGATGTGCAGGTCGCCTTTGGCATTGATCACGAGATCGATCCGCGCGTGCCGGGCCAGAAGCTCGATCATATGATCGAGAAAGCCGATGCCGGTCGCGACCGTGCACGCTCCCGAACCGTCGAGATCGACCGCGACCTCGACATTGGTTTCCTTGGTCGTACGTCTGATCGAACCTTTGCGCATGCCTTGAGCCGCCAATCCGGCGGCGTTGTATCAGGGAGGAGGGCGCTTCGCCAACTCGACCTCTTTTCGGACCAAATTTGCGCCCGGCTAGGTGAGCACTTACATCTCGCCGGTTGCCGAGGTTTCAGGTTCATGCAATCCGCGCAGTTCCCGTCGTGGCAGGGCACGACGATCCTGACCGTCCGCAAAGGCAGCGGCGTCGTGATCGGCGGCGACGGCCAGGTCTCGATTGGACAGACCATCGTCAAGGCCAACGCCAAGAAGGTGCGCCGGCTCGGGAAAGGCGACGTAATCGGCGGTTTCGCCGGCGCGACCGCGGATGCATTCACGCTGTTCGAGCGGCTCGAGTCCAAGCTCGAACAATATCCGGGCCAGCTGACCCGCGCAGCCGTCGAGCTTGCCAAGGACTGGCGCACCGATCGCTACCTGCGCCGGCTCGAAGCCATGATGATCGTTGCCGATGCACAGGTCTCGCTGGTGCTCACCGGCACCGGCGACGTGCTGGAGCCCGAAGGCGGAGTGATGGGCATCGGCTCGGGCGGTAATTACGCGCTTGCCGCCGCGCGCGCGCTCCTCGACACCCCGCTTGACGCCGAGGCGATCGTGCGCCGCGCTCTCGATATCTCAGCTGACATCTGCGTCTACACCAACCGCAATGTCACGATTGAAACATTGAAGGGAACGTGACCAGGGCACAATGACGGTCGACAATTCATTTTCGCCGCGCGAAATCGTCTCCGAGCTTGACCGATTCATTATCGGCCAGGGCGACGCCAAGCGCGCAGTAGCCATCGCGCTGCGCAACCGTTGGCGCCGCCTTCAGCTCGACGACAAGCTGCGCGAAGAGGTCCTGCCTAAGAACATTCTGATGATCGGGCCGACCGGGGTCGGCAAGACCGAGATCTCGCGGCGCCTGGCAAGACTCGCGGGCGCTCCCTTCATCAAGATCGAAGCCACCAAATTCACCGAGGTGGGTTATGTCGGCCGCGATGTCGAGCAGATCATCCGCGATCTCGTCGAGATTGCCATCGTGCAGACGCGCGAGCGCAAGCGCAAGGACGTGCAGGCGCGCGCGCAGCTGCATGCCGAGGAGCGTGTCCTCGACGCTCTGGTCGGGCCGGGATCGAGCCCGGCCACGCGCGATACTTTCCGCCGCAAGCTGCGTGCGGGCGAGATCAACGACAAGGAGATCGAGATCGAACTGCAGGCTGGCGGCGCCTCATTGCCGATGTTCGAGATTCCCGGCATGCCGGGCGCGCAGATGGGCGCGATCTCGATTGGCGACATATTCAGCAAGCTTGGCGGTCAGCGCACCAAGACCCGGCGCGTGAGCGTTGCCGAATCCTACGAGCTTCTCATCGCCGAAGAATCCGACAAGCTCCTCGACAACGATCAGGTCGTGCAGGAGTCGATCAAGGTCGTCGAGCAGAACGGCATCGTCTTCCTCGACGAACTCGACAAGATCGCCGGCCGCGAAGGTTTTCGCGGCGCCGATGTGTCGCGCGAGGGCGTCCAGCGCGACCTGCTGCCGCTGATCGAAGGCACCACGGTTTCCACCAAGCACGGCCCCGTGAAGACCGACCATGTGCTGTTCATCGCATCCGGCGCATTCCACATCTCCAAACCCTCGGATCTGCTGCCGGAGCTCCAGGGCCGGCTGCCGATCCGCGTCGAGCTGAACGCACTGACCCGCGACGATTTCCGCCGCATCCTGACCGAAACCGAGGCATCGTTGATCAAACAATATGTGGCCCTGATGCAGACCGAAGGCGTCGCGCTCGAATTCACGCCCGACGCGATCGATGCCATCGCGGACGTCGCAGTTGCGGTCAATGCCAGCATCGAGAACATCGGCGCCCGGCGGCTGCAAACCGTGATGGAGCGCGTTCTCGACGACATTTCCTTCACTGCGCCCGACCGCGCCGGCGACAAGGTGATGATCGATGCCGGCTACGTGCAGCAGCACATCGGCGACCTCGCCAAGAACGCGGATCTGAGCCGCTTTATTCTGTAGCGTGGCGGCCCAAATCGAGAGCCTGCAGAGGCGGGGTTTCAACCCACCCTCTCATTCCCCCTTGTCGTCCTGGCCCTTCTTTCGGATGATGACACCCGCCGGTCGCGGACGAGACGGCGGCGCTCATGAACGGGAGATGACCGATGGATAGGCAGCGGAATTTCCTTCTATTTGCAGCAATGGCGGCGGCAGCCGCACTGCCCGCCCTGGCGCAGACGGCTTCGACCGCCGGGTCGGGCGCAAGCAAAGCGGCGAGCGCCGCATCGACTCCGGATTTTTCACGCATATGGACTCATCCCGCCTTCCCCTGGTTCGAGCCGCCCGCCTCGGGCCCTGGCCCGATCACCAACTTGTCGCGTTGGGCAGGCCAGGGGGCCAGCGGGTTGGGCGGGTCGCTGGCTTTGCCTGCCGGCAAGGTCGGTATCAGCGACTACGACCAACTGGTCGGGGATTACAACAATCCGATCCTGCAGCCCTGGGCGGCGGCGGTGGTCAAGCGATTCGGCGAAATGTCGCTTGCCGGCATTACTTATCCCAACGCTTCAAACCAGTGTTGGCCGCATCCGATGCTGTTCATCTACAAGCTCGCTTCGATGACGATGTTCCAGCAGCCGGACCGGATCGTCATGGTGTACGGCGGGAACAGTGAAGTGCGCCGGGTGCGCCTCAACGAGCCGCATCGCTCGCCGCTGATCCCGTCCTGGTACGGAGACTCGGTCGGCCATTACGAAGGCGACACGCTGGTGATCGATACCGTCGGCGTCAAGACCGATCGCCCGTATGCGATGATCGACCTGTTCGGTACGCCCTATACCGACAAGCTGCACGTGATCGAACGCTACCGGCTGCGCGATTATGACGAAGTCAAAGACGCGATCGAACGAAACCGGAAGGAGAATTGGCTCAACGCCGGCGATGCCTGGGCCGGGCACGAAAAGGAAAAATTTCTGCAGCTGCATGTGACGGTCGAGGATGAAGGCGTCTTCACCACGCCGTGGACCGCGACGCTCACCTACGCGCCGGCAACCCGAGTAGGGGAAGCCATCTGTGCTGAAAACCGCCACGAGTATTACGCCAGCAAGGATTCGGACGTCCCCAAAGCCGACAAGCCCGACTTCTGATATTACCTCGCCCTCTTGAAGGGGGAGGCATTAGGAGGCTTCAGCCACCCTCTTGGCGCCGGGCGCAGCCGTTCAGCGGTTCGACCTCCTAAAGGTTGGAATTGCGATGAGCTATGGTCGTGATTTGTCTGTTGGGCTGATGACGGGTGCGCTGTTGCTCGTCGGCGGAGCAGCCTGCGGGCAGCCGACGCAAACGGGCTCGCCGGCATTTGAGACGAGAGTTAAAGAGGTTGCACGCGCGCTCAAGGGCAACCGCTATCTCAGGAACCTGTCCGAACGACAGCGCATGGACCGCGTGGAATTCGTCATCAGCAATACGCTGTTTGTGCTGCTCCACGAGGTAGCGCATGTGATGGTTGATGAAATGAACTTGCCGGTGCTCGGGCGAGAGGAGGATGCGGCTGATACCTTTGCGGCGCTGACGATGCTGAAGATGGGCACCAGCTTTTCCCAGCGAGTGCTCGCTCACGCGTCGAAGGGTTGGTTTCTGAGCGACCGGCGGGATCGGGAAACGGGAGCGGAGCCTATCTACTACGGAGAGCACAATCTCAGTCAACAGCGCGCATATCGGATCGTGTGCCTGATGGTCGGTTCCGATCCGGGCAAATTCAAGAGCGTCGCCGACGAAATCAAGATGCCGCAATCCCGCCAGGAGAGCTGCAAGGAGGACTACGCCCAAGCGTCGCGATCCTGGGATATGGTCCTCAAGCCGCATCGCCGCGCGCTCGATCAGCCGGAGACGAAGATCAACGTCGCCTATAGCGACGCCGAAGGCGATTTCGAGCTATTCGCCCGATCGTTCCGCTCGGTCCAACTATTGGAAGCCGTGGCCGAACGGGCCGCAACCGATTTTACGTGGCCAGCCCCGTTCACGATCGAAATGGGAAGCTGCGGCCGCCCCGAAGCCGCTTGGGCTGAGAAGACCCGTACCATCAGGGTCTGCTACGAGCTGGCATTCGACCTTGCTCAACTCCATCTCGCCTATGTGCCTGGCGCGCCGACGACCAATCCCAAGCGAAAGCGAAAATAGATTCGATGAAGCGCTCGACCCCCGGGCTCAGAGTCCGATTCTTTGACTGAGATCACGTCAACGTTTTTGGTCTTTGTGCTGTTGTGCGCAAGCGCAGCGCTCGGCATCGTCGTGGGGTCGCGCCTGCCCGAACACCACCGTACACGCGCGTCCGTCGAGCTTATGCAACTCACCATCGGCTTGCTGGCGACTTTCGCGGCGATTGTCCTCGGGCTGCTTACGGCTTCGGTCAAGCAAGTTTACGACAACGCCGCTCTCGACCGGCAACGCTATGCACTCCAGCTAAGCTCGTTGGATCAGTGCCTGCGCGATTATGGGCCGGAGGCCGCCGCGGTGCGCGCCGAAATCCACAGCTACACGGCAGCCGTCATCGCCAGCACCTGGCCGACCGAGCCGCCGCCCAAGGGCGTTTCCTATCCCGATACCTCGCATATGCCGCACATCGGGGCGACGCCCGTCCTGGCCCGACTGATGGACAAAATTGGCCTTGCGGTTAGCGAGCTGATGCCCTCCGACCCACAGCACGTGCGGATAGCAGCGACGTGCCTCGATAGCTATAAAGACGTCTCGCATGCCCGCCTGAGCGTCATCGAGGATGCCCGAAATCAGCTACTCGATCCATTTTACCTGATTCTGGTACTCTGGCTCATAATCATGTTCGTCTGCTTCGGTCTTGTCGCACCGCGCAATGCCCTTTCGATGGCTATTCTCTTGCTCTGTGCGGTATCGCTGAGCAGCGTAATATTTGTGATTCTGGATCTGAGTCGGCCCTACAGCGGTATCTTCAACATTCCCAGCAGGACCATGCGCGATGCACTCGATTTGATGCTCAGTTCGGCCCCATAGGCGACCGCGCTAAGCCAAGAGCAATCAGCATGACTTCAGGAAAGGAGGAAAAGATGAATACCACAGGGCTGTCCGCTGCGGCAAAATCAAAGGAGTACCTCAAAGGCGACCGCCCACAGCAGCGCGGCTATTCGGAGGCGGTGATCACCGAAGGCGGCCGGATAGTGTGGCTTGCGGGACAGATCGCGACGGTGGACGACAACGGTAGATCGCTGGCGAGCGACTTGGACGGTCAAGTACGGCAGCTTTTCAAGAACCTCGACCGCACTCTGCAAAAGGCCGGTGGCAAGCTTGGCGATATGGTGCAGATGACCGTATTCATCACGGATGTGCGTTACGGCGATCGGCTCACGGAAATCCGCAGGGAAGTGTTCGGTGATAACTTCCCGGGGAGTGCTTTGATCACCGTTACCGCGCTGGCGGTTCCTGACGCCAAAGTTGAAATCCAAGGATATGCCGTGATTGGGGGCAAGTGAAGATGAGCGTCCGAAAATACGCGAATGCGCCCGTGGGAATACGGAGACCGCATTATCCTGTCTCCCGGCATCGTGCGGCCGACCATCGTCGATAACTGGTTAGCCGATCTATATGGAATCCAGCCGACGTATTTTTTCCTCGGACCAGGCAATGCCAATGCCGGGCCGATCTGGTGCCGTAGCGGCCCCATCTCTCAATTCTAGCGGCTCTTCGAGAATCGCATCGGCCCAGTCTACATATTCCATCCAGTGCGCGGTCTGCGTCGCTGCGAGCAGGTGGACGCTCAGCTCCGGCACCAGATGAGACGACATCTCAACGCCGTGCGCCGAGGCGATGCCTGCGGCCCGCATCCACCCGGTAACTCCGCCGATGCGGTTCACATCGGGCATGACATAGTCGCATGCATGCATGCTGATGGCGTCAATCATTGCTTCCGGACCATTGAAGTTCTCCCCAATTTGCACGGGCACATCCAGCGCGCGCGCGATTTCCGCACTGCCCCGATAATCGTCGTGACGAATCGGCTCCTCCAGCCAGAAGATCCCTTCCTCCTGTAACGCGAGCCCCCGCCGCACAGCTTCCGTCGTGGTAAGCGCCTGGTTGTAATCTACCATGACGAGAGCATCGCTCGGCATACGGCCGCGCACCGCTCGCAACGCGCGCAGGTCATCCGCAAGACTGGCGTATCCGAGCCGGAGTTTCACCGCCTTGAGCCCGCTGGTCAGCAGCGTCTCGGCTTCGTCGGCAAGATCCTCAGGATCCATCAGCCCCAGTCCTCGGCTGTCATAGGCCGGGATCGGGCGGCGTTCGGCCCCGAGCAGCTCGGCCAGAGGCTTGCCGACGGCGACAGCCGACGCATCCCAGAGACCGACGTCAAGCGCCGAAAGCGCCATGCGTACCGGCCCAGTCACGCCCAAGAGCGCGAACCGTCGTGACAAGTTCTGGAAGATGATTTGCGGTCTGCAGGGCTGCCCCCGGGCCAACTCCGCGGCTTCGGCAATGTGTGCCGCCACGGCTTTGGCGCCGGATGCCGTGTAACAGAACAGGTATGAGTGGCCGACAACCCCCTCGTTTGTCAGGACGTCGACAAGCAAGAGGGGGGCGGCCTTGACGCTTGCCGCACTCGTGCCCAGCGCGAATTTCATGGGAGCCCAGACTCCACGGGTCGTGACGCCGCGCAACGTGAGGGCTGGTTGAAGAGAGGGTATCGAAGCGTTCATGGAGTCGCTATAACCGATTTCAGTCAAATCGGAATCGCCGTGAGGTGCTGGTTGAAACTTCCGATGCCACGCCGGTCTGAAGCTTCCCTCATGTTCACCGTGACCGCCGCAGCCGGACGTAGAGCGCGCCCTCGCCGCCATGCTCGACATGCGCCTGCTCCAGGCCCGACACGTAGGTCCGGAATTCCGGCAGATTGAGCCACAGCGGCACTTGGCGTTTGAGTATGCCGCGGCTGCCGCCAAACTCGCCAGCGCCTTTGCCCGTGATCACCAGCACGATGCGCGCGCCGTGGCTTTGCGCGCGATGTAGAAACGCCAGCAATGTCGCATGCGCTTCTCCCTGGCTCCGGCCGTGCAGATCGATGCGCCCGTCAATCGCCTGCACCCCGCGGATAATGCGCTGCCTGGTTCGCCGGTCGATTGGCAGCAGGGGAGGCGGTCCCTTCGCGGTCCGCCCGGGGCGAGCCGGCGCAGTGGGGCTGCGCGTCGGGGGGCCGGCGTTCTTTTTCTCCGGCCCCGCGACCTCGGGCCGCGAAGGCACACGCCTTGGCTTGAGCGGCGCGACCGATCGGGTGACATCCCGCCACAGCTCTCGTTCATGGGCGGTCAAGCCGCGCCCGGACCGGCTATCGGTCGTACGCATGACCCGGCTTTGCCATGCGCTTGTTTGCCGGCCAGACCCGCCGATAGAGCTTGGCCGAAGCACCCCGATGCACGCCATTCAAGCCGGGCGCTCCCACCCTTGACGCCCTCGCTTGCGGGGCAGAAGCAGGGCGAGGGTCAGGCTGGGGAACCTTGCTTCCCTGCCCGGCTGCGCTTGTCGCGAGGCCGGCCGGCTCGCCATTCTTCTTGGCGACGTTTACATCCGGCATTGGCGGCCTGGGCCGAGGGAGCGGCATCGACCTGCCGGCCGCGACCATGTCCAACTCGCGCGGCAGCAATATCACGAACCGGCCCTGCTGGCGGATGCGTCCGGCAATGTGGCCGGCATTATCGCCCGCGCCCCAATAAATATCCGCCCGCGCCGGACCGACGATGGCGGACCCGGTGTCCTGCGCCACCATCAGGCGGCGAAATTTGGTGTCAGGGCGTGCACTAGCGATCGGAAGATCCGCCTGGATGAAGAACGGCGTGCCGAATACGTGCGTGCGGTCGACCGCGATCGAGCGGCCGGGATGGAGCGGCACGCCCTCGGCGCCTGCGGGCTCATCCTGGCTGTCGAGCCCGGTGATGCGGAAGAACACATAGGAGCGGTTGGTCGCCCGCACCTCCTTGGCCTGGTCCGGATTGGCCGCCATCCACTGCTTGATCCGGTCCATCGACATTTCTTCGCGCGGAACCAGATTGCGCTCGATAAGCACGCGTCCGATCGCCGTATAGCCGAGCCCGTTATGGGAATCGTAGCCCACCCGAAGCAGGGTGCCGTCTTCCAGCCGAACCCGCGCCGAGCCCTGGATCTCGATCGACATCGCTTCGAACGGATCTCGCAGCCAGCAGATTTCAAGATGCCGGCCGTCGAGTGCGCCGTTTTCGATGGCAAGGCGATCGTAATAGGGCTCGACTTGATTATTCGCATTGAGCCGGCCGATGGCGGCACGGTTCGGAATGGTCCGCGGCGGCGGCTTCTTGCCGTCAACCAGGAGATCGCGCGGCCGCCGATAAAGCGGCCAGTGAAATTGCGGATTGGGAAAGCGCGAACCTTCCACGATCGGCTCGTAATACCCGGTCAGAAGCCCGGTCGTTTCGCCGAGCTTGGCGATCCGCACCGGCCGGAAATTGTCCTCGAAGAATTTGCGTGCCCCTTGAGCGCCCCCACGCCTTGCGGCTACCGCGCGCCGGCACACGTGCCACAGCCCGACATACATCGGCCTCGGATCGAGCGGCCGGCGGGTGGCAAGAAACGGCTTGCAGCTCGCCAGAAAGGTCGTGAAGGCCGCAGCATGATCGTCGGCCGCCCAGCCGTCGAGGTCGGACCAACTGACCGGTTCGAGCTGCGTGTCGGGAATGTCGAGCGGGTCGGCAGCCCTGGGCACCAGGTTAGCGTGTTCCGGCGGCAGCCTGGCGCGGTCAAAGCCCTTGCGATTGAGCACGGAATCGACGCCGCGCTGCGCTGCAGACGCGGGGCCGCCACCAGACCCGGCCGCCCCAAGAAACCAGACCGCCGCCGCAGCAATCCCCACGAGCGACCGCGACGCACGCACGATACGCTCCGGCTAGCGTGTCCCGCGCGCAGCGCAGCGCGGCCGAAAGATTAGCGATTGAGCGTGGAAGCCGGGCCGCGCTGCGCTGCAGACGCGGGACCGCCATGGTTCGAGGCGCGCGCCGTCATCCTGAGGCGCGAGCGCGCGTTCTTCACGCGCGCGAGCCTCGAAGGACGGCGCGCGCACCTCACCATGACGGTCCCTCGGCGATCCCGGATCAGCGGTGCACCACTCGCGCGCGCCGATGTGCATGCATCGCCCTCGATTCTGTTCACGGCGCGCGCTCGCGCTGCCATAGCGCGTCGACGACGCGCGTGGACGCGCTGATGGCATCCGGGACACACGCATGTTATAATTGCCCTACGTCGCTCCGGCTATTGCCCGGCCTCGGTCGCGACCAGCTTCCAATTGGGATCGCGCGAAGTGACGTCGCGCGCAAATGTCCACACGTCGGTCACTTCGGTGACTTTCTCCGGATTGCCTTCCACGATCGCGCCATTGCCGTCGCGGGTGACCGAAACGAGCTGGGAGACGAAACGCATGGTGATCTGTGCGGTTCGCCCGCGCAGGTCGGCGCCGATGACATCGGACTTGTCGATCGAGACAAAATGGGTTTCCGCCTTTTCGCCGCGGCTCTCGCGGTCGCGGATCGCAGTCTCGAATCCGTCGCATACTTCCCGCGACAGCAGGTTCTTCAATGTCCGCTGGTCGCCCTCCGCATAAGCGGTGACAATCATTTCGTAGGCAGCCCGCGCCCCGGCAACGAATGTCTTGGCATCGAAAGCTTTGTCCTCGCGCGCGATGGCGTCGAGCCCGGCAGCGGCGGCCGATCCTTCCTCGGCCAGACCCTTCCAGCGCTCCGCCGGTTCGCTCGGCCCGGCTGGCTTCTGGGCAACGTCGCCGCCCCGGCCCGGCAACGCAACCACGTTGTCATTGCCGGAAGGGCGCACCGCATCGCGCGCCGAATAGGGGTCGTACGGCGGCCGCTCGCGACCGGTCCGCTGGCCAAGCACGCTGCGCAAGCGCAGGAAAATGAACACCGCCAGCGCCAGGAAAATAATGGTGTAAATATCGAACACGTCGCGCATGCCTTCATGGACGGCCGGACGCCAGAGAGCGCACGGGCAGCCGCAGATTAAGCCCGCACGGAGAAGCCGGTTCCGCCATAGATAAGGTCGCGGCCGGACTGATCCAATGGCCAGTGCCGAACGGCCCAAAGATAGCCGTCCGCGCGAACCATAGACGATCCGCACGGTCGCGCCAACTAGCCATAATCCTTGTCCGGGTCGGACCCGTGTGTTAGCCACCGCGGGCCGCACAGGTAGTAGCGGCCGGAGGTGTATTCATGACGATGACGGATGGCGGCGATGCCGCTCCGCAGCCGCCACAGCAGCCGCTCCCTTCGCTCGGCGTCCTTGCCCAATATGTGAAGGATTTTTCATTCGAAAATCCGAACGCTCCGGCGTCGCTGCGGGGCGAGGCACAGCCCACCATGCAAATCGGGATCAATATCGGGGTCGCTCAGCAAGCCGAGAGCGACTACGAGGTGACCCTCAAGCTGGAAGGCAAGGCGGAGCGCACCGGAAGCGTATTGTTCGCCTTCGAATTGAGCTTCGCCGGCATGTTCCGGATTCAAAACGTCCCTCAGGAGCACCTCCAGCCGGTGCTCATGATCGAATGTCCCCGGCTGCTCTTTCCCTTCGCGCGCGAGATCGTGGCGACGGCGGTGCGCAACGGCGGCTTTTCACCCTTGCTGCTCGACCCCGTCGATTTCGTCTCCATGTATCACCAGCGCATGGCGGCGCAGGCGGGCGCGCAACCGATGACGCCGCCGATTGCTTGACGCGTAGGGTGGGCAAAGGCACACCACCGAGGTTGCGGCTTGGGCACGGCCTGTCGCGCCACAGCGCGTCGCAGACGCGCGTAACCGAGCTGATGGCCCACGCGGATTTACTTCGCACGGACCGCGTGGGCAAAATCGCGTCGGTAACCGTGCTCGTGAAGCTTTCGTGGACGCGATTTTGCCCACCCTACAGCCTGCAAATCAGGCCTCGGTGCGAGGTTTGAGCACTTGGCGGCCCTTGTACATCCCGGTCTTGAGGTCGATGTGGTGCGGCCGGCGAAGCTCGCCGGAATCCTTGTCCTCCACATAGGTCGGCCGCTTGAGGGCGTCCGCCGAGCGGCGCATCCCGCGCTTTGAGGGCGAGGTTTTTCGTTTCGGGACGGCCATGGCGGTCTCCTTCGCTTTGCCCGCCAAACTCTGACGAGCGGGCGAGCTTATAGGCAACCGATCGCGCCGGCGCCAGTAGGCTGGGCAAAGGCGTAACCCGCGCGCATGTGGGCCGGCGGCATTGCGACGGACAGCCGGCGGCAGTAAAGGAATCCGAACTTGCAGTCGAGCCGCCGGGTAGAGCAGGGAGGAGGAATTCGTGGCCAGGGAAGTGCTTGTTTCGGAGGAAATGGCAAACAAGTTCAAGACCGAAAAGGACACGCCCTATTTGCGCTTTGTCCGCGGGGAAGGTCTCGACATCATCAGCGCGCAATACGTTCCAAATCTCTGCACGGTGGAACTCAAACCTTGGCCGCGGCGCGGCGCCGGCACCAAGGGCGTGTTCGTCAATCACGAGGCGTCCCGCACGTCGAACGATTGCTATGTGTGCGAGATCGCGCCCGGCAAGAAGCTCGAGCCGCAGCACCATTTATACGAAGAGATGATCATGATTCTTTCCGGCCGCGGCTCGACCACGGTATGGAACAACGCCGGAGCCCGCGTCACCTTCGAATGGAAAGCGGGCTCTATTTTCGCCATCCCGCTCAATTGTTTCTATCAGCATTTCAACGGCTCCGGCCAGGACGTGGTGCGCTTTGTCGCGGTGACCAACTTTCCTTCGGTGATCAATCTCTATGACGACGTCGAGTTCGTCTTCAAGTTTCCTTACGATTTCAAGAACCGGTTCTCCGGCGAGCCCGATTATTTCAGCGCCAAAGGCGAGCAGGACGGGTTCCTGCTGCGGACCAATTTCGTGGCCGACGCCATCAACCTGCCGCTGATCACCGCCAAGGAGCGCGGCGCCGGCGGCGGCCACATCCGCTTCAACATGGCGAAGGGGTCGATCGCCAGCCACATCTCGCAGTTCCCGGTCGGCACCTATAAGAAGGCGCATGCGCATGGTCCCGGTGCGCACGTGATCGTGCTCACCGGCGAGGGCTATTCGCTGATGTGGCCGGAAGGCGAAGAAGCGAGACGCTACGAGTGGAAATACGGGACCCTGATCGTGCCGCCGAACATGTGGTTCCACCAGCATTTCAACTCCGGCCCGGTTCCCGCCCGCTATCTCGCGTTCAAACATTCCTCGCCGCGCAACAAGCAGGGCGTGCCGATGTCGTGGATCAGCCGCCGGCTCGGCGGCAATCAGATCGATTACGCGGACGAGAAGCCGATGGTGCGGCAGCTCTTTGCCGAGGCGCTCGCCAGGCATGGTCTGACGCCGCGCATGGATCCCGTCTATGAGGCGGAGCTGGCGAATTTGCCGCCGAAGGCGGCCTGAGCCGGAGTGCAGGCGTCTCGCCACGCTCGCGGCCGTCGAGAGGAGGCAGGCATGAACGCGCCTATAACGCACAGCGTAGCCCGCATGAGCGGCGCGCCTTGCGACGCGCCATCGTCTTCCACAGCGCCGGCCGAGCGCGCCGCGATATGCGGGACCGCCGCCCCGCATATCGCTTCGCACGTACTCGCTTTGCGAGTACGCGCTCTGCTCATGCGGGCTACGGGCCTCGTCCTTGCACTCTCCCTCTGCCTCGGTACCGCGCGCTCGCAGACGCTTGCCGAACTAGCGAGCTATTCGGGTCCGGATCGCACCCAACGGCTCATTGATGGCGCCAAAAAGGAAGGCGCCCTGATGATCTACTCGTCGATGACCGTCGCCGACATGGGCGCGCTGATCGGCGCGTTCCAGGCGAAATACGGCATCAGGGCGCAGCAGTGGCGCGGGAGTTCGGAGGATATCCGCAACCGCGCCGCACAGGAATATGGCGCCGGCCGCTATGAGGCAGACGTTGCCGAAACCGCGGGTCCCGACATGGAGGCGATGGTCCGCGAGCAGTTGCTGCAGAAGGTCACGACGCCGGCCGCCAAGGCACTGATCCCGCAGGCGGTGATGCCGCATGGCCAATGGATTGCGACGCGGCTGAGCATTTTTGCCGGCGCCTATAACACCGATATCATCAAGCCCGCCGCCGCCCCGAAGTCCTATGAGGATCTCCTCGACCCGCGATTTAAGGGAAAGCTCGGGGTCGAAGCCGATGACGCCAACTGGTTCATGACCGTCGTCCTCAGAATGGGCGAGGAGAAGGGGTTGAAGCTCTTTCGCGACATCGTTGCCCGCAACGGCGTTTCCATCAGAAAGGGCCACACCCTCCTCGCCAATCTGGTGCCGACCGGCGAGGTCCCGTTTGCGCTCACCGCCTACAGCTATCGCGTAGAACAGCTCATTCACGAGGGGGCGCCGGTCGCCATCGACTATCTGCCCCCGGTCGTTGCGCTGCCGACCGGCGTCGGCGTGTTTCGGCACGCCCCGCATCCCAACGCCGCGCTCCTGTTTGAGGATTTCATCCTCACCGACGGCCAGGCCATCCTGGCGGCGCGCCAGTCGGTGCCGACCAATCCGCAGGTCAAGGCTCCGCCGGCTGGTCTGATCTTCATCGACATACCCAAATTCATGGATCAGCAGCAGAAGTGGACGCGGCTCTTCCAGGAGACGTTTGCGAAACGGTAGAGCTTTCTCGTGGTTAATCAACAACGAGAATTCACCCGTCCGACTCGCTTTCGCCGTCACCCTGAGGCGCTCGCCCGGCCACTTCGCCGGGCGAGCCTCGAAGGGCGACGGCCAAGACGGCACCAAAACTCGACAGCTGCCATCCTTCGAGGCAAGCATGCAGCGAAGCGGCTGCATGCTTGCACCTCAGGATGACGACTCCATGTACGGCGCCGATTGAATTCAATCGAAAACTGCTCTCTAGCCGCCGTTACCGAGAAACTCCGTGCGCCTCGACCCAAACCTCTCGCCCAAGCATCGGCGCCTTCCGAAGCCGCTGCGAATTGCCAAAGCCCGGCCGCGATTGTTTGCCTGCGCGGCAATAGGATTGGTGGTGTTTTTCGCCTTGACGCTGACCGATTGGCGGTTGGCATCTCGCCTTCTGGTCGCCTGGGACGTGTTCGCCGGGCTTTATCTGCTCGTGGTCATGCAGATGATGGCCACTGCGCCGGTGGAACGCATCCGGGTTCGAGCAAGGCTCCAGGACGAAGGCCGCTCCGCAATCCTGGCCTTGACGGCGACTGCGGCTCTCGCAAGCCTGGCCGCCATATTGGCCCTGCTCGGCGCCTCCGGACCGCGCGGACGCGAACCGGCCGACCTCATGCTCGCCATCCTCACGATCTTCACGTCGTGGGCGCTCACCCACACGATCTTCGCGCTGCACTACGCGCACGAATATTACGACGAGAACCAGCATCGCGGGGGCGGCATGAAGTTCCCCGACGAGGGCGAGCCGGATTATTGGGATTTCATGTATTTCTCGTTCACCATTGGGATGTGCGCGCAGGTTTCCGATATCGGCGTGAGCTGCAAGCCTATCCGACGCACGGTCCTTGGTCACAGCATCATTTCATTTGTTTTCAATACCGCGCTGCTGGCGCTGACCGTCAACATCGCGGCGAGCGCGATTTAGTGTAGGTCCATGACGGCCACGGTCCAGATCTTTCTTCTCCTCCTCGCGGTTCTGGTCGTCGCCGCACTCGTTGCGCGCCGGCTCGCAATCCCGAACTCGATCGTGCTCGTGCTGGCCGGGGTCGCGCTGGCGTTCGTTCCCGGCCTGCCGCCGGTGGAGCTGGCCCCGGAACTGGTGCTGCTCGTGCTCTTGCCGCCGCTCATCTATTCCGCCGGCGTGTCCATGAGCTGGCGCGAATTCCGCTTCAACCTGCGCCCGATTTCGCTGCTGGCCGTCGGCTGCGTACTCTTCACTGCCTGCGCGGTTGCTGCTGCCGCGCATTACCTGCTCGCTTTTTCCTGGCCGCTCGGGTTCCTGCTCGGAGCCATCGTTGCCCCGCCGGATGTCGTGGCGCCGCTCGCGATTGCGCGGCGGCTTGGGATTCCCCATCGCATCCTGGTGGTGCTCGAAGGCGAGGGTCTGGCCAACGATGCCACCGCTCTCGTCCTCTACCGTTTCGCAGTGGTCGCCATCGCCACCGGCGCGTTCTCCCTGGGCGAGGCCGCTGCCACTTTCGCCGCGATCGTGGTTGGCGAGATCGCCTGGGGGATTGGGGTCGGCTGGCTCAGCCTCAACCTGCGCCGCATCGCCGGCGATCCGCGGGTCGAAATCGTCATGTCCCTGATCACGCCCTATGTGGCGTTCTGGGCGCCGCAGCATCTCGGCGGATCGGGCGTGCTGGCAACCATTGCGGCGGGTCTGTTCGTGAGCTGGAACGGGCCGCTCCTAATCTCGTCCGCGACCCGGCTGCAGGGAATCTTTTTCTGGGACCTGACGATCTACCTCATCGAGGGTCTGGTGTTTCTTCTCACCGGCCTGCAGGCGCGCACGGTGATCGAGGAGGTCCCCCCGTTCTCGGTTGCCGACCTTGCCATCGCCATTGCGGTCACGACCGCGATTGCAGTCGCGGCGCGATTCATCTGGGTTTTCCCGGCGGCGTATCTGCCCCGCTGGCTGAACCCTTCCCTGCGCCGGCGCGATCCCTCGCCGCCCTGGCAGCAGCTCGTTGTGCTCGCCTACACCGGAGTTCGCGGCGTGGTGTCACTCGCCGCCGCGCTTGCCATCCCGCTTACCCTGGCCAACGGGGAGCCGTTTCCGCAGCGCGATATGATCCTGTTCATTACCTTCGGCGTCATTCTCGTGACGCTCGTCGGCCTCGGCTTGACGCTCGCACCGGTGATCCGTGTCCTCGGCGTAGGCCGTTTCCGCGCCGCCGAGCACCGGCGCGAGCGTGAAGCCGAGCTTGCGGCACGCCACCAGGCGATGGATGCGGGCCTGCGCCGGCTGGAAGAGATCGCGCGCGAGCGCGGCTTGTCCGAGGAGGTGCGGGCGATCCTGCGCGCGCGCCATGACGCCCGCAAGCAGCAATATCCACGATCGCTCGACGACGGCGTCGAACTCGCCGCGCTCGGCGCCAAGCTTCGTCTCGAACTGATCGCGGTCGAGCGCGAACACCTGTTTGGGCTCCTGCGCGACGGCAAGATCACTGACGAGTCGCGGCGCCGCATCGAGCGCGACCTTGATCTGGAAGAGGCGAGCATCTTCTGCCGCAATGGCGACGACCCGCCGCTGTAGATGGGGTCACGGGCCGCGGCCCGTTACCCCATCTACCGAACTTGACTATGCGGTCGGTAGTCTTTAAACTGTAGTACGTGTCCTACATTTACCGAGCTAGCCATGAAGACTGTTACTGCTCGCCAAGCCAATCACGAGTTCTCGGATCTGCTCTCACACGTGGAGCGCGGGGAGGAAATCATTATTACAAAGCACAGTAAGCCGGTGGCGGTCCTGTCTCCTTACCGCCCGCCCATGCTGACCGCCGAACGCCTGAAAGCCATCGATCACGCCATCAAGGTGATGGAGAAGGGACTGCCCTGGGGTGACGTTGCGCCACCATTCAATCGTGACGAAATGCACGAACGGTGATGGTCAGCTTCGATACGAATATTCTGTTTTATGCAACGGTGGACGCGCCGCCGAAAAAAGCGAAAAGAGCTCGCGACGTCATCGCGCGCGCCATGAGAGCAGGATCGAGCATACTGTTGCTGCAATCGCTTGCAGAGTTCAGTAGCGTTGCGATCCGCAAGGCTCGGATGCCGGTCGAGCAAATACGTGTGGCGATCGATGCCTGGCGCGCGGTACTGCCGGTGCAGGCGGCCGATGACAGTGACCTCACAGCGGCGCTCGATGCTGTGAAGACCAAACGAATGTCGTTTTGGGACGCGATGCTGTGGGCCTCTGCACAGCGCGCCGGCGTGCGGCATCTGCTTACCGAGGACCTGCAGGATCGGTTTGAACTGCACGGTGTCACGTTCGTGAATCCATTCGAAACTGCCAACGATACATTGATCGACCGGATTCTCCCGCCGCTGTAGCCCGATGAGCCGGCGGCGGCCCCCCACGCGCCGCCTGGGCGAGATGCGGGTTATCCCGCATATCGGTCTGCCGGGCGCAAGCGCCCGGCAAAGCTCATGCGGGCTACGAAGTGCAGCGATATCTACTTGACCCTCTTCCAGATCACATAGGCGGTGCCCCCGGACGCGCCGGTGGAATTGATCACGGTCAGCTCGTCATTCTCAAGCTTGATCTCGCGACGCTGCTGCTGCCCGTTGAAATTCGCAAAGGAACTGTATTCGATACGCATGAGGAGAGACTTCCCGGACGCATCCAGGTCGTAAGTACCGTAGTAGGCAAGCGCGCCTTGGACAACCGCGCGGTTCTCCGCGTCCGTTCCCGTCTGTCGATTGTTGGACGCAAATTTCGGGATATCGGGTTTGATCAAGATCCAGGCAAAGTGGCCGGCCGCATCCATCATCAGCGTTCCCTTGCCGTTCGGTCCTTGCGGCTCGATGCGCTTGCCATCCGGCATGAGATTGTAGGTGCTGACGTTGGTCCAGGTTCCAACGAGCTGCTGGCGCAGCGAGCCAGACTGCGCGGTTGCCAGGGCGGCGCCGAAACAGATCCCGCCAAGCAGGGCCATCGTGGTGACCAGAACTGTTTTGGAATGCATGACTTCCTCCCTCATGGTTTGACCCGTAGATACCGTGCAAATTCTAATCCGGGATAACGTCTGTTTTCAAACGGGATCCAAGTTCAAGGTACGCTGAGCAATTTCAAGGCTTCAGCGGCGCTGAGGATACGAGTATCGCCGAATGGACCCCATGAAGGGGGCCGGTCGATGCTTACTTCTGGCATACCGGGCAGAAGAAGGTTGAGCGGCCGTTCTGCACGATGCGTTTGATAATACCGGTGCAGCCCGGCGTCGGGCAGGGTTCGCCGGCGCGATCATAGACGCGAAAATTATGCTGAAATAATCCAAGCTCGCCGTCTGTGCGCTTGTGGTCGCGCAGCGAGGAGCCGCCGGCCTTGATCGCCTCCCCCAGAACAGCCTTGATCGCCTCAACCAGCCGCTCGGCGCGCTCGTTGGGCGCGCCGGAGCGCGCGACAATCGTCGAGGCCCGCCGCTTGGGCGAGAGCCGCGCCCGATAGAGCGCCTCGCACACATAGATATTCCCCAGTCCGGCGACGATCCGCTGATCGGAGAGCGCCGCCTTGAGCGTGGTCTTCTTGCCTTTGCAGGCGCGCGCCAGCATGGCGGCATCGAATGCGTTGCCGAGCGGCTCGGGCCCGAGCGCGCGGATGAGCGGCTCCTCGTCGAGCCGCGCGCGCGGCACGATCTTCATCGAGCCGAACCGGCGGGGATCGTTGAAGGTGATCACCGCGCCGTTCGACATGTGAAACACCACATGATCGTGCGCAATATGCTCGCCTACCCTGCCCTCCCCCGCCCGCGGTGGAGGATAGGGCGGGGGATTTTTTGCAGCTGCTCCGTCGCGAAATACGCGAAACGAGCCCGACATGCCCAGATGCATGAGCAGCACGTCGCCGGAGGAGACCTCGGCGAGGAGATATTTGCCGCGCCGGCCGAGCCCGGCGACGGTCTTGCCTTCGAGGCGTGCGGCAAAATCCTTCGGCAACGGCCAGCGCAGGTCGCTCCGGCGCGCCTCGACTTTGACGAAACGGGCGCCCTCCATGGCGGGCTCCAGCCCGCGCCGCACCGTCTCCACTTCCGGCAGTTCAGGCATCCTCGGCTCCGCCGTAGGCCGAATTGGAGCTTGCGCTCAAAAGCGCAAGCTCCAATCCGGGGCAGCGCCAGTTCCCGGATTGCGTGATCGCGATCCCAATACCGTCCTATTCCGAACCAAGGGAGGCGCGATCACGCAATCCGGGCTACGAAACGGCACACATAGCGTTGGTTCAATGCGCGCGCTATCTTCTTCGGCCCAGGAGGGCATCGGCCGTGCCGCGCTCCGACGTGACCCATTTCGGTTTTCAGGAGATTGCGCTCGAAGACAAGCAGCGGCGAGTCGATGACGTATTCCGCAGCGTCGCCACCCGCTACGACCTGATGAATGACCTGATGTCGGGCGGGCTGCACCGGGTCTGGAAGGACGCGCTGGTGACAGCCGTCGATCCACCGCGGATGCGGCGGGCGTTTTCGCTGCTCGACCTTGCCGGCGGCACCGGCGATATCGCGTTCCGCGTGGTCGCGCAGGGCGGCCCCCTCACCAGAGCAACCGTTATCGACATCAATCCCGACATGCTCGCGCTCGGCCGCGCCCACGCCGCTGAGCGCGGGCTCGACGACGCCGTTTCCTTTGCGCAGGGCAACGCCGAGGCGCTGTCTTTCCGCGACCGTACCTTCGACGCCGTCGCAATCGCGTTCGGCATCCGCAACGTCCCGCGGATCGAACAGGCGCTAAACGAAATCCATCGCGTGCTGCGCATCGGCGGCCGGTTTCTGTGTCTCGAATTTTCCGCAGTCGACGTGCCTGGGCTTGACGCGCTCTATGATTTGTACTCGTTCAACGTTATTCCAACGCTCGGGCAGGCTGTCACCGGCGACGGCGAGGCCTATCGCTACCTTGTCGAATCGATCCGCCGCTTCCCGCGGCCGGCAGCCTTTGCCGAGATGATCCGCGCCGCCGGCTTCGGCCGCGTCTCTTATCGGGTCATGAGCGGCGGCATCGTCGCGCTGCATTCCGGCTGGCGCTTGTGATCGCCGCCGTTATCCACCTCGCTCGGCTTGCCCGCGCTGGATTTGTCTTCGCGCGCGAGGGCGTGTTCGCCCTTGTCGATCCGCGAGCGCTGCCGCTATTCGGCCGCATCGGGCTTCGCCTCGCGCGGCTCGTCGAGCGGCCGCAACGCGCCGCCCCCGCCAATCGGGTTGCCGCTGCGTTGACCGCGCTCGGCCCGAGCTATGTCAAGCTCGGGCAATTTCTGGCGACCCGGCCCGATGTGGTCGGTGTCGCGCTCGCGCGCGATCTCGAATCGCTTCAGGACAAGATGGCGCCGTTCCCGCAGGGAGAGGCCGAGCGCGCGGTCGAGCAGGGGCTCGATCGGCCATTAGGGCAACTGTTTGCATCCTTCGGGCCCGCCGTGGCGGCAGCATCCATTGCGCAAGTTCACCTCGCCGCGGTGGCAACCGCGGACGGCCGCCGTTCCGTCGCCGTCAAGGTGCTGCGGCCCGGGATCGAACATCGGTTCAAGGGCGATCTCGACGCCTTCACGTTCGTCGCCCGTACTGCCGAGCGCCTGTTCGCCGAAGCGCGTCGGCTGCGACTCACTGAAGTCGTCGACACGCTGCGCCGCTCCGTGACCATCGAGATGGACTTGCGCCTCGAAGCCGCCGCGCTCTCGGAAATGACGGACAACACCAAGGACGATCCGGATTTCCGCATCCCTGCGGTCGACTGGGACCGCACTGCCAAGAACGTACTCACCCTCGAATGGATCAAGGGCACGCGCCTCTCCGATCGCGCCGCGCTCGAGGCCAAAGGCTTCGACCTGCCGGCGCTCGCACGCGCGGTCATTCAGAGCTTTCTGCGCCAGGCGCTGCGCGACGGTTTTTTCCACGCCGACATGCACCCGGGCAACCTGTTCGTCGACGACGCGGGCCGGCTCATCGCGGTTGATTTCGGCATCATGGGCCGGCTCGGCGCCAAGGAGCGCCGCTTCCTCGCCGAAATTCTTTACGGCTTCATCACCCGCAATTATCTGCGCACCGCGCAGGTGCATTTCGAGGCCGGCTACGTGCCACCCCACCATTCGGTCGAGAGCTTTGCGCAGGCGATCCGCGCCATCGGCGAACCGATCCACAACCGCACCGCCGAAGAAATTTCGATGGCGAAGCTGCTCACGCTTCTCTTCGAAGTGACCGGGCTCTTCGACATGCGCACGCGGCCCGAACTCCTGCTGCTGCAAAAGACCATGGTTGTCGTCGAGGGCGTCGCCCGCTCGCTCGACCCCAAGCTCGACATGTGGTCGGTCGCCGATCCGGTGGTGCGGGAATGGATTGAGCGCCATCTGGGGCCGGTCGGCCGCCTCGAAGGCGCCGCCGAGGGCGCGGTCGAGGTCGGCCGTTTCCTCGGCGAGGTGCCGGGCCTCCTCTCCCGCGGGGCGGCGCTGATCGAGCGGCTCGATGCAATCACCCGGGAGGGCCTCATTCTCGCGCCGGAGACGGTGGCGGCGATCGGGCGCGCCGAGGCGCGGCGCAACCGCGCCCACGCGCTCGGCGTCTGGGCGATTGCGCTGCTGCTCGCCTGGCTGATCTATCTGCTGGTGCGCTGAGAGCTGGCCGAACCAGGGAAAGCACGATGTTGGATGGCGTGATGCTGCTCTGGTTTGCGTTGGCAGCGGCGGCGCTGTTATTCGTCGCCGTCGACATCCGCTCTACTCCCGAATCTCCGGTGCTGAAGTGGGGGTTCCTGTTGCTGACCGCCTATACCGGCGTCGTTGGCGCGTTTCTATACGTTCTCGGCTGCCGCGAACCTCTGCCCGGGCTGCACGAACGCTACGTCGCCGTGCGCTGGAGGCAAACCCTGGGATCGACAATGCACTGTGTTGCGGGCGATGGCGTCGGTATTCTCGCCGGCGCTGTAATTTCGAGCATCGTCGGTCTGTCCGGTTTGGCTGAGGTAATCCTCGAATACGTTCTGGGCTTCGCTTTCGGTTGGATGATTTTCCAGGCGTTGTTCATGCGCGACATGGTCGGAGGTTCCTACGCGCGCGCCCTGACCAGTACATTCGTCCCCGAACTGTTGTCGATGAACCTGCTGATGGCGGGAATGGTCCCGACAGTGATGGCGCTCAAATTCCATATCAAGTCCGCGAGCGATCCCATGAGGCCGGAGTTCTGGTTTGTAATGTCGATGGGGCTCCTCGTCGGTTTCGTCATTGCCTATCCGATGAACTGGTGGCTGGTGGCAAACCATCTCAAGCACGGCATGATGACGGTGCGCCCGGCGAACGCGGTTGCCGGTGCGCCCGGTCATGACGCTTACGCCGCCGGCGCACGGGCTCATGGCGCCGCCCACTCCGGCATGAGCCACGCCCCTGGTGCCGGGCCGCCCATGTCCATGACTGCGGACAAGGCTCCGCGACCTCCTGTGCCGGTGATGACGGTCCTGTCGTTCCTGGCACTTGCAGCAGGCGTCATGTTTGCTTTTCTGGCCCGGCCGCTCTGAGGCACGGATTTTGTGCCTAAACAAGCCCACGCGGATCTAGTACTGCGCCTTGCTGCGAGCCTTCGACTACGGTCACATAGGCCTTCGCCACGTCGACTGCGGAAAGACCTGGTGTCGGGTCCATATGAAGCTTCATCATCGTTTCTTTGACCCATGGCGGGCTTACAGCGTTGATGCGAAGCCGTCGCGGCATTTCCAGGGCGGCTGCGCGCACGAACCCTTCGAGGCCGGCATTCACCATCGACACCGATGCGCTTCCGGGCATCGGATGCATCGACAGCACTCCTGTGGTCAAGGTAATCGAGCCGCCCTCACTAAGATGATCGCTGGCTATCCTGGCCGCCGACACCTGGCCCATGAGCTTGCTCCGAAGGCCGAGTTGATAATCAGCATCGGTTAATTCATGAAACGGCTTGAGAGATGCGTTTCCGGCGCACGAAACCAACGCATCGATGTTTTTGACCTTTTCGAAGGCCGCTCGGATTGTTGTCGGATCGTCGAGGTCTACCTTGATATCGCCATTGCGTGATGCGCGGATGACCTCATGGTGTTTCCCAGAAAGTGCGTCCACAACTTTGATCCCAATGGTCCCTGTGGCTCCTATCACTATTATCTTCATGTGCCGCTTTCTCCGTCGAACCAGCGATCGAAACGATCCCTTCGCGCCTAAGGCCGCATGGCGAATGGCTGCGTACTCGGCAGGTTGACTCAGGAACCGCCATCGCAGAAGATTATATTCACGCCATCTTGCTCCAAGACAAACAACAAGCTGTGGACTGAGAGACATCGTGTCGCTGCAGCTCGGCGAAATTGGCGGCCCCACATCCGTTCCGATTGTCCTCATCGTGGGGACCGGCCCAGCTGGATTATTCGCGGCCTGCGAACTTGTTCGTCATGGGGTCAAGCCGCGCATCGTCGAGCGCCGGCTCAGGCCGCATCACGAGGCTCGCGGAACCGCTCTCCAGCCTGCAACGCTGGAGATTATCGACCGGGCTGGCCTGATTGAGCCGTTTCTTTGCGCGGGTGTGCACATTCGGCAGGTTCAGCTGCTCGGACCGGGATTGCAGGATATCGCGACGACCAAATTCGCCGGTATTGGGTCCAAGTATGAATTTCAGTGCAGCCTGCCGCAGTGGCGTACCGAAACGATCCTGCGCGAACACTTGGAACGCTTTGGCGTCAGCATTGAATACGGCACCGAGGTAAGGTCGATCGACGATCGCCCGGCAGGGCTGCTGGTGACCCTTGAAACCGGCGCTCGAACCAGCAAGCTGACCGCAGCTTACGTCCTCGGCGCCGGCGGCGCTCACAGCGTAACGCGCCATTCCATGGAGGAACATCTCGATGGCGATACCTATGACGGCCGATTTATTGTTGCCGATGCAAAACTTGGTCTTCGATGGCCCCCCGAATGCGGTCGTGTCGTCGTGGGCCCAACCGGGTTCGGGTTGTTCTCGCCGCTTCCGGACAATCGTTGGCTGATTTTTGTTAACCGCAGCCAGACCGATACACAAACCGTCCCGCCAACCGCAGATGAGTTAGGGGCGTTGCTCAATGCCCGCGTTAGGGTCGACCTCGGCTTGCACGATCTGCGATGGGCTTCTTACTTTAAAATGCACAAGCGGACGGCTGAGCGCTTCAGCGATAGGCGGCGATTTCTGTTGGGAGATGCCGCTCACTTGTCGAGTCCGCTCGGTGGCGAGGGACTCAATGCGGCGTTCATGGACGCTGCTGATATCGCCTAGAAACTCGCGCTGGTCGTTCGTGGCGCTGCAAGGCCGTCCCTGCTCGACAGCTACGCGGCTGAACGCGGAATTGCGGACCGCCATGTACTCGACGTGTCGGACGAGGTTCATCGCTTTGTCATGAATCTCGTCGCGATGTGCAGCCGGGGCGTGCTGGCGCTGCCTCCGCCGGATCCGGCCAAAGACATGGAGGCAGCGCGTCGACGGTCGATGCTCGACATTTCGTATGCAGGAAGCGCGCTAGTGGGTCAGGCCGGCGCAGCGCTCGACGGACTATCGCCGGGAACGCGGTTTCCTGCTTCCCACAAGCTGAGGGGCACGCGCCACCATCTGATCGCATTCGCGGGGGCGCCGCGGTTGAACTATCTTCGTGCGCGTTGGGACAAACTTGTCTCCATTGTCGATGCGTCAACCGCTTCTTTCGATGCGACCGCGGCCGGCGTTCCTGAATGTGGGGCAATCCTTGTGCGGCCGGACGGTTTTGTCGGCTTCCGTGCTAATCCTGCCGATGAGATGACAATGGACGCCCTTGATGCCCACCTGGCGACCTATTTGATACCCAATGTCAGTGCGACTAATTTAGTGCCCTGCTTCGGCCAAAGTGAAGCCTAAGAATCTCGCTAAACGTGCTGCGGCGGTTGTCTTTCTCCACCTCATCCTGAGGAGGCGCGCGCGTGAACGCGCTTTAGCATGTCGCGCGCCTCCTCCCCATGAGGGCGGATTAGGAAACCGAACATCCAGTTAGACCAAAGAGGCCCACTACTCCCCTTGCCGTTGCCGCAGCCGATCAACGCTAGCAGACACGCCGGGGTGCCGGAATGTGCTACATGCCGATGATGAAGCTATGCGTCTCATCGTGAATTTAATGTCATGAATCTCGCGTCTTGGGTGCTCGTGGGAGGGTTGGCCGGCGTCCTTGCCGGCATCACGTTCGGCGAGAGGTGCGCGGTTCTAAGCCCAATCGGCTTCACCTATGTGGGGCTGTTGCAAGCTGCCGTTTATCCATACCTCATCTGCTCATTGTTGCAGGGCCTTGGCTCTCTCGAACCAGGCAAGGCGTGGCGGCTGTTCAAGAGCGGCTGGATTTTTTACGTGGCGGCCTGGGTCCTGACCTTCGCCTGTCTGGCAGCCCTCGCCCAGGCCATTCCTCCAGTACAGCCTGCCGTTATTTCCGCTACGTCACAAGAACCGCGCAGCATCTCCAAGCTGCTTGGTTTTCTTGTTCCAACCGACCTGTTCACCGCGCTCTCTCAAAATTACGTCCCCGCGGTCGTAATCTTCTGCATTTTCTATGGGGTTGCGCTGCAGACCCTCAAGGAAAAGGCGTCGCTTTTGAGCATACTGGACACCATCCGGCTGGCGAGCCTGCGGTTCTGGAACTGGATCGTAAAGCTTGCACCGATTGGTGTTTTCGCACTGTTTGCCGTAACCGCGGGAACGACGGCGCCCGCGGACCTGGTCAACATGAGCTTCTACCTCGTTCTGTTCCTGATCGGCACCGCCGTGCTGACCTTCTGGGTGCTGCCGGCAATCATTTCGGCCTTGGCGCCGATCACGTACCGCGAGATCATCGTGGAACTGCGCTCGGCGCTTGCGATCGCCGCGGTGACGACCCTGTCGGTGGCGGCGCTTCCGTTTGTTGTCGAGGCGACCCGCAAACTGGCTGACCACGGCGGGATCGCGGATCCTGAACGTGACGACATTATTCGGACCAACCTTTCGGTCGCCTATCCACTTGGCCAGCTTGGAAACTTCTTCGTCTATCTTTTTCTCGTCTTCGCGGCCTACTACTACAGGGTCCCGCTCGAAAGCCGTGATCAGGCGCTGCTCCCAGCGATGACGCTGCTCTCCGGATTCGGCTCGCCCACCTCGGCGGTCAATGCGGTCGATTTCCTTTCGACGTGGCTCGCGCTTCCAACCGGGACCCGAGAGCTCTACGTGGAACTGCAGACGCTGACTCGCTACTGCCAAGTGATCGTCTCGGTTATGGCGTTCGCATTCTTGAGCGTTCTGGTGACGCTTGCCTATTACGACAGATTGAAAGTCCGAGTTCCACGGCTTCTCGCGGCGCTCGCCTTCCCTGCGCTGGTATTCGCCGCAATCGCATGGGCCGGTCAAAGCCTCCACGGATATTTCGCGGCCCCACCTGCCGTCAGCTATGGGTCGCTCACCCTTGATCCAGCGGTGACGCGCGGAATCAACGCCACGATCGAGCGCACCATCACAGCGCCTCCGACTGACGCGCCGCCAACGAAGGGTGCGACCGTTGAGCGTATCCAATCAAGCGGTGTCCTGCGCGTCGGCTACAATGCTGCAGCGATGCCGTTTTCCTACTTCAACAATGCCGGCGAATTGGTCGGGTACGATGTAGCATTTGCATACGACCTCGCCCGTTCGCTCAATGTCGGCCTGACCTTCATTCCATTCGCCTGGCCGGATCTCGAGCGTGACCTCGAGGCCGGGCGATTCGATATCGCAATGGCAGGCATTTATGCCAGCACGCAACGCCTGTCCGTGCTCTCGGCGTCGATGTCGTACTATCAGAGTCCGATCGCCCTGCTGGTACCGACTGCGCGGGCGCAAAAATTCGCCAGCCTTGAGGAAATCCTGGCAATGCGCGGCCTCCGGCTCGTCATGAGCGTTGATCCGGTCTTGCATCCATTGTGGCAACGCCTGTTCCCGAACGCTGAAATCACAATGGTCTCCGATTATAAAACCGTGCCGGACTTCTCAAAGGTCGACGCTGCAGTCTGGACGCTTGAACAGGCGGCCGCGTTCGCCCGCGCGCATCCCGGCACCACGGCGGTCGTACCGCAAGGCCTCAGCAATCCGTTCCTGCTGACGTATCTCATGCCGCCAGGATCCGAGGTGCTGGTTCATTTTGTGAATTATTGGATCGAGTTGAGACGGGCCGACGGCATGCGCGCACGGGAGGCGGACTACTGGATCCTCGGGAAACCGCGCGCGGCAGCGGCGCCGCGCTGGAGCATCGTGGACAACGTGCTGCCCTGAAACGAACTGACAGCCGATTGACATGGACATGTTGACTCCCGAGGACATTCTCCAGCTGCTGAAGCTCGAACCCAACGCGACTTGCGGCTTCGTGCGGCTGACCTTTGTCAGCAAACAATCGCTCGCGGCGGGCGTTTTGCCGTCGCCGTTTGCCGAGGAGCGCCCCTTGGGCTCGGCGCTTTATTTCATGGTAACGCGTGGCGCACCCGTGCGACTGCACCGCATCAGCAACGATCAGCTCTACCATTATTACCTCGGCGATCCCTTGGAAGTGTTTATGCTGCATGCCGACGGCAGCACGGAGCAAGTCATCGTCGGGCCAGACCTGCGAGGCGGCCAAAAAGTCCAACTCTTGATTCCCGGCAATACTTTTCACACCGCGCGGATCGTCGGACGCGGGCAATGGTTCCTGGGCGCGAGCACCGAATGGCCAGGCGTTGTGCCTGCCGACGTCGAAATCGGCAATCTGGATCTGCTTGCCGCAAAGTATCCTGGCGTGGCCGCCGATCTGCGCGCCATTGCCGCGTCGGCGCAGCCAGTCCTCTCATGAGACGGTGAACTGGGCCATCATGCCGGAATCTTCATGTTCCAGGATGTGACAATGCACCATGTACGGGCTGTCCCGGTTCGCTGGGTGGGGAAACCGCAAAAGGATCTCGGTGACGCCCCCGGCCGAGATCGGGGCGATGTCTTTCCAGCCGGCACGGTGCGGCTCAGGTGGTTTGCCGTCCTGCGAGACGATCCGAAACTGGCAGCCGTGAACGTGCACTGGATGCAACATGCGATCAGTTCCTTCCGCGATGCGCCAGCGGAGATATTCATTGCGAGCGGCCGCAAAATCGATTCTGCCTAGTGAGAAGGGCTTTCCGTTCACGCCATTTGCAGACAGCTGCTCTCCTTGCGCGAGCGCCGGCTCGTTTACGATCAGGCTTACGACACGGGCAACGACTTCCGGGTTTGGCCTGCCGTTCTGCGCCGTATCCATCAGACCGGCCCGTTTCAGCGCCATCATGCCCTGCATGTCCTTGAACATGTTCATCACGAGCTGTTGGCTCACCGGGGGCAGCGGGTTCGTCAATGACGGTAATGCGGCAAGTTTGCTGGGGAGTTGCCCCCTCCCGTCCGCACCGTCGGGCCTGATCGTTAGCAGCGGCAGCGGCCGGTCAAACGGAGGCAGGCGCATGATCTCCTGCGAGTTCGGCAGCGTTATGAGGTCAAAGGCGCTGCCATCGCGAGCGTCCACAAGGATTTCGAAACGCTCGCCAACATGCACCAGCAGTTGTTTGATCTCCACCGGGCTTTCGAGCAGCCCGCCGTCCGAGGCAATCACGTACAGCGAGCGGCCGTCCGATGCAGCCAATGCGTAGCTGCGCGCGTTCGAGCCGTTTAGAATCCGCAGTCGGAGCCAGCCGCGCGCCGTGTGCGCTTGGGGGTAGCGTGCGCCATTCACGAGTGCGGTGTCGCCGATGTAGCCGTTCGTTACCGCCACGATGTTCATCCGATCAGAAAACTGTCCATCGGGTGTAAGACGGCGGTCCTGGAGGATCAGGGGAATGTCGTCGATGCCCCATTGCGACGGCAGCGGCAGCCGGGCGATTTCATCGTCATCGACGATCAACAGGCCGGCGAGGCCTTTGATCACCTCCTGTGCGGTCGATGGATAATAATGCGGATGGAACCAGAGTGTCGCCGCCGGTTGATCGATTGACAGCTCTGTCTGCCATTGCTTCCCCGGCGGGATGACCCGATGGGGGCCGCCATCGGCGGCCCCCGGGATGATCAGTCCATGCCAATGCATGGTGATGTTTTCGCGGAGGCCGTTGCTGACTTGCGCGACTACCTTCTCGCCCCGCCGCACACGCACGGCTGGCCCGAGATAGGGTCCGTTGATGCCGTAAGTTGCCGTATCGTGGTCACCCTGAAACCGAATCGAGCCGGACCGCGCATCGAGCACGATGTTTCCTTGGGGATTCGCTCGGAGCTCGGCGGGGATCGGCAGGGACGGCCGCGCGCTGTCCTGCGCACGGGTCCTGTTCGGGGGCAATCCTGCGATTATGGAAGCGGCAATGCCCCCACGAAGCACTGTTCGCCGTGAGACGCGTACCATCATTGGCTCCGTCGGCCTGAGGGCTATGTTTTGTCTTCGCGTGGCCGGCGGAACAATCACCGTCGACACAGCCGACAGCAAGGTCTGACGGACCGACGCGCCCAGTCAATGTGCCGACGGCGCCGGATGATTCGGCGGTGCCGGGCCCTTGTTCGGGCCGGCATGATCCACGGGGCCTGGCCAAGCCGATTCAGCCATTATACTGACGGGCGGAATCGATGAAGAGGAAGGCAGGAAGATGTCACTGCGCAGCGGACGTCCTGCCGGAGTCGGCGTGCTCGTTGCAGTTGACGCGGCAACCGCAGAAGGCTCGAGCGAATTTCGCAGGCTGGCTGAACCCACAGCTGTACCCGATCTCTCGGGAGCCGATACGGAGGCTGGCAGCGCGCCATCCGCATCGCGCGAAGCAAGCGGATGTGCCCCGGTCGGCCAATCCGCCGCATAGCGGTCAATATAGGACTCGAACCGGCGGTCGAGAAGATTTGCCCTCACTCGACGTGCATCATTGAGCAGCGCGAGAGTTTTGCACCGCTCCGGCGTACAGCCCTCACGAGTAGCAAGCACCTCTGCGACGAATCCAAATCGATCGGCTTCGATCACTCGCCTCAAATTTACCAGCCCCGCAGGCTCGTCTCCGCCGGTTTGCCGCTGGAGGGCGGCGTAATCCGCCAACAAAGCAACTTGTGCGGACACGTAGGCCATCGCCCCGGCGACTTGTTCTGGAGAAGCGAAGAGCAGCTTTTCGCAGGAAGACTCGATGGTTTCGCTGGCGCTGCCGTCGAGACATGCCAGTGGCGATCCGCCAAGGGCGATACGCGCCAGGAGGTCCACGCCGCGCGCATTGAGCGCTTGGCGCTCCAGCGCGAGATCGTGTTTCGACGGTCCGGCGAGGGCTAACAGCCCGGCAGCCAAGCCCAGCAACAAAATCACTGTGAGCGCGCTTACCAGATATTTTTGAGTCGCATAGCGCCGCGAAATCGGGTGTGCACCGGCGCCGCACAGCTCAGGTACGTCTGTCGCCAGACGCCACTGATCGAAACCCTGTCGCCAGACGTAGGTCTGCGATCGGTTGCGCGTGCTTATGTATCTTAGAACGGCTTCAGTCGCGGAGGGCCCCCGCACTTGTCCTTGAATGATGACATACCACTCGGACATCAATGCCCCCAGCCGCTACTCCGCTCCACAGGCGCAACGTCCAGCGCGCGAGCCACGCTGAACCGGAACGCGTTACCGCGCGAAAATAAAGGACACAGGCGGGACGTACCCTCCCCTGCCTTGGCACCCAGGCGGAACAATACACCGTTTGGTGCCCTGATTGTGGCGCTCACCCTGAACTGACAGTTGTATCAGGTATCAGACCAAAGCGAAACCCGCAGCACCCAGTTACAATTCTGCCCGGATCTCGCCGTTTGCCACACCGGTTCCGAATAAAGACCACGATCAGACGTGACTATGGCCGTTGATCTCTGCCAGCCCTTCCGACCTGTGGCACGGAAACCACCATGTATAAATTTGTTTCGAGGCTGCTCACGGCAGGGCTACACAAGGGCCTCCGAGTGGCTAGTGTGCGACGGTGCTGACAGCCGAGTGCGGCGCCCCGTGGCAGCCGATGCGGACTGGCAGCGCGGGTGTCGTAAACGGGTGGGGTAAGCGGGTGGCGTAAGCGGGGCGTCGATGGTCCGTGGCGGCGCGCGTGCGGGTCGGCTCGCGCGGTGGGCGATGCCTGCCGCGGCGATTTTTTGCGTCGTCGCCGCGCCGCCGCAAGCTGCGGCCGATACCCTCTATGGCGCGCTGACCCAGGCCTACGCGAACAATCCGCAGCTCAATGCCCAGCGGGCGGCGACCCGCGCGGCGGATGAAAACGTCGCTATTGCACTTGGAGGCTATCGGCCGACACTTTCGGCCACGAGCAGCATTTCCGAAGCCTATAACGACAACCTGAACAAGAGTCCCGGGCCCACGCCGACTTATTCGCGGGTGACCGGCGAGAACGCGGTGACAGCTTTCGGCATCACGGGCTCGCAAACCCTGTTCAACGGGTTCCAGACCGGCAATCGCACCCGCCAGGCCGAAGCGCAGGTTTTCGCGGCGCGCGAGACTTTGCGTACCACCGAGCAGTCGGTCCTGCTCAGCGCGGCGACTGCCTATATGAACCTGCTCCGCGACAGCGCCATAGTCGATCTCAACCAAAGCAATGTCACCGTGCTTGAGCTGACGCTGCGGCAGACCCGCGACCGTTTCCTCATCGGCGAGGTCACCCGTACCGACGTGGCGCAGGCGGAGTCTCGGCTCGCGCTCGGACGCTCGCAATTGCTCGCTGCCCAATCCAATTACGTCACCTCGAAGGCGCAGTACCGTCAGGTGATCGGGGTGGAGCCGGGCCGGCTCGCACCGGCCCCCTCCGTCGACCGCTTATTTCCGCGAACGGTCGCCGGTGCGGTCTCGCTCGGGCTCTCGGAAAATCCGCTGACGACGACGGCGGCCTACAACGTCGATGCGGCCGTACTGCAGGTCAAGATCGCGGAAGGCGCGCTCTATCCGGTCGTCACCGCGACCGCAAGCGTCATGAAACAGTTCGGTTCGACCCAGTCGCCCCTCCAGCTCCAGTCGTTGAACGCCATCGTTGGCGCTCAGGTCGCGGTGCCGCTCTATCAGGGCGGCGGGGAATACGCGACCATCCGTCAGGCCAAAGAGACGCTTGGCCAGCAGCGGCTCAATTTGGAGACCGCGCGCGATCAGGTGCGCGCCAACGTGGTGCAAGGCTGGGGCCAGCTCGATGCCGCCAAGGCGCAGATCGAGGCGACCCAGGCCCAGGTGGCCGCAGCCGAAATCGCACTCAACGGCGTGCGTGAAGAGGCCCGCGTCGGGCAGCGGACCACGCTTGATGTGCTCAACGCCCAGCAGGATCTGTTGAACGCGCGTGTCGCGCTCGTCACCGCTCAGCACGACCGCGTGGTCGCCTCGTTCGCAGTGCTCTCGGCGGTCGGCGGCCTCTCGCCGCAAGTGCTGGGTCTTCGGATCGAGAATTACGATCCGATGGTGCACTACCAGCAAATCCGCGACGCCTGGGGCGGTGTGCGCACACCTGACGGGCGGTGATCCAATTCGAGCTTTCGGAGCTGGAATTCAGTGAACCAATCCGCAATACGCCTCGCCGCCCGATCGGCGGATTCGCTCGCGTGCTGGATGTGGATGTCGGGCGCATCCGGCGCCTCGTAGGGACTGTCGATCCCTGTGAAATTCTTTATCTGCCCGGCTTGCGCCTTGCGGTAGAGTCCCTTCGGATCGCGACGAATACATTCTTCCAGCGGGACATCGACGAAGATCTCGATGAACTCGCCATCTTCGAGCATTTCCCTGACCATCTGCCGTTCGGCCCGGAACGGGGAAATGAAGCAGCTCAACACCACGAGGCCGGATTCTACGAACAGCTTCACCATTTCGCCGACCCGGCGAATGTTCTCGACGCGGTCCACGTCGGTGAAACCGAGGTCGCGGTTGAGTCCGTGGCGAACGTTGTCACCGTCGAGCATCATCGTGTGGATGCCACGGTCGTGCAGCAGTTTCTCCACCAGATTCGCAATGGTCGACTTGCCTGAACCTGACAATCCCGTGAACCACAGCACGCACGGATTCTGATGCATGAGCGCGGCGCGCATGGACTTGTCCAAAAGATGCGCCTGCCGGTGAATGTTGGTCGCGCGCCGGAGCGCAAACGAGATCAGGCCGGCGCCGGCGGTGACGTTCGTGAACCGGTCGATGAGGACGAACGCGCCGGTCTTGCGATTATCGCGGTAAGGATCGAACGCAACCGGGCTCGCAGTAGACAGGTTGCAGAAACCGATCTCGTCGAGTTCGAGCGTGCGTCCGGGGCGCTGCTCGATCGTATCGACATCCACCTTGTGCTTGAGCATGGTGATGCGCGCCGGCAGGATTTTCGTTCCGATCCGCATCAGATAGGAGCGGCCCGGCAGCATCGGTTCGTTATCCATCCAAAGCACGTGCGCGGCGAACTGATCGGCGAACTCCGGCCGGACTTGGGGGCTGGCGAGAACGTCGCCGCGCGCGATATCGACCTCGTCCGCGAGGGTGAGGGTGACCGCGTCCGCGGCGCACGCGCGGGTCCGGTCCCCGTCGAAGGTCACGATCCGTTCGACTGCCGTTTCACGTCCCGATGCCGTCACTACGATACGGTCGCCCACCGCCACCGCCCCCGACGCCACTGTCCCGGCGAAGCCACGGAATTCTTGATTGGGGCGATTGACCCATTGCACTGGAAAGCGCAGGGGCTGATCGCCCCCCTGACCGGGGATGTCCACGGTTTCCAGATGATCGAGCAGAGACGGCCCGTCATACCAGGGCGTGCGCTCGGATTTACCGACGATGTTGTCGCCGTATCGCGCCGAGATCGGGATCGGCGCAATGGTATCGAAGCCGAGCGCCGCGGCGAAATGCAGGTAATCGGCCACGATCCGATGGAATGTTTCCTCGGAGAACGCGACCAAGTCGATTTTATTGACAGCGAGTACGACCGAGCGGATGCCGAACAGCGAACAGATGTAGCTGTGGCGCTTGGTCTGGGTCAGGACACCCTTGCGGGCGTCGATCAATACCACGGCGAGTTCCACCGTCGAGGCGCCGGTCGCCATGTTGCGCGTGTACTGCACGTGGCCCGGCGTGTCGGCCACGATGAAGGCGCGCCGCGGCGTGCTGAAAAAACGATAGGCGACGTCGATCGTGACGCCCTGCTCGCGTTCGGCCTGGAGCCCGTCGACCAGCAGTGCGAGGTCGACCTCGTCTCCCAGCGTGCCGTGCCTGTGGCTGTCGCGTTCGACCGCCGAGAGCTGGTCATCGCAGATGAGCCTGGAATCGTAGAGCAGGCGGCCGATCAACGTCGACTTGCCGTCGTCTACTGATCCGCAGGTGAGAAATCGCAGCAGGTTCTTGCCGGAGTCCTGCGAGGGGCCGAGATTAAGCCCAGATGGGCGCGGCGCATTCATCAGAAATAACCCTCGCGTTTCTTGCGTTCCATCGAAGCCGCCTCGTCGTGATCGATCAGGCGGCCCTCGCGTTCCGACTTGTTCGAGACCAGCATCTCGGCGATGATCTGGCGCACGTCTGATGCCAGGGACTGGATCGCGCCCGAGAGGGGGTAACAGCCCAATGTTCGAAAACGCACCGCCATCTGAGCCGGCACCTCGCCGGGCTCAAGCGGGAGGCGCTCGTCGTCGACCATGATGAGCGCACCGGACCGTCGCACGATCGGCCTCGGTTTCGAGAAATACAGCGGAACGACCGGAATCTCCTCTGCGGCGATGTAACTCCAGACATCGAGCTCGGTCCAATCGGAAAGCGGGAACACGCGAACCGATTCGCCCTGCCGGATACGCGTGTTGAACAGATTCCACAGCTCGGGGCGCTGATTGCGTGCGTCCCACACGTGATCCGCGCTGCGGAAGGAAAAAATGCGTTCCTTGGCTCGGCTTATTTCCTCGTCGCGTCGTGCGCCGCCGAGCGCCGCGTCGAAGACGTATCGCTCGAGCGCCTGCTTCAACGCTTCGGTCTTCATCACCTGGGTGTGGAGGGAGCAGCCGGACGCGATGGGGTTGATGCCGCGTGCGACACCCTCATGGTTGATATGGACCAGGAGTTCCAGCCCGAGTTCACGCGCGATCATTTCGCGGAACGCGATCATCTCGCGGAACTTCCAGGTTGTGTCGACGTGGAGGAGGGGGAAAGGGGGTTTGGCCGGATAGAAAGCCTTGCGGGCGAGGTGCAGCATCACGCCCGAATCCTTGCCGATCGAATACAACATCACCGGCTTGCGGAACTCGGCTGCCACTTCGCGCAGGATTTCGACCGAAGCCGCCTCGAGCCGGCGCAGATGCGGTGTCAGCCGGCGCCCGCGCGGCGCATTCTCGCCCTGGGCAGCGTAACGGCGCACAGCATCCGCGAGCGGCGTATCCGCGCTTTGCAGCACCGGGGAGGGGGCAATGTCGCCCACGATCGCCGGCGCCGCTGCTGGGCTCAGGCTTGGCGCCATTTCGGTTCGCCCCGTTTTACCGGCTGGCGGGCCTGGAGCATATTCCTGCATGCGAACGGCGCCTCAGCTGCGCCCACAGGTGCCAACCTAAAACACTTTCTCCCGGCAGGCTCGCTGCTGGAAGTGGCGGAGCATGCATCCAGAGCTTGAAGCTTTCGAGCAGCTCAAAATCAGGAAAATCGGATTGGATCGCGGCTCTGGTGTAGACTTTGGAATACGGATTGTCGGGCCCGTCGGTAGATCGATGAACGAAATTTTCCATGCGCAGGTAATTGAGAATTCCACGCGCTTTGGCATTTTCACAATGGCGCTTATAAATCCCGCCGAGCCTCATTCCCGGCACGATCATCAGAGCAATGAGTCCAAGGCGGCGAACGATTCTGATTGAAACATGATAGTTGAGCGAATGCTTGGCATATACCATCATTATCAAAACCCCATCAGGTTTCAGTACCCGCCAGATTTCCCGCTGGGCGGTGTGGATCTCCGGGACATGATGAAGGACCCCGTGTGAGAACACCACGTCGAAAGTTTGATCCCGGTAAGGAATATTGAGAGCGCTGCCGACTTTTAGATCGGCAATTGGAAGGTTGTGGACCGCGGCGCGAGCGCGCATTCGATTTACGGACTCCTCCGTTAAATCGAGCCCCGACCAACAGGCGCCGCGGCTTATGATCTGTTCCGCTTCGGCTCCCTGCCCGATGCCGATCTCCAAGACCCTCTTGCCTTTCCAGGAGAACCGGTCCAGTGCGCGCAGGATGTGAGCTTCATGAACATAGCGGAAAGTATCGTAGTCGTTGAAGAATTTCTTGTAGTCGCCCGCAAACGCTTGTGCCAGTCCCCCGACCTGCTGATCCCCGCAGGGATGCTCTTCCCAAAACGTGCGAACTGCAATCTCATCCATTCTGCCACTCCGGCTGTTCGGTTTGGGCTTTCAGGGAGCACTCGACGTGGCGGCAAACGGAAAGCCGAGTGGTCAGCGAGTTGTGCGTCGTCGCGATGCCTTTCCCGGCCAATGTGAATGCCGGGACCTTGATGCCGAACCGTGGCGAGTACCAGCCGATTACAGGCTTTATCTCACCCCGATGGAGTGTCCAAAGCAATGAAGACGGCAGCTCCAACACCGCACTTCCATTCGGCCATCTCAGTTCCGCACGGTCCCGCTCAAGCTGACAGTCGATCTCGGGGCCGAGGTGGAAGTAAAGACCTGCCGGAATGGAGAGGTGTCGAGGCGCGACAATCGTATCGCAGACCGTCAGGGTTCGCTCGCAGCGGTTGAGCAGCACCGAACGCCGATGGATCGGCCCCCCGCGACTCACGTATCCTGTGTGTTCTGCTTCTAATCGACTTTCGTTTGCATTTTCGTCGACGCAGACTGCTGCGACCAAGCGGCTCTGGGCGTGCTGCATCCACATGAACGGACCGCCCGATGCCGATTGATTCTGTCCCATCAGCTCAAGCGTGTTGTGGCCGCGCGTAGCCCTGAAATAGCTTCGCCATTCGGGATCGGCATAATAACTGTAGGTGCCGGGATCGGCGAGCAGCTCTACACCGCCGACGCGGACTTCAATCGACAGAGCATCAGCATGTGCGTGCGCAGCGATCTTCAAGAATCCATGCGGACCGGCATCGTACCGGCACCACAATTCATCTGCCGCGCGTCCGCAACGAAGATACAGGTGGCCGGCATCTGGAAGGCTGTCCGGCCGGGCGGCCAGGCGGGACTCCGGCAGGGGCGGTAATCTCACGCCGTGTGTCCAAAAGGGTGTTCGAATGTCGCTTTCGGCGACGCGCGGCCACCACGGCAGAGCCCTGAACAGACGTGTTCCGGTAGCCAGGAGAGAGTCCCAGCGGCGGTACTCTGGAGCATCGAGCAGCAGCCCGACCCCCTCGTCCCCATCGCCTTGACGAGGCGGAGTTCGGGCGCTGTCGACAACAGCGGCAAGTGCATCGACCATCGCCCGAATGCGCTCCCAAACCGCTGCCTCCAAGGGATGCCCGGTGAGCTGCCCTTCGATCGCCGCAGCAAGGAACAATTCCAGCACCAGCCCGTGATAGTCGGTCGCAAGCTCGCGATTGAGGCCGCTTGGAAAAGTCTGTGCCGTTATTGCGTGCCGCAATATTTCAGCCGACCGTCGACGCCATTGCCTGCTTTGCGCAAAACAGGGAAATGCCGCCGCCGCAGTAAACTGTCCCGCAGCTTCGGCCACCAGGTGGTTATTCGCAGAAGAGCCATGGCTGGGGAATGCCGAGAGCCAAATCTGGTGATGATAAAGCTGGTGGATGAATTCAGGATTCCGCTCAAACAGGGCCGGCGCCTCCGACCAACCGTTTAGCAGGCGGCGCGTCCATACCCAGGAGATCAGTCGGATACCGAGCTCAATGCCGCTTATCCAGTGTGGTCCGGATAAGAACGGATTCTCGACCCACCAGGATCTGAGGTGATCCCGAACCCGCGTGGCGTACCGTTCGTCACCCGTGACCGCGTACGCGGCAGCGAGCACGGTCAAATGGTGATGCCTGGATGGTTCCCATATGTACTTGATGTCGCCGATCTCTGCCTCGTTGCGATAGGGGATGTCGAAAGCGTATCGCCGCGACGGTGCACGGCGCCCGCTACTCGCATCGATGAACCAGTCGGGTTTCTGGCCAAAGTCAGAATGCTCGTGAGCAAACACTTTCCAACGGCCCTTCAACAAGGCTTCGGCTGTGCTCACGAGCCGGTGCACGGCTTCGCGGGGCAAGGTTTCTCCAGCTGGTGGATGCCACATCCCGGTGAACGATGGCCGCGAGCCGGGCAGGTGGGCGACCGAAATGCCGCCGCCGCGTCGCAGGCGCCAGACTTCACGGATCATCTTGTGCCACCCGCGAGTAAAAACCTCGCTGGCATCCATGCAGGCAATTCGACGTAAGTACCAGTCAAGCTTCATTGGCGCTGGAAAGAGAGCAGGGAGAGATCGAGATCTGTTCGTTGCCAGCCAGTTGGACCGGTATCGGCGCGTTTGCGGCGATGCTTTCCTCAACCGCCAGGGTCGCGGTCGTCGTGGCGACGAGGGAGGAAAACGGGATCGCCATGGGACCACCCGATTTCACCGCCTCGATGAAAGCCGCGAGCTGATGGCGCTGGCCTTTGTCGGCGATCCGGGACCGACGGACGATGGTTCGACGAGAGCGCCAAAGCTCATACCGGCTGAAATTATCGAAGCTCGCGGCCTTACCGTCACCGAAAATCTCAATGCGCTCCTTGGGCACCCGCGGGTTGCCGTGCGCTACGTAGGAGATGCTCGCGATCGAACCATCGGCATAGGCGAGCGTCACGATCAGGCCCTCACGACTGGGACTGGTCGCCACAACGGAAACTTGAGACGGATCCGTGCCGAGCCACCAACTCGCTGTATCGATGAAATGCCCCCCCTCCCCGACGAAGCGCGAGCCCTCGTCCGGGTTTGCGTACCACGAGCCTTTTTCCAGGAGACCCGCGTTTACACGATACTGAATTACATGCGCAGCCGTCCGCGGCCCCCACTCGGCCTTCATTGCGACGAGGAGCGGAGAAAATCGTCGATTGAAGCCGACGGTCAGTCGGTCGTTCCCGGTCTCTTGGACGGTGCGGATGATCTCGGCAAGCGAAGCTTTGGTGATGGCCAGGGGCTTTTCCACGAACACCGCCTTGCCGGAGCGCAAAGCTTCGCAGGCGAGCTGTGCGTGGCTGCCATGCCGCGTCGCGATGAGCACCGCATCTATATCGGTTGCTGTGATTAGCTCGCGGCCGTCCGTGGAAGCTCGCGAGAAACGAAATTTCCTCATTGCATTGGCGGCGGATAGCGCACTGTTGGTCGCGACCGCGACGAGATCGACCCTGGGATCGGCAGCAAGATGCGGCAAAAGCATGCTCGATGCATAACTTCCGGCGCCAATGACCCCGAGGCGTAGGTTTCCGGAACGCATTGGTCTCGCCAGCGGGTTGGCTGTTACGCGCTTTATGGGAGCCTGGTCTCCATACCGGAAGAGCACTCCGGGGCCGGACAAAGCGCCGGTGTTCATGCGCGCATAAACCTGCACGGCCGATTTGAATGGAAATACATCGGTGATGAGCGGCTTGAGGTTCAGGCGACCTTCAGCGAGGAGCGCAAGGATGCATTCCATGTTGCGCCGTTCGGTCCACCTTACATATCCGACTGGGTAATCGATTCCCGCCTCTTCGTAGAGCGGATCGTACCGGCCCGGGCCATAGGATCGGGAAAAACGAAAGTCGAGTTCCTTCTCGTAACAGTCATTCCACGGGAGATCCAACCGGCACTTACCGATGTCAATTACGCGCGCACGATCGCGGGATAACTCCGCGGCGAGCAGAACAGGTGCGCTGTCGCTCCCGCCCGCAGTGATAAAGGTGCAGTCAACTCCTTGGCCGCCGGTTAGATCCGCGATCTTTCGCCGAACCCGCTCAAACCCGTCTGTTCCTGAAACGGCGCAAGCACCTGCTCCGGCGGCTTCCGCCATGTTGCAGCGGTCTTCAACAACATCCACGCCGACTACGAATACTCCCGCCCCGCGCAGCAGCCGTACCAATATCTGCCCCAAGAGTCCGAGACCCACCACGCACGCGGTTTCACCGAGCCGAACCTCCGATTGACGCATACCCTGAAGAGCAACCGAGGCTACGGTTGTGAAGGCCGCCTGCTCGGGATCAACCCCCGCCGGTATGGGGACGCACATATTCGTCGGCACCCAATTGTATTCTGCATGTAATGCATATTGATTCCCGGCGCAGGCGACGCGTTGCCCGACCGCAAGGTGTTCCGTCGCGCCGCCGACCTCGACGACGGTGCCGGACAGGGAATAGCCGAGGGGAGTGTAGGAATCGAGGCGGCTCATCACTTTGTGGTAAGTTGACAGGAGCCCCTGCTGACGGACCGATTCGATCACCTTGCGCATCTGGTCTGGTCTGGCGCGGGCTTTGCCGAAAAGTGACAGCTTGCTCTCCGAGATCTTCATCATCTCGGTGCCGGATGAGATGACGGAAAACGCTGTGCGAACCAGTACCCCACCAGGCCGGCAGGCGGGGACCGGAACTTCCAGCAAACTGAGTTCCCCAGACTTGTAATTCTGAGCGATCAGCCACATGGCTCAATAATACCTGGGAATCGGCGTGCCCTCAGTTGAGCGCGGGAGCCGTCTGACACTGGTACCCGTGGTACGAACGCGTGCGCTGTCCGCGCAGCCAAAACTCCATCGTCAACAGGTGCCAGATATTCTTGGAATGATCCGCCTTCCCGGCGCGGTCATCCGCAATCAGCTGTCGAAGATACGCGGATTTGAGATATCCGCGATGGACCAGTTCGCCGTCCGGCACGATATCATCCACCATGCTACGCAGATCATTTCGAATCCAAGCCCGCAGCGGCGCGCTGAAGAGACCCTTCGGCCGATAAACGATCGAGGCCGGCAGCCACGCCTCAGCGGCTTTCTTCAAGGCCAGCTTGCCGTTCTTGCCGCGAATCTTGTCCACTCCGCTCAAACGGAACGCGGCCTGTACAATCTCAGTGTCGACGAATGGTACTCGTACCTCGGTCGAGGCGGCCATCGAGGCACGGTCGGTATATGCGAGGTTCAATCCGGGAAGAAATAATTGCACGTCGGTCCGGCACATGCGGTTGATCGGATCAGTCTTGGCGCCTTGCGCATAGATCGCGGCGTGATGCGAGAACACCCGCTCGACAGCGCTGGAAAACCCGTCGTTTAACGCGCTGGATATCTCGTCGAGGCTCAACAACGCGTAGCTTCGCTGAAACGCTGCTTCCTCGTCGAGGCCGGCGAAGCTGAGGAACCGCTTCGTCCAGCGCACCAGGCGGTAGCCCCGCTTGCTACTCGCTGCCGGCAGGAGGTCGATCAACGGTTCAACAAGACCGGCCCGCAACAGCATCGGCAGTTTGCGGTATCGGCGAGCCAGCAGACAAGCGTAGTGGCGACGATATCCGGCAAAGAGCTCGTCGGCGCCCATGCCGGAAAGCAGAACCTTGATGCCAAGCTCCCGCGCTTCCTTGCAGATGATGTAGGCGTTGATCGCAGCCGGGTCTCCTATCGGTTCATCCAGGATGTCGGCCATTTCCGGCAGCATGCGAGCAAGATCAGGCTCGATCGTGATCTCGTGAAGCGTCAGATCGTACCTTTTCGCGACTTGTCGGGCATATCGCAGGTCGTCGGGCATCTGTTCGAATTTCTGGTCCTCGGGCCGGAATGCGATCGTAAAACAATCGAGACGATCGGCATGTTTGCGCGCCAGCACGCTTATCAAACTGGAATCGAGTCCACCGGAAAGAAAGGTGGCCACCGGAACGTCGGCGATCATATGTGCGGCCACCGAGTCCTGCAGTGCGGCGCGCAAATCGTCCACCTGAAACGGCGCCGGCTCCAGATCGTTCAGCTGCGTCGCCGGGTTCCAATACTGGTGAATGGACAAAGTTCCGTCTCTCCTTCGGTCTAGCCATTGGCCCGAGCCCAGCTTTGCAATATCGCGATACATCGCGAAATCGTCCGGCAACCAGCCGTAGATCAGCGAAGCGATGATGCCGGTTTCATCGACTACGGCGCCCGGACCAAGAACGGGTAACAGGCCCTTGAGCTCAGATGCGAATGCCAAACCGGAGCCGCGGCGCAACAGGAAAAGCGGTTTGATACCGAAAGGATCGCGGGCCAATACGAGCCGGCCATCCTCCCGATCGTAGACGGCGAATGCGAACATGCCGCGAAGGCGGGGCAAGCAGTCCGGCCCCCACAGTCGCCAAGCCTCCAGTAGGACTTCAGTATCGCTTTGCGTCCTGAACGTAACACCGTGCGACTCGATTTGTCTCCGCAGAATGGCGAAATTATATATCTCGCCGTTGAAAACCAGGACCAGGCCATCTTTCTCGAATGGCTGGTTGGCGCTTTCGGAGAGGTCTATGATCGAGAGGCGACAATGGCCAAGCTTCACGGGAATAGCGGAAGAACAATCTTCGAAGGTGCCTCTCGCATCCGGTCCGCGGTGCGCCAGAGAATCCAGGAGCGCGTCGAATGAACCCGCGAAGCGCACATCCCCGACCAGGCCGACAATGCCGCACATGACAAGCTCATCCTGAAATCGTTGCCGAGAGAACTGTCACCAAAGAAAGCCTTCCCTTCGAATTTCGACGTTACGGTCGGGTCGCGCGAAATGCAGAACAACCTGGTCATTGCGCGCATCGTGAAGAACGGTACGGTAAGCAGGGTCATTGGTCGTAACCACGATAACGTCAGCCCAGTCCACCGCGTTTGAAATATCGGAAACGAGCAGCTGCGCAATATGTGGAAGACGCGTCAACAGAAATTCCCTGTTTGTGCCGGTTACTTGTCCCAGACGAACGTTGGGATCAAAGATACGAACATCGCGTCCCTTGCCGATTAATCGTTCGGCAACTTCCACGAACGGGCTTTCGCGCACGTCATCCGTACCAGCTTTGAAGCTGATGCCGAGAAACAGTACCTTCTTACGCTCCTGGCTCAATATCCACTGAGTGCCAAGCTCTATCAATGAACGATTGCTTTCGGCGATGTGGTTCAATACCGGCAGATTGAGATCGAGTTTTCGAGCGAAGTATGTCAAAGCGCGCAAGTCTTTCGGTAGGCAGGACCCCCCAAAGGCAAACCCTGGTCGCAAATAAGCCCCTGAAATGTTAAGACGCGTGTCTTGACAGAAAATATCCATGACAGAATGACTATCGATACCCAGCGTCTTTGCGAGCAGGCCAATCTCATTTCCGAAGGTGACCTTCAGTCCATGCCATGCATTATCGACATATTTTACGAACTCAGCCGTCTCCAGGTCCGTCGTGATCTTCGGTCCAGAAAGGCCTTCGTAGAGGGATAGGACGCGCGCACCCGTCTCTTCGTCAAATGCACCGACCACGGTCTTAGATGGCTGATTAAAATCGGCGACGGCGGAGCCCTCGCGAAGAAATTCCGGATTGAATGCCAATCCTACCTCGCGTCCAGCGCACCGTCCCGATGCTTCGCTGAGTTGGCGCGCTACAATCGAGCGGGTGGTGCCGGGCAACACCGTGGAGCGAACCACTACGGTATGTGGATGGTTCTTATCCCGCAGGCCGTTCCCTATCTGCCCAGCCACGGCCTCAACGGCGGAAAGCGACAAAGATCCATTCGCTTGACTGGGCGTCCCTACACAAACCAGAGATAGGTCACTCTGTTTGACTGCGTGTTCGGCGTCCATCGTCGCTGACAGTCGGCCTGCTCTTACGTTCCGCGCAACGAGATCGTTAACGTGCGGCTCGATGATGGGAGAACGACCCGATTGAACAAATTGTACTTTCGTTGCAGATTGATCGACTCCGACGACTGTGTGCCCCCTTTCGGCGAGACAGGCCGCCGAAACGGTACCAACATAGCCGAGACCGAAAACCGCGATTGAAGTCCGCATCGATGAACCAATTACTGCGTTCTCATATCGCCACGAGGGTCCGCCGGGGAGCCCGAGCGAGCATGTTCGAAAAGAGCGTCGTAGGCGGCAAGCAACTTGGGCGCTTCGAAGTCCCACGCCAGCTGTTCGCGCACCCGCGTAAATCCGAATTGCCCCATGACGTCGCGCCGAGCAGGATCGTCGATCAACTCCAAAATCTTGTCGCCGAAATCAATTGGATCATTTGGTCGCGCGTACAGTGAAGCGGCTTGTGCCGAAAAGCGGCCTTCAGTCACCTCAAACTGCACAATAGGTTTACCGAAGACCATGTACTCCATGATCTTGTTCATGGTCGAAATGTCGTTCATCGCGGTGACTCTGTCGGGGTTGACGCAAATGTCCGATGTGCATAGTACGGAAAACAATGTGTCATCATCGACCCGGCCTAGAAAAGTGACGAACTGCCGGAGGTCCGCGTTCTCACACATCGTGACGATCGTCTGCCACTGTGGCCCTGATCCCACGACGACGAACTGAAGGTCATTGCGCTTTCGTGTGGAGACGATGTGCGCGACGCTTTCGATGAGGAGGTCAAGACCTTCTGACTCACCGATCACACCCACGTAGGCGGCCAGGAACCGACGCCCGCTTCGCCACCGCGGATCCGGTTGGCATTGTTTGAACCGCGCGATTTCCGGCCCGGAACGGACCACGAAAATTCTATCCGGCGGCAAGCCGCCCCGCTTCATGGCGATCTCGCGATACGATTCGTTTGGGGCAATGGTGACATCGGCTGCTCTGAACGTGCACTTTTCCAGAAACACCAGAAGCCTCCATAGCCAATCGCGCCGTTTGAACTTTGCCTCGTATAGTTCCGGATTGGCATCATGATGATCGAACAGGAAGCGCTTGCGAGCGCTCAGCTTGTAGAAAAGGCCGATCAAAAAACTCAAATCCGGCGGGTTGCAGGCATGAATCACATCGAAGCCGCGGGTCAGGGCGACCCGCATCGACAATGCAAGCTGGAAAAACAGGGCCGTTGGATATTCGATGAAGTAGGAAAGGATGCCCCGGGTTTCAGCGGGAAGACTGTGTCGATATATGTGCACGCCTTCGATTATCTCCGCAGATCGCTGGCAGCCGTGGCCTTTGGGGCAGATGACGGAAACGTCATAGCCAGCCCTGGTAAGCGTAGTCGCTTCCGCCCACACTCGTCGATCAAAAGGAACCGGAAGGTTTTCTACGATGATAAGCACGCGCCGCTTTCTATCATCCTGTTTAGATGACATGCGTTCCCTCATCGACCGATCACCGCATGATCTAAATCCGCCACCGCGATAGGTGAGGGCTGAGTACATCGAGAGCCGATTGGACAGACTAGGCGTGAACCATTGGACAGACCAAGCGTGAAACAAGGACGGGCACCGTAGGTTCCGGACGCGTTGCAATTTTCACCTGGATCGCCGCAGACTTCTTGTTGAATAGAGGGCGTGCGAGTCCCCGCTTACGGGCGCTTGAGTCGGAAAGAAAACAAAGCAGTCCCTGAGATGACCCAGGTGGAACCGAGTTCGACGCCAGGAACTGGCGAGAAGTCTTGCGAATTACCGAACCGGCAGGGCTGGCAGGGTCGCCGGAGCTGATCCCGACGTCCTATCGGCCCGCGCTTACGGCAGCAACTGCCAGTCGGTTGTGCTCTATAGCGCGGCAAGCGTCTTTACATCAGTGTCATTATCTCGACAGCAGGTGAGAGGCCCCTCGGACAGATGAAGCTGCTCCTGGTCCATAATCGATATATGCATTTCGGCGGAGAGGATACCGTGTTCGACTTCGAGTGCTCTCTCCTCGCCGCGGCAGGGCATCAGGTACATCAAGCCATCGTAGCAAATGATGTCATTGACAATGTAATGGATAAGGTAAGAGCAGCTTTGGCGGTATCCTGGAGCTCATACGGTTACAAAGTGATTAGAGATGCGATCGCACGGACGGGCCCGGAACTCGTCCATGTGCACAACTTCTTCCCGCTGTTGTCGCCATCCATCTACGACGCTGCTGCCGAGGCCGGTGTTCCTGTCGTCCAGACTTTACACAACTTCCGCATTGTTTGCCCGAATGGCATGCTCATGCGCGACAGCGTACCCTGCGAACTATGTCTAACGGGGTCGCCATATTACGGCTTGCGCTACCGGTGCTACCGTAACACCCTGATTGGATCCGCGGCGTTGGCGCACATGGTCGCGCATCATCGCCGAGCGCGCACTTGGCAGTCGAAGGTGGCCCGTTTTATCGCTTTATCCGAATTTGCGCGCTCTCGTTTCCTGATTGCGGGCATTCCTCCAGAAAAGATCACTCTCAAACCGAACGCGGTGGCTGACCCCGGTGCTCCTGCGAGGCAGCCTGGCGCATATCTCTTGTACGTGGGCCGCCTCAGTCACGAGAAAGGGGTCCGTATACTGATCAACGCTGCGCGTCGTATCCGAACGCCCATTCGGATCGCAGGGGATGGCCCCCTCAGAAAGGAGCTCGAGGCCGTATCACCGGCGAATGTTACGTTCCTGGGCCAACTGCCCAAGCCCGCCGTGCTCAATGAAATGAAGGGCGCCCGGTCTCTGGTCCTGCCTTCCATATGCTACGAAAACCTGCCGACAAGCCTGTTGGAAGCCTATGCGTCCGGCCTGCCGGTGATTGCGTCCAACATTGGCTCGCTGACCGAATATGTGCAAGACAATATCACAGGGCTGCATGTTCCAGCCGGTGACGAGAAAGCCCTTGCGGCAGCACTCGAACGTGTTGAAAGCGAGCACGCGCTTGTTAGAACTATGGGTCAAGCAGCGCGGAAGGTTTACGAAGAGCAGTTCACGCCCCCCCGTATTCTTGAACGACTGGAGCTGATTTATCGAGAGGTAAAGCAGGAGTGCCGCGGCTAACATGCCCGTGGCGTCGGACCAATGTCGCAGGGCGGCGGGCGTTGAAAGGCCCAGGCTAACCCGCTCATCAACCTGCCTCGACCCGTGTTCAGGGTCGTACTTTTCTGTCGACATCGTGGTTCACGGTAGCAAGCGGCGACCGATGTTGACCGAACGCAAGCGCCACTGCGTGAGCGAGGATGATTTGACGAATGATCGTAACGAGCAAGATGCCCATGATGACCCCATTGAGACCGAACGTAGTAATGAGTGGGTAAATCGCTCCTCCTGAAATCACAGCAGCCGCCAAGCCTGATAGAAAGATCGGCCGCGTATATTCCAGGGCCCGCAACGCGGCACTGAGCGGCGTCGCTAAGAACACGATCAGGTAGATGATGCCATACCAACGCAAAAGACTGCCATAACCGGCGTACTCGGCACCGTACAGGAGCTGCAGCCAGAACTCCGGAAACAAAGAAGCAGCCGCGACCGGGAGAGCGGTCGCGATACCACCGAACAAGACTACCTTCCGAATGTACGCCAGCAGTGCCGGCTGCCCGCCTCCCTCGTAGCGCTGCGCGGCTTGAGACGGAACGACGTTATCCAGCCCGAGAAACAATATGTGCAATACTCCCAGAATGTTTTGAGCGGCTTTAAGGGCTCCGACGGCTGCGGCACTCAAAAGCACCCCGGCCGCCAACATAAAAAGATTCGATGAAGCCCATTGTGCCAAGGCCGACCCCAACAGCCATTTGCTGAACGCCCAATGCTGATTGGCTTTCATCCAGAAAATCGACTTGCTGAACGCAATTCCTGCTCTTGGCAACATTCCCAGTGAAGCAGCGCCAGCGGCAGAAATCGAAATCGCGAGCAATACCTGTTGAATACGCACCTCCTGATTGTGAAGGAGAATTAGGATGATACAAAGCTGCCCGCCATATCGGACACAATCGTTGACAAGGGCCAACAGAGCGTATCCGCGTACAAAAAGATAGCGTCGGACGAATTCCTGCAACACATGGGTAGTCGCCGCAGTTGCGAGTGCAAAAGATAGATTTTGCACGTTCAGAGGAGGATAGACTGCTCCGGCAACCAGAGTACCGATCATAATGATTGTAAATACTCCGACAGAATAGCACAGCTGCTGCGCGACTGCGGCGCCATAATACACCTGTGCTTCAGCAGCGTCCTGTTTTGGTCCAATGCTCATCATGGGCGAAATAATGAGCGCATGTTGAATATTGGTCACAAATACGATGACCATCCACGTAAGCGTGAAACGGCCGAATTCGTACGGTCCCATTGTGCGCGCTAGAATGATGCCTATCGCAAAATTGACCGCGCTTATCAGCGCTTGGTCAGCGATGGCCAGGCTGAGGTATCTATGTCTGGAGGCAAGTTTAATTAGCATTGTGAACGATCAGGGAGATCCCTGGACCTGCTGCTCACCACATCCAGATTGGAGCCGAATTGCACATCAGTCCCGTACCCCGCCAAGTGTTTTAAACTCTCTCTAAGATCGTCCCAAAGTCCGTACTGGGTGATCTCCCATGAATGACCCCACAAATGGAATACACCGCCGGATCGTTCGCAGAGGTCCGCCAAATGTCGAACGCGATCGACGAGACGCCTGATTGTCAATGCCGCCGACAGCAAGCGGATGTTCGGCAAACCGGCTTCACGATCGATAAATGCGTGCATGCGCGATTTCAGGTAATTGCGGAGATATACAGCGCCCGAGGTGGGCGCAAATTGCACGGTAGTGGACAGTGCAAATGGATCTCGCCCGGGATGATCGAACAGGTTCTTGACAGTGCGCGCGTATTTGAACCCGGCGATCCGCGTCATTTGCTTGATTTGTTCATTGTATTGTCCACGCGGATAACAAAAGCCATTGATTGGTCGTGAGGTTAAATCCTCAAGCCATTCTTTACAACCGTGAATCTGAGTTCCGGCGGTGTGAGGGTCCACAACGGTAAGCGCAAGGTGATCGATCGTGTGTCCACCTACTTCGAACGCTGACGACAAAGATCGGATTTGGCCCCCCGTCATTACGTCTCGACTCTCTCGATTTCGACGGGGGATGTAGAACGTCCCGGAGATGTCGTAGGATTTCAGAAGCTCGGCAAGCCGGAGATCCTCGGGATGCCCATCGTCCCACGACGTGGTGATCAATGCGCGGCGCCTGATCATGTCAATTGATGATTGTCCAATCGCAGCGGTTGCCGGCGTAATGCCGGCGTTTACTCGCGCAAGCCCCGAGTGCGCGAGGTTTCGGCCGGCCGTGTGAGCTCAGGCACGCGAAGCTGTCGCGCCACAACCGGCGCCGATGCGGAGCACGCATGCGCTATTTTGCCGTGGAGGAGCTGTGTTCCGGCCGGGCGGTCACGCTAAAGTCATCGCTGTCCACGCTGCTGTTGGGAATACCGTGTACGCGCAATGAAACTTCGACCACGTCACCAGGCGTGAGTTCGGTGTCCTCATCAGCGGTAAGGGTCGTCCTCGTCGCACCGGAATCCCGGATCACGCTGATTTCCGGTTTGCCTCCCCCCCGGACCAGCTGGGACCGAAGCAACCCCGTGTACATTATCTTGTCGCCAACGCCCTCGAGGCGAGAACGGATCGTCTGGATCGTGACCTCGGCCTCAGTCAGCTCGTTCAGCAGGTCGATGCGCCGCTGGCCATCGACCTTTTCGAGGCTCCTGGATAGTTCCTCTCGTGCGCGTTGCTCTTGGGCCAGTGCGGCAGTAGTCTGCAGGGCTTGAGTGGCGGAAAGGAGCGCGAGCCGTCGCGTTTCGTTGAGCCGGATTGTGGGGACCATCCCTCTCTTGAAATTTTGCTGGGTCTCCAGCAGATCGTTGGCATCCGCCTGAGCACCCTGCCTCTCCTTCTGCTCCGTCTCGGTCAGGAGGGCGATCCGGCTCTCCTCCTGACGGATGGCATTTTGAAAATGTTGAATCTCTTTTCGACGGTCGTCATTGCGGGCCTCGAGCAACTGCGCTTGCAGAGCCTCGATGTCGGAGGCGACGGAACGGGGAATTGGTGTGTCGACGAGACCTTGCCGATCCGGCATGCTCTTGTTGGAAAGTTCGGCCTTTACCCGCGCGATGTGAGCCTGCTCCTTGGCGAACTCCGTCCATAACGAGTAGTATTCAGCCCTGAGGTCTGCCGCGTCCAGGAATGGATCGTGCCCCCTGAACCGCGTGACATCATACCCGCCGGCAAGGGCGATGACTTGCCGCACGGTCAGGCCTGGCGCATAGGTTTCGGCCCCTGGTTTTGCGACGTCGCCATCCACATATACCGGCCTGTATTTCGAGATAACTACATTAATCTCCTCAGGCGTGATGACGACCGGCACTTCACGTCCATCGCCGGTCCTTCGGCGGAACAGCTTGGTAGGCAGCGCCTCGATCACCTTGGTTCGCACTGCTGATAAGGGCATGCCGGCAATCCTCATTTGCCCGATTAGCGGAAATGAGGCCTCTCCGTCCACATTGATGGGGCTGCTCTGGCGCAATTCGGGTACTCCGACGACCGAAGTTTCAATCTCGTCGCCCGATCGCAGGACGTAGTCCGCCGAGGCGTGGGAGGGAAGGAGGAAGCATAATAGCAGGACAGCCGTTCCGACCCAGCGAGATGGCGATCGATCGGGCAAGTCTGGCAAAGCCGATTTCCCTCGCGCACATACATCGCGCCTTGCGTCCTCCGCGTTCGTGGTCAGCATTTCAAACCCTTCCCTGGACCGGTGTGATTGCGCACTGTCTATCTGCGAGCATCTGCTTTCAACCTGGGTGTGTCATTCCGTTTCGTTCGATGAGCTCGACCATGCAAACTGCTGCGTCCCCGTCAAGGACGAGAATGTCATCGCGAGAATCTACTAAGCGTCGTAACGAGTAAGCGCCTTCATATCCACCTTGTTGAGAACGGCGCCGAGCAGAGTCTCATGTACGGTGCGCGACAGCGAAAGAGCGCGCCTGACGACAGTCATATTCGTCTTCCCCCATTCAATGATAAGGATGAATGAATCTATCTCATCGGTAACGGCGGGAATGTCCGCCAGTTGGGACATGATTGGCAGGTCAATAATCATGAAGTCGTATGCTTTGCGGAGATCGGTGAACAATTGCCTGACCGAGTACGACGTCAAAGTGCTGCTCTTAATCGGCCGCGGCGTTTTAGCCGATGGAAGGAAAACCAACCCTGTAACAGGGTCGGTCCAACTGATCTCGTCAACCGATGACGCGCCCGATATGACCTCGAAAAGTCCTCGCTCGGGAGCGGGACTGAGGATGGATGAGAGCCAGGGATGGAGCAGGTCGCAGTCGACGAGAATGGTCCTTGCTCCCTGTGAAGCCATCAATTCCGACACGCCCGCTGCAATGGTGGACTTTCCCTCTCTTGCCAGTACGGAGGTAAGACCGACAATTTGGTTCTGGTTTCCTCTGCGCTTCAAGGACTCGATCACTGCACTGATGCTGTGAATCCCTCCTCTAAGATCCGGTGATGATGAACTATTGATCCTCCAGATCGGACTCTGCTCCGGTCCGATAATCCTTGTACCGGGCGGCGGGAGGCGCGATCTCCGCGCGGGTCGGCGCTCCGTCAACATTGGGCGCGCAGGGATAACGCCGATGCAATCCGTTCCGAGCTCCCGCGAAACTTGACCCATCGTACGGAACGTCCGGTCTAATCCATCGAGCAGCATTCCCGCCGCCATCCCGAGTAGTGCGCCTCCGAGCCCGGTTAACGCGAGCACGAGCATCGGTTTCGGCGAGCTCGGCAACAGCGGAGGAGTAGCCTCGGTGATTACGCGCGCCTCGGAGATCGGGAACGGTTGTTGCTGGATGGTCTGGCTGGCTACCTGCAATTGCGAGGATTGAATGTTGAGCTCGGTCACACGGTCTTCGTCCACACCGTGCCCTCCAGGGTTGCCGGCGTTGGAGCTCTGAGCGCCGGCAGACAGCTGAGCACGCAATTTCTTGATACGATCCTGGAGCCAATTTGCTGCTCGCCGGGTCGCTTCGTACCTGGCATCCATTTGATCGGCTATGTACGCATCGACCACGGTATTCGCGATCAGCGCCGCCTGTTTTGGGTCGGTTGACTGAAAATTTATCTGCACTGCATAGGAACCCTCTCTGCGTTTAACAGACAGGCGGTCTTCGAATCGTTTGACGGCGCGTCGTATCAAGCGATAGTTTGAGTCATCAGCAGCGGTATTCAAGTCGGAAAGTGCGTCGGTCAATCCGACTGTGAAGGCGCCGGACCGATCGGGACCGACAAATTCGGCGTCACGCGTTAATTGAAGAGCATTAATGACGGCCAGTGCAACCTTTTCGGATTTCAGTACCTCGATCTGGCTTTGCAACCTGAATGAGTCTGCTTGAGTGTCGGTTGGTCCCGATGTTTGCTGCTCACGGCTAACTCTGTTTGGATCTATCAAAAGCACCGCTTGCGAGGTGAATTTTGGGATCGCAATAAACAGGTAGAGTATCCCCGTCCCGACGGACAGGAGCAGGACCAGGATTATGATAGATCGCCGTCGTTGCAGAAAGCGGAATGCTGATGCCACCGCGTCCGCCGCGGAAATTGGACGAGGTCCAATTTCCTGGACATCCTCTGCCATGCCGCTCGAATTTTTGCTCAGCAGCATACCACGACCCCACGCGTCGAATCTGGGTTGGCTCGAAACAGCAAGGCCTTGTACCGGCGGAAGGGGGCAGGCGAGCTGCGCTCCGCCCCCGGACCGATGAACTGCCGCGAGACCAAGATGTTCCCGCGAAACCCATATCGCATACGGTCGTTGTTCTGCCGCCCTCTAATCGGAACCGCTCCTTGTCCATGAATCCGTGTCCATGAATCTGAAGCATCGGCGGATAAATGCGACCCGCGGGTATTCCGGGTGTCGGGTTCCACGCGATCACCAACGCGTTCCCGATCCGTTCGAAGAGCTTCCCTATCGAGCATTTCAAAAGTGCAATGTGCGTCTTGAAGATTCTACAACCTGCCGGTCCCCTCGAATATGAACAGCCAACACAGGATGAGAGCCAATCGGATCCGATCGGAACTCATACCGATCCACCGGCACCTCGGCAAAATATTCATCACGTTCAACTGGCTCTTTCTCACGATCGCCACCGCAGACTTGTCGCAAGGCAGGCCGCTCCGGTTCGCTGGTTATCTGGCTCCGATTCTCATCGTGCTGGGACTGATCAATGGCTCGGTATACCTCGATCGCCGGTTGTTGATGGTCCCGCTTGTTTACGTCTGCATCCTGTTTTCGGCCGTCGCCGCAGGGGCCGATTTCACGGATTATTTCTTTGCCAGAGACGTCTTGATCATTTCCAGCGGTATCCTGACCCTGGTAACGGTATACAATTTTCGCGACTCTGACGCCAAGCTGCTGCTGATTCTGCTTGTTCTAAACCTTATTACCAACAGTATAGGGCGCGGCCAGTCGTTCGAATTCAAGTTCGACCTTATCAGGTCGGAAGGCGGTCTAGAGTCATCATTTGGATTTTCACTGGGCCTCCTTGCGATCTATTTCTACCTCCGACGAGACTGGAGTTGGATGCTGGTATCTTCGTTGGCCGTCCTGCTGTCGTTCAAACGAGCGGCATTTGTGGGCATAATTGTCATCGTGGTGATGAACCTCGGACTCAACATGCTCAGGCTGGATCGCTTTTTAGGCCGCCGGCGACTCGTTGCTTGGGGAGCGGCATTGTCCTTGGCGGTCGGCCTTTTCTTTGGCTTTAATGCCAAGTCCATCATTTCAACGGCGTTCGCTTACGTTGCCCCATATACCCCCATTGATTTCTATCTCCTCGGCAGATACGAGTTCGCTTCGGCAATTACCGACAATCTGCGGAATAGCTCGCTGCTCACGTGGCTTTTTGGCCATGGACCTGGGGCCGCGACACGGCTGATCGCCGAGGTATTTTCCGTTAGAGACGAACCGCACGACGATCATCTGAGGATTGTCTACGAATATGGTATCGTGGGAGGGGTTGGCTTGTACCTGGTGATATTCGCCGCACTACGCCGCAACATCGTTGGATTATACGTTTTCATATATCAAATGATATTGTTTATGACGGACAATACGCTCATCTATTATTATCATTGGTTCGCCATATGGGTTGTCGTAAACGCGTATGAAGACCGACAACCCGAATTGAGCGCGAGTCCCTCGCCCACAACCACGAGCCGCACTGCAGTACGTGCCGCTCCGCTTCCGTCAGGCTCAGCCGGCGGCGTTCCGCTCGCCGGGGTGGCGTTTCGGCCGCACGGCCGCAGGGTCGGTGAGTGATCATGCGCAGCCGGCGTGCCGAAGCAGGGCCGCCCAGGGTGACGCTGGTCGCCAATATTCCTGTGCCTTACCGGATTCCCGTTTGGAACAGGCTCGGAGCGGACCCGAGGATCGATTTTTCGGTGGTCTTTTGTGCTGAAAGAGAGCCAAACCGCCAATGGGCTATCGGACCACTCGGCTTCAGGCATTTCTTCCTTAAAGAGCGATTTTTCGCAATAGCGACCCGCAATGACAGCCAAGGGCTGTCACAGTATATTCACAATAATCTCGACGTGTGGCGTACGCTGAAACGTATCAATCCGCACGTTGTCATGACGCAAGGGTTCAATCCAACGTTCCTATATGCCTTTCTGTACACTCAATGGCATAGACGGAAACACATTTGCATGACCGATGGTACGTTGGCATCGGAACGAGCATTATCGTGGCTGCATAGGAGAATGCGCCGGATTGTCTTCAGACGGAGCGGTGCATTCGTTGGAGCGAGCGATGCATCGGTGAAGCTGTATCGCCACTATGGCTTGCCTCCTGAAAAGGTGTTCAAGGCCCCGCTGTGCGTGGACAACGACCAGTTCCGGTACGGGCTCACCTTAAAACAGTTCGACCTGATGTTTTGCGGGAGATTGATCGGAGACAAGGGTCCGTGTTTCGCTCTGGAAGTCGCGGAGCGTGCCGGGTTGGCGTTGAACCGGCCAGTCACCGTCCTATTCGTCGGGTCCGGCCCGTTGGAGGCGCAACTCCGTGAGAAGGCGGAGCGCTGCAGGAGCGCAGAGTGTTCTTTTCATGGATTTGCGCAGCCCTGTGAACTGCCTCGACTGTATGCTTCGGCTCGTATCTTCTTGTTTCCTACGAAGGGAGACGTTTGGGGCGTTGTCGCCAACGAGGCCTGCGCTGCGGGTCTGCCCATCGTCGCTACGCCATTTGCCGGATCTGTCGGCGAAATCGTTCAGGATGATGTAAATGGGTTCGTACGCGACTTCGAGATTGAACAGTGGACGGCAGCGGTTTGCCGGCTGTTGACGGATCGGGACACGTATAGCCAATTCTCATCGAATTCCTTGAGGCTCATAGCGCATCACAACTATGACACGGCTGCTGGAACGATAGTCGAAGCCGCGCTTTCGACTTTGCGGGTGCCGTCGGGCAATTCTTCCGAACCGTAACCAGGAGCCGGTGGGGAGTTTGTGGCCGTTGCAAGCGAGCATGGGTTCAGGAACACCACTGACCGAGGAATGCTGACCGCGGCCCGGTGCTGCCACGCAGCCTATGGTTCAGCTTTCGGCGCTGGTGACCATTGCCTGCCGGAACTTGCGCCGGGATGAGTTGTTACGATGGCGGTCGATTTGAGCAGTGGCGTATGTTCGCGTTCGCGTATTGCTTGATGCATTGTCGCTGCAGCCCTCGGCCACGGGCGACCCCACTTCACCAAAACAGAGTCCGCAACCGAGCGGAACCGGTTGATGGGCGCCGCGGAGAGCAATTGTTGGCGAGGCCCGAGTGAAATGCACACGTTCGGCCCACTGTGCACGCGTACTCCGAGGCGCGACTTGTCCATAACGAAGCTGTCTCGAGACGAATGGGATATTGCGGTTCTGCGTTTTCGAGACCTGTCGCATCATCAGTGCGGGTCATACGCGCTGGAAGCAGCTGATTACTGGGGTGCACGATCGGAATGCATCGGAATCTCCTACCAACAGGCGCTCATCGGGTTGGCGAACGTCCGCCTCAAGACAGTTCCGGTACCACAGTTTGGCATCGCGTATGTGCACTCCGGTCCCCTCACGGCCCAGGATGACGGCTTTTCACCGCAAGTGTTCGATTGGTGTCTTAACGCGCTTGCAAACGAGTATGTTCATGGGCGCGGATTGGTGCTCCGCGTCATCCCTCCGTTCCGCGGCGGCAGGTGGCGCGAAGCGCAAGCTGCTTGCTTCGAGGCAAACGGCTTCCGACCTTTGCTCGCGCAAAGTCCATATCAGACCGTCATTGTGGACCTGTCTGTCGGGCCGGACGAGATCCGACGCCGCTTTCGCGGCACTTGGCGCAGGGAGCTCCAGAAAGCCGAAAAGGCAGACATTACGATAACGCAGTCGGACTCACTGGACGATTTCGACCGTTTTGAACCTCTATTTTTGGAGCTGGCCAGCAAGAAGGGATTCAGTGCGCGTCAGGATGTCGGTTTTTTCCGACGTGCACAAAACAAGGCGCATCCTGCGCAAAGGTTGCTGATTCATCTCGCCTGGCGACGCGACAACTTGGTTGCTGGCCACATTGGGAGCTTCGTCGGCGACACGGCCGTTTACCTGTTGGGAGCGGCGAACGCTGAAGGCCGCGACTGTCGCGCCTCGTATCTATTGCACTGGGCGGTCATCACACACGGGAAGCGGAGCGGCAACATCTTTTATGATTTGGGCGGGATCAATCCGCAGCAAAAGTCAGGCGTCTCCACGTTCAAGAGGGGGCTTTCCGGCACGCACGTATTTGGATGTGCTCCGTATGAGCTGGCGCCAAGCCGTATGGCAGGCGCCGCCGTCCACTTGCTGGAAACTGCATACAAGGCCGTCAACCGTCAGAAAGAATAAATTAGAATCCGGCATCGCTCGATCCTCCATTTTATTTACGAACTTCAGATCGGATCTGCGGTGAAAGCGCTGGAGGGCGAGCAGTCGGAAGTTTCACCCTCCTCGATCACAGATACCCAAAGCGCATCAGATAAGGTGCGCTTGCGGCCGAAACAACAGCGACATCTGACCATTTCATCGCACGCCGCCACTCGTCGTCCGGTTTTAAAACTATGTCTCCAGATTGAAACTTCATCGGATTGCCCTCTATAGTGTGGGTTATGACCTTTCGAATCACACGATTAGTCGATGCAAATATTGCATCCGGATTGCCGGCCCATTGAGTGCAGCCGAGCACGGAGGACAAGACCTCTTTGGGATTCCCAGCGAAGTTCTCGTATTTGACGATTATGTGGGACCTGACCCGGTTGGCATGCTTGAGCATTCCTACCAAAAGGTGACGAAAGTTCCAGTCCATCGCGCTCTGGAGTGGACCAATGCGCACCATGGCGCCCCGGTCATCAGGAAGGTTCTTGATCCTCTGCCACGAATATGCCACGGCTCGGCTGTCGCGCACCAGCTGTATGACATGAAGGCTGATGTCGGGAATGATGCTGAGTAGATACCCTTGGGATGGAGTTTTGGAGGAGTCCACTATGACTTTTGCTCGCGAGACTGCTTGGATCGCTGAAAATAATGAATTGGTCAGGGATTTGAATGCATCAAGGGATTGAGAATACTCGGACGTCCGAGCACGCGGGCACAGCATGAAAGGAATTGTGCGCACACGGCACGATGCCCGCTGCATCCGAAGAATAGCCGGTGCATCGAGCCGATGAACGGCTCCAAACGCTTGCTCTATCACTGACATCCAAAAATCGCAGCTCAGGAATGGACGGCCGCAGCTACATCGCCTATTTTCTATGAGACCAGCTTGCCAGATCTCATTCACCTCGCCGACAGGAACGACACCATCAAGTTGACCAAGAACTGTTTCCAGAACGGTGCTCCCACTCCGTCCTGAACCTCCAATAAAAAGCACTTCGGTCATGGCGCGGAGAACTGCCTCAGCCTAAAACGCCGTTCCTGTTTCCAGCAGGATTGGTTTGATGCCGATGGACACAGCCCGGTTCTGGGGTATCTTGCTAACAGCCCCAGTCAAATCTCGTTGTTGCGTATATGGGGACGGCGCTGAATACGATTGAGGTGCGGTTCCGGACGCCCAGACCGCGAGCGCGCTATATCCGTTGGCTCGAACGAGAGAACACGTCCAAACGACGCCACTGGAATTAACCTGGGCACAGGGCGCTTTCATCACCGCCCCGCTCATCCATTTGCCTACTTCTCTATAAGCTACTCCAGCGGAGCTTAAACGGTTTGCGGAACTCTGCAATCCACCGACATCGCCGCTATCGTAACCGTACCAATAGAATCGAGCTACTCCCAATGGCCATTGCAGCAAATGATATTGCGCGACGTAGGCAACCTGGTGATCAGTATCCAAGGTGATGGGAAACCCTGCTTCGGTGTCCCACATCGGTTTGGATCCCTGGCCGTACCTTGAGAGAACGCTTTTGTAGGCGCCCACGTAAGGGGCGATCGATTCACCGCTTTGGTTCACATAGCCGTGGAAGGACATGATGTCGCCGTAACGACCGCTGCCCGCAGCCAGCAGGGAAGTCATGTAGCTCGGACCAGACGATCCCGAGGTCGATGGCATCAATACCATAGCTGTCCGATCCAGCGACTTGATAATGCCGTAGGCCTGGCTCTGCAGCGTGATGAGGGTGGACATATCGCTGCACCAGAACTGAGGACTTTCCGGTTCGTTCCAGACTTCCCAGTATTTTATCTTTCCTGCGGCATGCGTCACGATGGCACGCACGAAGTCTGTCCAATACTGGAGGTTGGATGGCGGCAGGCAGGATCGGGAAGAAGCCCACGATGGCACGTGACCAAAAGTGTATACCAGATCGACGCCGCCGTGCGCAGATACCAAGTTGATATACGAGTCCAGTCCTTTAAAATTATAAACACCTTCGGACTTGTTGATATCGGCCCAAGCTACGCCGAGATCCCAGAGCCGCAGACTTCCAAACGAGATAGGGGGCCACGGCGAAAGCAGGGAATTGCTGAAGACATGCATGCCGAAGTAACCTGAGTTAACGGGCGTTGAGCTGTCGGCTCCGGAGGCAGCTGAACTCACGCATACCGGGGCAAAGGTTATGACGAATGATGCAAGCATCTGGATCAATCTGCAGCCGGTGCGTTTGCGTGTGAGCCGGTCGAGCATGGGGTCTCCTAAAACCAGGAACTGGGATGATGACCGAAGGACGTCGAAGGATCCCCGCTCAAAGCAGCATCGCAAGCATTACGAGCCAGCGGGTCAGTTCCTGGGGGACGTCCTTGGCCTCAGTCCAGGAACAAACCTTTTTCTTGGGCATATACCTTTTGGGTCGGCGGCTTTGAGCCTGCACATCAACAGGCGCCACGTCGGTCCGTTCCACCCGAGCGAGCCGGCGGGGAGCGCAGCGCCCCTGACCCGCAACTCGCTTGAGAAAGTCCAAACGGCCCATCGGAAAATTTCGCGGTCGGTCAAACCAATTGCGGCAATCGGTATTGGAGAGCTTAGGCGTCCCCGAATAAAGGGCGAACACGTGGGCAGTTTCATGGCCGGAATGAACATTATTCCCGTGCTGTTTGCCGGCGGGTCCAGCACGGGCCTGCGGCAAGTTGCCTATGCGGTTCACGCCATTCGAAGGTCCAAGACTTCGAGGCCTGAGCAGCGGCTGCCGCAGGTGGCGGCAGCTGTTGCCGTCCGCGAGGGGACATCGACCGTAAAATGATCCCGCTCAGGGAGAATACGAGCATGATACGACGTCCCAAGGCCAAAATGCCTCTTACCATGGCGCCCGATACAAAAACTGCATTGCGGTCAGTTCAAAGTTTCATAGCGGATCGGCTTGCCGGCAACCCCGTTCATATATACGAAGCGGGAGGCGGCTCATTATCGGTGTTGCCTCTGGACTCTTTGAATGCCGCGAGCGTAACGGTTGTTGACATAGACGAGGATCAACTTCGAAATAATAAGTACGCGACGATAAAGATTCTCGGAGATATTCAGACTCACAATTTTGCTCCTGGAAGCATAGACCTCGTAGTGTGCTACAATGTCATTGAACATTTGCACTCTCCAGACCTTGCAATTGAATGTTTCCATCGCGCTCTCAAACCCGGGGGGGTCCTGTTTATTGGCGCGCCCAATCCACAATCGATATTTGGACTGATTACCAAGTACACTCCGCATTTGCTTCATGTTTGGATTTATCGGGTTATTTTGAAGAACAGAGATGCCGGCAAGCCAGGTCGTGGACCTTTTCCGGTCATATTTCATCCGATCGTTTCTCCCCACCGGTTGTTGAGGTTTTGTGAAAAGACAGGGTTCGAAGTCCGGTATTTCAGTCTGTATACGAGCCCGCATTATGCATTTCTGACGCAAAAGCAATCGGTGCTCGGCTTTCTACTGCGAGGGATATCGAGGTTCATCAATATGTTGCCGAATCCGCGCCTCCGTGTCGCGGAGGGTGATTATCACGCGGTTTTTGAGAAGGTCTCACGCGCATAACGTCGTTCAAAGGGATTTGAGCCATACGGCCATACGGCCACACACACGAAATGACTTTGGTCCTGCAACGGTGTTGTGGATGGCAGAGAGCCGCCCGGGGGTGGTCAGTCGGCCGCGCAAGGTCCGGCGGTAAATGAGCCGGGCAGCAACCAAAGCTTGCTCGATATTTGTCTAGTATCCGACCTTGTGTGAGGCGTTCAATTGGCCCCGTGAAAAAATGCTGATGAGCGCGAAAAAAATCTATTGCGCAGTCGAACTCGGGCGGGGCGACCGCATTAAGAGGTGAGGTATCGAGGGACCATCGGGCGGCAAAACTCAAGAGCTTGAATGCACTACCGTTCCGTGCAGCGTACGGCTGCATTAGCCCAGTCGGGTTTTGGTGCTGTTCCATCGAGGAGTCGCAGACTTGGCCGGTGGGCCGCCGAGATGGCATGCCTGGAGTTCCTGGCGGTATCGGCGGCAACGTTTCTCGGCAGCCAGTTATATCATGCGAGCGCACTTCATCAGGCGGCGCGGCCGGAAGTGTTTGCTCCAGCGAGTATGGTCATCGCAGCTCTCGCCTTGATGATTTCGCTCGGTTCCGGACACTTCAGGAGGATCCACAGCCAATCAAAGTCAAAGTCCGTATGGAACGGGTTGCTTTCAGTTGTCTTCGGCTTTTCACTGTTTTTGACTGTGCTTTTTCTTTCCAAAATCGCCGACCAGTATTCACGCGGGACGTTTGTTTTCCAGTTTATCGCGGCCGCCGCCGCTGTCGTAGGCATTCGCAGCCTTTGGTACTCGCGACTGCGAAGAGCGATTGTTTCCGGGTCCATTGAAAGCAGGCGCGCAATCCTGATTGGGGCGAAAAGTGCCTGCGATGCCATTCGAGAGCGGCTGACGCATACCGGGATAAAGGTGATTTGGTGGGCTCAATTCCCAAACGCCAAATACACGACGACACCGTCGAACCTGGTGTTATCGGAGCGTCAAATTGCGGCCACATGTCGAAAGCTGCGCCCGGATGACATAATCGTTTTGCCATCGGACTCCGATCCACTCTGTCCCGCAGGCTTGATCGAGTGCTTATCCGAGTTGCCGGTCGATGTGCATATTCTGCCGGCCGGATTAGCTTCAGCATCAGCGGTGCAGGGCTCGCAGCTGGGCCCCTTTGTTGGCATCCAGCTGTGCCGCCGTCCGCTGTCGCTCGTCGATCGCGCCCTGAAGCGGGCGCTAGACCTTGTCATCGCCGCGTTTCTCCTGGCATTCCTGTCGCCGATAATGCTCATGGCGGCCGCGGCCATCGTTCTCGACTCCAGAGGTCCCGTTTTTTTTCGACAAAAGCGGCACGGCTACAACAACGAACCGATTACCGTCATTAAGTTCCGATCCATGCACGTCCTCGAAGGCGGCGATAATTTCACCCCGGCGAGGCGAAACGACGACCGCGTCACTCGCGTCGGCCGAGTGTTGCGACGCACGAATATAGATGAATTGCCGCAGCTGATAAACGTGCTTGCAGGAACCATGTCGATTGTTGGCCCCCGGCCACACGCGACCGCGCACAACGACATGTTTGAACACGCCTTGGCGCGTTTTGCGAGGCGCCATAACGTGAAGCCCGGTATTACCGGGTGGGCACAAATCAATGGATGTCGCGGGGAGGCGAATACGTTGGAAAAGATGCGGCTCCGGGTGGACCACGATCTGTATTACATTGACAACTGGTCGCTGTTTTTCGACCTGAAAATTATCGTTCTTACAGCTCTGTCGAAATCCGTGTATTTGGACGGATATTGACCTCAGGCGTTGCTGTCTCGAATGTTTCGTCCCGTCGGAGCGCCAGGTGCACTCTCGGTGAGCTTGCGCCTATTTCGCGCGCTGCGGCGGCGCGCCATGTCGAACAGGAACTGACGGGCGATGGCTGCGCCCTGAAAAGCCGCCTCTGCTTCCTCCCGGGTATCGTACGAGCCGAGGTGGATTTCCTCGCCGTCGCGAGTGATCCTCGCATACCAATTGTGTCCTCTGTGGCGGACCCCCTTAACGCCCGACGCGCTTGGGCGCACGCTGTTCCACAGATTTTCCTGTTGGGACGTTTCCCGGAGGTTTGCGATGCGATTATCCGCCCGATTGCGGTTGATGTGATCGATCTGGTCGGCAGGATGCCGACCGTAAACGTAGAGCCAGGCGAGCCGATGCGCATAGTGGATAAGGCCATCGACATGAATTGTGCGATATCCGTTCTTGCCCGTTCCCGCCTCCATTGCTGCGGTCAGGCCGCCGCGGCTTTCTCGCCAATGAAACCGGCCGGTTTCCGGTGAGTAATCGAGGAGCTGTCGCAGCCGCGCTGCGGTCAGGTCGGACCTGCGCCTTGGCCGTTTCCGCACGGACGGCCGCTTGGGTTCCGCATTCTTCATGTTGTCGTTTTGCCGAGCCATTGCCCGCTTTCCCTATGACTGTAGACCTATGACTTTAGACCTAGGACTATAGGCATAAGAGGCGAGAGACTGCAAGCTTAATTTTGGCCTGGTGGAATTGCTGGTCCGACCGTCGCGAGCGGACGCGCGCAGGCGCCGCGGGGCGCGGTTCCACGAAACGGTTATCGAGAAGACGTCGCGGTGAAGCGCCGCGTAAACTACGGCACGTCGATTCCGTCGCGGACCTGGCGGAATCGCGCATAGGCGCCGGTCCAGGCGGCCGTGGGCGCGGCCCCAACGAGTTGCATATAGGCGCCTGCGCCGAAGCGAAGCCACTGGACGATCGTGAACTCGGTACCGGTTCTGGCGTCCTTTCCGCGCGCCATGATCTGATGGCCCACCTGGCCGCCGATGCGCAGCGGTTCCGACGTGAGGATGCGAACCTCGGCGAGATTGGGAACGCTCGCAAACGCGTCGCGGGCGAAGAGATCGCGCTCGCTCGCCTCGCTCGGCCCTCCGGGCGCGAGCGCAATGACGAGCCGTGGCGCGTCGGCCTGCTTGGCAGGATCGGGCGCTGCGTCCGTCAACATCACGGCGCGCCCGGCAATGACGCCGCCAACCCGGAACCCGGACAGTTCGCCCACCTTGAACGGCAGGAGACTAAGCTGCTCGTCCACCGGAACGGTGTCGCGAACCGCGACACTGGCGAGTGCCGCCCGGATCGCGCCGTCCGGATAGGCTTGCCGCGCATCGTCAGGGATCTCGGCAGTCACGATCGCCGTCAAGTCCGGCGTGGCTGCAGCAAGAATCCACTTGCGCAGCGTGATGTTCTCGACCTTCTGCCGCGCGACCACCAAAAACGCTTTGCCGGCGGCGACCGAGACATCCTCGCGCTGCTCGATGGTGACCCCCTGTTCCGCGAGCGGGGATCGTTCGAGCTCCGCATAGGCTTGAGCCGGCAGCGCAACGATAATGATGGCGACATTCTTGGCGGGGTCCTCGAATCCCATGAACCGCTGGCTCGCCGCAAGGCCGGGCGGCGGCGCTATTCCGACGCGCGAGCCGGTCGGAAACACGACATCTGCCGCCCGAACTGGGGTCGCCCCCGCGAAGAAAAGCGCGAAGAGCGGAAGGAAAATCCAGCGAAAACCGGTCATGGTGGCCCTCCGAGGACCGGAATGACTCGAAAAATGCGGCAGCCCTGGGGCGCTCCTTTGAGTTTTGAGTTGCATTTGCATATGCAATTCGTATCCATATTTTAGGAGTGAACAACGAATTTAGGGGTGACAACGGAGTTTGACGGCTTCGATTGGGACAACGGCAATCGGGACAAATGCCAGCAGACGGAAGCACCGGCTGATCCGCCCGATTAGCGCCCGTTACATGCATAAAAAGGAGATAGAAGCCCATGAAAAAGAAATTCCCGGACTTCAAAACCGACGTTGAAGCCGAGGCCTTCGTCGAAGCCGCCGACCTGAGCGAGTACGATCTGTCCGACATGACGCCGATGCGTTTCGAACTACGACGCAAGGATAAGTCGGTGAGCCTGCGCATGCCGGAAAAGCTTTTGGAAGCGGTCCGCGCCCGCGCAAAGCGCGCAGGCATGCCCTATCAGCGGTTTATCCGCATGGCGATCGAGCGCGCGTTGCACCCGGAAACAAAGTAAGGCGGCTGCCCTGATCTTTTTAAAAGGCGGAGCGCCCGCCGAGTAAGTTCGCGCTAGGGCAGCGTCACCCGCCGCAGCGTGAGATTGATGCGGCCGCCTTCGGCGAGCAGCGTCGAGGTCCCGGGCAGGATGCGGTCGACGCCATGGAAGGCAAGCCGCGTATCGCCGGCAAGCACAAGCGCGTCACCCGAAGCCAGCCGTATCGACCGGCTCGGATCGCTGCGCCTCGTCCCACCGATCCGGAACAGGCAAGTGTCGCCAAGCGAGAGCGAGAGAACGGGCGCCGTCAGATCGTCCTCGTCGCGGTCCTGGTGCAGGCCCATTTTGGCCGAAGCGCTGTAGAAATTGACAAGGCAGGCTTCCGGCGGATGGCGATAGCCGGTGAGCTCGCGCCAGGCCGCGAGCAGAAGCTGGGGTATCGGCGGCCACGGCGCGCCGGTCTGCGGGTGCCGGGCCTGGTAGCGATAGCCGGCTTCATCCGTCATCCATCCGAGCCGCCCGCAATTGGTCATGCGCACCGACATCGGCCGTCCGCTTTTCGGCATCCGCGGGACATAAAGAGGCGCGGCGCCGACGACCTCGCGAATCGCGGAAAGGAGCGCCTCCTGGCGGAAGCGGTCGAGATAGCCTGGGACGAAGCGAAAGCCCGCGGCCGGCACCAGTGTGGCGGAGTTGACGTTCCTACCAGCCATGCCGCGAGTCCTTCGTAGGAACGTCAAATCCAAAGCCACTGGAACTAATGAGCTGCTGGTGTCCCTTTGGTTCCGACGCTTGTAAAAGCGCGTGCTGCAAGGGGATACAAGCGTCGGAACCGGGACACCAGAAAAAATCCTCAAGCCACTTCAAAACGGTTTCTGAGCCATATATGATCGGCCCGATATCGGCGGCAGGCGGCTGTCCTGCCGATTGTGCATAAAGGGAGGATATAATGCGAGTTGTGACGGTTTCCGCAGCTGCTCTTGCCGCATTGTCCGTCATCGGGTTTGCCGATCTGGCGCAGGCGCAGCAGAAGCTTTTCATCTACGGCGACATGGAACGCGGCAACCAGCAGGGCGCGCCGCCGGCCTGCGTGCTCAACAACGTGTTCCTGCATGGCGAGAAGGTCGTCTGGCGGGTTCGCGTGCAGGATCCGAGCGGGAAGTCGCTCGACGACAAGGACGTCAAGAGCGTGACTGTTCAACTGGCTGACGGCCAGCAGATCCAAGGGCGCTGGGGCGGACATCCGCCGCGGCAGCCGACCGATCATCTCTGGTCGGTGGCCTGGATCATTCCAGCTAATTATCCAACCGGGACCTTCGACTATAAGGTCATCGTGACGGACATGCACGGCAACACGCAGACTTGGGAGCCGTTCAAGGTGGCGACCTCGCAGCTGCGTGTCCTCGACGGCGCCATCGAGCTCAAGAAGACCAACTAGAGAACAGGTACGTCCGATGGCCAACGGCCTCGCTCGGCTGAGCGCGCTCATTTGCGCGCTCACTGTGTCCTTCTTTTTCAGCGGCAGCGCGTGGGCAGTACCGCGCGCTGCGGAATTCGGCCCGCAAGTGCCGCTCACCAAGCCGAGGGACGGCTATGTGGGCCACCTCGCGCTCGCCCCGACTCACGGGCCGGTCGGCACGCCCATCATGGTGACCGGAGAGGGATTTCCTCCCGAGCAGCAGTTCGACCTCGTCTGGCGCACCGTCAACGGGCACTGGAAGGTAACGGTCGCCGAGTATTTTGGCCGCGAGTTCACGCCGGTTGCCTACCGCATCGCCACCGTGAAAGCCGACAAGGCCGGCCGGATCGCCGCGAGCTTCGTCGCGCCGGAGGATTTCGGCTTTCTGCACGATATCGTGATCCAGCAGGGGGATCGGCTGCTCACCCAGGCCGGCTTCAATCTCGACATCACGGCAAAGGTTACCGGAGCAAAGAGCGGACCGGCCGGCACGCCCATCGCCGTCGAGGTGCAAGGCATCGGCTGGCGCGAACTCGAGGACAGCTGGGTCGTCCTTTACGACAATAAATTCACCGGCTTCGCCTCCGCCGTAACAACCGCCGGGAGCGCGCGCTTCAATATTCCGGCAACCGGCGGGCCCGGGCTGCACATCGTCGAAATCCAGCATTCGGATTTCGGTTCGCCCTACCGCAACACGCAGCAATCGCCGGTGCCTGATCGCCCGACGTTTCGGCTCGATTTCACCATCACTGCGGGCGCGCCGGTGCTGCCGCCGCCGGCTGCGCAGCAGGCGCAGACGAGCGTGCGTTCGCTGGCTCCGCAAGGCGAACTGGTTGCCTCGCCGGCTTTCTCCGGAGTTGGCGCGCCTGTCGTGGTCACGGGCTCAGGCTTCGAGCCGGGCAAAATCTACAAGCTCAATTGGGATACGGTGGTCGGCAACCGCATGAGCGGCGCCGGCTGGGAGCAGCAGCGACGCCTTTTAACCCAGGCGGTGGCGGACGATAAAGGACGCGCCGAATTTCACTTCAACACGCCGGACGATCTTGGCGGGCTGCACAACCTCTGGGTTGAAACGGGCTCGACCAAGAAAGAGGGAAGCTTTTGGGTTGCCCCGACCGCTTTTCCTCTCGATGTAGCGCGCGGACCTGCCGGGACGACTTTCCGCATCCACCTCAAAGGCGTCGGCTGGAGCGAGACGGCTAACATCTACACGCTGGTCTACGACAACGCCACCAGCGGCTATGCGTGCGCCTTCAACAGCCAGGGCGACATCGAGATCATCATGCAGGCGACCGGCGAGCCCGGGTGGCACTTCATCGATCTTTACCCGGCGATCTACAAGGGCAAGGAGAGGCGCCCGAACAATTACCGGCTGCCTCAGCTCACGTTTGCCGACGATCATCCGGGTGAAGATCTGCCGCGGTTCCGGTTCGCCTTCGAGGTGACCAAAGGCGCCGCCGCGCCAGGCGAATAGCGGCGGCCCCACAATCGCGGCAAGCTCGCGTCGCGGACGTATCAATCGCTTAATCGTGATCGCCCGCCTTGCAGCCAAATTCGTCCCTCCTATATGAGCCCTGACGCCGCTTTCGCGGCGCTTAGCGTGTATTTCAGGGGGTCGGAGGGGACTCCACGGCTCCAACGTGGAGGCCTCGGCCCGGGTGCCATCTGGGCCCGGCCGGCCTGCCGCAGCAGAAAGGAATACGACTATGGGCAAGGTCATCGGCATCGATCTTGGCACCACCAATTCGTGCGTCGCCGTCATGGAAGGCAAGACGCCGAAAGTAATAGAAAACGCGGAGGGCATGCGCACCACGCCCTCGATTGTCGCCTTCACCGATGACGGCGAACGGCTTGTCGGCCAGCCCGCGAAGCGCCAGGCGGTCACCAATCCCGAGAAGACCATCTTCGCGGTCAAGCGGCTCATTGGCCGGCGCTACGATGACCCGATGGTGGAAAAGGACAAGAAACTCGTTCCCTACAAAATCGTGCGCGCGAGCAATGGCGACGCCTGGGTCGAGGCCGACGGCAAGACCTATTCGCCTTCGCAGATTTCCGCATTCGTCCTCCAGAAGATGAAGGAGACCGCGGAAAGCTATCTCGGGCAGAAGGTCGAGCAGGCCGTCATTACCGTGCCGGCTTATTTCAATGACGCTCAGCGCCAGGCGACCAAGGATGCCGGCAAGATCGCCGGACTCGAAGTGCTGCGCATCATCAACGAGCCGACCGCGGCGGCGCTCGCCTATGGGCTCGACAAGCAGAAGAGCGGCACGATCGCGGTTTACGACCTCGGCGGCGGCACTTTCGATATTTCGATCCTCGAGATCGGCGACGGCGTATTCGAAGTCAAATCCACGAACGGCGACACGTTCCTGGGTGGCGAGGACTTCGACATGCGCCTTGTCAATTATCTCGCCGATGAATTTCAGAAGGAGCAGGGCATCGATTTGCGCCGCGACAAGCTTGCGCTCCAGCGCCTCAAGGAATCCGCCGAAAAGGCCAAGATCGAACTGTCGTCGACGACCCAGACCGAGATCAATCTGCCGTTCATTACCGCGGATGCGACCGGACCCAAGCACCTGACCATGAAGCTCACCCGCGCCAAGTTCGAAGCGCTGGTGGACGACCTGGTGCAGAAGACGGTCGAGCCGTGCCGGCTGGCATTGAAGGATGCCGGGCTCTCGGCAGCGGAAATCAACGAAGTCGTGCTGGTCGGCGGCATGACCCGGATGCCGCGTGTCCAGGAAATCGTAAAGCAGCTGTTCGGCAAGGAGCCGCACAAGGGCGTCAATCCCGATGAAGTCGTGGCAGTGGGCGCGGCGATCCAGGCCGGCGTGCTCCAAGGCGACGTCAAGGACGTCCTGCTGCTCGATGTGACGCCGCTCTCTCTCGGCATCGAGACGCTCGGCGGCGTGTTCACGCGACTAATCGATCGCAATACGACCATTCCGACGAAGAAGAGTCAGGTGTTCTCGACAGCCGAGGACAATCAGGGCGCGGTCACAATCCGGGTGTTTCAGGGCGAGCGCGAAATGGCGGCCGACAACAAGCTGCTCGGCCAGTTCGACCTCGTCGGCATTCCGCCCGCTCCGCGCGGCGTGCCGCAGATCGAAGTCACCTTCGACATCGACGCCAACGGCATCGTCAACGTTCAGGCCAAGGACAAAGGCACCGGCAAGGAGCAGCAGATCCGCATCCAGGCTTCTGGCGGCCTGAGCGAAGCTGACATCGAGCGCATGGTCAAAGATGCCGAGGCGCATGCCGAGGAAGACAAGCGGCGCAAGGCCGACGTCGAGGCGAAGAACCATGCCGAGGCGCTCGTCCACTCGACCGAGAAGGCGCTGGCCGAGCACGGGTCGAAGGTCGGCGAGGGCGACCGGCGTGCGATCGAGAACGCGCTGGCAGACCTCAAGGAGGCCCTCAAAGGCACTGACTCCGCCGCGATCACGACCAAGGCCAATGCGCTGGCGCAGGCTTCGATGAAGCTCGGTGAAGCAATGTACAAGCAGGCCCAGGAGAGCGCCGCAGGCAGCACCGGCGGAGCTGCGCCGGGCGGCGATGCTTCCGGCAAGAAGGAGGACGTCGTCGACGCGGAATTCACCGAAGTGGACGACGACAAGAAGAACAAGAAATCGGCCTGAGCGGGCGTCGCCAATGGCGATCCGCCTCGATCATGAGCGCACCCGCGGGTCAGCCCGGGGGTGCGCTTTTCTAATTATTCTCTTTTCAAATGCCCAGAAGCGACCACATATCGGGGGATGATGTGGAAATGACGGGGGTGGATGCGCGCATGTCCAAGCGCTGCTACTACGATGTCCTGGAAGTCGATCGCAATGCCACCGACAGCGAACTGAAATCGGCTTTCCGCAAGCTGGCGATGAAATGGCATCCGGATCGCAATCCCGGCGATGCCAGCAGCGAGCATCGCTTCAAGGAGATCAACGAGGCCTACGAAGTCCTCAAGGATGCGGACAAGCGCGCCGCCTATAACCGTTTCGGACATGCCGCCTTCGAGCAGGGCATGGGCGGCGGCCCCGGTTTCGGCGCCGATTTCGGCTCCGCCTTTTCCGACCTCTTCGAAGGCATTTTCGGCATGGGAGCCGGCCGTGGCCGTGGCTCACGCGCCGAACGTGGCGCCGACCTGCGCTACAACATGGAAATCAGCATCGAGGAAGCGTTCACGGGCAAGACCGCGCAGGTACGATTGCCCACATCGGTGGTCTGCGAGGCGTGTTCGGGCTCAGGCGCGCGTTCCGGTACCCGGCCCAAGACTTGTCCGCATTGCGGCGGGTCGGGCCGCCTTCGTCATTCGCAGGGGTTTTTTACCCTCGAGCGCACTTGCACCGCCTGCCAGGGTCGAGGCCAGGTCATTGAGAGCCCATGTCCGGCCTGTTCCGGCGCCGGCCGCGTAACCCGCGAACGCACGCTCTCGGTCAACATTCCCGCCGGCGTAGAAGACGGCACCCGGATCAGGCTGGCTGGCGAAGGCGAGGCCGGAGTGCGCGGCGGCCCTGCCGGCGACCTCTACATTTTCCTGGCGCTCGCGCCGCATCCGTTCTTTCAGCGCGACGGCGCCGATCTGCATTGCCGCGTCCCGATTTCCATGGTGCAGGCGGCGCTGGGCAGCGACATCGAGGTGCCGACGATCGATGGCGGCAAGACCCGCGTGAAAGTGCCTGAGGGGAGTCAGTCCGGGCGACGCTTCCGTCTCCAGGGCAAGGGAATGCCGGTGCTCCGTTCGCGCCGGAGCGGCGACATGTACGTTCAAATCGTGGTCGAGACGCCGCAGAAGCTGACCAAGCGACAGCGCGAATTGCTAAGCGAGTTCGAGAAGCTGTCATCCCGCGACACGCATCCCGAAGCAGCCGGCTTCCTTGGCAAGGTCCGCGAAATCCTGGCTGGGCGCGTCGGCTCCGCCTGAAACCCTTGACCCCTGCGGGCGGCCGATTTACCGATGGACGCTGGCAATAAGGGCAATAGTCAAGCATCCCCGTCATGCCGCTGCCGGCTCTCGAACTGCTCGAAAGGAAAATCGAACGGCAGATTCGGCTGCGAATTCGTCTATTGGAGATCAAGCGGGGCGTGCTGGGTAGGAAGATCGAGCGCAAGTTCGAGACCCACCGGCGGCGTATTGGGCAGAAATTTGAAAACCAGAAAAGGAAATTCGAGAGCGGGATCCGCCGCTTCGAAGAGAAGAACGGCATCCGGATCGATGACGAATTTCGCTTCTTTCGCTCCTGGGTAGAAAAGCCGCTGGCAATCGGCGCCGTGACCCCGTCCGGCAAAGCCCTGGCACGCACCATGGCGTCCTATATCGACCCGACTCTTTGCGGGCCGATCGTCGAGTTGGGTCCGGGGACAGGGCCGGTTACCGCGGCGCTGGTTGCGCAAGGCATAGAACCGGCGCGGCTCGTGCTCGTCGAATTCGATCCAACCTTCTGCCGTTTGCTGCGCCAGCGCTACCCGAGCGCCATGGTGGTGCAGGGTGACGCCTATGGGCTCAAGCGGCTTCTCGGAAGCCTGCTTCGGCAGCCGGCCGCCGCTGTCGTCTCCGGCCTGCCGCTTTTCACCAAGCCGCTCAATAACCGGCTGCGGCTTCTTCACGAGGCTTTCGGCCTGATGGCGCCGGGCGCGCCCTTCGTTCAGTTCACCTATGCGGCCTATTCGCCGATCCCTCGTACGCTCGATTTCAGTTCGCAAGCGTCCGAGCGTATCTGGGCCAATATCCCGCCGGCGCGGGTTTGGGTTTATCGGAGGGACAGATATCGGATATCAGAAATCAGGGATCAGATGAGGCCGGATGGGAATGGCTCGATTTCTGATCTCTGATTTCTGATCTCTGGCATGCTTGCGCCCCGCCAACGATTGATCGTCGCGCTTGACCTGCCGTCGCTGACGCATGCGGAAGCGATGGTGGCGCGGCTTGCCGACTCCGTTTCGTTTTACAAGATCGGCTATCAGCTGGCGCTCGTCGGCGGGTTCGATTTCGCACGCGCGCTGGCCGATGCCGGCAAGCAGATATTCATCGACATCAAGCTGCATGACGTCGGCAACACCGTTGCCCAAGCCGTGCAAAACGTCGTGCGCCTGGGCGCAGCGTTCGTGACCGTTCATGCCTATCCGCAGACGATGCACGCCGCGGTCGAGGCGCGAGGCAATTCCAGGCTGCGCATTCTCGCCGTCACTGTGCTGACTTCCTATGACGATGCCGATCTGGCTGCCGCCGGCTATGACTTCACGGTGCCCGAGCTTGTTGCCGAACGCGCCGCGCAGGCGCGCGACATCGGCATTGACGGGCTCGTCTGCTCCGGTGCGGAGGCGAGTGCGCTGCGCCCGATCATCGGTCCGCAGATGGTGCTGGTGACGCCGGGCATCCGTCCTGCCGGCACCGATCCAGGCGATCAGAAGCGCATCATGACTCCCGCTGCGGCGATTGCGGCGGGCGCCGACTACCTTGTGGTTGGCCGTCCGATCCTCGCTGCGCCGGATCCGAGAGCCGCCGCCGACGCGATTGTCGAGGAGATCGCGGCAGCCGCTAGTCGGTGAGTAATTATAGGCGGCCAGAGCAACGCGCTTCTGCGGCCGCTGCATCCAGCCGCGGAGGACGCCCGGCGTTTTCCTCGCGTTTGAGAAGCACCTCTGGTAAAAATGTCCGACATCGGGCCGCGCATTACCGACGAAAGCCAGGGAGGTTCTCATGAGGCTGGGCATTTTTGCATCGATCGCTGGTTTTTGCGCTGCGCCCTGTCTTGCGGCGCAGGCGCAGCCCGTAACGCAAAATTATCCAGTGGTGCTGGGGAACGCGTACAAGTTTGAACAGATCGCCGACGGCGTCTATTACGCGACGGCTACCAGGCCCGGACTCGGCAGCAACCACGCGGTCATCGTCAACGATACGGATGTTCTGATCGTGGATGCCGGCACCTCGCCGGCGGCGGCGAAGGTCTTCGTCGACGACATCAGGAAACTGACCGACAAGCCGATCCGATATGTCGTCAACACGCATTGGCACTACGATCATACTGGCGGCAACCAGATCTTCGGGCCGGAAGTGCAGATCATCGGGACCGATTACCTGTATCAAATGCTTTCGACAACCGACGTACTTCACCGCGAGCCATTCCTAACCTCACAGGTGACCGCATTGTCGGCGCGGATCGATACGCTGAACAAAGAGATCGCGGCGGAGGGAAATGCGCAGCACAAGGCGGCTCTGCAGAAGGATCTGGCCGATGCCCGGCAGCTTGCGCAGAATAACAGTGAGATCAAGGTGACGCCGCCGAATATCCATTATTCCACGAAGATGGTGCTCAACAGGGGCGGCCGGGAGATCGACCTGATGTTTCTGGGCCGAGGCCATACGGGCGGCGACACGGTTGTCTTTCTTCCGAAAGAGCGCATCGTCTGTACCGGCGACCTGATGGAAAGCCGGCTCGCTTACATGGGTGACGGCTTCTTCAGCGAATGGATCGCCACGCTGGAAGAGCTCAAAAAGCTCGACTTCGCGGTGGACCTGCCGGGGCATGGCGTGCCTTTCACCAACAAGAGCCTGATCGGCGCCTATCAGGCCTATCTGGGCGATCTGGTCAATCAGGTGAGCAAGCTCAAAAGCGAAGGTGTTTCGCCGGATGACGCAGCAAAGCGCGTCGATCTCACCGCGCACGCCAAGGAGTTTCCGCAAATCACCGGGCTCGGCGCCGATATTCGGGGCGTTCGCCGCATCTATGCGTGGCTGGACGAGGAGCGTAGGGCGAGGTGAGCATCAACGTCAGGCTGGAAGCGAGGAAACCCGCATGAAGCGAGCTTCTCCAAGTATTGCCGCGATCATTCTGGCGTTGGCTGCGTCCGCTCCTGCGTTCCCGCAGGACCATCCCGCGCCAACGGCGCAATCCGGTAAATTGAGCATGTACTGGATCGATACCGAGGGGGGTGCTGCCACGCTGATCGTGTCGCCGACCGGAGAATCGCTTTTGATCGATACCGGTTTTCCCGATGCCGACCGTGACGCCAAACGCATCTACAGCGCAGCCCGGCAGGCCGGCCTTGATCACATTGACCATCTCGTGATCAGTCACTGGCATCGCGACCACGAGGGCGGTCTCGCGGCCTTCGCCAAGATGATGCCCATCAGCAGATTCTACGATCACGGCGACACGGCTTCGCCGGAGGATCAGGGCCGGCTCGAAGACTACAGGGCGGTAGCCGGGAACAGGCGCGTCATCGTGAAGCCCGGCGACAAGATTCCCATGAAGGACCTCGATGTGCTGGTGGTCACCTCGGACCAGAAGCAGATCGCCAATCCGGTCAATGGCGGCGGACCCAATCCGTTGTGCGCGAACGCTCAGCGGATGGCTCCGGCAGCCCCCGAAAATCTCCGCACCGTGGGCGTGCTGCTCAGCTATAACAAGTTCACGTATCTCAATCTCGTCGATCTTGATTGGTATAAGGACATGGAACTCGCGTGTCCGATCAACAAGGTCGGCAAAGTCACCGTGTATCAGACCAGTCGCCATGGCGGCCTTGATGATGCCGGCTCGCCTCCGTTCCTCGGCGCGATCTCGCCGCAGGTCGTCATCGTCAACAATGGACCGCGCAAGGGCCTTGGCCAGACCGATAACCGCGCGAAGCCGATAGCGGACCCTCATTCGGCGCCCTATGAGCGGAATTCCTACCTGCGAATGGCGAAGCTGCCGGGGCTTGAAGATATCTGGCAGCAGCACCTGTCGCTTCTGGACAAGGACCCCAATCACAACACCGCCGAGAACATGATCGCAAATGTGGAAGAAACGGCGGATTGCAAAGGAAACTGGATCAGCGCGTCGGTCGCTCCGGACGGCAAGTTCACAGTCGTCAATGGCCGCAACGGGTACAGCAAGAACTACGTGACGCGGCCTGCCAGCCAGTGAAACCAGGCGGCTGCCTTGGAACGCTAGCTCGCCGGAGCGTCGCTTGACCCAAATGCCTGCGAGAAATGGACGGGGCCGGGCAGCGCAGGTGTCGACAAAGTTTCTGACCGCAATTTCAACAAAAGAAAAGGCGAGCGAAATGCCCGCCTTTTGCTTCGATCACCTGTCGTTTAATAGTGGTGATGCCTGACGACCCTGTGGTGACGCACTATGACCCCAGGTGTATATCCATAAGCCCGATACCCGCGCATGCCGTGAGCCGTACGAGACCAAACAGACGGGGTAGCCCGCTGACCGTTATTTTCCCGAATACCTTGAGTTTGGAACTCAGACCCAGGCTGAGCCAGCGCCATTCCAGTTCCGGCCAGGAGTCCGACTGTCGAGCCGACCAAAACTGCGCTTCTCAAACCGTCTCTCACCATTCTGCTCAACATCGTAATTGCTCCTTCTTTACGATCCAGCCTGAGGTCAACAAGCTTTAAGCAGGAGGGTTGCGATCCTGCTTTCAATTTAACGTCTTCACGACTGAGTGAGGGTTCAAGCTGATGTGGAACGGTTCGGTCTGACAGCCGTGCTATGCCCATCCGCAGGGCAGGCCAGACGTTTCCTTGCGATCATCGTCTCGGTATATCAGTCGCCGGTTGGAGAGCGCGCGATGTCTGACATGCGGCTGATCGTGGCGGGTGCCGGCGGACGTATGGGACGCACTCTCATCCACGCCATTGCGGCGACTGATGGCGTCGCGCTCGCGGGCGCCGTCGACGCGCCGGGCGCGGCGGTGATCGGCCGCGATGCCGGCGAGCTCGCGGGGCTCGGCCGTAACGGCATCCCGGTCGCGGCGGAGCTTGAGCCGATGCTCGCGACCGCGGACGGGCTCCTCGACTTCACCGTCCCGGCTGCGACGATTGCGTTTGTGGAAATCGCTTCGCGGCAGGGCCGTGTCCACATCATCGGCACGACGGGATTGTCCGGCGAAAACGAGCGACTGATTGCGCAAGCCGCAAAACGCGCGATCATCGTCAAATCCGGCAACATGAGCCTGGGAGTGAACCTGCTTGCTGCGCTGGTGAAGCGCGTCGCGGGCACCCTCGATGAAACTTTCGATATTGAAATCCTCGAAATGCACCACAACAAGAAAGTCGACGCACCCTCGGGCACGGCGCTGATGCTCGGACGCGCCGCAGCAGAAGGCCGCGGCATCGATCTGGCGCAGCACTCGGTCAGAGGCCGAGCCGGCGAGAATAGCCCGCGCTGCCCCGGCGAGATCTCCTTTGCGGCGCTGCGCGGCGGCACCGTGGTTGGCGATCATAGCGTGATCTTTGCCGGCACCGCCGAGCGGCTGGAGCTGGTGCACCGGGCGGAGGACCGCATGATCTTCGCGCGCGGCGCCCTCAAGGCCGCGCTCTGGGCCCGCAGTCAGAAGCCCGGCCTCTATTCGATGGCCGATGTGCTTGGGTTGAGCGACATGTGATAGCCGGGCGAGCACCTCAGAGTGACGGCGCGAAGAAGTTGTCCGCCGCTAGACACGTGACCCAGCTTGGTTTCCGCGGCTTTTCGAACCAGCGTGTCTCTGCGAATAAAAGTTATCTTCGTCATCCAGCCGAAAGCAGGCGTGCGGCTTCTCCTCTCGCCTGCATCAGCTTAACAGCTTTCTTGTCGAAGGAAACGAAGGTTTCAGCGCCGAGCCAACTGCCTTCATAGGCGATAGCGCCGTCGGCAAAATCGCCGCCTCCCTCCATTTGCGCCAGACCTGCTTCCGCTGCAGGCCGATTCACAACTACGTTCGCGCCGTCGATCAAACGCCGAATCGCCTGCGCGATTGCGGCGGACGGGATCTCATAACCTCGCGAGAGCACCCACACCAACTCGCAGAGGGACGGGATCGCCAACGCGACAACCTCCGCTCTCGCCAATTCCGCCTGGGCAATTCTGCTTTGCCGCGGATCGTGGCCGATGATGGCGCGAATGAGGACGTTGGTATCGGCGGCGATTTTCATTTCTTTCCGGCCCAGCCCTGGCTGGTGATTTCGTTGATTTCCTCGATGGATAAGGATCGACCGCGCCTGCTCTTGAACATGTTGAAGACGTCCGAAATCTTGCCGCTTGGCCGCGCTGCCTTAATCTCGATTCGACCCCCAGGAAGCGGATCGACGACAATTCTCTCGCCCGGGTGCACGCCGAGGTGCTTCAGGAGCTCCTTACGCAGCGTCACCTGGCCTTTTGCCGTGACGGTCAATGTATCCATCGCTGGCCTCTCGCATTTGGGATGCGGATGTAAGGTAAAACAGCCTTACATTCAAGAACCGGGTCGCCAGAGGAGCGAAGTATCTCAGGCGCATTCTGCGTGATGCACGCGGAACACCGGAACTGGCGCGGGGCAATCTCGAAGCGGATAGGGTGGCTGCAACGCGTTCCGCCGTGGCGGAGAGGCGCCCGTCATGACTGCAGCATCCTCTCGATGACATGCATGGGCAGCACCAATCGCGTCGAATCCGGCAGGCGCACGAACCCATTGCCCTCGTAGAAAGCAGCGGCGCGCTCGTTGATCGCGTCAACGACCAGCATCGACGAGCCGACGGTCGAGGCCGACGCGTAAGCGCGGCGCACGGCGTCAGCGAGAAGGAGCGCGCCCAGGCGCTCCCCTTGCCTTGCTGCTGAGATCGCTAGCCGTCCGAGAAGCGTGGCGCTCACCAGGGGGTAGCGCGGTAAGAGCTTGCGGGCAGCGGCAGGAATATCACCCTGCGGCAGCCCTGTTGCGCAGAGCGTGTAATAGCCGAGCACGGTCTTCGGGTTCCCGATGTCCACGAGGATGAAGACTCCATTCGCCTTGCGCCGGATGTCCTGGTTCGCCTGCGTCCGCAGATAGCGGTCGAGACTGTCGACCCCACACGAGAAGCCGTTGCGATCGTGATGAGGCGCGAGCGGCTCGATCTTGAGGTCCGGTCGGGACGTTGCCATCCTTTATGAGGCGACGCGCCGCTTGTGGTCGGCGAGCGCGCGCCTAAGCCGCTCGCTCGGCTCCGGCGGATCGATCAGCACGTCGAAGAACGCCTGCCGATCACGGTCAGACAGCACGAGCGTCTCATGCTCGGTAATCGTCCGGCGCGCAGTATTGGCGAGCGCGGTCACGCAGAAGTCGCTCACCTTGCGGCGTGACAGATAGGCGGCGCGCTCGATTAGATCCTTGGTCTCTTCGTCAATCCTGAATCCGAGCCGTTCGATCCGGCCCGGCAGGTCCCGTTTGGTTTTGGCGTGCTTGCGCAGCATGGAGCTGTTCCACATAAAATCTCGTTTACGTACAATGTACGTCATTCGGGTAAACAATGCAAGTCTTTGCGGCCGCTCAGCCCGGTTCGAGTGGGAGCGCCTGAGCCGGTACTCGCCTCAGCCTAGGCGCGGGCTTTTTGGCGCTCCGGCGCAGTGCTGCGCAGGAGTGAGACGCCGCTCATCTCCTTGGGCTGCGGCAATCCCATCAGGGCGAGGAGCGTCGGCGCGATGTCGGCGAGACGGCCGTCTGCGATCTCGACATTGCCGCCGCCCGTCAGCAGCACCGGAACCGGATTGGTGGTGTGGGCGGTATGCGGGCCGCCGGTTTCGGGGTCGCGCATCAATTCGCAATTGCCGTGGTCGGCGGTGACGAGGAGCGCGCCGCCGACGCCGCCGATCGCGTCCGCGATACGTCCAAGCGCGCTGTCGACCGCTTCCACCGCCTTGATCGCGGCCGGCAGACTGCCGGTATGGCCGACCATGTCGGGGTTCGCGTAATTGAGCACGATCAGGTCGTACTTGTCGGAATCGATGGCGGCCACTACCCGGTCGGTTAATTCCGGCGCCGACATTTCCGGCTTGAGATCGTAGGTCGCGACCTTGGGCGAGGGCACCAGGATGCGGTCTTCTCCCGGATAGGGCTCTTCGCGCCCGCCATTGAGGAAGTAAGTGACGTGCGGGTATTTCTCGGTTTCCGCCGCGCGCAGCTGAGTGCGTCCGGCGCCGGCGACGATCTCGCCGAGAATCTTGGTCAGCGGCTGCGGCGCAAAGATCGCCCGCATGAACGCGCTTAGTTCCTCGCTGTATTCCGTCATCCCGGCCGCGCAGGCGATGGCCGGAACGCGCCCGCGCGCAAAACCCGTAAACGCCGGGTCGAGAATTGCGGTCAGGACTTCGCGCACGCGGTCGGCGCGGAAATTGAAAGAGAGCACGCCGTCGCCGTCGCGCATGCCCGGATAATCCCCGACCACGGTGGGCACGATGAACTCGTCATAGGTCTTGTGCGCATAGGCATCGGCGACCACTGCGGCCGCGCTCGCGAAACGTGGACCTTCCGCCAGCACCATCGCCGAATAGGCTTTGGCGATGCGATCCCAGCGCTTGTCGCGGTCCATGGCAAAATAGCGCCCGCACACCGTCGCGATCGTTGTGGACGGCGGCAGCGCTGCCGTGAACTCCGCGACTGCCTCGCCGGCCGATTGCGGGGGAGTATCGCGCCCGTCGGTCCAGACGTGAATGCATGTCGGCACGCCTGCCGCCGACAGAATGCGGGCGAGCCCGACCGCGTGGTTCTGATGTGAATGCACGCCCCCCGGCGAGACGAGCCCCATGAGGTGACAGCGGCCGCGTCCCTTGAGGCAAGCGATGAATTCCTGCAATGCCGGCTCTCTTTCGATGTCGCCGGTTTCGATGGCCTCGCTGATGCGCGGCAGGTCCTGCACGACCACCCGACCCGCACCGATATTGAGATGGCCGACCTCGGAATTGCCCATCTGTCCGGCAGGCAGCCCAACATCCTTGCCGGATGTGCGCAGCAGGGCATGCGGGGAGCCTGCCCAGAGCCGATCGAAATTGGGCGTGCGGGCTTGATGCACCGCGTTGTCGGCGGCCTCATCGCGCCAGCCCCAGCCGTCGAGGATTGCCAACATCACCGGGCGCCGCTGTTGCACGCTCACCTCCGCGAAATAACGTATTGGGTCGTAGGGTGGGCAAAATCGCCCCGCAAGCCGTTTCGATTCAGCACGACGTTAGGTCGATTTTGCCCACGCGGTCGACTTCTGCGATAGACGACCGCGTAGGCAAAGGCGGGCAAGAGCTCTGCACAATCTCTTGGTTATCGTAACGCGCCTTTGCCCACCCACAGGTTTATTCGAACACGGTTCGGGTAGGTCCCCGCCGGGCTTGCGCCAGCGCGCCCGACAAGGCGAGCGCAAAGCTTTCCTTTTCCCTGGCGCCAAGAAAGCCGGCGATCGGCAGCCTGCGTCCATGCGAGACCAGGAACAGCCGCTCAATACCGAATTCCTCGTGCTCGTCGCGATCAAGCCGCACCCATACCGGATTGAGCGTCCATTGCCGCATTCGCCCATGGTGGCTCACTTTGCGCACGGTGAGTTCGGATGCCGTGACGATCACCTGCTCATAGGCGCGCGCCGAGCGGTAATTAGCGCGGAACGCCCAGTAAACGAGGAGCACATCGAGCCCGAAGAACCCGAATACCGGCCACGCGCCGGCCATGAGGAACATAACCCCGGACGCGAAGCTCGCGCTGCCCAGCACCAGCATGAAAATGAGGAAGCCAGTGGGGCTAAGCGAGCGATGCGGTGTGATGACTGCCGAAAAGATCGTGGGCTCAGGCGGCGGTTCGGGAGTCCGGTCGAGGCTGTTGTCGGTATTCATGGGGGTCAATATACAGAACGCATGGCGCGCACGACAGTTCGCAAGAAGGTCCGGCAAAGGTTGAAAAAGGCGCGCGCCGGCAGGGCAGCGACCGTCGAAGGCCCGAAACAACGCTCCCTGGCGGACAAAGAAGCAGCAGCAGGCGCGCTGCCGCAATGGACCGGGGCGGAAATCGTAGAGGCCTTCCGCCGCTTTCACGCTGCCGAGCCGGAGCCCGAAGGCGAACTGGAGCACGTCGATCCCTATACGCTTCTGATCGCGGTCGTGCTCTCGGCGCAGGCCACCGATGCCGGCGTCAACCGCGCAACGCCCACGCTGTTTGCAGTCGCCAACACGCCGGAGAAGATGGTCAGGCTCGGCGAAGCGAAACTGCGCGATTACATCAAGACGATCGGGCTGTTTAACACCAAGGCGAAAAATATCATTGCGCTGTCGAAAACACTCGTCGAGGAATATGGCGGCAACGTCCCACCCTCGCGCGAGGCCTTGGAGGCGCTGCCGGGCGTCGGCCGAAAGACCGCAAACGTGGTTCTCAACGTGGCTTTCGGCGAGCCGACGATTGCAGTCGATACCCACATTTTTCGCGTTGCCAACCGCACCGGCCTCGCCACCGGCAAGACGCCGTTCGACGTCGAGCAGAAATTGCTGGCGATCGTTCCGGATCGATACAAACGTCACGCCCATCATTGGCTTATCCTGCACGGCCGCTATGTGTGCACGGCGCGCCGGCCGGCTTGCGAGAAATGCATCATCGCGGATCTCTGCAAATGGCCGGCCAAAACTGTTGCGGCGTGATCAAGCCCGGCCGGCGATGCGCTTGTAGACATGAACCATGAAAGCCATACCGAAGAGCGGCGTCGCCAGGTTAACGACAGGAATGGACACGAAACCCGCAATGATCATCCCGGCAAGCAATACCCTGCCCGCATAAAGCTTGCGCAGCCGCTTCGCCTCTGCCGGAGGATGAAATCGCATCGCGGCGAGCTTGAAATATTCGCGGCCGAGCAGAAACGCGGTCGCGAAAAAGAAGATGAGCGCGCCGAAGCCGGCAAACAACATGAACGGCAGCGCGACCAGATAAACCCCGGCAGCAAGAAGCGCCGTTTCGACGCCTTGGACCAGCGCCAGCGCAAGCGGCAATGGGGTCCCAACGGGATCCGCTGGATAATGGCTGCGCTCCACTTCCAGCGCGATGTCATCGGCAAAGAAGCTCGCGACCAAGGCCGTCACCGCAGGCATCAGCAGCACCGATCCGGCCACGATGCCGACCGCAGCGGCAATCGATAGTACCTTGGCGAGGATCGCGAGCGGCGTTTCGCTCATGGGTCCAAGCGCGCCTTGAGCCCAGCGTTCGGCGTGATCGGCTAGCGAGATCAGCAGACGATCGAGGCCGACCCCAAGGAGCACGATCAGTATCAAGGCGAGCCCGATCGACTTCACGAGCACGGCCCGGAACGGCTGCGAAAACATCTGCGACAGGGCTTTGAATAATGCGTCGAGCATAGCGGAATCCGGGACAGACCGCCTAGGTTTGCAGCCTCCGACCCGTTAGGGCAATGTCGGTGGCGCGCCCATGGGGGCGAGTGTCACACCCGCCCCCATGGGCTCACCGCTCTCGCCCGCTTTCCGTCATGCGCCGATGAATCCATTGAGCCGCCGCTCATTTCTCACAGCCTCGGCAGCCGTCGCGAGCGCTGGCGCAGTTGCGCAGCCCCGAAGGGCCGTTCCCGGAAGGCAGCCAAGCCCCATCGTCGATGTCGTTGTCATCGGGGCCGGCGCCGCCGGGATCGCTGCGGCTCGGCGGCTTGCCGCGGCCCGCTTGCAGGTCGCGGTAGTCGAAGCCATGCCGCGCGTCGGCGGGCGCTGCATCACCGATACGACAAGCTTCGACGTCCCGTTCGATCGCGGCGCCCATTGGCTCCACGTGCCTGAGATCAATCCGGTGGCAAAACTCGCGGCTCTGCCCGGTATCGACATCTATCCGGCGCCGCCGGGGCAGCGCATCCGGATCGGGCGGCGTTATGCTCGTGAAGCCGAGATGGAGGACTATCTCGCCGCTCTGGTTCGCGCGACCACGGCGATCGGTGAAGCCGCGCGCGGGCGCCTGGATGTTTCCTGTGCGCAGGCACTGCCCAAAGATCTTGGCGAATGGCGATCAACGATTGAATTTGTGCTTGGCCCGTTCGGCTGTGCCAAAGATCTCGCCGACGTGTCGGCGATGGATTTCGCGCGCTCCTCCGAGCGCGACACGGACGCGTTCTGCCGGCAAGGCTTGGGTACCCTGGTGGCGAGGCTCGCGACGGCAATTCCGGTGCAGCTTTCGACGCGGGTTACGCGCGTGAATTATGGGGAACGCTTTGGCTGCGAACTCCTCACCGCAAAAGGTCAACTGCGATCGCGCGCCGTGATCGTTACCGTTTCGACGAGTGTGCTGGCGTCGGGTCGGATCGCGTTCGACCCCGATCTGCCGAAACGGCAGCTCGATGCAGCGGCAAGCCTCAAGCTCGGCAGCTACGATCACGTTGCCTTGGAAATCCCGGGCAATCCGTTCGACTTGCGCGCCGATGAGTTGGTGTTCGAGAAGTCGTCTGGCCCGCGCACCGCGGCGCTGCTTGGCAATAGCGGCGGTTCGACGCTTTGCATCGTGGATGTGGCCGGCAGCTTTGGGCGAGACCTCGCGGCAAAAGGCGAGCAGGAGATGATCGCATTCGCGCTCGACTGGCTGAGCGACCTTTACGGTGCTGCGGTCAAGAACTCCGTCAAACGGCGCCTGGCCACGCGCTGGAATCAAGAGCCGACCGCGCTCGGGGCATTTTCGGCCGCGGCCCCGGGCAGCCAGGGCGCCCGCAGGGTACTCATGGAGCCGGTGCGCAACCGGTTATGGTTTGCGGGCGAGGCCGTTCACGAGACCCTGTGGGGCACAGTCGGCGGAGCCTGGGAATCCGGCGAGCGCGCCGCCGCCGCGGTCGTGCGGTCGCTGACCGGGCGAGGCTGATGCACCGGCGCAAGGCCCTCGTCGCGTGGTCGAGCGGCAAGGACAGCGCCTGGGCGCTTCATGAAATGCGCCGCGCCGGCGATTACGAGATCGTTGGCGCGCTCACGACAATGACGGACACATTCAACCGCGTCTCCATGCATGGCGTGCGCCACGACGTCCTTGTCGCCCAGCTTGAATCGGCAGGCCTGCCGCCCACAATCGTACGCATTCCGTTTCCTTGTCCGAACGATCTGTACGAGAGTCGCATGGCGGCGGCACTTGCCGACGCCAAGGCTGCCGGCGTGACGCATGTGATCTTCGGAGATCTCTTCCTCGAAGATATCCGCCGCTATCGCGAGCAGATGCTCGCCGGGACCGGCATCACGCCATTGTTTCCGCTCTGGTCGCGACCGACGCTGCCGTTGGCACGCGAGATGATAGCCGCCGGGGTGGAAAGCTACATCGTTTGCGTCGACTCCAAGCAGCTACCCAAGGCATTCGCCGGTCGCCGCTTCGACGCGCAACTACTCGCCGACTTGCCGCCGGGCGCCGATCCCTGCGGCGAGAACGGCGAATTTCATTCCTGCGTTGTGGCAGGCCCCATGCTGGCGCGCCGGCTGTCGGTGACGGTGGGCGAGACGGTGGAACGCGACGCCTTTATTTATACGGACCTGGTCTAGTCGGCTCCCCAGCATCGAGGGACTGGCGCAGTACGCTTCGCTATTGCGCCCTAGGGCGCCTATTGCGGCCGCCCCAGCCGGCTTGCGGGCGCTGGGCATCGACATCGTTTTCAGCCGCGAGGGTCGGGCCGCTTGACCCGCAAGACAAGCTGTCGAGCTGCGCCCCGGTTGGGGGAAGACAGATTCGGGTTGCCAACGGGACCCGGCATCGATAGACCGAACCCAGAAATAACATTCTGCAAATGCCAGCAAGAATCATGATGCCATGCTCTGATCGCCGCGGATTCGGCAATTTTTTTACGAAACTCCGGTGGGTTCTGTCTTCGACCGCAGCTCGCTGGCGAAAGGCGAGATCGCGCAACCGATACCGGCCCGAAAAGCACTACATGCGCGGTCCTGGGCCGAAGAATCGCGGCCGAAGTGGCCTCAACAGTCAAAATCCGCAAAGATGAGCGCCCGGAATCTCCACTGATGTTCACGACCAGCCCTTTCGCCGAGCTCTCAGTGTCGATACCGCCGGCATTTATGCAGGCCTACGTCGCCCTCATGATCCTCCTGGTCGTCGGCGGCACATTATTCGATGTCTGGCATAAGAAGAGCGCCAAGTACTTCTTCGACCGCTGGCGGAATGCGAAGAAGGAGGGGCCGCGACAGGTCGGCGGTGGGGAAATGGCATTTTTGGCGGTCAACGCCGCCGTGGTGGATGGTTTAACATCAGCTGAATTCTGCAATGCACAGCGCCGAGCCGCCCACCTGCTGACGATGTACGGCTTTCTGGCTTACATCGTCGCAACAGCAATCATGGTTTTCTTCTATCCAACGCCCGCTACTCCTGCGCCCGCCATTCTACCGGCGATTTGGTATGTTGGGGCCCTGATGGTTTGTCTCGGCGGCTATTGGTTCTGGTTCTTCATCCGAGCCGATGTTGCCGCAGAGGGCAATTCGCCTTTGCGCCTAGTGCGTGCCGACCTCTTCGTCGTCTCGCTCTTGGCGAGCGTGACGCTGGGCCTGGTATGGGCTTACATGCAGGTAACCGGCGCCACGATTTGGGCAGACGCGTTTCTGGCCGCGTATCTGCTGGCGACCACGGTGCTGTTTGGATCAATTCCATGGTCCAAGTTTTCTCACATGTTTTTCAAGCCCGCAGCAGCGTTCCAGAAACGCGTGGAGGAGGCGAACGGCTCGCGTCATAACTTGCCCGCACCCTCGCCAAGCCCGGCAAAACTCGGCAGCTCCCGCCGACCGCCTCGAAACTATTAGCTTCCCGCCCATCGGTATTTGGCCCAGGAGAGAACGGAATCCATGCCTACATTTGTCTATATGACCAGCTGTGATGGCTGCGGATACTGCGTCGACATCTGCCCCTCCGACATCATGCATATTGATACGACGTATCGCCGCGCCTACAACGTCGAGCCGAACATGTGCTGGGAATGCTACTCGTGCGTGAAGGCTTGCCCACAGAATGCAATAGACTGCCGCGGCTACGCAGACTTCGCTCCGTTGGGCCACAGCGTTCGGGTGCTCAGGGAAGACGAAAAAGGGACGATTTCGTGGAAGATCAAATTTCGTGACGGTCGCGAAAAGAATTTTGTGTCTCCGATCAGGACCACGCCATGGGGATCGATCAAGTCCCCTTCCGAGTACGAGAAGCCGACCGCAGATGCGATAAGCTCTCAGCAACTTGCGCACGAACCTGACGCACTCAAGATAGATGCGCTGCCGACCCTTAGTCCGGACCGGTTCAGGCTTGGATTGACGTAATGGGCTCGTTTTCCCGTCGGAAGACAGTATTTGTGGATTCCGATATCCTCGTCATCGGCGGCGGCATGGCGGGCTGCGGAGCAGCCTACGAATCCAGATATTGGGGCCGCGACCTCAAGATTGTATGCGTCGAGAAGGCGAATATCGAGCGCAGCGGCGCTGTTGCACAAGGCCTGTATGCGATCAATTGTTACATGGGGATGCACTGGAACGAGAATCGGCCCGAAGATCATGTCCGCTACGCACGCAATGACCTGATGGGTCTGGTGCGAGAGGATCTGGGCTACGATATCGCTCGGCACGTCGATTCCACGGTGCATACGTTCGAAGAGTGGGGCCTTCCCATCATGAGGGACCCGGAAACCGGGAGGTACCAGCGCGAAGGCAAATGGCAGATCATGATCCACGGGGAGAGTTACAAGCCGATCGTGGCAGAAGCCGCGCGCAAGGCCGCCACGGAAGTTTATAACCGGATCATGGTGACGCATCTGCTGATGGATGTGACGCGACCAAACAGAGTCGCGGGAGCCGTGGGTTTTAACGTTCGAAACGGACACTTCTACGTGTTCCGCGCAAAGGCCGTCATCGTGGCTGCCGGCGGCGCATCACACATCTTCAAGCCGCGCGCCGTCGGAGAAGGCATGGGCCGAACCTGGTATGCGCCCTGGAGCAGCGGTTCTGCCTACGCGCTGCCCATCGTTGCGGGTGCCAAGATGACGCAAATGGAGAACCGCATCGTCCTCACACGATTCAAGGACGGTTATGGTCCGGTGGGCGCCTATTTCCTTCATCTCAAAACCTATACGCAAAACGCCTATGGGCAGGATTACGAGGCGACTTGGTACGAATCGATCAAGCAGTTGGTCGGGGATTATGTCGATCGGCACCCGGTACCGACCTGTCTGCGCAATCACGCCCTTCTGGAGGAGGTCAAGGCCGGAAGGGGCCCGATCCGGATGGTCACCAAGGAGGCTTTCAAGGATCCGCACAAGGAGACGGTCGGTTGGGAGAATTTTCTCGGCATGACGATCGGCCAAGCCGTTGTCTGGGCGTCGCAGAACATCGATCCCAAAGAAATAAATCCCGAGTTGACCACGTCCGAGCCCTACGTCATGGGCTCCCACGCGACATGTTCAGGGGCCTGGGCGAGCGGGCCCGAGGATTATGCTCCCTCCGAGTATCAGTGGGGATACAATCGCATGATGACCGTCGAAGGACTCTTCGGAGCCGGCGACGCCATCGGCGGCTCCGCGCACAAGTTTTCGTCCGGATCCTTTACGGAAGGTCGGATCGCCGGCAAGGCGGCGGTGAAATACGTGAACGCTTTTGGCAAGGACCGGCCGCAGGTCAGCGAGTCGGAGTACGAAGCTCTCAAGAAGAGCGTCTACAAGCCTCTGGAAAACTACCAGGTCGGGCGCGTCGAGATCGTTGGCGGGACTGTGTCTCCGAGCTACCTCCTTCCGATCCATGGACTGCAGCGTCTTGAGAAAATCATGGACGAGTATATCGGCGGCATCGGCGCCTACTACACGACCAACGAACCTTTGTTGACCCGCGGGATCGAGTTGCTCGCCATGCTCAAGGAAGACCTGCCCCATCTCGGAGCCGAGGACCTGCATCAGCTCCAACGCGCCTGGGAGCTTCACCACCGAGTCCTGGCCGCCGAGAGCGTAGCGCAGCATACCTTATTCCGGAGGGAAACGCGCTGGCCGGGTTATTACTACCGAGCGGATTATCCAAAACTGGATGATGAAGATTGGCATTGTTTCACGGTGTCCCGCTACGATAGGCACTCCGGGAACTGGACGATGGAAAAAGCTCCCGTATATCACATCGTCGACTGACCCGCCCAAACATGCCGCAACTCGTACCACCGCATGGTTCGGAGACGGTCAAACCGCTGATCCTGCCCGAGACGGAACGGGTCGAGGAAGTCAAGCGGGCACAGAAACTGCGGAAAATCCCTCTCGACTCACGTGCGGTGTCCGACTTGTTCATGCTGGCGATGGGCGCCTACACGCCGCTCGAGGGTTTCATGGGGCACGACGACTGGCGCGGGTCGTGCCTGGACATGAAACTAACCTGCGGTCTGTTTTGGCCGATCCCGATTACGCTTCCCGTGGAGGAAAACATCGCCGCCGGCGTCCATGCCGAGGAAGAGGTCGCGCTCATCGAGAACGGCAGCGGCGAGATACTCGCCGTCATGCTGGTTCGTGAGAAATATTCCATCGACAAGAAACTGGAAGCCGAGCATGTCTATCGCACCGCCGATCCAAAGCATCCAGGCGTGGCAAAGGTGCTAGATCAAGGAACTGTCAATCTCGCCGGGCGGGTCACGGTATTAAGCGAAGGCGAATATCCGGTCAAATATCCGCACCTCTATATTCGCCCCGCCGAGTCGCGGGCCATGTTTCTTGAAAAGGGCTGGTCTCGGGTCGCCGCCTTCCAGACCCGAAATCCCATGCACCGTAGCCACGAGCATCTGGCCAAAATCGCGATTGAGGTATCCGACGGCGTTTTCATCCATCAAGTGCTAGGTAAGTTGAAGGCGGGCGACATTCCGGCTGGAGTGCGCGCCCGAGCGATCCAGGCAATGATCGACAATTATTTCCGTCCCGGAACGGTCATCCAGGCCGGCTATCCTATCGAAATGCGTTATGCAGGTCCGCGTGAGGCGTTGCTGCATGCCTTGATTCGCCAGAATTTCGGTTGCTCTCACCTTATCGTTGGGCGCGACCATGCCGGGGTTGGCGATTACTACGGCCCGTTCGATGCGCATCACATCTTCGATCAATTGTGGCAGGGCGCGCTGCAAACGAAAGCGCTTAAGATTGACGTTACTTTCTATTGCCGCAAGTGTTATGGAATGGCGACAGCCAAGACCTGTCCTCACGATCCGAAGCATCATATTTCGATTTCCGGCACGGAGCAGCGGCAAATGCTGTCGACTGATGCGGCCATACCGCCCGAGTTCAGCCGGCCGGAGGTAGTGACGATCCTCAGGGAATACTACGCGAGTCTGGGATCCGCCGACAGGTGAGTTGTCTCATGATTATCGCGCAGATTTCCGACACCCATGTGGCTCTGGACTCGCTCGACGCAGAGCGGCGAATACGGGATTTCGAACTCACAATTGCGGACATCAATGCGCTCGATTCACCCGCTGATGTAATCGTGCATACCGGTGACATTGCTCACGACGGTCGAACAGACGAATATGCTCAGGCAGCGGCTACGCTCGCGAAAGCGCGTCCGCCGGTCTATGTCTTGGCCGGTAACAAGGACAACAGGGCGAAATTGCGGGAGGCCTTTTGCGCGCATCGGTACTTTGCGTCTGATACCGGCTTTATCGAATATGCCATTGACGATTATCCGGTGAGATTGATTGCGCTGGATACTCTGAGCTCCGTCGGCAACAAAGGCGACTTTTGCTGCGAGCGGATCAGGCGTTTGACCCACATGATCGACGCGGATACGGCTAAGCCGGTTGCAGTCTTCACCCATCATCCTCCGTTCGAGGTCATGGTGGGGCCGGACCGTCTCCACTTCGAAAGGCCCGAGGCGATGTCGCGGCTTGGACGGGCCTTGCAACGCTCCGGGCGAGTCGTCGCCGTCTTCAGCGGTCATGTTCATCGAGCTGCAACCGGTCACGTCGGGAGCATCCCCGCGGCGGTGGTGCCATGCATCGCGACGACGCTGCGCAGAGGTGAGTATCCGGCCGAAATGAAGCTGCGGCCAGTGTACCAGGTCCACCGATTTGATCCGATCTGGGGCTTTAGTAGCGAGACACGAATCGTCGGAACGGGGGCTCGGTCCAGCGCCGGCACTCAAGTTGGTTCTGCGGCACTCACGGCGCCGGCGGCGTTCAGCACCGACTGATGATACCAACTTTCGGCTTGGACCCCGTTCTGTCCAGGGGCCCTTAGGAGCAGGATTCCGAAGACAAGGGGCCAGCCTTTCCCCCACGCTTTCCAATCACCCCCTCAGCGCGCCGCCGGTTCGCTTCTCGACCTCCGACACGATCCTGCGGGCGACGGCCTCGATCTCTTCGTCCGTGAGCGTCTTCTCGCGCGGTTGAATGGTCACCGCAATCGCGATTGATTTCTTGCCTGGCTCGATGCCTTGCCCTTCATAAACATCGAATACACTCACGGCGCTAATGAGCTTGCGGTCGGCATTCTGGGCCGCCCGCACGAGATCGGCTGCCCGAATCGTGCGCTCAACCACGAAGGCGAAATCGCGCTCGACGGGCTGGAACGGCGAAAGTTCGAGCACCGGTCGTGCGCGTGTGGCCCTTGCCTTGGGTTCGGGAATCCGATCAAGGACCACCTCGAAGGCGACGAGCGGGCCTTCGGCGTCCAGCGCTTCCATGGTGCGGGGATTGAGCTCGCCAAAATAGCCGAGGATGTTTTGCGGCCCGATCTGGATTGTTCCTGAGCGTCCGGGATGCAGCCAGCTCGGTCCGCCCGGCACGACTTGCAGCACTCCCCCTGGGGCGCCCGCCGCCGCCAGGACTGCAAGCGCGTCCGTTTTGGCGTCGAAAGCCGTAACCTCGGCGGCCGGCATGGACCAATGCCGACCGCTGCCGGTGGGCTTGGCGAATGCGCGGCGTATGGCGGCGGCCGCCATGAACTGATCCTCCGGCCGGTCGCCCCTGAAGATCTGCCCGACTTCGAACAAGGCGGCATCGGGCAAGCCGCGGTCGGCGTTCTTCTGCGCAGCCGCAATGAGCCCGGGGATAAGGCTCGGCCGCATGTCCGAGAGATCGGCCGCAATCGGATTGGCCAGCGCCAGCTCAGGCTGCCCGCCTCCGAACAGCTCGGCTTGCGGTTTGGCGATGAACGACCAGGTCACCGCCTCCAGCATGCCGCGCGCCGCGAGTGCCCGCTTTGCTTTCCGCCTTCGCGTCTGCAGCGTAGTGAGTATCGGTTTGTGCAATCCCTCGGCGCTGTCAAACCGCGTCGACGGCACGCGATCGACGCCGATAATGCGCACGACCTCCTCGACCAGATCAGCCTTGCCATGAACGTCGGGGCGCCAGGACGGTACTGCGACCTTGACGATTGGCCCCTCCCCGGCAACCGCGAACCCAAGCCCCGAGAGAACGCGGCGCAGTTCCGGCAGCGGCAGCTCGATTCCGGCAAGCCGTGTGAGTTCGGAAATGGGAAATTCGATCGTTACCGGAAGAATTTGCGGGTCGCCCGCGACCGTAACCTCGGACGGCTCGCCGCCGCACAGATCAAGTACGAGCCGGGTTGCAAGTTCAAGCCCCGGTATGAGCAATGCCGGATCGACGCCGCGTTCGAAGCGGTAGCGCGCATCGGAATTGATGCCGAGCTTGCGTCCCGTATGCGCGATATTCGACGGCTCCCAGAGCGCCGACTCGATCAGGACGTCGGCCGTGCTCTCGGAACAGCCGGTCGCCTCGCCGCCCATGATGCCGGCGAGCGACTCCGGCCCCGATTCGTCGGCGATCACGCACATCGTTTCGTCGAGCGCGTAGGTCTTGCCGTCGAGGGCAAGCAGGGTCTCGCCTGGGCGCGCCCGCCGCACGACGAGACAGCCGCGCACCTTGGCGGCATCGAAGACGTGCAGCGGCCGGCCTCGGTCATAGGTGATGAAATTGGTGATATCGACGAGAGCATTGATCGGACGCAGCCCAATTGCGATGAGCCGGCGCGCCAGCCATTCGGGCGAGGAAGCATTATTCACCCCGCGCACCAGGCGGAGCGCAAAGCCGCGGCAGAGCGAAGGCGTCGACCCGAAATCGAGCCTGACTTTGTGCGGCGAGGGAAAGCGTCCCTCAACCGGCTCGATTGCGACTTCCTTGAGTTTGCCGATGCCGGCTGCCGCGAGATCGCGGGCGATGCCGTGCACGGCGGTGCAGTCCGGCCGGTTGGGCGTGAGCTTGAGCTCGATGACCGGGTCGTCGAGCCTGGCCCAGGCCGCATAGTTGACGCCGACCGGCGCGTCATCCGGAAGCTCGATAATGCCTTCGTGATCGTCGGAGAGTTGCAACTCGAATTCCGAGACCAGCATGCCCCGGCTCTCGACGCCGCGGATCTTTCCGATCGAGAGCGTCATATCCTTGCCCGGGATATAGGCGCCGGGCGGCACGAACACGCCTTTCATGCCGGAGCGCGCATTGGGCGCGCCGCAGACAACCTGCACCGGATCGCCGGCGCCGGTATCCACCATGCACACCCGCAGCCGGTCCGCATTGGGATGCTGTTCGGCCGAAATTACCCGCGCGATCGAGAATGGCGCCAGAAGCTTGCTCTTGTCCTCGAGTCTCTCGACTTCGAGCCCGATCATGGTGAGCTTGTCGGCAATGCGCACGACCGGGGCATTGGTGTCGAGATGTTCTTTGAGCCAGGAGAGGGTG
>DATBHB010000004.1:0-103092 GCA_036557705.1 Xanthobacteraceae bacterium
TTCGTATCGCGAGCCGCATAGCGGATCGCGGTCAACCGCACCTCGATCAGATCGTCCGCTGCTTGCGCCGGGGCTGCCTCGCCGAGGCCTGCCGTGGGCATGTCCACGATGTCGTCCGCCGTCCGGATGAAAGTCCAATTGCGACCGCGCGCCGCAGCATATAGTCGCCCTTGCGCAGCTTCCGCAACCCGACCGGTTCGGCGCGGTGTTTTTGAAATGTGCCGCCTGCGCTATGGTGGCGGCCTGAGGTTTTAGACATTGAGTATCGCCAATACTCGCATCAATCAGCTTGCAGAAGGGCCGCGCGCGGTGCTTGCCGGTTGGCTGCGGCCGCGCAACGTGGCGCTCGCCGCGTGCGTGCTGATCGTGGGCTGGCTGGTCTTCGTTCCGCTTGCGGCGCTCTTCTACACGGCTTTCACCGAGGACACCGGCTTTGGGCCCGGCGCCCTTTCAGTGCAGAATTTCCTCGAGGCCTATTCGGGCGGCTATGTGCTGCGTCTCTTCGGCAACTCGGTGATTTTTGCGATCGGCACGGCCTTGCTTACGCTGGTCATGGGCAGCCTGGTGGCCTGGGTGGTGGAGCGCACCGATGCCCCGGGCGGCATGGTGTTTCATGCGCTCGCTTTGTTGTCGTTCGCGGTTCCCGGCCTGCTCACCGCGATGGCATGGATTTTCGTGCTCAGCCCGAACATCGGCTGGGCCAATGCGCTGCTCAAATCGGCGTTTGGGCTCAAACAGGCGCCGTTCAACATCTACACCATGGGCGGCATGGTCTGGGCGCTGTCTACCCATTATTTCCCGCTCGTCTATCTGACGCTTGGACCGGCGCTGCGCGTCCTCGATGTGCGTATGGAGGAAGCTGCGCTCGTCTCCGGCGCGCGTTACTGGCAGGTCATGCCGAAAATCACCCTGCCGCTGCTCCGCCCAGCGCTGCTTTCAAGTGCGCTGCTTCTTTTCATGCTGGCGATGTCGTCCTATGAAGTGCCCCGGCTGATCGGCCGGCCGGCGCGCATCGACGTGTTCACCACCGAAATCCAGGCCGCGACCAGCAACGCGCCGCCGGAATTCGGCCTCGCGAGCGCGCTGAGCTGCACGCTTTTGTGCATCAGCATCATCGCCGTCTATTTCTATCGGCATGCAACCAGGAATGCGGAAGCCTTCGCAACCATCACCGGCAAAGGCTATACGCCGACCAGGATGGAGCTGCGGCGTTGGCGCTGGCCCGTTGCGGCCGCGATCGGCCTGTTGTTCGCGGTCACGCTTGGCCTGCCGCTGCTCACTCTCGTATGGCAGTCGTTCTATCGCAATCTGGCGCAGCCGTTCATGGGCTCGACCGCGCCCGCGACCTTGGACAATTATCGCTTCATCCTCGGCTACCCGATTTTTCTTAACGCGGTGAAGACAAGCGTGCTGCTGGCCACCATGGCGGCGACCGTGATCGTCGTCCTCACCTTCATTATGGCTTGGATCGCGCAGCGCGCAGTGCCGCGTTCGGGCTGGGTGCTCGATTCGCTCGCTTTCACCCCGGTCGCGATCCCGCACGTGATCATCGGCGCGTCCGTCTTGTTCGCCTATCTCATGCTGCCGATTCCGGTCTACAACACCATCTGGATCCTGCTCATCGCCTACTCGACCATGTATCTGCCTTACGGCATGCGCTTTATCGCCAGCGGGCTCACCCAGATTCATCGCGAGCTGGAAGAAGTGGCGGAGGTTGCCGGCGCGCGCATGCGCCAGGTGTTCCTGCGCATCCTGCTGCCGCTGCTGCTGCCGGTGCTGCTCGCGGCCTGGATCTATATCTTCGTGCTCGCGGTGCGCGAGCTTGCCGCCTCGGTATTCCTGGTTGGGCCGGGCACGAACGTGCTGGGCACGATCAGCCTCACCATGTGGGAGGAAGGCGGCAGCTATGGCGCAGTCTCGGCGCTCGGGGTCATCCAGATCCTGCCCCTCGTCATGATCGTGGCCGCGCTGCGCTGGCTCGAACTCCACGTGCGACGGCGCAGCGAGGCGGGTGCGGGCGCCGCAATAGCCGTTGCGGGACCGCCCAAAGCCGCGGCGGCAACCTGACAAAGCGCGAGGCGGCACACATGTTTGCCATCGAGAACCTGCGCAAGAGTTTCGCCGCCCCCGGCAACATAACGGTCACCGCAGTGGACGGCGTCAGTCTCGCCATCGAGACCGGCAATCTCGTCACGCTCCTCGGGCCATCCGGTTGCGGAAAGACCACGACGCTGCGCTGCCTTGCGGGCCTCGAGCGGCCGGAGGCCGGCAAGATCGTCATCGGCGACAAGATCGTGTTCGACGCGGCCAAGGGCGTTTTCGTGCCGCCGAGCGACCGCGGCATCGGCATGGTGTTCCAGTCCTACGCGATCTGGCCGCACATGACCGTGTTCGAAAACGTCGCTTTTCCGCTGCGGGTCGCGCGCGATCGCCGCTACAGCGCGGCGGAGATCAAGGACAGGGTCCGCCAGGCGCTGGAAACGGTGCGCATGGGCGGGTTCGAGGCACGTCCGGCAACCCAGCTCTCCGGCGGCCAGCAGCAGCGGCTTGCTTTTGCGCGCGGGCTTGTGCGCGAGCCTCAGATCCTTCTGCTCGACGAGCCGCTGTCGAATCTCGATGCCAAACTGCGCGAGCAGATGCGCGTCGAACTCAAGCGGCTGCAGACACGGCTCGGCATCACCACGGTCTACGTGACCCACGACCAGGCCGAAGCGCTGGCACTTTCGGATGAGATCGCCGTGTTTTCCGCCGGCCGGATCGTGCAGCGGGGGACGCCGCAGGAAATCTATCGCCAGCCGAAGAGCCAGTTCGTTGCCGATTTCATCGGCTCCGCCAATTTCCTTCCCGGCACCGTGCGCGAGGGGACCGATGCGGAAGGTTCGGCCGCGGTGGAAACGCCCTACGGCCTCTTTCGCTGCAGCTTTGCCCGGCCGGTCGCCACGGGAGAATCGGTGCTGGTAAGCGCGCGGCCGGAGGACCTCGCGTTATCCGGAGAGCCTCCTCCCAACGGGGTGAACGTGCTTGCCGGCAAGATTGCGCACCGCGTCTTTCTCGGCGAGGTCGTCGATTATCTGGTCGATACCGGCGGCACCGAAATCCGGGTGCGGACCAAGCCGGAACTGGATTTCCGGATCGGCCAGGCCGTTCACGTGAGCGTGGCGCCAAACAAATGTGTCGGTCTGCCGGCCTGACGGAGCTTTACCTCTCCCCGCTTGCGGGGAGAGGTCGCCGCCGAAGGCGGCGGGTGAGGGGCTGCCTCGAAACGCCGAGATCGTAATCTGTGCCCCTCACCCGATTTCTCGCTGCGCTCGAAATCGACCTCTCCCCGCTTGCGGGGAGAGGTGGCGGACCCTGCGAGACTGCGAACGCATTCTATCGCGCGCGACTTGTCCTAAGCACTGATGCAAACTACCGAAACATGCTCTACTGTATCATTGACCGACGTGCGATGAGGTTGAAACATGATCGATGCCAAAGTGACCGGGTTGCGGAGCGTTGAGCTCGGTGTCACCCATCTCGACCGGGCCGCTGCTTTCTATCGCTTCGTCTGGGGTCTCGAACCGGTCGCCTCCGAAAACGACACCATTCATCTGCGCGGCAACGGCCCCGAGCACCATGTGGTAACGCTGCGCGAGCGGCCGAAGGCCGGGATATTGGGCGTCCATTTCGCCGCCGAGAGCCGCGCGGCGGTGGATGCGCTGCACGACAGAGCCAAGGCTTTGGGCGCCGCCGTCGCCGCGCCGGCGGAGCTTCCGGGAAGCGCGGGGGGCGGCTATGGTTTTTCGTTCCGCAGCCCGGAGGGGCATCGGCTCAATATTTCTTCCGACGTGGCGCAGCATCCAAACATTGTCAGCGACCGCTCGAAGCCGCTCAAGCTCTCGCATGTCGTGCTCAACAGCGCCGCAATCGAGCAACAAACAAGTTTCTTCATCGATCTGCTCGGCTTCAAGCTGAGCGATTCGACCGACATGATGGATTTCATCCGCTGTTGCGCCGACCACCACAGCATTGCGCTGGCGCGCGGCGAGGGTCCCTCCCTCAACCATATGGCTTACGAAATCTCGAACATCGACGGCCTCATGCGCGGCGCCGGACGGCTCAAAGGCTCAGGCTTCAATGTCGAATGGGGCGTCGGCCGCCACGGGCCGGGTGACAACGTATTTTCCTATTTTATCGAGCCCAATGGCTTCGTGGTGGAATACACAACCGAAATCCAGCAGATCGACGAGGCGTTTTACGAGCCGCATGACGCCGAATACTGGCGCAATTTCCCCATGCGGCCGTGCCGCTGGGGCATGGCCGGCCACCCCTCGAACCGCCTCAAGGCAGCCTTTGCGGGCGACATCGGCGTCGCCGATGAGGACGACGGCAAGCGCTGCGAAGAGATCATGGCGAAAAAGCTTAAGCGGTGAGGGTCAGGGCCATTTCACGACCGGCGGCAGCGAGGAGAGAATCGAATCGACATTGCCGCCCGTGCGCAGCCCGAAGATCGTGCCGCGGTCGTAAAGCAGGTTGAATTCGACATAGCGGCCGCGCCGCACGAGCTGCTCCTCGCGTTCGGCCTCGTTCCAGGCCGTCGCGAAATTTCGCCGCACGAGATCGGGATAGACGTTGAGAAATTGACGGCCGACTTCCCTGGTGAACGCAAAATCCGCTTCCCAATCGCCGGAATCGAGATAATCGTAGAATATGCCGCCGATCCCGCGCATTTCGTTGCGGTGCTTGAGGTAGAAATATTCGTCGCACCACGCCTTGTATTTCGCATAGGGCGCCACCGCCGCATGTGCATCGCACGCCGCCTTCATGGCGGCATGGAAGGCGACCGTATCCGGGTCGTGCTGCGTGCGCCGGCGCTCCAGCAGCGGCGTGAGATCGGCGCCGCCGCCGAACCAGGGTTTCGTCGTCACCACATGGCGTGTGTTCATGTGGACCGCAGGCACATGCGGATTATGCAGATGCGCAATCAGCGAAATGCCCGATGCCCAGAACCGCGGATCGTCGCCCGCGCCGGGAATTTCCTTGCGGAATTCCGGCGCGAATTCTCCGTAAACTGTTGAGACGTGCACGCCGACCTTCTCGAATACCCGGCCCTTCATCATCGACATGACCCCACCGCCGCCGGGCGCGCCGCTGTGATCGGTCCGGCTCCATGAGGTGCGCACAAACCGGCCGGCGGGACACTCGACAAGCGGCGCTCCGGCCGGCAGGGCATCCTCCGCGGCCTCGAACGCCGCGCAGATGTTGTCCCGCAGTTCTTCAAACCAGGCGCGCGCCCGGGCTTTGCGGGCTTCGCTCTGTCCGGCGTCCATGGCCAACTCCTGCATTGTAGGGCGGGTTAGCGCCGCGCTTCGAACACCTCCCCATTTACGCCTCTATCGCGCGGCGCGTAACCCGCCGCAGCCGGCAGATTGCGAAGCTAAGGCGTCGGCGGAAATTCGCCGGTCTGCCGCAGCGCCTCGCCGAGCCCCATGGCGCAGGCAACCGCGACATTGAGCGAACGCATGCCGGCACGCATCGGAATCATTACCCGCGCATTGGCGGCACTGTGGACCGCTTCGGGCACGCCCGATGATTCGCGACCGAACAGCAGGATGTCGTCGGCCGCGAAGGCATGATCGAGGTAACAGACGCTCGCGCGCGTCGTGAACAGGACGAGCCGGGCGCCGTCATCGCGCCGCCAAGCCTCGAACGTTTCCCAGCTGGCGTGCCGCATCAGATCGACGCCCTCAAGGTAGTCCAGCCCGGCGCGGCGGAACGCCCGATCCGTGGTCGGAAAGCCGGCCGGCTCGATAATGTGCACGGCAATGTCGAGACAGGCGGCGAGACGGAGAATCGTGCCGGTATTTTGCGGAATGTCGGGCTCGTAGAGGGCGATGGGCATCGCCCGAAACTACCCCATTCCAGCCTGCGGCAGGATCGAAAACACAGAACCCGCGGTGGATTTGCACTATTGCAGATGTCAATTCGTCCACTTGCATCCCTGCGGCAAGGGTGCCAATAGACGGTGCCGGTTCCGTGCCGTCCTATTATCCGGGATTGGGGGTGACCGGACTGCCCGCCATGCTCGAATGCGAGTTGCGCATCGAGGCCGCATGTGCGGGCAGGCCATCCTCTACAAGGGAGAGGACTTTGACCGCGACGACCATGTCTCCGGCCGAGCCGACGCGCCGAGACTTCCTCTATATCGCGACCGCTACGGTCGGTGGGATCGGCGTTGCCGCCACTCTGGTGCCGCTCGTGGCGCAAATGAATCCTGATGCTTCCACCATCGCGGCCGCCGTCCCCATCGAGGTCGATCTCGGACCGATCGCTGAAGGACAGGTGATCAAGGTTTTTTGGCGCGACAACCCGTACTTCATCAGCCACCGCACCAAGAAGGAGATCGACGAGGCGCGCGACGTGAACGTCGCCGCGCTCCCCGATCCGCAACCGGATCAGGCCCGTGTCAAGCCCGGCCACGACCAGTGGCTGGTGGTGAGCGCCATCTGCACCCACCTGGGCTGCATTCCGATCGCCCACCAGGGCGACTACGATGGCTGGGAGTGCCCGTGCCACGGTTCGCAATATGACAGTTCGGGCCGCATCCGCCGCGGGCCGGCACCGCTGAACCTCCCGGTCCCCCCCTACGAGTTCGTATCCGACACCAAGATTCGAATCGGCGAAGAAAGCCAGACGGCACGTAGCTAGGGCCCATCATGAGCGGACAATCGATCTACAAGCCACGGAGCCCATTCATGCAGTGGCTTGAGCGCCGGCTTCCGATCGGAAGCCTCATCCATTCGTCCTTCGTTGCCTTTCCAACGCCGCGCAACCTCAACTATTGGTGGACATTCGGCGGCATTCTCTCGGCCATGCTGGTGATCCAGATCGTCACCGGCATCGTGCTTGCCATGCATTACACGCCGCATGTGGATTATGCGTTCAATTCCGTCGAACATATCATGCGCGACGTCAATTACGGCTGGCTGTTGCGCTACGTACACTCGAACGGCGCCTCGATGTTCTTTCTGGCCGCCTATATCCACCTGTTTCGCAGCATGTACTACGGCTCCTACAAGGAGCCGCGGGAAGTATTGTGGATTCTGGGCGTCGTCCTTCTGATCCTCATGATCGCGACCGGGTTCGTGGGCTACGTGCTGCCTTGGGGGCAGATGAGCTTCTGGGCCGCGAAGGTCATCACCAATCTGTTCTCGGCCATTCCCGGGGTCGGCGAAGGCATCGTCACCTGGCTGTGGGGCGGCTATGCGGTCGGCAATCCGACGCTCAACCGCTTCTACTCGCTGCATTACCTGCTGCCGTTCATCATCGCCGGCGTCGTTGTCCTCCACGTCTGGGCGCTGCATGTTGTCGGCCAGAACAACCCGACCGGGATCGAGCCGCAATCGGAGAAGGACACGGTCGCCTTCACGCCTTATGCCACGATCAAGGACCTGTTCCTGTTCGCCGTGTTCATGGTCCTGCTGGCATGGTTCGTGTTCTACGTACCCAACTATCTTGGCGAGCCCGACAACTACATTCCGGCCAATCCGGCGGTCACGCCGATGCATATCGTGCCCGAATGGTATTACCTGCCGTTCTATGCGATCCTGCGCGCGGTACCGAACAAGCTCCTTGGCGTGATCGCGCTCGCCGCTTCGCTCTTCATCCTCTTCTTTCTGCCCTGGCTCGACACGTCCAAGGTACGCTCTGCCCGCTTTCGTCCGGCCTACCGCATATTCTTCTGGCTGTTCGTGGCTGCAGCCATCGGGCTCGGCTATCTCGGAGCGAAACCGCCGGAGGGCGCCTACGTCATCGCCGCGCGTTTTTTCGCCGCCTATTATTTCGGCTTCTTCCTGGTGATCCTGCCGATCCTGGGCTATGTCGAAAAGCCGCTTCCGTTGCCGCGCTCGATCACCGAGGACGTGCTCAAGCACAAGGCCGCGCTGGCGACGATCGTGCTCATCCTCGGCATCGCTGCGCTGCTCGGAACCTCATCGCCGGCGGCGGCCGCCGATGAGGACATCCCGGCCAGGAACAGCTGGTCCTTTGCCGGACCGTTCGGCAAATACGACACCGCCCAGCTCCAGCGCGGATTCAAGATTTATCGTGAGGTCTGCTCGACGTGCCATGGCATGCAGCTGCTCACATTCCGCAACCTCGCCGAACCGGGCGGGCCGGATTTTTCGACCGCCCAGGCCGCCGCGGTTGCCGCCGAGTACAAATACAAGGATACCAACGACCAGGGCGAGACCGTCGAACGGCCAGGACGGCTGGCGGATCATTTTCCGCCGCCCGCGGTCAAGTTTCCCGGCGCCAACCCGCCCGATCTCTCCGTGATCGCCAAGGCACGCAGCTATGAGCGCGGTTTTCCCTGGTTCATCGTCGATTTCTTCACGCAGTACCAGGAGCAGGGCCCCGATTATATCGTGGGCATACTCACCGGATATGAGAATACGCCGCCGGCCGGCGTCCAGCTCCCTCCGGGCGCGATGTACAACAGGATCTTCCCCGGCCACGCCATCGCAATGCCGCCGCCGCTCTCGGACGGCCGGGTGACGTACACCGACGGAGCACCGCAGACACTCGATCAGTACGCCAAGGACGTTGCCGCCTTTCTGATGTGGGCCGCGGAGCCGAAGCTCGACGCGCGCAAGCGGCTTGGAATGCAGGTCTTCGCATTTCTGATCGTGTTCGCGGGTCTGCTCTATTTCACCAAGAAGAAGGTGTGGCACCAGGTCGAGGTTCCGGCCGAGCTGGCGCGAGGGCAGCATCCGTCCGGCACCACTGTTTGATGCACTCACTTAGCTGTAGGTGGGCAAGGGCGCATAGCCAGGCCCGTCAAACACGCGCGTAAACGCCACCAGAGTTGTTTTCCGGTCGGATTGACCACAGCAGATGCGGCAAACTCGGTGCGCTCCCTCTCCCCGCGCGCATCGACCCCCGCGCCCAAACCTCCGGCGCGCGTGGGAGAGGGTTGGGGTGAGGGGCCTCTTATCGGCCGCACATCGCGCCCCCTCACCCCGCCGCGCGAAGACGCGCGGCGACCCTCTCCCGCAAGGGGAGAGGGTACTGGCGACGAGCAGCGCAATGGCGAAAGCGGTTCTCGGCATCATCGGCGGCTCCGGCATCTATGACCTGCCGGGACTGGAGAAGGTGCGCCGGCAAAGCATCGGCAGCCCCTGGGGCGATCCTTCGGCACCGTTGCGCCTTGGTGAAATCGCGGGGCTGCCGATCGTATTTATGCCGCGCCACGATGAAGGGCATCGCCTTTCGCCCTCCGACATCAACTACCGCGCCAATATCGACGTCCTCAAGCGCGCCGGCGTAACCGATCTGATCTCCCTGTCGGCCTGCGGCTCGTTCAAGGAGGAGTTGGCGCCCGGCACGTTCGTGCTCGTCGACCAGTTCGTCGACCGCACCTACAAGCGCGAGAGTTCGTTCTTCGGCACCGGCTGCGTTGCGCATGTGTCGATGGCGCACCCGGTGTCGCCGCGCTTGCGCATTCATCTCGCCAACGCGGCCGAAGCCGAGGGCATCCGCGTGGTGCGCGACGGCACCTATGTCTGCATCGAGGGTCCGCAATTCTCGACGCTTGCCGAAAGCCTCACCTACAAGAACTTGGGTTATTCGGTGATCGGCATGACCAACATGCCGGAGGCGAAGCTCGCCCGTGAGGCGGAAATCTCTTACGCGACCGTCGCCATGGTGACCGATTATGACTGCTGGCATCCCGACCATGATGCCGTGACCGTCACCGATATCATCAAGGTGCTCACCGCCAATGCCGACAAGGCCAAGCGGCTCGTCTCCCGTCTTGCGGCTGATTTTCCGCGCGAGCACGAGGCTTGTCCGGTGGGCTCCGACCGGGCGCTCGATTCCGCTCTGATCACTGCACCGGAATTCCGCGACAAGGCGCTGCTGCAAAAGCTCGATGCCGTCGCCGGCCGCGTGCTTCATCTGTAGGGTGGGCAAAGGCGCGACCGCGCTTGCGCGCCGCGCCGTGCCCACGCGGACAAGCGCGCGTGGGCACGGCGCTGTTTCCTACGTGTGGCGCCGCTCGTGCGCGTGGATCGCGCCTTTGCCCACCCTACGAAACTGGCGATCGGAGCGTGGTCCCGGATTGCGCGATTGTTCTGCGCAAGAAGTGATGTGGGGCGTCGCCCAATCGCGCAATCCGGGCTACGTTGCGCCGCCCGTCAACATCGAATTCAGAGATTTCCATGGTCAGCGCGCAGTTCGAGCAGGATCTTAAATCCTCGGTTCGCAGCATTCCGGATTATCCGAAACCCGGCATCGTCTTCCGCGATATCACCACCCTTCTCGGCGATGCCCGCGCGTTCCGGCGCGCGGTGGACGAACTGGTGCAGCCATGGGCGGGGCAGAAGATTGACAAGGTTGCCGGGATCGAGGCGCGCGGCTTCATCCTGGGCGGCGCGGTGGCGCATCAGGTCTCGGCCGGATTCGTGCCGATACGCAAGAAAGGCAAGCTGCCGCACAAGCGGGTCTCGATCGCCTATTCGCTCGAATACGGCCTCGACGAGATGGAAATGCATGAGGACGCCGTGGAGAAGGGCGACCGAGTGATCCTGGTCGATGATCTCATCGCGACCGGCGGGACCGCCGAGGGCGCCGTCAAGCTGCTGCGCCAGCTGGGCGCGCAGGTGCTCGCTGCCTGCTTCATCATCGATCTGCCCGACCTCGGCGGCGCCGACCGGCTGCGCCAGCTCGACGTGCCGGTGCGCACGCTGATATCCTTCGAAGGATCGTAGGGTGGGCAAAGGCGAGCGATTTTGCGCGAGCCGTGCCCACGCGGACATGCGCGGGTGGGCACGAGGCTGTTTTCTACGTGTGGCGTTGCTCGTGGGTGTGGACCGCGCCCATAGCGCGTCGAAGACGCGCGTTGACGCGCTTTAGGCCCAGCCACAAACCCCTTCTGACGCAGTAAATGCTAACCCGCCCTGCGATCCCAAGGACCCGGTTCGCCTTCCGGCGTCGGCTCGCCAAGTTCGACAGGCGGGCGCGAGGGCAGAAACGGTTTTTCCCCGCTGGTTTGCGTGCCGCCTGGCCGCCCCCAGGGGCCCCCTTCCGAGGGTTGATCAACCGGCTCGCCGCCAGCCTCGGCGATTGGCCTGTCCGGCTCGGCAAGCGCGAGCGGGCCCGGATCGTGTCCGCCGGCGAATTTGACGATTGCCGCGACCCGCGCCTCGATCGAGGGATGCGTATCGAAAAGGTTGCTGAAATCCTCACGTGGGTTATCGACGCACATTTCCATGACGGCCGAGGTCGCTCCAGCAAGCTCGCCGCGGCCCTCGATCTTGCGCAGCGCACTGATCATGGCGTCGGGGTTCTTGGTCAGTTCGACCGAGCCGGCGTCGGCGAGAAACTCGCGCTGGCGCGAGAGCGCGAACCGGATCACGATCGATAACAGCCAGGCGACCGCGATCAGCGCCACGGCAATGATGACGGCTATCGCAGCGGCGCCTCCGCCCCGTTCGCTGCGCTCGCTGCGGCGGCTGCGCACGCTCAATCCGCCCTGGAACAGGAGGCGAAACACCAGTTCGGCGAAGAACGATATGACGCCGGCGATGATCACCGCGATCACCAGCAGGCGAACGTCGCCGTTGCGGATATGGGTCAGCTCGTGGCCGAGCACGGCTTCGAGTTCGGCATCGTTGAGCCGGTCTAGGAGACCGGAGGTGACCGTGATCGAATATTGCTTCTCGTTCATCCCGGTGGCGAACGCATTGAGCGCATCGCTCTCCACGACCTTGAGCTTCGGCATGGTGATGCCGCGCGAGATGCAGAGATTTTCAAGCAGGTTATAGAGCCGCGGCTGCTCCTGCCGGGTCACTTCATGGCCGCCGGTGACCGCGTCGATCATCGACTGGTGGAATTTGTAGGCGATCAGGATCCACAGTGCCGTTCCGGCCGTGACCCACGGCAGCGCGCGCACAAGATCGCCGAGTGCAAGGTTCACGAGGTAATCGAGCGGGACATTGGCATAGGTCAGCGCTTCGGCGGCAAGCGCGCCGGCGAAGGTCATCAGATAGACGAGAAAAAACAGCCCGATCAGCAGCGCGATCGAGCGCCGCTTGTTCGACTGGATATGGGTGTAGAGACCATAAGCCATGTGATCGAGCATCCCTCTGGCCTCGTCCTGAGGAGGCGCGCGCCTTTGGGCGCGTGCTGTCTCCATAAGCGCGTAACGCGCGTCTTCGACGCGCTACAGGACGGCCCCAGTTGAGTCCCTGCTTGTGGCCATCCTTCGAGACGCTCACGCGCAGCAAGCTGCGCGTGAGCTCCTCAGGATGAGGTCAGTGGTTTCTGTCACCGTGCTCCGCTTCGATTGATCGAGACCTAAAACTTCACCTGCGGCGCCTGATCGAGCGTCTTGCGCTCCTCGGTGCCCACATCGAAGAATTCCTTCTGCGAGAACCCGAACGGCCCGGCAAGAAAAACGGCCGGGAACTGCTGGATCGAAGTGTTGTATTCCTGGACCGCGTTGTTGAAAAAGCGCCGCGCCGCCGCGAGTTTGTTCTCGATGTCGGTCAACTCGCTCTGGAGCTGAAGGAAGTTCTCGTTGGCCTTGAGATTCGGATAGGCCTCGCTCAGAGCGAACAATTGCCGCAGCGCTCCGGTCAGCACATTCTCGGCCGCCGCTTGCGCCGCAACGCCGCCGGATTGCGCTTGCATCGCGGCATTGCGAGCGTTGATCACCGCCTCGAGCGTGCCGCGTTCGTGGCCCGCGTAGCCTTTGACGGTCTCGACCAGGTTGGGAATGAGATCATGCCGCTGCTTCATCTGCACGTCGATGTCGGCATAGGCCTGGCTCACACGCTGGCGCATGGCAACGAGGCCGTTGTAGGCCATGATGAGCCACACCCCGAGAACAAAGATCACGCCGACGATGATCCAGGTCGAAATGGACATGAAATCTCCTCGCGTTCGGCGAGCCTTTGGCTCGCAATTTCGCATGATGGACTTGGACAAGGTCCTCCGGTCGCTCAGCTTAGCGCGTAGCGTTCTCGGATGAACCCAAGGGGGAACGCAGCCCCCGCAGGACCGTTTTTCCTCGGGCCCACGGCTTGATATGGCGCGTTGGGCCGGATGCGGCAATATGGCCTCGATCGCGACCGAATCCTCCCCCGACCTGATCGCGACCGATATTCCGGCGCGGCTCGACCGGCTGCACTGGGGGCGCTTCCATACCCTCGTGGTCGTGGCGCTGGGGATTACCTGGGTTCTCGACGGCCTCGAAGTAACGCTCGCCGGAGCGGTCTCGGGCGCGCTCAAGGAATCCCCGCGGCTCGCCTTCTCGAACGCCGATATCGGACTTGCCAGCAGCGCTTATCTCGCCGGCGCAGTGCTCGGCGCTTTGTTCTTCGGCTGGCTTACCGACCGTCTCGGCCGCAAGCGGCTGTTCTTCATCACGCTTGCGGTTTATTTGCTGGCGACCGCGGCGACTGCGCTGTCGTGGAACGTGTGGAGCTTTTCCCTGTTTCGCTTCGCCACCGGCGCCGGCATCGGCGGCGAATATACCGCCATCAATTCCACGATCCAGGAACTCGTGCCGGCGCGCTATCGCGGCTGGACCGACCTTGTCATCAACGGCAGCTTCTGGATCGGCGCCGCGCTTGGTGCCGGCTCCTCGATCGTTCTGCTCGATCCGGCGGTGCTGCCGGCCGACCTTGGCTGGCGGGCAGCATTCCTGGTCGGCGCGACCCTCGGCCTCGTGATTTTCATGATGCGGCTGTGGATTCCGGAATCGCCGCGTTGGCTTATCACTCACGGGCGCGCCGCTGAGGCCGGCGCCATTGTGGCAGGCATCGAGGAGCGGTTTCGACGCGCCGGCGAGCGCTTGTCGCCGGAGCCGCTGCCGGTGATCCGGCTCAAGGCCCGCCGCTTTACCCCGCTTGCCGAAGTTGCCGACGCGCTGTTTCGCCGCCACAGCCGCCGCACTCTGGTGGGTTTGAGCCTGATGGCGGCGCAGGCGTTCTTCTACAACGCGATCTTCTTCACCTACGCACTGGTGCTCACCGATTTCTACAACATCCCGAGCGATCAGGTGGGCTGGTACATCCTGCCGTTCGCAGCCGGCAATTTCTCAGGCCCCGTGCTGCTCGGACGCCTGTTCGATACGCTCGGCCGCCGGCCGATGATCGTCGCAACCTATGCCATATCGGGCCTTCTCCTTGCCGGCTCCGGCTATCTGTTTGCGATCGGCGCGCTCTCGGCCACCGGTCAGACCATTGCCTGGATGGTGATTTTCTTCTTCGCCTCGGCGGCAGCGAGCTCCGCCTATCTCACTGTGAGCGAAACCTTTCCCCTCGAAGTGCGCGCACTCGCGATTGCGTTCTTCTACGCCATCGGCACCGGGATCGGCGGCATGGCCGGGCCGCTGCTGCTTGGAGTCCTGATCGATACCGGTTCGCGCTGGAGCGTCTTCGGCGGCTATCTGCTCGGGACCGCCCTGATGCTCGCGGCCGCATTGATTGCGGCGCGCTGGGCCGTCGCGGCCGAACGGCGGCCGCTCGAAAGCGTCGCCCGCCCGCTCGCCGCTGCGGAGTGACGCCAAGCGAGCGGTCTTGCGTTTTGCGTCATCTGAAACTATTTTTGGTATCAAAAGAGACAGGAGCGTCCGATGACGATACATGTGCGCTCGCTCGCCGCGTTGCTCGGCGTCCATCCAAGGAAAGTTGAACGCCTGTCTTCTTTCGATTTGGCCGACGAGGTGAGGAGGGGCTTGTCCGTCGATGCGATCGACCGCGTGTCTGAGAAGGTCGCGCCCGACGATGTAAATCTACGACATCGACTGGTCCCCAAAGCGACCCTGGCACGGAGACGACGTACACCAGGGCGCAGACTCAGCCCTGAAGAGAGCGATCGCGTGGCTCGCCTCGCTCGTATTTGGGAATTGGCAATGGACGTGTGGAAATCGGAACCGGCTGCGCGACGGTTCCTCGCCCGCCCCCACCCCATGTTGGCAGGTCGCGTGCCGCGAGAGTTTGCAATTGAGAGCGAACTGGGGGCACGAGAGGTCGAGAATCTTATTGGGCGAGTAAAATACGGCATCCCGTCGTGAGCTCTCCGCTCATCCCGAGACGGCTCGATCGAACCCTCGTCTGCTATCGCATCGGAGATCCAAACAGCGAATTCCCAATCTACAGCAGCGCGGGCGCGGCGCGCTATCCCGGCCGCTGGCACATCATCGAAACGCCGGTCATCTATGCCAGCGAGCATTATTCGACCGCGATGTTGGAGATGCTATCCAACTCGAACGAGCTGCCGCCGAACCAGGATTTCATCACTATCACTGTTCCGCGGGAGACGAGTTTCGAGGTGGTCACCAAAGATACCCTTCCGGGTTGGGACGCGCTCGATCCGACCGTCTCCCGGAATTTCGGTGCCGAGTGGGTGAGGGCTGCCCGATCCGCCATCCTGCTTGTGCCGAGCTACGTCGCCCGCATCGAACGCAACGTCATCATCAATCCGGCTCATCCCGATGCAACTGCCATTGAAACGAGCCTGCCTGAGCCCGTGTGGTGGGACGAGAGACTATTCCGAAAGGGGCCGCGCGCCGGCTGGGCAGAGGCGAGCAAAAAACTGGCTGAAGTCGGCGATGGCGGCATCGTATGGCCCGAATTTGGGAATGACGCCGACCAGGATCTGAGGTGGTGAGCAGATGAAGTTTGTAGTGCGCACGAACCAGGATCATGTAGGGCGGGTTTCAAACCCGCGCTGGCGCGACAAACACGGGCCGTGAGGTCACGCAGCTGTCGGAAACGTGTAGCGGGCGAGACCCTGACAATCACGCGAGCGGCGTCTGCTGAGAGAGGGCGGGTTTAAAACCCGCCCCTACAAGTGTCCTGATTGTGCCGGACGCCGTTGCCCGCGCCCCCTACCCAGCCTCGCGCATGCGCACGGCGCCTTCGAGATCGACGGAGACGAGCTGCGAGATCCCGCGCTCCGCCATGGTGACGCCGAACAGACGGTTCATCCGCGACATGGTGATCGGATTATGCGTGATGATGACGAAACGGGTGTCGGTCGATTTCGTCATCTCGTCAAGAAGATCGCAAAACCGCTCGATGTTGTGATCGTCGAGCGGCGCATCGACCTCGTCGAGCACGCAGATCGGCGCCGGGTTTGTTAGAAACACCGCAAAGATCAGCGCCAGCGCGGTAAGCGCCTGCTCGCCGCCGGAAAGCAGCGACAACGTGGCCGGCTTCTTGCCCGGGGGCTTGGCGACTATTTCGAGCCCTGCCTCAAGCGGGTCTTCGCTCTCGATGAGCGCCAACTCGGCGGTGCCGCCGCCGAACAATTCCGTGAACAACCGCTTGAAATGATTGTTCACCACTTCGAAAGAGCCGAGCAGGCGTTCGCGCGCCTCGCGATTGAGGCTTTGAATTCCAAGCCGCAGCCGCTTGATGGCTTCGACGAGGTCCTCGCGCTCGGTCGTGAGCGTCTTGTGCTGGGTCTCGACCTCGCGCAATTCCTCCTCGGCGCGCAGATTCACCGCACCTAATCGTTCACGCTCGCGGCGGATGCGATCGAGTCGGGCCTCGACCTCGGAAATTTCCGGAAGCTCGGCCCCGGGCTTGAGTTCGGCCAATTGCGCGGCTGCTTCGGGTTCGACTTCAAGCATGTCGCGGATTTCGTGCGCCAAGTCGGCAAGCCGGCGCTTGGCGCCGTCGTGATTGGCTTCCGCGCGCGCGGCCTCCTCGCGGGCCGCTGCCGTGGCCTCGAGCGCCGCGCGCGCGTCGCGGTCGGCCTCGGCTTGCGCGCTTTCGGCCCCGGCAAGGCGGTCGGCAGCGTGCCGGCGCGAGCTTTCGGCGCGCTCGATCTCGCCGATGAGCGCCCGGCGCTTCTCCTCGAACAGGAGAGGCGCATTGTCGAGATCGGCGCGCTCGCTGCGCGCCTCGGCGGCGCGTGTTTCCAGGGTTGCGATCTGCGCGGTCGCACCGGTCCTGCGCCCGCTCCACCCTTCATGATCGGCCGCGATCGTCGCAAGCCGGCGCTGCGCGAGCTCTGCTTCGCGCGCCAGCGCCTGCGCGTCGGCGCGCAACTGCGCAAATTCGCCGCGCCGCTCATCGATCTCCTTGCGCAGGATTGCCAAACGCGCCTCAAGATCGTCGGTCGGCGCCAATTCAGCGAGCGCGCTTTCCGCCGCGTCTCGCGCCGAGAGCGCCTCGTCGCGGCTCGCGGTCAACCGCGCCTTCCCCTCACGCAGCGCTGAAAGTTGCGCCGCGTGGCGGCTTGCCTCGCGCTCGGCGCTGGCCTGCGCGTCGCGCGCCGCATGATGGCGGCGCTGGCGCTCGCGCCAGTCCTCGCGCGCCGCGGTCTCGGCCGCGGCGGCTGCCGCTGCATCGGCTCGCGCCGCCTCGGCAGCGTTTCGTCTGATCTCGACTTCGCTGCGCACCACCTGGAGTTCGGCGTCGATGTCGGCGAGCCGGTTCTTCCCGGCAAGCCTGCGCGCCGCCGCGGTCGGCGCATTGGCCGCGACAGCGAAACCGTCCCACCGCCAGAGATCCCCTTCGCGCGAAACGAGCCGCTGACCGGGCTTGAGCAGCGGCACGAGCCGAGCCGCATCGGCGCGCTCGATGACCCCGATCTGCTTCACACGGCGCGCCAATTCCGTCGGTGCAGTCACATGCAGAGCCAGCGGTTCGATGCCTTCAGGCAGGCTCGGGTCCATCGCGTCGATTTCGGCGCCGGCCCAGCGCATCGGCGCCAGAGGGTCGATCGGCGCGTCGAGATCGTCGCCGAGCGCGGCTCCCAACGCCGCTTCGTACCCCTTCTCCACGATCAGCGACTCAACCACCGCCGGCCACAAATTCTTTGTGTCGATATGGAGGACCTTGGCCAGTGTCCGCGCCTCAGTCTCCAGCCGCTGCATGCGGCGCTCCGCCTCGGCGAGCGGCTTCTGCACGAAATCGAGCGCCTGGCGGGCGGCCGAGTGGGTAGCTTCAGCCCGCCGCGCCGCCGCCTCAGCGGTAGCCGCAGCGGCTTCTGCTTCTACGACCGAAGCCGCGATCTCCGCCGTTTCGCCGTCGCCGCTCCGGCTGCTCTCGGCCTGCACCAGTTCGCCGGCAAGTTCGGACAGCTCGGCCTCGAACCGCGCCAGCCGCTCGCTGTTTTGGCGCGCCGCGGTTCCCAGCTGGCTGCGCTGCGCCGCGAGATCTGCGAGCGTTACGGTGAGTGCGGCGAAACTCTTTTCAGTCTCGGCCAGGATCTGCTCGGCGGCCGCGGCGCGCGCTTCACCCTCGCTGCGGCGCTCCGCATGTCCTTGAGTCTCAGCGCGCAGCGCCTGTTCTTCGGCGCCAAGGCGGTTGAGCGCCGCCTCGGCATCTGCAACGAGGCGTTGTTCGCGCGCGATGTCCTGCTCCAGCTGAACGAGCCGATGATCGAGTTCGGCGATCCGGCTTTTGGCGCGAGCTTCCTCGTGATCGAGCGTCTCGCGCGCCATGATCAATCGCTGAAGCGCCGCTGCGGCGCCGGCTTCGGCCTCTCGCAGCGACGGCAATTCCGCCGCCGCCAGTGCTTGGCGCTTTGCCGCCTCAGCTTGCACGCCGGTCCGTTCGGCCACGAGCCGCACCGCAACGTCTCTGCCGTGTTCGGCATCGCGCAGTTCGGAATTGGCGGCGCACCAGCGCAAGTGGAACAGCGTCGCCTCGGCCTTGCGCACCTGAGCGGCGATGCCGCGATAACGGATCGCCTGGCGGGCCTGCTTGCGCAGCGATTCCATCTGCGTGGCGAGTTGCCCGATCACGTCCTCAAGCCGCAGCAGATTCTGCTCGGCGCCATTAAGCCGCAGTTCCGCCTCGTGCCGACGCGCGTGCAGGCCGGAAATACCGGCGGCTTCTTCGAGCACGCGCCGGCGCTGCTCGGGCCGAGCCGCGATGATTTCACCGATGCGGCCCTGATGCACCAGCGCCGGGGACCGCGCGCCGGTCGAGGCATCGGCGAACAGAATTTGCACGTCGCGCGCCCGGACCTCGCGGCCGTTGATGCGATAGAGCGAACCCTGATCGCGCTCGATTCGGCGCGCCACTTCGAGCGTTTCGTGCTCGTTGAACTGGGCCGGCGCCTTCCTTTGGCTGTTGTCGATCGACATCGCCACTTCGGCATTGTTGCGCGCCGGCCGGCTGTTGGTGCCGGAGAAGATCACGTCCTCCATGTCGGCGGCGCGCAGCGACTTGTGCGAAGTCTCGCCCATCACCCAGCGCAGCGCTTCGACCAGATTCGACTTGCCGCAACCGTTTGGACCGACGACGCCCGTGAGCCCAGGCTCGATCAGGAAATCGGTCGGCTCGACGAAGGACTTGAATCCGAGCAGGCGCAGCCGCGTAAGTTTCATTCGCTCGTTCCAGGCAGATTGGTCCGCGATCTGGGCGGCTTCCGCATCGACCGCAATCCTTCGCTGAAACGGTTAGCGAATCGTAAACCGCTCGCGCCCAGGAACCGATGGAGGTGCCGCATCGGGGCGGAGAATGAATCGGCGAGAGTGATTCCGCAACGAAAAGAGCAATTTATCCGGGGAAAAATGCGGGGCTCAGGTCTGTGTCTCCCTGCGGCAGCGTAACGAACGTAGCCCGGACTGAGCGGCGCGCACGCAACGCTGCCAAATATATCCCCTCGCGGCGCCGCTCAAATCCGGGATTTCCCGGATCGGACCGCGCCCGTATGCCAAGTGGAAATGCCGGAAATGCGCGGGCCGATCCGGGCTACAGATCAGCTCTTGAGGTAGGGCGCCAGCTGCTTCTCGAATTCTTCGAGTGTTGCCTCCCCCTTGAAGACCTTGCCGTTGATGAAGAAGGTCGGCGTCGAATCGACCTTGAACACCTTGGATGCGCGCTCGCGGACCTCGTTGACCCCGTCGAGAATTTTCTGGTCCTTGAGGCAAGCGTTGAAGGCGTCCTCGCTCAGGCCGGCCTGCTTGGCAATCCGCAGCAGAGGCTGGAGCGGCTTCTGCACTACCCAGTCGCGTTGGGTCGCGAACAGGGTTTCAATCATTGGATAATAGCGATCCTTCCCGGCGCAGCGCGCCAGCATGAAAGCGGCGGCGGCGAGCTGATCGAGCGGGAACTCGCGCATGATGAACCGCACCTTGCCGGTGTCGATGTATTTCTTCTTGAACTCGGGAAAGACATCATTGGAGAAATGAGCGCAGTGCGGACAGGTCATCGAGGCGTATTCGATGATGGTGATTGGAGCGTTGTCATTGCCCAGCGCTATGTCCCCGAGCGGCCCCGGCTTGTTGAGCTCGTCCTGCGACACGCTCTGCGCCACTGCCGTGCGCTCAAATCCGCCAATCGACAATCCTGCCAGGATACCGCCCCCGAGCAGCGTACTGGCGACGGCGGCTAGGGCAAATCCGCGACGAGTGATGTTCACTGCAAGCTCCTTTGATCGCGCCGTCATTCTCAGGCGCGAGCGCACTCTTGCGCGCAAGCCCCGAGGGATACAGCGGCTGAGTGAGCCGTCATCCCCTCCCTCGCATGCGGCCCAACCGCCGCACGCTTGCACCTCAGGATGACAGTCTCGAATGCGTCACTATAGCAGAGAATGTGGCAGCCACACGCCCTCATGCCAAGTGCTCCCGACATTATCCCGCCTCGCCGCGACAAGCCGTCATCCCGTCCGCGAGTCCGTAGGGCGCCTCACGAAAATGTTCTCACTCCTTGCCCACCGCGGCTCCGAGCCGCGCCAGCGCGGCGCGAAGCCGATCGTCGGCGATCTCGGTGAGACTTGCGGCGATCCGCGCCTCCTTGTCGACGTCCCGCACGACCGGAGCTGCGGCTTTGCGCTTCGAGAGAGACGCCTGCCGTAATCTCAGATCGCCCACTGCCTGCCAGCCGAAGAAACGGTTCACCCGTTCGAGGATGACGGCGGACTGATGCTGTATCTCGACGGCGCTCGGGCCTTCGACGCGGAGCACTATGGTGCCCGGCTCCGGCAGCTCGGCTCCAACCGGCCGCGGCCAGCGGATTCGCTCGGGCTCGCAAAAGGCTGCAATATCGGCGCCGACAATCTCGGCCCAGCGCGTCACCAGTTCGGTCGAAGCAAAGCCCTGTTTGGCGAAGGCGCCCTTGAGGGCCTTGCGAGCAATGTCGCCAAGCGGTCGCGGCTGCAAATGGGCCGGCTTGTTCATGGCGATGCGCTCTGTCACACCCCGTCATCCCAAGGCGCGAGCATGACGGTAGCAGGGGGGAGCGTGCAGCGAAAGCGGCGCGTGCAAACGCGCAAGTCGCCGCGCGCCCCCGACCTTCTCGCCTGGTACGATCGCCATCGCCGACAGCTGCCGTGGCGGGCCGGCCCGGGCGAAACACCGGACCCCTACCGGGTATGGCTTTCCGAAATCATGTTGCAGCAGACGACCGTGACGACGGTCGCTCCTTATTTCGCTCGCTTCGTCGCGCGCTGGCCCGACATTGCCTCGCTGGCGCGGGCGCCGCTCGAAGAGGTGCTGCGGATGTGGGCGGGGCTTGGCTATTATGCGCGGGCGCGCAATCTCCACGCCTGTGCGGTCGCCGTGATGGAGCGCCATGGCGGGCACTTCCCGCAAAGCGAGCAGGCGCTCGCGGCGCTCCCCGGAATCGGCCGCTACACCGCCGCCGCCATTGCGGCCATTGCCTTCGATGTCGGCACCGTGCCGGTCGACGGCAACGTCGAGCGGGTCGTGGCGAGGCTGTTCGCCGTTGAAGAGGAGTTGCCGGGCGCGAAAGCGCGAATCTGGAGGCTCGCCCAGGCGCTGGCGCCGGCACGGCGCGCTGGCGATTTCGCCCAGGCGCTGATGGATCTCGGAGCAACAATCTGCACTCCGCGGCGGCCTGCCTGCGCGCTCTGCCCCTGGCGGCCCGGCTGCGCCGCACATGAGCGCGGCGACCCCGACCGGTTTCCGATCAAGCCCAGGCGGCGCCCGGGTCGGCTGCGTCACGGCGCCGCATTCGTGCTCGTGCGCACCGACGGCTTCGTGCTGGTTCGCTCGCGGCCGCCCGGCGGCCTGCTCGGCGGCATGACCGAGGTTCCGACGAGCCCATGGACGCATGATTTCGACAAGCGCGCCGCGCTCAGCGAGGCTCCGCGCGTTCCTGGCACGCGCCTGAAGTGGTGCCGCATTGCCGCGAGCGTCACTCACGTGTTCACGCATTTTCCGCTGAAGCTTGCAGTGTTTTACGCCAAGGCCCCGCCCGGCACGATCGCGCCCGAAGGCGCGCGCTGGGTAGCGCTTGCGGAGATTGCCGGCGAGGCCTTGCCCAGCCTGATGCGCAAGGTCCTGGCGCATGCGCTGGGTCGCTGTCAGGGGCGTCGCCGCGCACGCCCTTGACAACGGCGTCCCGCGTCCCTATCAATGTAAATGTGATTAACATTCACTATCAGGAATGAGGCCAGCCATGTCCTACGCTACCGATGCCCATGATCCGCCTCGCCCGTGGTGCGGCTATTACCACCACCACTATCGCTGGCCCTGGCATCCCGGGCTGGTGATTCCGATGATCCTCGGGTTCATTTTTTGGTGGCCGCTGGGATTGGCCATTCTCGGCTTCATTCTCTGGACCAAGGGTGCCGATTGTTGGGCGCATGGCGCCGCGCGCTGGCAGTACAAGATGGACCGCATGCAGGAGAAAGTGGACCGCGTACGCAGCCATATGGAGCGATTCGGCAGCCCCTGGGGCGGCTATCGATCCAGCGGCAACCGCGCTTTTGACGATTATCGCTCCGAAACGCTGCGCCGGCTTGAAGAGGAGGAAAAGGAATTCCGCGAGTTCCTCAATCGCTTGCGGGCCGCCAAGGACAAGGCCGAATTCGATCAGTTTATGGCGGAACGGCGCAACCGGAGCGGCACCGAGCCGCAGCAGCCGACGCAAAGCTAACCGCCCATACTCGCCTCGGATTGGCCGTCGCTTCGAGCGGCGGCCATTTCTTTTTAGCGCGCCGTTAACCGCTTTCGGTGCCACTGATAAGCCTCGGCCGCAATGCGGCCGAGGCGCAGCGTGAGCGCCCTAGTTTGGTCACGTTGGCGCGGATTCGTACCGGGCGGGGGTAGACGGCTTGATTCCCTTCGAAGCGGGAATTTCGGCGGCCTTCGGCAGCCCTTCGCCGCGACACTTGCGCTTCTCGCGATGGCGCCCGGCCGGTGCCAAGGTGGGCCATCTCGGCCTGCGAGGGTTTCGCGATTGAAAGCACCTCAATGAACCCAACCGACTTGCCACTCCCCGGCCTGTCCTCGGATGTTTCTCTCATCGCCTTGTTTTGGCAGGCGCACTGGATCGTCAAGTCGGTAATGATCGGGCTGCTCCTCTGCTCGGTCTGGGTGTGGGCGATCGTCATCGACAAGACGGTCCTCTACGCGCGCATGCGCCGGGCCATGGATCGTTTTGAGCAAGCCTTCTGGTCGGGCCAGTCGCTGGAAGACCTCTATCGGTCGCTGGCGTCGCGTCCGCCCCATTCGATGGCGGCGCTCTTTGTCGCGGCAATGCGCGAATGGAAGCGCAGCCTCGAAGGCCATGCGCGCTCATTCGCCGGATTGCAGATGCGCATCGAAAAGGTGATGGACGTCACCATCGCGCGCGAAGTCGAGCGGCTCGAACGGCGGCTCCTGGTCTTGGCGACGGTCGGCTCGGCCGGCCCCTTTATCGGCCTCTTCGGCACGGTCTGGGGCATTATGACAAGCTTCCAGTCGATCGCGGCGTCGAAGAATACCTCGCTTGCCGTCGTGGCGCCGGGTATTGCCGAGGCTCTGTTCGCAACCGCAATCGGCCTCGTCGCCGCCATACCGGCGACGATTTTCTACAACAAGTTCGCGTCCGAGGTGAACAAGCAGGCGCAACGCCTCGAAGGCTTTGCCGACGAGTTCGCCGCGATCCTGTCGCGGCAGATCGATGAGCGCGGGTAAGGAATTAGAGGGGCTGCCCGCATGGGAATGATTTCGGGGAGCTCGACCAAATCTGGCCGTCGGCGCCACCGGCGCCGAGGCATCATGAGCGAGATCAACGTCACGCCGATGGTCGACGTGATGCTGGTCCTGCTCATCATCTTCATGGTTTCGGCGCCGCTCCTTACGGTCGGGGTGCCGATCGACCTTCCCCAGACTCAGGCGAAAAGCCTCGACCAGAACAAGGAACCGCTGACGATCTCGGTCAATACGATGGGGCAGGTTTTCCTCCAGAATACCGAAATCGGGGTGGACGACCTTATTCCGAAGCTCAAGGCGATCACCGACGCTCGCGGCGGCCTCGACGAGCGCATCTTCGTACGCGGCGACCGCAAGGTCGATTATGGCACCGTCATGCGGGTCATGGGGCGGCTCTCGGGCGCAGGCTTTCATCGGGTCGCGCTCGTGACCGAAGTCGAGCAGGGTTCTTGAGGCAATCGCGCCAAAATGAGAACGGCTCTCACCATATCGGCAGGCGGCCATGCGGCATTGCTGCTGTGGAGCGTAATTACTTTTGTGGCCAGGCCGCACAACGCCGACTCGACCGAGGCGATGCCGATCGACATCATTTCGACGGCGGATTTTTCCCAGATCACCGCCGGCGCCGAGAATGCTCCCAAAGCCGAAACAGCAAAACCAGCAGTCGAAAAAATAGGCGAGCGCAAGCCGGCCGACGATCCGATGGCCAAGGTCGAGAAGAAGGAAGTCAAGGCCGCAACCGATCAACCGCCGCCACCTCCGCCACCGAAGCCCGCGCCGGCGGACAGACAATCCGCCGAGCCGAAGCAGGACCTGATCGCGGACGCGATCAAAAAGGACGAGGCGAAGAAACCGGAGAACAAGAAAGCGGAGACGAAAACGCCCGCTCCGCCTAAGCCCGATCAGCATCAACCGAAGTTTGACCCGAGAAAGGTCGCCGCGCTGCTCAACAAGCAGACGCCGCAACGTCTCGCCGCCACTGGGGACGCGATCAACCAGACCGTTAATCTCGGCGCGCCGAGCGGGATGTCGGCACAACTGTCGCAAACCGAACTGGACGCGTTGAGAGCACGCCTTGCGAAGCTGTGGAATCCCCCGGTGGGTGCCGGCACTCCCGAGGAAGTGACGGTGCGAGTGAGAATTCAGCTTAACCCAGATGGCCGGCTTGCGGCCCCGCCGTTCGCCGATTCACCGAACGGTAATGGCAAAAGCCCGCTGTATATGGCCTCACGCGATAGCGCCTATCGGGCCGTTTTCCGAGGCCAACCGTTCGACATGCTCAGGCCCGAACATTACGAGCAATGGAAAGACATCGAGATCACCTTCGATCCACGCGAAATGCTCCGCCCGTGACAACAGCTTCAGCCCCCACGACATGACCATGACACCGCATGCCAGCCCTGTTCTGCCACCGCTTTCCCGTCGCCGTTTGATCACGCTCGGCGCCAGCGTAGCCGCGGGCACCCTTGTAGGACGCGGTCCGGCATTGGCCGTGCTGCGGCTCGATTTGACCCAAGGCAATCCGCAGCCGTTGCCGATCGCGATCCCCGACTTCCTGGGCTCAGATCCTGCGGTGGCCCACGGCGTGCGAGACATCATCGCCTCGAACCTGGCGCGCTCCGGGCTCTTCGCGCCGATCGAGCAGGCCGCCTATATCGAGCGGATATCGAATTTCGACGCCTATCCGCGCTATCCCGACTGGAAGCAGATCAACGCGCAGGCGCTCGTCACCGGGCGGCTGTCGCGGCTTCCCGACGGCCGCCTCGGTGCGGATTTCCGGCTCTGGGACATTTTCGCCAGCGCCTATCTGGACGGCAAATCCTATCAGACGCCGCCCGACAACTGGCGCCGCATCGCCCACATCATCTCCGACTTCATCTACGAACGGCTCACCGGCGAGAAAGGATATTTCGACAGCCGCATCGTCTTCATCGACGAAACCGGTCCCAAGGAACGCCGGGTCAAGCGGCTGGCCATGATGGATCAGGACGGCGCCAACGTGCGCTATCTCACCCGCGGCGACGATCTCGTGCTCACGCCGCGTTTCTCGCCCTCCACCCAGGAAATCACTTACATGTCCTACGCGCAGGGCAACCCGCGCGTGCTCCTGCTCAATATCGAGACCGGCCAGCGCGAGGTCGTCGGCAATTTTCCCGGCATGACCTTTGCGCCCCGCTTCTCGCCCGACGGGCAGCGCGTGGTGATGAGCCTCCAGCAGGGCGGCAATGCCAACCTGTTCGTGATGGATTTGCGCTCGAAGGCGACGGTGCGTCTCACGGACACCGCAGCCATCGATACAGCGCCCTCCTATTCGCCGGACGGCACGCGCATCTGTTTCGAATCCGATCGCGGAGGCCACCCGCAGATCTACGTCATGCCGGCGAACGGCGGTCCGGCGCAGCGGATCAGTTTCGGCGACGGCATCTATTCGACCCCGGTCTGGTCTCCGCGCGGCGACTACATCGCGTTCACCCGCCAGGCGCAGGGACAGTTCGCCATCGGCATCATGCGGCCCGACGGGCAGGGAGAGCGAATCCTGACCGAGGGCTTCCACAACGAAGGTCCGACCTGGTCCCCGAACGGGCGCGTGATCATGTTCTTCCGCGACCCTGGCGGCACTTCCGGACCCTCCCTCTTTACCATCGACGTGACCGGCCGCAACGAATTGCGCACACCCACGCCAAGCTACGCGTCTGATCCAGCGTGGTCGCCGCTGCTGGCGTAATTGTTTGTCCCCCGCGCAGTTTCGTAGGGTGGGCAAAATCGCGGGCCCGAGACTTTCCACGCGCGCAACCGCAGCCGCGATTTTGCCCACGCGGAACCCCCGTCGAGGGATCCGATCGCGTGGGCAAAATCGCCATAGCGCGGTGCTCTACTCCAGCGCCTCTCAGGCGATTTTGCCCACCCTACGGCGCGTCACTGCAAGCCCTCTTGGCGCCGCATTCAGGGTGCATTAACCATTGGCAAAGGTTTGCGGGGGAGCATGGGTTTTCAGCGATTTCTGCAAGGTGCCGTCAAGGTTGACGGAACCTTCGCTTAACCAGCCTCCTGCTAAACCGGCAGCGTTGTCCGGCGAAAATGGAGGCTCCGCAATGATCGAGGTAAAGCGCACGGCACGCACGCTGCGGCTCGGCGTCCTTCTTGTCGCGGGGCTCGCACTCGGCGCCTGTGCCAAGAATGCGCTGGATCAGGCGACCGCCGCGAATGCGAGCGCCGCGGTCCCAGGCAGCCAGCAGGATTTTGTGGTCAATGTCGGAGATCGCGTATTCTTCGAGACCGACTCGTCGGAATTGACTCCGCAGGCGGTAGGGACGCTTGAGAAACAGGCGCAGTGGCTGCGCACCTATCCGCAATACGCATTCCTCATTGAAGGTCATGCCGACGAGCGTGGCACGCGCGAATACAACATCGCGCTCGGCGCCCGCCGCGCCCAGGCGGTGCGCGATTATCTCGCCTCGCGCGGTATCGGGCCGCAGCGCATGCGCACGATCTCCTACGGCAAGGAGCGGCCGGTCGCGGTCTGCGACGACATTTCCTGTTGGTCACAGAATCGTCGCGCGGTCACGGTGCTTAACGCCAGTTCGTAAACGGATACAGCGGGGGAAGGGGACAACCGGCGCCATCGGGCGCCGGTTGTGTTTTGGAAGCGTCATCCTGAGGCGCGAGCATGCAATCATTTGATTGCATGCTCGCCTCGAAGGATGACGGGGCGTGTAAGCTGCTGCATCACGTCATAATTTGGGCCCTAGCGGGTGCGTAAGTTGGGTCTTCTACTCCAACGAGCTTCGAATCGGCCCATGAATCAATCTTGCCTTGCCGCGGTCTTGCTCTCCGCCCTCGCCATCGCACCCGCTATTCTATCGGCGCAGGAAGCAGCGCCATCCTCGCCCGGGCTGTTCGGTCGGATTTTCGGCGGCAGCGAGCGCGTCGCGCCGCCAGCGGGCGTCGCCGGGGAGCCAAGTGCGCAGGAGCCGTCGCCGGCGCCCGGGGCAAACCGCCTCGCTCAGGTCTCGGGCTCGGACTTGATCGTGCGCATCGATCGGCTTGAGGCGCAAATCCGGCAGCTCACCGGCATCGTCGAGCAACTGCAGTACCGCAATCAGCAGATCGAAGCGCAAATGCGGCGCCTGCCGGAGGATCCTTCGCGCACAGCAACCGCAACGGCGCCGGGCCCGGCGCCGGCGCGCCAGTCGGTAACACCCGCTCCCGCGCCAGCACCGGTCGGCCCGCCGCCCGCGGCCGCCGCCCCCGGCAGACGCGGCGACGCATTCGATCCTTCGCAGGCCCCGAACGCGCCGGGCGTGCCGCGATCGCTGGGGACTGCCACCGCGGCCGCCGTGCCGGCTGGCCCCCCATCGTTGCCTCCCCCGCCGGCAGAGGACACAAGGGTGGGGACGGTGCCGACTGCGCCTGCGGCCGGCGCGGACGAGGGGGGGTTCGGTGCCCCAGGCGGGCGTCCCGCCGGCGCACCCCTCGACCTGTCGACGCTCGCGATTCCGCGAGAGGGAGCCGCGGTTTCCGGCCGCGACGCTCCGGGAGCCGATATCGCTGCCCCGCCCCGGAGCCAGAACCCACAGCTGGCGACGCTCCCGCCCTCCAACAGCCCCAGGGATGCATACGACCTCGCCTACGGCTATATGCTGCGGCGGGATTACGCGCTGGCCGAAGAGGCCTTCCGCACCTTCCTGAGCAAATATCCGAACGAGCGGCTGGCGCCCGAGGCGCAATACTGGCTCGGCGAAAGTCTGTTCCAGCGCCAGCTCTATCGCGATGCTGCCGAGAATTTTCTCAATGTCTCGACCAAATATGAGACCACCGCCAAGGCGCCGGATTCATTGCTGCGGCTCGGCCAGTCGCTGGCGGCGCTGGGCGAACGGGATGCTGCCTGCGCCTCGTTCGGCGAAGTCCTGCGCAAGTATCCGCGCGCCGCGATCGGCGTGAAGAACGGCGTCGAGCGTGAGCAAAGGCGCGCGCATTGTTAGTCTTACTGGTCTTGTAGGGTGGGCAAAGGCGCACGCGCCATGAGCGCGGGCGCGGATGCGTGGGCACGGCGCTCCTTTCTACGTGTGGCGCGGTTCGTGCGTGTGGACCGCGCCTTTGCCCACCCTACGGCCTCCATGACTGGCTCACGTTCAGAAAGGCGTACAACGAGCGCGTCGGCCATCTCGGCTGCCGAAGCACGAGTGTTGTTTACAGGCTTGGAGACTGCTCCAGCCCTCATTCTCGCCGTTTCCGGCGGGCCGGATTCGACGGCGCTCCTTGCCGTGGCGGCGCACTGGCGCGCTTCCCTCGCAATCGGGCCCGACCTCATCGCAGTGACGATCGATCACGGTTTCCGCCGCGAATCGGCGCGCGAGGCCCGTGCCGTCAAACAGCTCGCGAAAGCGCTCGGCGTATCGCATCGCACGCTGCGCTGGAGGGGCGCCAAGCCGGAAACCGGCCTCCAGGAGGCGGCGCGCGCCATGCGCTATCGGCTCCTCGCCGACGCCGCTCGCCGCGCCGGCGCGCGTCACATCCTCACCGCCCACACGCTCGACGATCAGGCGGAGACCGTTCTTATCCGCATGGCAAGAGGCAGCGGACTGACGGGTCTCGCCGCCATGGCGCGAGAAACGCCGCTCGACGGTCTCGTCCTCGTGCGCCCGTTCCTCGATATTTCGAAATCGCGGCTGATCGCGACGCTTGAGGCAGCGGGCCTCTCATTCGCCGACGATCCATCGAATCGTGATCCGCGATTCCTGCGCGCGCGGCTGCGTCGCCTGATGCCGCAATTGGCGGAGGAAGGTTTAGATGCCCGTCGGCTGGCGCAGCTGGCCCAGCGATTGCGCCGCGCCGAGACGGCGATCGAAGCATCTGTCGATACGGCAGCCGCGACGGTCCCGCAGAGCCCGTGGGACAGTGCAGGCCCGATCGCGCTCGATGCCGAAAAATTCCGCAGTCTGCCCGCGGAAATCGGCCTGCGTCTCCTTGGCCGCGCCGTTGCGCGTTGCGGCGATGAGGGGCCTGCCGAGCTTGCAAAGCTCGAGTCCTTGTACGAGGTGCTTGTCGGCGCCATGATGACCCAGGCGCCTCGGCTGCGCCGTACCCTCGCGGGAGCGCTCGTCACGCTCGGTGGCGGCGCGCTCGTGATCGAGCGTACGCCGCCGCGGCGGTCGCCGGCTTCGGGTTTGACGCACAGTGGTGCCGCGAACTCGGTGCGCTCCCGCTCCCCCATAGCGTCGAAGACGCGCGTAAACGCGCCAAGGGGGGAGAGATAACGTGGCCCAGGTTCCCTTGGCAGGAGGCGCCCCGGGACATAGATTGTGGCGGGACGACGTGAATTGGGCTCACCTCGCAGCTAAAGAACGGTTGCCCCCAGGCCCCTACGGCCATGAAAGGCGAGCGGCATGAATGCCAATCTGCGCAATTTCGCCCTCTGGGTGATCATCGTCCTTTTGCTGCTCGCGCTGTTCACGCTGTTTCAGAATCCGGGCCAGCGAACCCAGTCCCAGGAAATCTCCTATTCGCAGCTCTTGAACGAAGTCGATCAGGGCCGGGTGCGCGACGTCCTCATTCAGGGGCCTGAAATCCACGGCACCTTCACCGACGGCCGCAGCTTCCAGACCTACGCGCCGAGCGATCCGGCGCTGATCCAGCGCCTCAACAGCAAGGGCGTGTCCATCACGGCGCGCCCGCAGCAGAACGACGTGCCCTGGTTCGTGTCGCTCCTGGTCTCGTGGCTTCCGTTCATCGCGCTCATTGGTGTTTGGATATTCCTGTCGCGGCAGATGCAGGGCGCCGGCGGCAAGGCGCTCGGCTTCGGCAAATCGCGGGCGAAGCTTTTGACCGAGGCGCACGGCCGCGTCACTTTCGAAGATGTCGCCGGTGTCGACGAAGCCAAGCAGGATTTGCAGGAGATCGTCGAATTTCTGCGCGATCCGGGAAAATTCCAGCGCCTGGGCGGACGCATTCCGCGCGGAGTGCTTCTCGTCGGCCCGCCCGGCACCGGCAAGACTTTGCTCGCCCGCGCCATCGCCGGCGAAGCCAACGTGCCGTTCTTCACCATTTCCGGCTCCGATTTCGTCGAAATGTTTGTCGGCGTCGGCGCCTCGCGCGTGCGCGACATGTTCGAGCAGGCGAAGAAGAACGCGCCCTGCATCATCTTCATCGACGAAATCGATGCTGTCGGCCGCCATCGCGGCGCCGGGCTCGGCGGCGGCAACGACGAACGCGAGCAGACGCTCAATCAGCTCCTCGTCGAGATGGACGGCTTTGAGGCCAACGAAGGCATCATCCTCATCGCCGCTACCAACCGTCCTGACGTCCTCGATCCGGCGCTCCTGCGCCCCGGCCGCTTCGACCGCCAGGTGATCGTGCCCAATCCGGACGTGGTCGGCCGCGAGCAGATTCTCAAAGTGCACGTGCGCAAGGTGCCGATGGCGCCCGACGTCAATCTCAAGACCATCGCGCGCGGCACGCCGGGCTTCTCCGGCGCCGACCTGATGAACCTCGTCAACGAGGCGGCCTTGATGGCGGCGCGCCGCAACAAGCGGATGGTGACGCAGATCGAGTTCGAAGACGCCAAGGACAAGGTAATGATGGGCGCCGAGCGCAAATCGCTGGTCATGACCGAGGAGGAGAAGCTGCTCACTGCCTATCACGAGGGCGGTCACGCCATCGTGGCGCTGAACGTCAAGGCGACCGACCCGGTGCACAAGGCGACCATCATCCCGCGCGGGCGCGCGCTCGGCATGGTGATGCAGCTGCCCGAACGCGACAAGCTCTCGATGAGCTTGGAGCAGATGACTTCGCGGCTTGCCATCATGATGGGCGGCCGCGTCGCCGAGGAACTGGTGTTCGGACGCGAGAAGGTCACGTCGGGCGCTGCTTCCGACATCGAGCAGGCGACCAAGCTCGCGCGCATGATGGTGACGCGCTGGGGGCTCTCGGATGCGCTCGGCACCGTTGCTTACGGCGAGAATCAGGACGAAGTCTTCCTCGGTTATCAGGTCGCGCGCCAGCAGAACGTGTCGGAGGAAACAAGCCGCAAGATCGACGCCGAGATCCGGCGGCTGGTCGAAGCCGGCTATGACGAGGCGCAGAAGGTTCTCACGGAGAAGCGCGCCGATCTCGAAATGCTGGCCAAGGGGCTGCTCGAATTCGAGACGCTCACGGGCGACGAAATCAAGGACCTGCTCGCCGGCAAGCGGCCGTCGCGCGAATCGGTGATCGAGCCGGCGGTGCCGCGCTCCTCGGCCGTGCCGACCGCCGGCAAGGGCCGCCGCGGCCCCGAGCCCGGCGGCGCCGGCCCGCTCGAGCCGCAGCCACAGGCGTAGCTCCGGGCATAGGCGGCCTTTCAGCCGCCGTTCTTAGCGGGAAGAACGCCGACGCGATGCGTCGGCTACGGCCAGCGGCACGCTCCGCTGCTGCCGCGCGCCGCGAGCGGCCACGCCGGTGCGCCGCCGATCAGGCGGATGTATTACTTGCTGATCGGAGCTTGAAACTGACCGCCAAAGTTGGGGGTGTCAGTCGCCCACCACCGCACGGTGATCCCGGCGTTATCGTCCCATAGACTCACGTCCCAAGCGCGACCGAGTGGAGCAGGAGGTCTGCCGCCGGTTCTGGCGCATTCCATCAAAAGCGCTCCGGCCATTCTCCCTGCCACCGGAAGCTCCGGGCCGTGCAATGGAGGATTCAATTCCGTCGCGCGCGCCGCTTTCTCTACCATCTCACAAAAGTCTGGCGCAGGCACAAACGACGCCGAGCACCTGGCCTGGCTGCCGCTGTCCCACGTGGTCGACAGGAGGCTCACCGTCGGCAGCGAAAAGCGGAAGCCAAACTGCTTCTCGTCCGCCTCGTTCATTATTTTAGCGTGCGCCTTAGCCGAGATGGAGCACAGGCTCTCGGCTTTGGCTGGTATCGCCCCGCCGACCATCAGGAGGATGGCGGCTGTTTTAATCACTGTAGGCATGCAAGCGCCCGCGTCGAGTTGAGGATTGCTGCTGTGGAGGCTATGCAACGCCGGAAGCTTGCCGGGTAAAGACTTCCGTGTGGTTAACACGAATGGTGCGCGCCGCCTGATGAAGAACATGCCTTGATGCTCCGTTATGCGAGGGTGCCTTGCCTCGCTTACCCGCTGATAGTGGCCGGTAGCAGCGGGCGGAGTTATGGTCTTCCGAGGGCCGCGAGTCTCAACCGCACGTGGACGACGAAGCTAACAGCCATCGTGCTTGGCGCTGGGACCACATCAGGATACTGTGCCCGTGATCGGCCCGGCCGTTGATAGTCAAGCCAGAAGATTCATCCCAAATGAGGAACCGCGCGCCATGCTGAAGAGCATCATGAAACTCGCGAAAATCACCATTCCGCCTGCGGCTCTGGCCGCCTTCGTCGGCCTCGCCCTCGCAGCGGACGCTCCAAAAGACAATAAGGGATTTGCGACAAGCAAGACCACAACGATAAGCTTAGGTCCTGAATTTCCCGGCGCGGCCGGTCTCCAACTGCGATTGCGTATGCTCACCATCGAACCGGGCGGGCACATCGGTCTCCACGGCCACAAGGAACGACCTACCGTGGCCTACTTCATTCAGGGAACCGATACCGTCATTCGCGAGGACGGCTCATCAAAGACCTTCCATGCAGGAGATACGACTTCAGAACCGGGAACGACAGTGCATTGGCATCGCAATGACGGGAACGACACGGTCATTCTGATAGCCGTAGACGTCCTTAAGGCCGGTAACTAAACTGCCTCGGCCCGGAGAAACGACATGAAGATCGCCTGCGGAGCTTTCGCCCTTTTGCTCGCTGCATTCCCGGCGCTCGCACAGAACGTCAAGATCACGCCAATCGGCTCACACCCGGGCGAGCTGTGCGCGAACGACCGCGCGATGATTTTCGAGGACCCGACCGGCATCCGTTTCCTCTACGATGCGGCGCAAAACGTGACTGGTGGCAACGATCCGCGGCTAGGCACCCTTCACTTGGTGCTGCTTTCCCACATGCACGGCGACCACGTCGGCGACCTCAAGCTGAGGGCGCCGGGCGAAGGCACCTGCGCGAACTCGGCGAGGGTGCCGGCCCCAAACTCGACCACCGCCGAAGTCGTCGCGGCGAAGAATGCCGTCCTGGTGACGACCCGCGCGATGGCCAACTTCATTCACAACAAGGTGGACACGATTCGCGGCAGCGGCAGCAAGCCGATGGGCTTCTGCCCCACTCTGGCGGTCAACGTCCCGGTTCCGGCGGCGTGCAGCTCGCGAATCGATATGGGCGGTGTTTTCAGCGCCCGGGCCGAAGGCGCGAATCAAGGCGTGGAATTCACGATCGTTTACGCCTCGCACGTCAACGACGTCGCACCCTCGCTGCTCACGAAGGCCCAGCAGGACCTGCTGAAAGCCGACGGCGCCCAGCTCAATTACGGCCCACCGGTCGGCTTCGTGGTGAAGTTCACCAACGGGCTCGTCGCTTACTTGTCGAGCGATACGGCCCTCTTCGGCGACATGAAGACGGTCATCAGCGATTTCCACAAGGCGAGCCTGGCCGTGATCAACCTCGGGCCGAACACGGGCATCTTCGAATCCGGCGCGTACGCCATCAATGACCTGCTCAAACCGGCCTCGGTGATCTTCACGCATGTGAACGAGGCCGCGACGGAAGGCGGCAAGCTGAGGGCAAACACCCACACGGCGGCGCTCATGAAGCAGGTCAAGCCGCCGGCCTACCTCGCGATCAGTGAGCGCACCATGGAATTCGACGGCAACGGCAAGTGCGTCTCCGGCTGCTGAAAACGATGGTTGGGAATTACCAGCGCTCGAATGATGACGACCCTTGCGTGCGGTTGCTGTGCGGGTGGACCGCATCAGCGGGCTAGTGTGGCGGTTCAGAAGTCCGCATCATTCTTGCGGCGAGTCCGATATGCGGACTTCTGAACCAAAGCCACACTAGATCAATAGGTTGCTAGTGTCCTTCGATTCCGAAGTTCGCAAACGAGGGTGCCGCACAATGAAGCGAACTTCGGAATCGGGACACTAGCGGCTCATAAGCGGCATGCCGCAGGAGGGAGACTTATGACCACATTGCCTCAACGCCAGTCTCTGCCCGCTGCCGCAGCCGTTATTGCGGCCGCAGCTCTGATCGTCGCCGGACCGGTCCAGGTCAACGGCCAGACCCCGCCTCCCGATTTTTCACTAAACGGCACGGGCGGGTGGCTCGCCACCAGCGGCGACTTCACTGCGGTGCCGGGCGCAGCCGGTCCGGGGCCAATGACCTCTGACCCCCGCCACCCGTACGTGCCCAACAACGTGGGCCGCCAGCCCACCTACCGGATCGCCGACCTCACCCACCCAAGTTTGAAACCCTGGGTCAAGGAGCGGATGAAGAAGGATAACGACGAGGTGCTGGCCGGAAAGATCGGCTTCACTCCGCGTTCAAGCTGCATGCCGGCCGGCGTTCCCGGATTCATGAACTACGGAGGGCCAAACCCTTACTATCTGATCCAGACGCCCAAGCAGGTAGCGATCATCTTCTCGGGCGACCAGCAGGTACGCCGTATCTATCTTGACGTGCCGCATTCGATAAACCCAAAGCCCTCCTGGTATGGCGAATCGGTCGGGCACTACGAGGGCGGCGACACGCTTGTCATCGATACCATTGGTTTCAACGACAAGACCTTTATCGATTACTTCCGCACCCCGCATACCGAGAAACTGCACGTCGTGGAACGCTGGCGCCTCCTTGAGAACAATAAGATTTTGCAAGCCCAGTTCACCGTCGACGATCCCGACGCTTTCTACCAGCCATGGTCAGGAATGCGTCGCTTCCGCCGGGTCAACACCCCATACTTCGAAGAGGTGTGCGCCGAAAATAACGACAAGATACTTGGTTTCGATTATCACATCCCCGAAGCTGATAAGCCGGATTTTTGAGCGCAGGAAACGTGTGGGGGCGGGTTTCAAACTCGCCCTCGTCTCGGCAGACGCCGGTCGGGATTGTTGTCCGGGTCCTCCGCCCATTGCGCAGGATAGACCCGCGGTCCGTGTTTGTCGCGTCAGGGCGGGTTTAAAACCCGCTCCTACACGCATCTCGGTCCGTGCGCATTCTACCCGCCGCCGACCAAACGATTTCAAGGAACAATTACCTACCAAGACAGCGCTCTGGCGGCGTTTGTTGCGCTTGCCCCGGTCATACCGTCGCCGCAGTTTCCCGGACAAAATAGTAGCATGCGAGGGATCGTTCTCATAGCCGCCCTCCTGTTGTCGGATGGCGCTGCCCGTGCAATCGAGTGCCAGCCGTCGCCGCCGGCTGCCAACAAAGCCCATTGGGCGTGGCGCCTGATCGACAGTAAAAAATGTTGGTACGCCGGCGACCCCGGCATGGCCAAATCGAAATTGCATTGGCCGGCGAATGCCGGTCGAGCGACCGAGCGAGCGCAGCGCGCTGCATTCACTTCGGCCGAGCGCACCGTCGATTCCGGTCAGAACACCGCTCGCGAGCCGGCGCAGCGTACTGATCTGCTCGGATCAACCGAGGCTCAGTCCTGGTCTTCCCCGCGGATTGGGCTTGCGGTTCCCGCCAGCGACACTGAGTGGACTGCCCGCCGCACACCGGAGACGAGTGAGACGTCCACCACATCCTTTCCGGCGGCGGGAAGCGACGTTGTTGCAGGCGAGAGGCGCCCTCCCGCACAAAACCGTGCCTCACCAGGAGCCCGCCCTTCACCAGGAGTCCACGCGTCGCCGCCAAGCGCGGCGCTAATCAAAGGCCTGCTTCTATTGATTACTGTGTGCGTACCGTCCGCATGGGCATTTTACTTGCGCAGACGGCCGCGACTGCGACTATGGCGTTTTGTCGAACGACAAACAGTTCACGTGCCACCCTCCGCGCCCAAGCTGCGGTCCCTGCACAATGCGCCTGCGCGGCGCCCATCGGAACATTCGTTGTCGCGATCGAGCCCCCGTTCAACATCGAGCCGCCGCAGGCGAACTGCCCAGGATATCATGGCTTGGCGGTGAACAGCCGGCAAGCCGCCGACTGTTCGATGTTCCTCGGGGTAACGCGGCTTATTCTTACTGCGTCAGAAACTCCGTAGGGGTCCGCATGCTACCCGAAGTATTATTGTTGCGCGAAACCGTTCGGCTTCTCGGCCAAGCCATTTGTCAGCGCTTCGACCTTCTTGAGGAAATTCGGCATTTCTGTTTCCGGCGTCTCAGCGCGAGACTTTTCCCTCCGCTGCCGATAGGTCTCCTGCTCTGCCCGCTTTACCACATCATCGATCGTCTGGCCGACCACGTCGAGCCGAGTAATGATCTCGTTGGCGAGCGAGTGGTAGTGCCGCCGCTCCGACCGCTCCTGCTCAAGGGTCAGCTTCAGCGACTCGACCTGGCTTTCCAACTGAAGATTGGCTGTCTCTAGAGATTTGACCTGGTCCGTCAACCTGGAATTTTCAGTGCGAAGGTGTTCTACTCCGAGGATCGAGTCTCGAATCTTTTCGGTCAGCGGGTCAACAGCTTCTCCGTCTGGCTTTGTAGCAACGGCCTTGATGGTCATACTACTCCCTCCCACACAACTGTACTGATCCTCAATTTGAGCGTCAGACAAAGTGGCAATTGTGTGATCTCGTGATCACAAACGTCGATTAGTAGATTCAATCCGTGTAATGGATGTCCTGCCACACGAAGACGTGGCAAGAGACATCACGTTTCAGCCGGAAATCTGATCCATTTTGGCCATAAAGGCGGATCCGCGCCGCCGGCTTGATCAGGGAGCCCTTTGTCTTCTCGAAAGCGCCCCTTGACGCGAGCGGCACCGACCGCGGACAATCCCGCGCAGCATATCCCGCGGCAGCATATCCCGCGCAGGACGGGAATCGTGTTCGCCGAGTCTTGAGCTTTTTCCGCGCGGCTTGGCTGAGGCATGCACAATGACGTTACGGCGCGTTCTCGTCATCATGGTTCTGTTCGCAAGCCTGCCGGCGCCGGTTGCCTTGGCGCAGACGGTGGCGGATTTCTATCGGGGCAAATCCCTCGAACTCGATATCAATGTCAGCGTAGGCGGCGGCTACGATCTCTACGCGCGCATGGTCGCGCGACATCTGGGCAAGCACATCCCCGGCAATCCCGCCATCCTGCCGAAGAACATGGAAGGCGGCGGCGGCATGCGGCTCGCCAACTGGCTCTACAACGTCGCCCCGAAGGACGGCACCGCCATCGGGGCGCTCGCCCGCGCCACGGCCTTCGAGCCTCTGCTCGGTAACAAGAGCGCCCAGTATGACGGCACCAAGTTCAATTATATCGGCAGCGCCAATGATGAGGTCAGCGTTTGCGTTGCCTGGTACACGTCCGGCGTCAAGACGTTCGCGGATGCGCAGCGGATGCAGCTCGTGGTCGGCTCCGCCGGTGTTGCCGACGACACTTACCAATATCCCGCGCTTCTCAACCACATGTTCGGCGCCAGGTTCAAGATAATCCCCGGCTATCCGGGGGGAAACGAGATCAACCTGGCAATGGAGCGCGGAGAAGTGCAGGGCCGTTGCAGCATTCCCTGGTCCACGGTCAAGGCCACCCGTCGCTCCTGGATCGAAGAGAACAGGGTAAGCCTGCTGATGCAGTACTCGCTTGCCAAGCACCCCGATCTGCCGAACGTGCCGCTGGTAATGGACCTCGCCAAGACCGACGAGCAGCGCACGATCCTCAAGCTCATCTTCGGCCGCCAAGTGATGGGCCGTCCCTTCGCGGCGCCGCCGGGGGTGCGCAAGGATGTGATCGACGCGTTGCGCAAGGCGTTCACGGAAACGATGGCTGACAAGGAGTTTCTCATCGAAGCCGAGAAAGCCAAACTCGAGATCACGCCGGTTTCCGGCGATAGGATCCAGAGCCTCGTGCAAGAAGTCTACAGCAACACGACGGCGGAACTGGCCGCGAAGGCGGGCGCGGCGATGAAATAAACGCGATCAGGGGGAATCACAGGCGCGAGACGGCAAGCCAGAGTCAAGCATCGCTCGGTTGAGGAACATAATGTTCTCGATTATGTTCCTTGAGAACATTGTTTCCTGCGAACGTTCCTGATTATGTTCCTCAAGTGTGGCGAAACCGCCCGATGGCTTGGCGGCCTCGGCCGAAGAGGCGGACTTTTCCTGGGCCTGCTTCTGTCGGCGACCTTGGCAGCTCACGGCCAACCTGGCCCGGTGTCGCGCCTCGGCGATGATGAGACGACGATACAAGAACAGCCCTCCGTCGGAAACAGTCAGGCGGAACAAACTCACGCGGCGGAACAAACTCGCGAGCCGCAGCCAAGCCCTCCGGCGGCAGCGCCCGAGAGGCAAAGTGCAGCGTCGGGAGCAGCCGGCAGCCTCTGTGAGGCGCTCGCCACGGTGGCCGCAAGCAACAATCTGCCGGTCGATTTCTTCATCCGCCTGATCTGGCAGGAAAGTCGCTTCAAGCCGGACGCGATCAGCCGGGCAGGCGCACAGGGGGTCGCTCAATTCATGCCCGCAACCGCAAGACTGCGCGGTCTTGACAACCCGTTCAATGCCCTCGAAGCCATTGCCAAGTCGGCTCAGCTGCTGCGTGACCTCCGTAGCGAATTTGGAAACCTTGGCCTGGCGGCAGCGGCGTACAATGCCGGATCTGGACGCGTTCGCGATTGGCTGGGCAGCCGGCGCCCGCTTCCGGGCGAAACGCGCGCCTACGTACGCCTCGTGACCGGCCGCACTGTCGAAGAATGGGCCGGAGGCCAAACCGACGCCATCGGGATGCCGTCCGTGAAAGACGTGCCGTGCAATGTGGCGGCGACCGCTTTGGTTGCGGCCGAGGGGGGTGGCTCGCCGCCGAAAGCGGAAACCGTCAAGCCATGGGGCGTGGAAGTGGTGGGCGGCCCCACGCCAGCCAAGGCGCTTGTTCGCTACCGTGAATGGCTGCCGAAATACGCTGGCATAGTCGGCGACCGCGAGCCGCACGTCGTCATTCGCGGAATTCTGGGCAATATGGGCGCCGCGCGCGTCCGAGTCGGCGAAGACAGCCAGGCCGCGGCGGCAAAATTGTGCGCCGCGCTGCGGAAGGCCGGTACATATTGTGACGTGCTGCGCAACTGAACGCGAACCGGGCGGGAGAAGCAAATGAGCGGAATTAAGCGCGTGTTGACGTGTGCCGCACTCGGTGCCGGCGTTTTGATTATCTCGGCGGCGACCGCATCGGCGGCGAACGCATCAGCGGCGAACGCATCAGCGGCGATCGTTTACAGGGGCACATCCGGTTGGCACGTTCATGAGAAGCATAAGCATCCGATCAAGCCGGTCGAGGTCTTTTTCGCCGACGACTGGCGCTGGGGTCGAACAAACGACTACCATTGGCGGCTTGAACACGGGATGCGCGGTTACTTGCGCGGGAACAGGTTGATTTGGATAGAACCGTCGTACTTGTATCCCTTCTCGCCCCCCGAACCGCCGTTTCGGCGTTGAGGTTGCTATTGCTGTAACGGGTCCCGCGGAGCTTGGCCGTTTGTAAGCAGGGCCCCGTTGGTGTTGTCTACGGTCGCGGGATCGGGGCCTCGTCGCTCCGCAAAAGCGGCGTCCTCGACGCGCCGGCCATGGAGGAGGCCGGGGAGACCGAGGTTGCCTTCGTGGCAGCGCGGCTCCGTGTAAAACCGGTTCTCTTCGTCGCTCTGCCTGGAGAACTCCTGCTTGACCGTCCAAGGACGCGCCCACACCGTCGGGTCTTCCATTGTAACCTCGTAAGACAGCGTGCTTGGGCCGGTGCGCCTCCAGCGCTCAACCAGATGCAGGTTCTCGCGCGATCCAAAAGCATCCGTCTTTGGACTGAAGTTGGTGACGTCGATCACGAGCGTGTCGCCCTCCCAATGGCCGCGCGAATCGCCGAACCACTGGCGGATGTTGGCGGGCAAATGGGGGCTTCCGTCCATGACGATGTTGCGTTGCCAGCCTTGCCCCTGACCTACGTCGTAGGCGATCGAAATGCCGCCCGGAGTCTGCACGATCCGGCGGAAACTGCCGGTATTGCCGCCAAACTCAGGCAGCCCCGCGGTCAGGCAGCGCTCGGCCAAGTTACTGTCCTCCGGACCGTCGTTACGATCATAACGGCCGGTATTGTAGCGAGGCGGTGCCTCGGCACGGCGCGGCGAGGGCGTCGGGTCGTATTTCCCACCCGCGCAGCCGGGCAACTTGTTCTTGCAGGTGTCGGTGGATTGCAACAAAGCGAGACGAAACTCCCGTTCGGCAGCGGCGATATTCTGCGCCTCCGGTGTCAACGGCGGCAGGCGGCCGTTGGGCGGATCGACAATTTTCGAAGTACGCGCGCCGGTGCGCTTGGTGGAAAAGAACGTCGCCGCATTATAGGCGCCATTGATCTCGCGCTCGGTCGCAAACCGGGTGAGGATCGCCGACCGCGCTTTGTCGAGGTCGGCGCGTTGCTCCTCGGTGAAAAATTCCTGGTTCGCGTATTTCGGCGAGCGCTGCAGCGGCGTGTCGAATTCGTCGGTCCAAATCCCCTGCAGATCGGGTTCGCCCCAGGGTGTAGTCAGCGCCCCCACCCTTCCCTCCCCGGCTTGCGGGATCGCCGGCTGCTGCGCGTAAGCGAGGCCGGCCACTACAGCGAGCGAAAGCGGGGTCAACAGCGCGAGCGATCTCATCACGTTTTCCTCCCTGCGAGTTGTGGCGCATTGCTAAGCTTGGGCCCGCGTGCGTTGCGGCTGAACAACGTATCGTAGCATCGCGCACCCAACGCATCTACCAGAACCGTAGGGCAAAACGCGTGCAAAACCGTCAGCGCGATTGTGCACTTGGCGCTGGTCGAAAGACCGACCGCGTGCGCAAAATCGCCCTGAATCGGTGTTTCTAGAATCTTGCAGGGCGATTATGCACACCCTACGGCGCTCGCGATCCCGAAACGTGCTCTAAGATTGCCCAGATCGGATATTATGAGCGTTGCCGCTGGTCGTGAAGGCAAACGGGGCTCGCTGTGACGACGGTGCGCAAGGAGTTGCTCCTCGGCAGGTTCGGCGCGATCGCAATCGCCGCCTGCCTGGTTGCTGCGCTGCTGATGGGGGACGCGCGGGCAGCCGAGCCCGCTCGCAAGGTAGCCGTTGTGTCGTTCGGTCTGTTTGGCGACCAGGACGTTTTTGAACACGAGGCCACCGGAGCCGCGCAAATCGTCGCTAGCCGCTTCGGAGGCAATCCGGTCATCACCCAGTTCAATAATAAAAAAGGCGGCGCAGCGACGATCGAGGGGCTCGACACGACGCTGCAGTCGACAGCACAAAAGCTCAACCGCGACCGCGACGTTCTGTTTCTGATCCTCACATCGCACGGGGCGTGGAACCACGGTCTTTGGGTCGTGGCCGGGCGGATCAAGCAGATGCTGCCGCCGTGGGCGCTCGGCGCCATGCTCGACCGCACCGGCGTCCGCCACAAGGCAATCGTGATATCGGCCTGCTATTCCGGGTCGTTCATCCCCCGCCTTGCCGGGCCGGATGCGATGGTCGTAACGGCGGCCGATGCGAATCATCCCTCGTTCGGCTGTCAGGACGGGGCCAAGTGGACCTATTTTGGGGACGCTTTTTTCAACGTCGCGCTGCGCCGGGCCGACACGCTGCGAGGCGCATTCGAAGAGGCCCGTACGCTGGTGAGGGAACGGGAGCTTCGCGAAGGCTTCGATCCGTCAAATCCGCAATTGGCGGGCGGCGAAAACGTGGAACCGTTGCTGGTCGCCCGTCCTCAACTCGGACATTGATTATCGCGGCCGCAGGGCCGCCGCGGTCCGCGCCACGACGGCCGCAGGCGTAGCGGCGACTTTCTTGGCGAGGTCCTGCAAGAATTCTCCCGGCGCCGGGTCGAACTCCGATTGCGACTTTTCGATCTCGACGAGGAATTCGGGATCGCGGGTCGTCGCCTGGAACGCGTCGCGCAACGCCGTGAGCCGGTTCGCCGGAATACCGGGCGGACCCAACAGCGAGCGACTTACCGCCGCGGAGCTGGTATAGAAGGCGAGCGCTGCCCTGGCCTCGGGGGTCTCGCCCATTTCGACCAGCGTCGGCGTGTCGGGCAGTTCCTTGCTGCGCTGCAAAGCGGCTTGAATCAGCACGTTGATCTTCTTCTGCTCGACCCATTCCTTGCGCGTGCGCACGATTGAATTCCACGAGTTCTCCAGGGCATCCACCTCACGCCGCTCCATGGCAAGCATGATTTCGGCAGTGCCGTTGTAGCCGGTCACGATCTTGAACTTCGTTCCGGCGAAGGCATTCAAGAGGCGCGGATACCCTTCTGTGGGGGAAGTCGGGCCCGTGCCGCCGGCGATGGTCTCGTATTTCCGCACGTCCCCGATGGTCTTGGCGCGCGCCTCGTACCAGCTGATCATCGTTTCCAGAACGCCGGTCATGCGCCCGACATAACTGAATCGGGCGGCATCATATTTCACGCCCGGCGTTCCGAGCGGACCTTCGAGCATCACGGTCTGCGTCACCACTCCAAGGGCAGTCCCATCTTTCGGTGCGACATTGTAGACGTAGTTGGCTGCACGCAGGCTCCCGCCTCCGGGCATGTTTTGCACGATGACGGTGGGATTGCCGGGGATGTATTTTCCGAGATAGCGCGCAAAAACGCGGGGATAGAAGTCATAGCTCCCGCCCGGCGAGTAGCCGACATAGATGATGACGGTCTTGCCGCTGTAAAACTCTGCGATGGATTGGGCCTTGGCAGCCGAGTTTGCAGGCGAGACAAGAGCAAGCGCGGTCAACACGGCTGCGGCGAGTTGCGATTGCATGCGGACGGCTTGGAACTGCATCATCACTGTCCTTTCGGCGGCCCGAGACAGACGCTAATCGAAGATCGTCATCCTGAAGTGCGCGCGCCCGCTGTCTTTGGCGCGCGCCTCGAAGGATGACGGCAACGCTTCGGGACCTTCATCCTTCGAGGCTCGCACGCAATCAAGAGATTGCGTGCGCGCGCCTCAGGATGACGAACGCTCACCGCGTCTTCTTCGCCTCCGCCGCAAAGGTCTCGTTTAGCCAACCCATCATCGCGGCCGCGATCTCGTCACTGTTCTTTTCGAGCATCATCATGTGGCCGTTGCCATGGATGTTGTGGGCCGGCAGCGACATGACGGCCATGCCGGAGACGCCGGCTTGGCGCAGGTACTTGACCGTGCAGTGATCGTAGCTCGCGTGATAGGACGCTTCCGACGTCACCACCAGCACCGGGATGCTCTGCAAATTGACAAGCTGTCGTGCCGGGCTTTTCTGAACCCAGCAGCGCACCAGATCGGGCGCATCGGACTTCTCCTCGCGCACGAACTCGGGCGCGCCCGGCGGATCGTAAGTGAGCGGCACTTCGCCGAGCCCCCATCGCTTGGTCGGCGCGGCATCGGCAAACCAGTCCGGCGCGCCTTTGAAAACGACGTCGTGCACGGGCGGGCCGCTCGGCTCAACAGCGACGATGGCCTTGACCAAGTGCGGCCGTGCATCGGCAATCGGCCAGCCGAATGCGCCCGACTGCGAGTGGGTGAGCACGATTGCGGGGCCGATGCGATCGAGCAGCGCTGCGCCGGCATCGCGATTGAGTTCCTGCTGCTTGGCGAAATCCGCAATCGAGGGCACTTGGCTGGCGTAGAACTGCTCGAACACCGGATCGCCAGGCTTGCCTGTGCCCGGCCATTGCGTGTGCAGATGCGCCTGCGGCCAGAGTTTCGCGTCCTCGGGACGCGCGAAGCGCTGTTCGGTGAAGGCGAAGCGCGGCGGCGTCATTGCGCCATAGACCTGCGCCCAATTGGCGGCGCGTCCGCGCGCCACCTGATCGACCACATAGACGGTGTAACCGTGGCGCAGGAAATATTGCGCCCAGCCCTCGCGGCCATCGGGCGTCCCGGTGAAATTGGTTCCGGTCTGGCCGCCGCCGTGGATCATCACGAGCGGATAGGACTGTTCGACCGTTTGCGGGACCTGAAATTCCACATACATCTGGCCCACCACCGGCGAGCCTTCAATCGAAGTGTCGATCTTGCCGCCGACAAAGAAATAGCCCTGCCTGGCAATGACGAGCGGGCCGTCGGCAGCGCGGACGCAGGGCGCGAAAGCGGCTGCATCGGCGGCGATAACGGCGATGGCGGCCGCTATGGCGTGCATGACATGGCGTTTGCGGAACATGTCGCTGGCTCCGGGTCGGTCGATCCTGTTCCGCGAAGGCTATTGCAAGTGGCTCCGCTGTCAAGCATGCCCACACGCGATGAGCTGCCGCCTTTGCATCCATTGCTGTTTGCAGTATTCCTCGGAATGCCTGCGCACGACGAGACCGCCGCACCATGTTCAAGCTGATCACAATCGCGGTAGCACTTATTCCAGTGCTCCTGTTCCTGCGGAATATTTTTGGACGCTCGGCGGTCGTCAAGCAGGCGGTTTCCGAGTTTCAGAAGCAGGTCGATTACCTCGTCTCCGTGATTCTCTTCCTCATCGCCGTCGCAATCATTTATTCGCTGGTGAACCTGATTCATCCGCTGTGGGGATGATCGCGCCGCAGGCTGTTACCTCTCCCCGAAGGGGAGAGGTCGCCCGCGCTTCAGCGCGGACGGGTGAGGGGGTTCGAGCCTTTCGGTCAGACCGCCCCCCCTCACCCCAACCCTCTCCCACCATAGCGCGTCGAAGACGCGCGTAAACGCGCTTATGGGGGAGAGGGAGCGCACCGAGTTCGCCGCACCGCTCTACCCCAATTACAAACGCCACCGATCGAACTTCGTCGGTGAGCTCACAATCGACGAAGTGCTCCAACTACAGCTCAATTGTTGCCGTGACCGGCACGTGGTCGGAGGGGCGTCTGGCGGCGCGGTACGACTTGGCGATGTCGATGCGCACCACCCGGTCGGCAAGCGCCTGCGAAACCCAGATGTGGTCGAGGCGGCGACCCTTGTCGGCGGTCTTCCAGTCGGGCGAGCGATAGCTCCACCAGGTGTAGAGCTTGGCCGGTTCGGGCGTCAGCACGCGCATGGAATCGACCCACTCTCCGGCTCTGGCCGCAAGGGTAAGCTTCTCGCATTCGATCGGCGTGTGCGAGACGATGCGGAGCATCTGCCGGTGACTCCAGACGTCATGTTCCAGCGGGGCCACGTTGAGATCGCCGAGCAGGATGGCGCGACCGGATCTGCCCGGCCGCAACGGCTCGCATTCGCGCATCTCGTCGAGAAACGAGAGCTTATGCTCGAATTTCGGGTTGACGGCCGGATCGGGTATGTCGCCTCCTGCCGGAACGTAGAAATTGTGCAGCGTGATCTCCTCGCGCAGCCCGGCGCGCTCGCCCAGGACCGCCGACACATGCCGGCAGTCGTTCTTGGCGCAGAAGGTGCGCACCGTGAAGGTCTCGAACGGCAGCCGCGAGAGTACGACCACGCCGTGATAACCCTTCTGCCCATTGAGCGCGACATGCTCGTAGCCGAGCCGGCGAAAGCGCTTGAGCGGAAATCTATCGTCGGGGCACTTGGTCTCCTGGAGGCACAGGATGTCCGGCCGGATCGTTTTCACGAATTTCGCCACAAGTTCGATGCGCAGGCGCACCGAATTGATGTTCCAGGTGGTTAGGGTCAGGCGCATTTGGCGGAGGCGATACGAATCGAACGGTCAACAGACCTATGTCAGTAGACTTCGACGGCCTGGATTTCAACCATCCGCTAGTTTGGTCTTCAAAGGTTGCCTACATACCAAGAGGCTTGCGCCTTCTCGATGCAAAAACGCCAAGTTTTGACTGCTGCTGAAGGCAAAATTGTAGTACCGCTGTTGCCATGAATGCACACGAGACAACGACCAAATTGCCTGAGCACAAGGGCTCGCAACTGGATTTCGATACCCTGAGGGCCGCACGCTCCTTCATGCGGCATCTTGCTGAACGCTACCGCGTGCGCGAAGCGATCTTGTTCGGCAGTCGTGCGCGCCATACCCACCGACCCGACAGCGACGCCGATATCGCGGTCGTGCTGCAGGGCGAGCACGGCAACCGCACGGCCGCGGCGCTGGACATGGCCGGCATTGCTTTCGAGGTAATGATGGAAACCGGTGTGTTGGTTGACGCGTTGCCGCTGTGGGCCGACGATTTCGAACAGCCGGGGACCTTTCGCAATTCGCGCCTGCTCGAGCATATTCGGCGAGAGGGCGTACGGTTGTGACCGATGGCGTCTTGCCTTCTGCCTATCTGCAAAAGGCACAACGTGCGCTCACCGGTGCGCGGTTGCTGTTGCAAGCCGGCGATGCCGAGGGCGCGTGCAATCGCGCCTATTACGCGATGTTCAATGCTGCGCACGCTGCACTAATTGCGGTCGGTGCTGAATCGCCCGGCGCATTGATCAAGACGCACACCGGTCTCATCGCAGGCTTCGGCCAGCATCTTGTGCGCAGCCATCATTTGCCCACTGAATATGGAGCGAATTTCAATCAGGTTCAGCGACTTCGCCAGTTGGCGGACTATACCGGCGAGCCAATAAGTGCAGCGGATGCAACATGGGCGCTTGAACGGGCGCAACAGTTTGTCGATATTATTGCGGAAAAATTTCACGGGTGACCGCAACTGCTGTTAGTAAAACTCCCTGCGATGCAACGGCGTATATCAACACGATAGGCACCTAATCTCGCGGTCCGTGTTTGTCGCGCCGGGGGCGGGTTTGAAACCCCCTACATGCCCTTCGCCTCAGCCTCAGCGCGCGTATTCGATGCGGAACAGGCTCGGGTCCGGGCGGCGCGTGGTGTCGAGATTCGAAATGGCAATCGTGGTGTCGTAGCCCTGCGGATCGGTCACAACCCATTGCTTGAGCGCAAAATCCTTGGCGCCGAACATCATCATCAGCCGGCTTGTGCCGATCAGCAGCTGCCTCTCCTCGACGACGACGGTCACGTAATCCTTGTCGGCATAGACATTGGTGACGTTGGCGTCGCGCACGAGATCGATGTGGTCCGACAGCAGAAAGCGCAGCGGCGTCTGCGACAGCGCATAGGCATCCTGGGTTCCGAGCCTGCGGTCGCGAACCACAACGGAAGCGCCGTCCGAAATGATGTCGAGATAGGCTGGAGGGTCATAGTCGAACCGAAGCCTGCCCGGTTTCTGCACATAGAACTGGCCGCTGGATTGGCTGCCGTCCGGAGCGATCTGAGCGAATCGACCGGACATCACCTGCACGGACGACAAATAGGCGCTCGCCTTATCGACCAGGGCGCGCTGCTTGGGATCGAGTGCATCGCGGTTGCCGCCGAAAATAGAGGGCAGCAATGCGGCAATGCCGGTCTGGGCGGGTGCAGGCGGCGAAGCACCAGCGGCGGGCGGGGTTGGCGCGGCGGGTGAGGCGGAAGTTGGCGGCCGGGTTGCGGTGACCGCCGAAGGCGGGCGCGGCACATCCGTGCTCTTGGGAAACGGCGCGGGTTGCGGCAGCGGAACCGTCTGCGCCCATGCCGAATCGCCAGCGCCAAGCAATCCGCCGCACAATCCCAATAATGCTGCAACGAGCATCGCCTGGCAGCCGCCGGCCATTCTTGTCCCCCGCTTTCCTCCGCGCCCCGTATAATCCCGCACCAGGGTTAAGTTTCTACGTGCCGCCTGCGTCACCTCTCCCGCTTGCGGGGAGAGCGCCTGCCCGGAATCGCAGCTCGGCAACCGCCTAGATGGGCGGTGTGGCAAGATCACGGCTTTGCCGCGCGGCAAATTAGCCGCGTCCCGTGTCCCGGATGCGGTGCAGCGCGAGCGCGAGCGCTGGGCAGAGTTGAATTCTGCGCATGGTGCCCGCGCGCGCGAGTGGTGCACCGCTGATCCGGGACCCCCAAGACGGAGTTTGTGACGGTCTCGCGTCTGCAGCGCAGCGCGCGGGACACGGGTAACCCGTCGCCGATGCCATCAATCCTCATCATCGTCGGCTCCGCCCTCGATGAGGATTTCGCGCTTGCCAGCGTGATTCGCCTGCCCGACCACCCCTTCGCGTTCCATGCGTTCCATGAGCGAGGCGGCCCGGTTGTACCCGATCTGCAGCCGCCGCTGGATATAGCTCGTCGAGGCCTTCCGATCGCGCATAACGATCTGCACCGCCTGCTGATAGAGATCGCCCGGCTCCGCAACCGACCCCATGCCGGTCGCGTCGAAGACAGCCTCGCCCTCCTCGTCGATTTCGCCCTCGGCGCTGGTCACACCCTCGATGTATTGCGGTTGTCCCTGCGATTTGAGATGGCGCACGACCTTCTCGACCTCGTCGTCCGAGACGAATGGGCCGTGCACCCGGCTGATGCGGCCGCCGCCGGCCATGTAGAGCATGTCGCCCTGGCCGAGCAGCTGCTCGGCGCCCTGCTCTCCCAGAATCGTGCGGCTGTCGATCTTCGAGGTGACCTGGAAGGAAATGCGGGTCGGAAAATTCGCCTTGATGGTGCCGGTGATGACATCGACCGAGGGGCGCTGCGTTGCCAGGATGACGTGAATGCCGGCGGCACGCGCCATCTGCGCAAGCCGCTGAACCGCGCCCTCGATATCCTTGCCGGCGACCATCATCAGGTCGGCCATCTCATCGACGATGACCACGATCTGCGGCAGCGGTTCGAGGTCGAGCTCTTCCTCCTCGTAGATGGCGTCGCCCGTTTCCTTGTCGTAGCCGGTGTGCACCGTACGCGTGAGACGCTCGCCCTTGGCGCCGGCCTCGGCCAGGCGCGCATTGTAGCCGTCGATGTTGCGCACGCCGAGCTTCGACATTTTCTTGTAGCGCTCCTCCATTTCGCGCACCGCCCATTTCAAGGCCACGACCGCCTTTTTCGGGTCGGTGACGACCGGGGTGAGGAGATGCGGAATGGCGTCGTAGACGGATAGTTCCAGCATTTTCGGATCGACCATGATGAGACGGCATTGGTCCGGCTTGAACCGGTACAGCAGGCTCAGAATCATGGTGTTGATGGCGACCGACTTGCCCGAACCGGTAGTGCCGGCAATCAGCAGATGCGGCATGCGGGCGAGATCGACGATCACGGCCTCGCCGCCGATGGTCTTGCCCAGGCACAGCGGCAGCTTCGCTGTGCTCTCGTTGTAATCGCCGCAGGCGAGCAGTTCCCGCAGGTAGACTTTCTCACGTGTCGGATTGGGAAGTTCGATGCCGATCGCGTTGCGGCCGGATACGACGGCGACGCGTGCCGAGAGCGCGCTCATCGAGCGGGCGATATCGTCGGCAAGCCCGATCACCCGCGAGGATTTGATCCCCGGCGCCGGCTCGAGTTCATAGAGCGTCACCACCGGACCGGGGCGCGCATTGATGATTTCGCCGCGGACGCCGAAATCGGCGAGCACGCCCTCAAGCGCAGTCGCGGTTTCCTGCAGCGTCTCTTCGCTCAGCGTCGCACGGCCGACGGCGCGCGGTGCCGCGAGCAGATCGAGCGGCGGAAACGCATAGCCGCCGCGCGACCGGCGCGAGGGCGTAACAGCGCCCTTGCCACGGGCCTGCCGTGCCGAGCCTTCCTCCTCTTCCTCGTCGTCCTCCTCAGCATCGGGTTCATCGTCCGCCTCGCCCGTCTGCTGTTCGAGGTCGCGCAACGCTTTTTGATAATCGCCGAAATGCGGCTCCGCGCGGCCGGATTTCGTCGCCGCCCGATCGCGGCGCAAGGATACGCCGGCCGCTCTCCGCCGGGCGAGCAAGCGTGCGAGACGGGACTTGAGGCTCAGCAGGCCATGCACGATAAAGCCCAGCGAAATCGTGCCGCGGTCCTTTTCCTCCTCTTCTTCGTGCGCGGCGGCCATCTCGGCCTCGGGGCGCCCGCGCCAGAGGAGGCCGGTCGCGACACCGAGCGTGAGCAGTGCGCCCCCGAGCATCGTGGCGGCGAAGGCCCAAAGGCTCACACTCGTCAGCGGCCGCCCGGAGAGGAGCGCCACCGCATTCAATATCGCATCGCCGATCACACCTCCGAGCCCGGCCGGCAGCGGCCATGCGGCGGTACGGGGCAGTGAGGAGGCAAACGCGGCAGCGAGCGCCACCGCGACGATCCAGGCGATGATCCGGAATGGCTCGCGTGCGAACAGTCGCTGGCTCGCGAGACGCCAGCCCCAGGTCGCGATCGGCAGCACCAGGGCGAGCGAGCCGAGGCCCAGAAGCTGCATGATGAGATCGGATACCGTGGCGCCGGTCACCCCGAGGAGATTGCGCACCGGCGCGGTGGTGGCGTGGCTGAGGCTTGGATCCTGCACCGACCAGGATGCAAGCGCGACTGCGAGCAGCATCGCGAGGACGAGCAGTGCGACCCCGGCAAGCTGGCGCAGCTTCCGGCGCAAGGCCTCGCGAGCCTGGTCGGTCAGGAAGCTGAGGCTGTCGAGGCCGCGGGCGATTACCGACATGCCGTCTCCTCAACCGAGCACCGCGACCAGGCGATGGAGCGCCTCCGCAGTGGTCTCGGCGTCCTGCACGAGGGCCACGCGGATATAGCCCGCGCCGGGATTGGTGCCGTCGGCCTGGTCGCGGGCGAGGTAGGAGCCCGGGACGACGCGTACTCCCGCCTCTCGCCACAGCCGCAGCGCGACGGCTTCATCGCCGCCGTGCGCCGACACGTCGAGCCAGAGCAGGAATCCGCCGGCCGGCCGCCGATAGCCGTAGCGGCCCCCGAGAATCTGATCGGCGAGATCGAATTTGCGCGCATAAAGCGAGCGGTTCAGCTCGACGTGGCTTTCGTCCGCATAGGCAGCGATCGCCACATGCTGTGCCGGCATCGGCACCTGTGGGGCGGAGACGTTCCGCATTTCGAGGAAACGGGCGAGGAATTTTGCATCGCCGGCCGCGAAGCCGACGCGCAGCCCGGGCAGATTCGAACGCTTCGACAGCGACTGGAACGCCACCACCTTCTCGAACTGCGGTCCTGCCACCTGGAGCGCGCTCGAAGGGGCGCGCTGCGTGTAGATTTCCGAATAGCACTCGTCGCTGAACAGCAGGAATCCGAAGCGGCGCCCGAGCGCCGCGAGCCGCTCCAGATAGTGCGGCTCCGCCACCGAACCCTGCGGGTTGGCTGGCGTGGCGAGATAGAAGGCGACGGTGCGCCCGAGGAGGTCATCCGAGAGCGTCGCCAGATCGGGAAGGAAACCGGTCCGAGCGGTTGCGGGCAGGTAGACAGGCTCGCAATGGGCCGCGAGCGCTGCGGCCTCATAGGCGCCGTAGAACGGATTGGGCATCAGGATCGCGGGCCGGCCGCGCCGCGCCCCCACCCATTGAACCGCCGCCATCGCGGCGAGAAAGAGGCCCTCGCGCGAGCCGTTGAGCACCAGCACCTCGGTGGACGGATCGAGCGGCCGCAGCAATGGAAATCGCCGCATAACCCAGTCGGCGGCGGCACGGCAGAATGCATCGAGGCCCTTGTTCATCGGATAGCGGCCGAACTCCTCGATATGAGCAGCCAGCACCGGACCGACGAAAGACGGAACCGGATGCTGCGGCTCGCCCACCGCAAGACTGATCGGCGGCTTCCCGGAAGCCGTCGAGTCAAGCAACTCGCGCAGCCGCGCGAACGGCGAACGGCTGGTTGCCGGCCGTTCGGAAGGCTGCGATCGTTGGGAGGAAGAAGACACGCTTTCGGCTGCGATCATGAACATCGATGCGAGCAGCGCCAGCGCGCCGCCCAATGGTTCGCTTACCATAGCGGCGGCCGGGTTAAGACCCGTTTAACCATGGACGCGAGCGATTTAGAGCGAACGCATAGAACGGCGACTCGCCCGGAGGGCGCGGCCATGCTACGGGGTGCGCATGACAAAAGCGCTGCAACTCGCGATGAGGAAGGCCGCCACCCTGCCGGAAGCGGCGCAGGAGCAATTGGGCCGCGAGCTGCTGGAGCGGATCGAACGGCTGAACCAATTGCGCTCGGCAATTGAGGTGGGCGTACGCGAACTCGACGCCGGATTAGGCGAAGAGCTCGACTTCGAAGAGTTGATCACCGAGCTGCATCGGGAAGATGTCGGCCGAACATAGGCCTGCGCTCGATCCTCGTTCACCCGTATGTCTTGTTCTATCGCGTCAAAGAAGACTCAGTGGAAATTGTCCGCGTTCTTCATCAGCGGCGCAACCTTGCCGCAATGTTTTCAAAGCTCCAGCGTTAGCCGAACCTGATGCGCGCACATGTCGTGGCGTTTGTCAGCCACGGACCAGCGCGCCGCGAATCCGGGCTACAACAGTGAGGGGCCCTGGTTGCCGCCAGGGCCCCTCCACGGCAAGGGCAGTGCCGGGTCTCCGCCCTAACCGTATTTGGTAATCACGATTGCACGGTTTCGCCGTGCAGCGCGAGATCGAGACCTTCGCGCTCCACCTCGTCGGTGACGCGAAGCCCAATGAAGATATCGACGATCTTGAGAATGATCAGCGTCACCACGACGTCATAGATGAACACCGTGCCGACGCCGATCGCCTGATTGATAACCTGACCGGCATTGCCTTCGATCAGGCCGGCGGTGCCGCCGTATTGCTCGATCGCGAAAACGCCGGTGAGAATGGCGCCGGTCGCACCGCCGACCGCGTGCACGCCAAAGGCATCGAGCGCATCGTCATAGCCGAACATGTGCTTGAGACCGGTGCACCCCCAATAGCAGACGATGCCGGCCGCAATGCCGATGAAGAAAGAGCCGACCGGGCCGACAAAGCCCGAAGCGGGCGTGATGGCGACGAGCCCGGCTACCGCGCCGGTGCAGATGCCGATGACGGTCGGCTTGCCGCGCAACATCCACTCGACCACCATCCAGGTGAAACCGGCGGTGGCGGTTGCAATATGGGTTGCGAGCATGGCCATGCCTGCCTGCATGCCGGCGCTGACCGCCGAGCCGGCGTTAAAGCCGAACCAGCCGACCCACAGCAGCGAGGCGCCGATAAACGTGAGCACCATGTTGTGGGCGGGACCGCTGTCCTTTCGCTTCCCGAGCATGATCGCGGCCATCAGCCCGGCGGTGCCGGAATTGACGTGCACCACGGTGCCGCCGGCGAAATCAAGAACCTTGAGTCGAGCGGCATCGTTTGCTGAATTGAATATCCCATCAGGTCCCCACACCCAGTGCGCGACCGGCGAATAGACGAAGATCGCCCACAGCCCGATGAACCAGAGCATGGCCGAGAACTTCATGCGCTCCGCGAACGCGCCGGCGATCAGGGCCACAGTAATGATCGCGAAGGTGAGCTGGAACATCGAATAGACGGATTCAGGGATCGTCGGCGCGAGCGAATTGGGAGTGCCGATGTTCTGGGCGACTCCGTCCTTGAATGTGTTGCTCACCATGCCTTGCAAAAATGCTCGATCCAGACCGCCGATAAACGGACTGCCGCCGCGAAACGCGAGACTATAGGTGAAGAGGAACCATAGGATGCTGATGACGCAGGTGATTGCGAAGCTTGTCATCACCGTGTCGCCCACGTTCTTCTTGCGCACCATGCCGCCATAGAACAAGGCGAGGCCCGGAATGGTCATCATCAGCACGATCGCCATCGAGGTGAGCATCCAGGCGGTGTCGCCCGAATTTGGTGTGCAGTTCTCGACGACCGGCGGTTTGGCCGTGGCGTCGCAGGCAGCAGGCGTTTGCGCCGCCGGCGCAGGCGTCGCTTCCGCAGCCGCCGCGGGAGCGGCTTCCTGCGCGAAAGATGTATGAGTGAAACCAGCGATGCTGAGGAAAACGCCGAGTACAAACGCAAGCACGAGAGCCGCCGGTCCCGCACGGGATGCAGTCTTGAACTTCATGTGTAACTCCTTGTCTATGAGGTGCGGGTTTTCTAGAGTGCCGCGGCATCGGTTTCGCCGGTGCGGATGCGCACGGCGCTGTCGAGTCCGAGGATGAAGATTTTTCCGTCGCCGATCTGGCCGGTTTTGGCGGCGGCGCTGATCGCTTCGATCGCCTTGTCAACCTGGTCGCTGGGCACCGCGACCTCGATCTTGATCTTGGGCAGAAAACTAACCGCGTATTCGGCTCCTCGATAAATTTCGGTGTGGCCCTTCTGGCGCCCATATCCCTTGACCTCGGTGACGGTCATCCCGTGCACCCCGATTGCGGTGAGAGCGTCGCGGACCTCATCGAGCTTGAAAGGCTTGATAACGGCCATGACGATTTTCATGAATCTCCGTTCCCCTGTTGGTCCTGCTGCTGTGCAGGGCAAGGCGATTTGGCTTGGCATCGGCGCGCGAAGGTCCCCCCAGACCTCCACGCGTCAATGCACAAGCGCGCGTAATCAAGTCGCGTGCCAGTTCTGCGGGATAGGGCTAAAGGACTGAAATCTCAGCAGGTTTTGCTGGATGCCGAGCGCCAAAAGGGAGCTCTGCCAAGCTGGCGCACATTCTATCGCCACGGCTGCTCAATTTTTAATCGCGGCGCTCATCGCCCAAAATCTGTGCGGCCTGCCGCCGCTCCCGCACCAGACCTTCCTGGGCCACCGAGGCGACGAGCGTGCCGTCGCGGGCGAAGATGAGGCCGCGCGAGAAGCCGCGGGCGCCCGCCAGACTCGGACTGTCCTGAGCGTAGAGCAGCCAATCGTCGGCCCGGAACGGCCGGTGCAGCCACAAGGCGTGATCGAGGCTCGCGGCCATGATGCTCTTCTCGAACACGGTGCGTCCATGCGGGATCAGCGCCGAATCGAGGAGCGTCATGTCAGATGCGTAAGCGAGCACGCATTGATGAATGGCCGGCTCGTCGGGCAGCCGCCCGGTTGCCCGGATCCAGACGTGGAAGCGTCCGCCCTCGACGAGCTTGCCGAGATAGCGGGCGTATTCCACCGGCCGCAGTTCGATCGGCCGCTCGCGTTCGTAATAGTGGCGCACCGGCTCCGGCATGAGCGGCAGTATCCGCTCTTTGATCTCGGCCTCGCTGGGCAAATCCTCGGGAAGCGGCACATCGGGCATTTTGACCTGATGCGCCAATCCGCCTTCGTCGCGGTGGAACGAGACCGCCATGGCGAAAATCGCCTGCCCATGCTGAATCGCGATGACCCGGCGGGTGGTGAAGCTCTTGCCGTCGCGGATGCGGTCGACATTGTAGACGATGGGGATTTTGGGATCCCCGGGCAAAAGAAAGTAGGCATGGAGCGAATGCGGAGGCCGCCGCTCCACATCGACGGTACGGCAGGCCGCGACCAGCGCCTGCCCGACCACCTGGCCGCCGAACACGCGCTGCCAGGTCACCTGCGGCGAGCGACCGCGAAATAAATTCACCTCGAGGGGCTCGAGATCGAGAATCGAGAGAAGTTCTTCAATAGCAGCGGACATGCCGTTGGCCGTTGTTTACGATGCAGTGCCAAAGACGCTTGGCCTTGAACGCTTTAACCCCATGCTGGAGGGGGGTTCGTGGGCCCTTGGTCGTATTCTCTCTCGCTGATCCAAATTGACCCCCCGGTCGTAGGGCGAGCCTTATCGGCGCTGGCTTTAAGGCCAAGGTTAACAAGCCATAAAGAACCAGGTGCAAGCATTGGACGCCGATAAGCAGACAAGCTTGCATAGCGATCGAGATGCAACGATGCCGCAGGACCCAGCCGAAAACGATGTTCCATTCGCCGCCGAGGACGTGGCGGCCGAACTCGTGCGCTGGCGCTCCTACCTCTCTGCGGAGCGGCGGATGTCGGCCAAGACCGTGGAGTCCTATGCCCGCGACGTGCGCCAATTCCTCGCGTTCCTGGCGGAGCATTTCGGCGGGCGCCTCACTCTGGCCTCGCTGGTGCGCGCTTCGCCGCGGGACGTGCGCGCCTTCATGGCGTCGCGTCGCGCCGGCGGCATAAGCGGGCGCTCGCTCATGCGCAACCTCGCCGGCGCGCGTTCCTTCGCAAAATTCATCGAGCGCAGCGGCAACGGCCGCCTCGCCGCGCTCGGTGCGGTGCGGGCGCCTAAAATCGCCAGGACTCTGCCGAAACCGCTGCCTGTCGCTGAGGCCAAACGCATCCCCGACACCGGCCTGCGGGCAGGCGAAGAGCGCGAACCATGGATTTTCACCCGCGATGCGGCCGTGCTGGCGCTGCTTTACGGGTCGGGCCTGCGCATTTCCGAGGCGCTCGGGCTCAAGCGCAAGGATGCGCCGGAGCCCGGCAAGGCGGATGCGGTCACGGTGATCGGCAAGGGCGGCAAGACCCGCATGGTGCCGGTGCTCCCTTGCGTCGCGCAGCTTGTCGCCGAGTATTTGCAATTGTGCCCCTATCGGGTTGCCCCCGAGGGTCCGCTGTTCGTCGGCGCCAAAGGCGGGCCTTTGTCGCCGCGCATCATCCAGCTCGCGATGGCGCGGCTGCGCGGCGCGCTTGGGCTGCCGGATACGGCGACGCCGCATGCGCTGCGCCATTCCTTCGCCACGCATCTTCTCGCCCGCGGCGGCGATCTGCGCTCGATTCAGGAATTGCTCGGGCATGCCTCGCTCTCGACCACGCAGGTCTACACCAAGGTCGATGCCGATCGGCTGCTTGAAGTCTATCGCAACGCCCATCCACGGGCATGAGTGTGCCCCCTCTTGCGTTCGCCCGGCGCCTCGGTCAATCGTCGATCGGCCAAAGCGATGGAGGGCACTGATGGGCGACCCACACGAGGAACTCGAGCACGCCGAGCATGCCCAGCATGCGGCGCATTCAAACAAAAGAATTGCACTGTTGATCGCCTGTCTGGCGCTTGGCCTCGCGATTTCGGAAATGCTGGGAAAAAGTGCTCAGACCAACGCGCTCACCGACAACATCAGAGCCTCCGACACCTGGGCATTTTTCCAGGCCAAGACCATTCGCCAGACGACGCTGCGCACGGCGGCCCAGGCAGTGGAATTGGCGCTTGCCGCAATAGAGGGTGAGCCGCAGAAGGTGGCCATGACCAAACAAATTGATGACTGGCAGAAGACCGTGGCGCGCTATGAGTCCGAGCCCGAAACCGATGAGGGCCGCAAGGAGCTCTCGCGGCGCGCCCAGGCAGCCGAGCACGACCGAGACCTCTCGTTGGCAAGATACCACCAGTACGAATACGCATCCGCGGCCTATCAGATCGGCATCGTGCTCGCATCATCTGCCGTAATCACCGGCATTGTGGCGCTGGCCTATGGGGCCGGCGGACTAGGACTCATCGGGATCGCGTTCACGATTCTCGGTGCTTTCGCTCCGAACGCGTTACACCTGCTGGGTGCCGGCGGCGCGCATTAGGACTGCTCAAATATGAATCGCGCGCCTGGCCACGGCGAGGGCTGCTTCCTTGACGGCCTCGGTAAGCGTCGGATGTGCGTGGCAGGTCCGGGCGATATCTTCGGCGGCAGCGCCCAGTTCCATGGCTACGGCGGCTTCCGCGATCATGTTGCCGGCATCGGGGCCCAGAATATGCAGGCCGAGCACACGATCGGTTCTGGCATCGGCAAGAACTTTCACGAAGCCTTCGGTTTCGAGATTGATCCGCGCGCGGCTGTTGGCGGTGAACGGAAATTTTCCGACATCGAATGCAATGCCGGCCTCCTTCAATTCATCTTCGGATTTGCCGACCGAAGCGACTTCCGGATAGGTGTAGATCACGTTCGGGATCACGTCGTAGTTCACATGTCCGGCCTGCCCGGCGAGGATTTCGGCGACCGCCACACCCTCGTCCTCGGCCTTGTGCGCGAGCATCGGCCCGGCAATGACGTCGCCGATCGCGTAGATACCGGGCACATTGGTGGCGAAGCCATGATCGACGACCACGCGGCCACGGGCATCACGGGCAAGGCCGATCTGGTCGAGCCCGAGCCCTTGCGTGAACGGCACCCGCCCGACCGCAACCAGAATAATATCGGCATCGATCGTTTCGCCCACGCCCCCTGAGGCGGGCTCGACCTTCGCCTTGAGCCGGTTGCCTGAAGCATCGACCGAGGCGACTTTCGACGACAGTTTGAACGTCATTCCCTGCCGTTGCAGGATGCGCTGGAACTGCCGGCAGATTTCGCTGTCGATCCCCGGCAGAATTCGGTCGAGAAACTCGACAATCATCACTTCGGCGCCGAGCCGCCGCCACACCGAGCCAAGCTCAAGCCCAATGACGCCGGCGCCGACGACCAGCAGCCGCTCCGGAACCTTGTCGAGCACGAGCGCACCGGTCGAGGAGACGATGCGCTTCTCGTCGATGTCGATGCCCTTGAGGCGAGCGACGTCCGAGCCGGTGGCGATCACGAGCGCCTTGGTGTCGATCGTCTGCGCTCCATTCCGGCCTGTCACTTCCACCTTGCCGGGCGCGGCGATGCGGCCGAGGCCGTGAAAACTCTCGATCTTGTTCTTCCGAAACAGAAACGCGACGCCCTTGACGTTCGCCTCGACGCCCTCATCCTTGTATTTCATCATCGCCGGAAGATCGACCGCCGGCCTGCCCACGCCAATTCCCATGCGGCCGAACTTTTGTTTTGCCTCTTCGAGCCGCTCCGAGGCATGGAGCAGCGCCTTGGACGGAATGCACCCGACATTGAGGCAGGTGCCGCCGAAGGTGTTGTCCTTCTCGACCACGGCGACCTTCATGCCGAGTTGCGCAGCGCGAATCGCGCAGACGTAACCGCCCGGTCCGGAGCCGATGACGATGAGGTCGAATGCGCTATTCGGCATGTTAGGTCAACCAGCAGCCTGATGTAGTTCGGCCTGCTTCTCCGCCCGTTCCCGGAGTGAGTCGGCGCTCAAGTCGATTTGGTACCCTTTGTCGTTAGTCCAGTAGATGAAGTGGCCATATTCACCAACCTTCACGGCCTCAAAATTAGATGACGTTTGGAGCCACGCAAAAATCTTTCCGCGCCCCAGCACTGGCCGAAGATCGACGACGCCTTCGTAACCATCAGTCCACACAATCTTGAGGACACCATGGATAACAGGACTGACGGACACAATTCGAGGAAGCAGCTCGCTCAATCGATCCTCCCTATCTCCTCATTCGAAATCGCCGTCCTCCACGTGGCGAGCAGAATCTGCTGTCGTGGCGCCGCCCATCTGATTACTGCGCGGAGCTTATTCCGCGGGAGCTTTCCCTTCCATAATGACATTGTATCAATCCTTATTAGCGCTCGGTACTCTGCAAAAACAACGTGGAAATGCGGTGGAGGATGCTCATTGGGGAAGAAGTGAATCTTCATGCCATCGATGATTGCAACGATCGGCATACTCGATTATCAAAGGTCCAGCACCAGTCGCGTCGGGTCATCGATCCCCTCCTTCACCCGCACCAGGAAGGTCACCGCCTCGCGGCCGTCGACGATCCGGTGGTCGTAGCTCAGCGCCAGATACATCATCGGCCGCGGCTCGACCTTGCCGGCCACCACCATTGGGCGCTCCTGGATCTTGTGCATGCCGAGAATGCCGGACTGCGGCGCGTTGAGAATCGGGGTGGACATCAGCGAGCCATAGACGCCGCCGTTGCTGATCGTGAAGGTGCCGCCCTGAAGCTCCTCAAGCTTGAGCGTGCCGTCGCGTGCGCGGCGGCCAAGATCGGCGATCTTCTTTTCGATTTCGGCAAGCGACATCGCGTCGGCATCGCGCAGCACCGGTACTACCAGGCCCTTGTCGGTGCCGACGGCGACGCCGATGTGGTAGTAATTCTTGTAGACGATATGGGGGCCGTCGATCTCGGCATTGACCGCTGGTATTTCTTTTAGCGCCTGCACGCAGGCGCGCACGAAAAACCCCATGAAGCCGAGGCGCACGCCGTGCTTCTTCTCGAACAGATCGCGGTATTGGCTGCGCAGATGCATGACCGCGCTCATGTCGACCTCGTTGAAGGTCGTAAGCATCGCTGCGGTGTTCTGCGCCTCCTTGAGCCGCCGCGCGATGGTGGCGCGCAGCCGCGTCATGCGCACGCGCTCTTCGCGCGCGGCATCGTCGGGAGGCGAAGGTGCGCGCGCCTGCACGGCGGCAGGCTGCGCTATCGGCGTCGGTGCGGCGGCCGCGCGCTCGATTGCGGCCAGCATGTCGCCCTTGGTGACGCGCCCGTTCTTGCCCGAACCGGCAACGCTCGCCGCATCGATCCCGCTTTCGGCCGCAAGCTTGCGCACCGAGGGCGCCAGCGGCCTGTCGGAGCCCGCCGAGGGAGGAGGCGGGGCTTGGACCGGCTTGGATTCCACGCGAGGCTGAGGTTGTTCCGGACCGGCGCCGATCGGCCTCGCTGTCGTGTTTTTTTCCTCGGGCCGCCCGGTCGGGCTTGGCGCTGCCTTGGCAGCGCTCGCGCCGGCGCCGGCGCCGTCCTGGATTTTCCCGAGCAGCGCTCCAACCGCGACCGTATCGCCGTCCTTAGCGGCAATCTCTGCGAGCACCCCCGCGGCCGGCGCCGGCACTTCGAGCGTTACCTTGTCGGTCTCGATCTCGACCAGCGGCTCATCGACCGCGACCGGATCACCCGGTTTCTTGAACCATTTGCTGACGGTCGCTTCGGTCACCGATTCGCCAAGCGTGGGGACGCGGATCTCGGTCATGGGCAAGCTCAGAGGTCAGAGGACAGAGGACAGAGGACAGATAAAAGCAGATCCTCGCGGCGGCGCCTGCTCCGTTCTGTGTCCTCTGTCATCTGTCGTCCGTCCTCTGTTATCCGAGCGCCTGATCGAGCAGTGCCTTGAGCTGTTCGAAGTGCTTTGAGATTTGGCCGACTGCCGTCGAAGCGGAAGGCGAGCGGCCCGCGTATTTCAACTTTTTGCTGCCCGCCCCGATCTGCTCCAGCACCCATTGCAGATAGGGATCGATGAAATGATAAGCGCCCATGTTGCGCGGTTCTTCCTGGCACCACACGAACTCGGCTTTCTTGAACCGGCCGAGTTCATGGACCAAGGCCTTCAGCGGTACCGGATAGAGCTGCTCCAGGCGCAGGAGATAAATATCCTCGATGCCGCGCTTCTCCCGTTCCTCGTAGAGGTCGTAATAGACCTTTCCGGAGCACATCACCACGCGCCTGATATCGGTGTCGGCGACCAGTCTGATTTTCGGGTCGGGCAGCATTTGCGCGTCGTCCCAGAGCAGCCGATGGAACGTGGCGCCGGCGGCCATCTGGTCGAGACGCGATACCGCGCGTCTGTGGCGCAGCAGCGACTTGGGCGTCATCAGGATCAGCGGCTTCCTGATGTCGCGCTTGAGCTGCCGGCGCAGAATATGAAAGTAATTCGCCGGCGTCGTGCAGTTGGCGACCTGCATGTTGTCTTCGGCACACATCTGGAGGTAGCGTTCGAGCCGCGCCGACGAGTGCTCCGGTCCCTGCCCTTCGTAGCCGTGCGGCAGCAGGCACACGAGACCCGACATGCGCAGCCATTTGCGCTCGCCGCAGGAGATGAACTGGTCGATCACGACCTGGGCGCCGTTGGCGAAATCCCCGAACTGCGCCTCCCAAAGCGTGAGCGCATTCGGCTCTGCCAGCGAATAGCCGTACTCGAAACCAAGCACCGCCTCCTCGGACAGCATCGAATTGACCACTTCAAAGCGCGCTTGTCTTTCGGCGATGTGGTTGAACGGAACGTAACGGCTCTCATCCTCCTGGTCGATGAGCACCGAGTGACGCTGCGAGAACGTGCCGCGTTCGGTGTCCTGGCCCGAGAGCCGGACCCGGTGCCCTTCGAGCAGAAGCGAGCAGAAGGCGAGCGCTTCCGCGGTCGCCCAGTCGATGCCCTCGCCGGTTTCGATCGCGTTGCGTCGGTGATCGAGGAAGCGCTGCAGCGTCCGATGCAGGTGGAAGCCGGCGGGCACCGCTGTGATCTTAGCGCCGATCTCCCGTAGAGTTTGAGGGGCAACACCGGTATTACCGGTGCGCGGATCGTCGGGATCGCGCGAAACCTTGATGTCAGCCCAGCGGCCGTCGAGCCAGTCGGCCTTGTTGGCCTTGTAACCCTGGCTTGCCTCCAGTTCGGCATCGAGGCGGGCGCGCCAATCGGCCCTCATCTTGGCGACCTCAGCGTCGCTAACGAGGCCTTCGCCGGCGAGCTTATTGGCATAGATGTCGAGAGTCGTCGGATGCGTACGAATGGCCTTGTACATCAGCGGCTGCGTGAACGACGGCTCGTCGCCTTCGTTGTGGCCGAAGCGCCGATAGCAGAACATGTCGATGACGACCGGTTTCTGAAATTTCTGCCGGAATTCGGTCGCGATTTTCGCGGCGAAAACCACAGCTTCCGGATCGTCGCCGTTGGCATGGAAGATCGGCGCCTCGATCATTTTGGCGACATCGGAAGGATACGGGGAAGAGCGCGAATAGCGCGGATAGGTCGTGAAGCCGATCTGATTGTTGACGATGAAATGCACGGAGCCGCCGGTGCGGTGGCCGCGCAGGCCCGAGAGCCCGAAACATTCGGCCACGACGCCCTGCCCGGCAAAGGCCGCATCGCCGGAAATAATCAAAGGCATCACCATTTCGCGGTGCTCCGGGGTAGCGCCGTACTGGTCCTGCTTGGCGCGAACCTTGCCGAGCACCACCGGATCGACGATTTCGAGATGCGATGGATTGGCCGTCAGCGAGAGGTGCACCCGGTTGCCGTCGAACTCCCGGTCCGATGACGCGCCGAGATGATATTTGACGTCGCCGGAACCTTCGACCTCCTCGGTGGTCGCCGAGCCGCCCTTGAACTCGTGGAAGATGACGTGGTGCGGTTTGCCCATCACCTGCGCCAACACGTTGAGGCGGCCGCGATGCGACATGCCGAGCACAATTTCTTTGACGCCGAGGGCGCCGCCGCGCTTGATGATCTGTTCGAGCGCCGGGATCATCGATTCGCCGCCGTCGAGGCCGAACCGCTTGGTACCGGTGAATTTGAGATCGCAGAATTTCTCGAATCCTTCCGCCTGAACGAGCTTGGCGAGAATTGCGCGTTTGCCCTCGGGCGTGAAGCTGATCTCCTTGTCGGGTCCCTCGATGCGCTCCTGAATCCAGCTCTTCTGCGCGCCATCGGAGATATGGAGGAACTCGACGCCCAGAGTCTGGCAATAGGTCCGCTGGAGAATTTCAAGGATTTGACGCAGCGATCCGAATTGCAGCCCGAGCACCCTGTCGAGAAAAATTTGCCGATCCATGTCGGCATCGGTGAACCCGTAGAAGCGCGGATCGAGGTCCGCTTCAGGCTGGGGCCGCTCCAGCCCGAGCGGATCGAGACGGGCATGGAAGTGACCGCGCGCCCGATAGGCGCGGATCAGCATCAGCGCGCGAATGGAATCGCGGGTCGCCTGCTGCACGTGGGCGTCGCTCAACTCGGCTCCGGCGGCCTGCGCCTTGGCCTTGAGCTTATCGGCGAGGGTGCCCTCCACATCGCGCCAATCGGCGTCGAGCGCCGCCGTAAGCTCGTTGCGGGCCGGTTGCGGCCAATCGCTTCTTCGCCACGACGGTCCGCGCGCGGATCGAACGACCTGCGCGGGGTCCTCCCTCAGGCTCTGGAAGAATTCCCGCCATTCGGCATCAACGGCTTGCGGGTCGGCCTCGTAGCGCGCATAGAGATCCTCGATAAAGGGCGCGTTCGCCCCATAGAGGAATGAGGTACGGGCTAAGGCAGCGTTGGCGTCCTGGCGGGACATGCGCGTCTCCAGTCGCATCAGGTTTTAACGAATCAACGACTCGCGGAACCCGGCGTGGCGACCCTAGCCAGGATGTATGTGCGGTGTTGCGACTGCACAAACGGGAAGCGTGAAACCGGGCCTTGCTTTCCGACTCTCACCGTTCGTCGCCGCCTGAACATGCTTTCGTTGGCAGTCCTTTTGCAATCGATACGGCGATGTTCGGGTTCTTAGGATTGACAGCAACCTGGCGCGAATCGGGTAACACGACCAAATCCATGTCCTCCATCGGGATAGCACCCAATAACGCCTCGTCACCCAGCACCATCGCGCCTGCATAACACTGGCGGTTGGCGAAGGAGACGATGACCGGTCCCATGTAAGGCACCAGGCGCTTCGAGCCATCGGCAAGCGTGATCTCGCGACGTTCGAGTTGGTCGAGCTGAAGCTGAATAGCCACGTGCTCGGGGATGCACAGATGAAGAGACCCGGTGTCCGCAAGTGCGTCGACTTCTACGGGAGCCAACTCGGGTCGCCGCGCATTCGTCAGTCGAAGTCGTGCATGCGTCAGACCCATATTTACCTCTGAGATATTTGCTCCAAACGAATCATCGAACTTAGTAGCGACGTATAGGTGCAACTACGGTTAGCTCCGGAGCACCTCGGCCAAAGTCTTGCCGAGCCGCGCCGGCGATGGCGACACCTTGATGCCGGCGGCCTCCATGGCGGCTATTTTCGATCCTGCGTCGCCCCGGCCGCCTGAAATGATCGCGCCCGCATGGCCCATGCGGCGGCCCGGCGGCGCGGTGCGGCCGGCGATGAACCCGACCACCGGCTTCTTGCGGCCGCACCGGGCCTCGTCCTTGAGGAACTGTGCAGCATCCTCCTCGGCCGAGCCGCCGATCTCGCCGATCATGATGATCGCTTCGGTCGCCGGATCTGCCAGCAGCATTTCCAACACCTCGATGAATTCCGTGCCCTTCACAGGGTCGCCGCCGATCCCGACAGCCGTGGTCTGCCCAAGCCCCTCGCGTGTGGTCTGGAACACCGCTTCGTAAGTGAGCGTGCCGGAGCGCGACACGATGCCAACCCGGCCGGGTTTGAAAATGTTGCCGGGCATGATGCCGATCTTGCATTCGCCGGCCGTCATCACGCCCGGACAATTGGGCCCGATGAGCCGCGACCGCGATCCGCACAAGGCCCGCTTGACCCTTACCATGTCGAGGACCGGGATACCCTCGGTGATGCATACGATCAGCGGTACCTGAGCCTCGATCGCCTCGATGATCGCATCCGCAGCGCCGGCCGGCGGAACATAGATCACACTCGCGTCGCACTGTGTTTTTGCCCGCGCTTCCGCGACAGTATCGAATACCGGCAGGCCAAGATGGGTGCTCCCGCCTTTGCCGGGCGAAGTCCCGCCCACCATTCGGGTGCCGTAGGCGATCGCCTGCTCGGAATGGAAGGTGCCGTTCTTCCCGGTGAAACCCTGACAGATGACACGGGTCGCCTTGTTGACCAGGATGGACATTATGGCGTCCTCACCGCCTCGACGATCTTCTGCGCCGCATCGTCGAGATCGTCAGCAGCAATGACGTTGAGATTGGACTGGGAGAGAATCGTTTTGCCGAGATCGACATTGGTGCCTTCGAGCCGCACGACGAGCGGTACGTCGAGGCCGACCTCCTTGACCGCGGCAAGCACTCCCTCGGCGATGATGTCGCATTTCATGATGCCGCCAAAGATATTCACCAGTATGCCCTTTACGTTCGGATCGGCGGTGATGATCTTGAAGGCGGCAGCGACTTTCTCCTTGCTGGCGCTGCCGCCGACATCGAGGAAGTTCGCCGGCGCCTCGCCGTAAAGCTTGATGATGTCCATGGTCGCCATCGCCAGACCCGCGCCGTTGACCATGCAGCCGATCGTGCCGTCGAGCGCCACGTAATTGAGGTCGTATCGGGACGCCTCGATTTCCTTCTCGTCTTCCTCGGTGAGATCCCGCAGTGCCGCGATCTCGGGATGGCGATAGAGCGCGTTGTCGTCGAACGCGACCTTGGCGTCGAGGCAGATCAGCTTTTTTTCTCTCGTAACGACCAGCGGATTGATTTCGAGCAGGCTCATGTCCTTCTCGACAAACGCGCGATAAAGCCCGCCGAGGAGGCCACCCATCTGCTTTGCCGGTTCGCCGTCGAGCCCGAGCGCCTGCGAGACCAGGCGGCCGTGGAACGCGCTTATCCCCGTCACCGGGTCGATCCTCACGGTCGTGATCTTCTCCGGACTCTTGCGCGCCACCTCCTCGATGTCGACGCCGCCTTCCTGCGAGGCCACCACCGCGACGCGCGCGCTTTCCCGGTCGACCAGCATCGAGAGGTAGAGTTCGCGGGCAATGGCAGAACCTTCCTCAATGTAGAGGCGATTGACCTCCTTGCCGCCGGGACCGGTCTGGTGCGTAACGAGGGTCGAGCCGAGCAGGCGCGCGGCTTCGCGCTTGACCTCATCGATCGATTTCACGACCTTGACGCCACCGGCCTTGCCGCGGCCGCCGGCGTGAATTTGCGCCTTGACCACGACGACCGCCGTACCGAGTTGGCGCGCCGCCTCGACCGCCTCCTCAGGAGAGAACGCCGCCTGCCCGCGCGGCGTGGGCACGCCGAATTCCCGCAACACCGCCTTGGCCTGATACTCGTGGATATTCATCGGATATTCCCTGCGGGCTGCGTGCGTGACGCGGCCGCTCAGCTGAGCTTGCCGATATGCGGCGCTATGGTTTTGCAGGCATCGACGAGGGTCGCGACCGCCTGCGCCGATTTGTCGAACATGGCGCGCTCGGTGCTGTTCAATTGGATTTCGACGATGCGCTCCACGCCCTTCGCCCCTATTACGGCCGGCACCCCAACATAGAGATCTTTGATGCCGTACTCGCCGCTGAGATAGGCCGCGCAGGGAATGACGCGTTTCTTGTCCTTGAGATAGCTCTCGGCCATGGCAATAGCGGAGGCAGCCGGCGCATAGAAGGCAGAACCGGTCTTGAGCAGGTTGACGATTTCGGCGCCGCCGTCGCGGGTGCGCTGCACGATGGCGTCGAGCCGCGCCTGCGTGGTCCATTTCATCTTCACCAGATCCGGCAGCGGAATCCCAGCGACCGTCGAATAGCGAATGAGCGGCACCATCGCGTCGCCGTGGCCGCCGAGCACGAAAGCGGTGATGTCCTCCACCGAGACATTGAACTCATCGGCAAGGAAATACCGGAAGCGTGCCGTATCGAGCATTCCGGCCATGCCCACGACCATCTGCTTGGGCAGGCCGCAAGCCTTCTGCAAGGCCCACACCATGGCATCGAGCGGATTGGTGATGCAGATGACGAATGCGTTCGGCGCGTATTTCCTGATACCCGAGCCGACCTGCTCCATCACTTTGAGGTTGATGCCCAAAAGATCGTCGCGGCTCATCCCCGGTTTGCGCGGCACGCCCGCGGTAACGATGCACACGTGGGCACCTTCGAGCGCCTCGTAGGAGTTGGCCCCCGAGAGGCGCGCATCGAAGCCGTCTACCGGCGAGGCCTCGGCAAGATCGAGCGCCTTGCCTTGCGGAATGCCCTCGGCAATGTCGAACAGCACGGCGTCGCCCAATTCTTTGAGGCCGATGAGATGAGCAAGCGTGCCGCCGATCTGCCCGGCACCGATCAATCCAATCTTCGGGCGCGCCATTCGGAACTTACCTCGCGATGGGGGGAGGAGGAGAAGGTCGTCATACCAGATGTCAGAGGCCGGATGCCAGAGATCAGGTATCAGAAATCAGAGAACAGAAATCAGCTGTTCCTGATCCCTGATCTCCGGCATCTGACATCCGAGATCTGTTTCCGTGCGCTAAGGCGAGGTAGGAATCCGCCTGCATTTCGATGAGACGCGATGCCGTGCGCTGAAACTCCTGGGCCTCGAATCCTTGGCTGGCGCGATAGAGAGCCGCCGGTTCGGCTGCTGCCGAAGCCACCAGCTTGACGGCGTTGTCGTAGAGCGTGTCGATGAGGATGATGAAGCGTTTCGCTTCATTGCGGCGTCCATAGTCCATCCTCGGAATGCGATCCAGGATGATGGTGTGGAATTCGCGCGCAATGCGCAAATAATCGGAGGGGCCAAGCGGCTCCCCACAGAGATCGTGAAATGAGAACCGCGCAATGCCCATGGCGGCGCGCGGCACGCGCAGCTGGCGCCCTTTCACCGCGAGCAACTGCTCGACACCCTCCTGACCACCCGTCAACCGACCCCAGGCAGCGTCGAGCGCCGCTTCGGCCGCGCTGTCGGCGGGCTGGTGCCACACCGGAGCGCCCGCGAGCTTTTCCAGGCGAAAATCGGTTCGCGCCGCGAGCCGCACGACCGTCATATGCTGCTCGATGAGACCGATGAATGGCAGGAACAGCGCGCGATTGAGCCCATCCTTGTAAAGCTCGTCCGGCGGCACATTCGAAGTAGCAACCACCACCACGCCCAGTTCGAACAGACGCGCGAACAATCGCCCGAGGATCATGGCGTCGGCAATGTCGGTGACGTGGAATTCATCGAAGCAAAGGAGCCACGTCTCAGCCGCAAGCGCAGCGGCCGTCAGCCTTATGGGGTCGCCGTTGCGAATTTCACCGAGCTTGAGCTTTTCGCGAAAAACGCGCACGCGCTCGTGCACGTCGGCCATGAACTCGTGAAAGTGCGATCGGCGCTTGCGAACAACCGGGCTCGCTTCGAAGAACAGGTCCATCAGCATGGTCTTGCCGCGGCCGACGTCCCCGAAAATATAGATCCCCCTGATCGGCTCGTTGTGGCCTTCGCGGGCGCCGAACAGCCACCCAAGAGCGGACGATTTACGCGCGAGCCGGCGCTCGCGCAGCCGCAGCTCAAGAGCCTGAAGTTGCGCCAGCACCGATTCCTGGGCAGCGTCCCGCTCGATCTCGCCGGCAGCCACGCGGGCGGCATAACGGGTTTTGACGTCGGCAGGCATCAGTGAGGGTTGCTACAAATCGCATTGGCGGGCGCCGAGCGATAACCGAGCCTCTCTTCGATCCGCAAGTAGCTTGCGCAAAGAACCGTTTCAGTCCCGTTGTGCATTGCGCAAATTCGACCCCCGGTGGTTTCCGGAACGCATTGTGATCGCATACCTGCCATGAGAATTTGTATTGGAAGCACCGGACCTTAGCCACGACTATGTTGGTTGAAAGGCCATGCTGGCCGGGTATGCTGCGCCGCACCATCGCCGCGGCCAGTGAGCCAGATTCGGAGCCTTTCGATGCATGATTTTCATGCCCTTCCGCAGGAAGGCCTGATCCGCAAGATGTGGCGGGTTGAGGCGAGCCGCTACCGAGACCACCTGTTACGCCTTGACGAGGACAGCCGGCGCTGTCGGTTTGGCGGAGCCGTATCCGACGAATATGTGATTCGTCACGCTGAGCTTGCGCTTAGCGCGGATACAGTCATTCACGGATTTTTCGTTAACGGCACAATAAGGGGCGCCGCCGAGCTGCGGGCAATTGGATCACCGCTGCTGCGCCAAGCGGAAGCGGCGTTGAGTATCGAGAAATCCTGGCAGGATCGCGGTATCGGTTCCGCCTTGCTCGCGCGTACGCTGCTCGCGGCGCGCAAGCGGGGAATCAAATTTCTGCACATGGCGTGTCTTGCCGACAACCACCGCATGCAGAAGCTGGCGCGCAAATTCGACGCACAACTTAAATTCGATTTCGGGACGGCCGTCGGCGCCATGAGGGCGCCGAGACTGACGCCCCTTTCCTTCATGCGTGAGGCATTCGCCGACAGCCATCGCTTGGCGCGCGCTATTCTCGATGTGCAGGCGCAGATGCTTAGTTTGGCCTGACAACCGAAAAATTGGTCGAAGAATGCTCGCGCAAAGTTTCGCGTAGATGGGGCAACGGGCCGCGGAGTCCGTTACCCCATTCACGACTGTGTGCCCATCAGGCCGCGAGCGGATAAGTCGCCTCTACCAGATAGGGCCCGCCGCCGATCGAGGCGCGCGAGGAGAATAAGACAAAGCGCGAGGCGGTGAACGGCAGCGGACGAATGAGCGCGCGAGTGGACAGATATTCGGCGACCTGCCGGCTTGTCGCCTCGCGCAGCCGAGCCAGCGTGACATGGGGCGTATATTTGCGGCTCTCCGGCTCGAGCCCGACCCGCTGCATCAGCCGCTCATGCTCGGCTTGGAGCTCCATCAAGGCCGGGGTCTGCGCCAGCGTCGCCACCACGGCCCGTGGCCGCCGCCCGCCGAACGAGGAAAGCGCATCGAAGCGCAATTCCAGCGCCGGACGGCGAACGCGACCCAGGAGCGAAGCGACCTCGTGCGCGGTCAAATCATCAACGTCGCCGATGAATCGCAGCGTGAGGTGGTAATGCTCCGGATCGATCCAGCGCGCACCCGGGAGCCCCCCGCGCAGCGTCGCCAGGACTTCGGCCACTTCGATTGGGATTTCGAGACCGGTGAAGATTCGCGGCATGAGACCAACTGTCGAGTCATTCAAATCTGACTTGCGATAACAGCTAATCGTGTTTCTGGTCGCGCAGCGTCCTCAGTAACTCCTCCACTTTCGGAAGAATGCCCTCGACAATGCGGTCCACCCCGGCCGCCGTGGGATGAAGTCCGTCGCGTTGGTTGAATTGCGGGTTGCCGGCAATGCCCCCGAGGAAAAACGGATAGTAGACCAGATCGTATTTTGCCGCCAATTGGGGATAGATGGCCTCGAAACCTTCCACATACGCAACTCCGAGGTTGGGAACGGCCCGCATCCCCGCGAGCAGCACTCCAATGTGTCGCTCGGTCAGCCGGCGGATGATTTCATCGAGTGCCGCGCGGGTGACCTTGGGATCGATGCCGCGCAACATGTCGTTGGCGCCCAATTCAAGAATGACTGCATCGGTGCCTTCGGGTACCGACCAATCCAGGCGGGCAAGCCCGCCGGAGGCGGTATCGCCGGAGACACCGGCGTTGGCAATCTCGACCGCAAATCCTTTGGCCCGCAAGGCCTGCTGCAGCTTCGCCGGAAACGCCGCGCTCGCCGGCAGATTGAAGCCTGCCGTGAGCGAATCGCCGACCGCAACGAGCTTCGCAGCGCGATCGGCCGCGACGGCCCGCGACGGCGAAGCGAGGCTGGGGTCCAGCGCCAGAACGAGCCCTAATGCCGCAATACGCAGCCATAGCTGGACCCCCGTGGTGCGCCTACCATATGAACGGTCCAAGCGCTCGCGCGATCGGCTTCCCTGTGTTCCCGGCCATAGCGACTTCCCACGGATCCACCTCATGAACGATACCTCGGATTGTGACGGCGCAAGCATCCCTGCGGTCGCGCTCACCGGGGTTAACCTGTCGCTCGGCAAGGGCGCGCTCCGCGTGCATATCCTCAAGCAGATCGACCTCCATATAGGACAAGGCGAAGCGGTCGGCATGGTCGGACCATCCGGCTCCGGGAAATCGACTTTGCTCATGGTGATAGCCGGTCTCGAACGCCCCGACACCGGCACCGCCGCGATCGCGGGCCAATCCCTCGGCGCATTGGACGAGGATGGCTTGGCGCGGTTTCGCGGCCGTCATGTCGGCATCGTGTTCCAGTCGTTCCACCTCATTCCCACGATGACGGCGCTCGAAAACGTCGCCGTGCCGCTGGAGCTTGCAGGAGCAAGAGACGCGCAGAAGCGCGCCGGCCAGGAACTCGCGGCGGTCGGGCTTCTGGAGCGCGCCAAGCATTATCCGGCGCAGCTTTCAGGCGGCGAGCAGCAGCGCGTTGCGCTCGCTCGCGCCTTGGCGCCCAATCCGGCGATCCTCATCGCCGACGAGCCGACCGGAAATCTGGATGAGGCGACGGGCGCCGAAATCATCGCACTGATGTTCAAGCAGCACAGCCAACGCGGAACCACCCTTGTGCTGGTAACGCACGATCCGATGCTGGCACGCCGTTGCGGTCGCGTCGTGCGCTTGCGTTCGGGCCATATCGAGCCCGCCGAGTCCGAAACCAATCGGCTCCCCTCATGATGCTCGATTCGCCCGCTGCGCCCCCCTCCCCGATCCGAGGACTACCTCTCCGCCTCGCGCTGCGTGAATTGCGCGGCGGCCTGCGCGGCTTCTACGTCTTCATCGCCTGCATTGCGCTTGGCGTCCTGGCAATCGCGGGCGTCGGCTCCTCGACCGCAAGCATTGTGGAGGGGCTGGCGCGGCAGGGGCGGGTCATTCTCGGCGGCGATCTCGCCTTCACGTTGAGCCAGCGCGAGGCCAACGACGCGGAACGCGCGTTCTTCGACGCGAATGGCCGCGTCTCGGCTGCCGCGACCATGCGGGCGATGGCGCGCGCGGATGACGGACGCGCCGCCCTCGTTGAGGTCAAGGCCGTCGATCGCACCTATCCGCTCTACGGCACCGTCGCGGTTGACCCGGTGCAGCCCCTTCCCGGACTGTTCGCATTTCGCGACGGCGCCTTCGGGGCGGCAGCGGATCGGGCCTTGCTGATAAGGCTCGATCTGCATCCAGGCGACCGCATCAAGGTCGGATCGGCAGTAATCGAGATTCGGGCCGTGCTTGCTTCCGAGCCCGACAAGCTCGCCGGCGGGTTCGGATTTGGACCGCGGCTGCTGATCAGCGAAACCGCGCTGCGAACAACCGCGCTGCTCCAGCCCGGGAGTCTCGTGCGCTGGCACTATCGGCTGCGCCTGCCCGATAACGACGCGGCCGATGCGGCGGTCGCCCGCATCGTCGCTGCTGCCGAAGCAGCTCTGCCCGAGGCCGGCTGGGATATCAGGACGCGCACCAATGCGTCGCCCTCGCTCGAGCAGAACGTGGAACGCTTCAGCCAGTATGTCGCTTTGGTCGGTTTGGCCGCGCTCCTCATCGGCGGCGTCGGCGTCGCCAACGCAGTCAAGACTCACCTCGACCGCAAACGCGAGGTGATCGCGACTCTGAAATCGCTCGGCGCAACCGGAGGCGCGGTGTTCGCGATATATCTCATTCAAATACTGATGCTCGCCGTGTTGGGAGCGCTGCCCGGCCTCGCCCTTGGCGCCGCAGTGCCGTTTCTGATCGCGTGGACGTTCGGCTCGGTTATTCCGCTGCCGATCGCGCCGGCGCTGCATCCGCACGAACTGGCGCTTGCGCTTGCTTACGGCGCGCTCACGGCGCTCGCCTTTGCGCTGTGGCCGCTGGGACGCGCCCATGACGTATCGGTTTCGGCGCTGTTTCGCGACGAGGTCGCGCCCGAGCGCCGCCGACCGCGCAAGCCCTATCAGATCGCGACGGTGCTGGTCGTCGGCGCGCTCGCGGGACTCGCTGTCGGGCTCGCTTTCGACCGCCGGGTAGCGGTCCTCTTTGTCGTAGGCGCGGGCATCGTGTTGATCTTGCTGCGCCTCGTGGCGGCTCTGTTCATGGGCGTCGCACGGGTGCTGCCGCGCGCAGGTTCAACCGTGGTGCGAATTGCCGTCGCCAACGTCCACCGGCCCGGCGCCCTGACCGCGAATATCGTAATGTCGCTGGGGCTCGGGCTCGCCTTATTGGTAACGGTCATCGAAATCGATGGCAATTTACGCCACCAATTCGCGGCGGCGCTGCCCGATAAGGCGCCGTCATTCTTCTTCCTCGGCATCCAATCGGCTGACGCGGAACGATTTGACGATTTCATTCGCGCGCAGGCGCCGCACGCCGTGCTCGAACGCGTCCCGATGTTGCGCGGCCGCATCGTGGCGGCGAACGGGATTGCGGCCGAAGAGCTAAAGCCATCGCGCAGCGCGGCATGGGTTCTTCAGAGCGACCGGGGCATCACCTATGCGGACGCCGTTCCGCCAGGGTCGCGAGTTGTCGAAGGGCAATGGTGGGGACCGCGCTATCAGGGCCCGCCGCTGGTCTCGTTCGAGAAGAAGATCGCGCAGGGGCTTGGTCTCGATATCGGCGACAGCGTCACCGTGAACGTCCTCGGCCGCAACCTGACCGCGCGCGTTGCCAATCTGCGGACGCTTGATTGGGACAGCCTTGGCATCAATTTTGTCATGGTATTCTCACCCGCGACTTTTCGCGGCGCCCCGGCGACGGATATTGCCACGCTCACCTATCCGCAAGGGAGCACAGCTGAACAGGAAACCGCGCTGCTTCGGGCCGTGGCCGAGAGCTTTCCGGAAGTAAGCGCGGTCCGGGTGCGCGAAGCAATCGACACCCTCGCCAGCCTGATATCGAATCTCATTCTTGGAATTCGCGGTGCGAGCCTGCTTACCCTCCTGATCGCCGCCCTGGTGCTGGGCGGGGCGCTGGCAGCCGGGCACCGCCATCGGCTCTACGACGCGGTCATGCTGCGGACGCTGGGGGCGATCCGCCGACAGATTATTACCGCCTACGGCCTTGAATACCTCCTGATCGGGACCGCAACCGCGATTTTCGGGGTGGCGGCGGGTTCAGCAGCTGCCGCCGTGGTCATTACGCAAGTCATGAACCTGCCGTTTTCCTGGTTGCCGCTTCCGGCTCTCGCGGCGGCGTCCGGCACGGTGCTGGCGATGGTCGTGCTCGGTCTCGCCGGCACCTGGCCGCTCTTGGGCCAGAAGCCTGCTCGGGTGCTCCGCGGCCTTTGAGGCGGCAGCCGGGGCAAAGTTGCCCAATTCTAATTTTGCGCGGCTTGTGCAGAGGTTATCCCCCTATCCAATAAATGTTTTCAGGTATCTGGCGCTGGAACCCGCACCACACTAGATTCACCGCCATCTGGCGGTCCGCCCCGATGGCGGCCCCCGCCCCTGAGGCCGGCCAGACGCCGGTGAAACTGAGAGGGATATCCATGTCGGATTTCGACCGGAACTACGGGGCTGTGCGCGGCATCGCTCGGGACCGGGCCGGCGTAGTCGACGCCGGCTTGCGCGCCTACATGATCCGCGTCTACAACTACATGGCGATCGGCGTTGCGCTAACCGGCGTCGCGGCTTGGCTCGCGTATCAGTTGGCCGGAGGCGACGCCATCATGGTCACGGCACGCGGCATCGTCGGATTGACGCCGTTTGGCCAATTCATCTTCAGCTTGCCGGGCTTGCTCATCTTTGGCCTGGGGACTTTCGGGCTGGTGATGTTCATCAGTTATCGGGTCAATACGCTCCAGCCGGGAACCGCGTTCGGATTATTCTGCCTTTATGCCGGGCTCCTCGGCGTGTTCCTGTCCTCGATTTTCGTGACCTATACCGGGGCCTCGATCACACGGGTATTCTTCATCTCGGCCGCATCTTTCGGCGCCTTGAGCCTCTATGGCTACACGACCCAGCGTGACCTCACCGCATTTGGATCATTCCTGATGATGGGGCTCATCGGATTGGTCCTGGCCATGGTGGTCAACATCGTGCTCGCCGCCTTCGGCGTTCGCACCGGAGCCTTCGACTTTGTCATTTCCGTATTGGGCGTCCTGATCTTCGCCGGTCTGACCGCCTACGATACGCAGAAGATCAAGGAGATGTACTCTGTGCAGGATGACGGCACGATCGCCGGCCGCAAGGCTGTCATGGGTGCGCTGAAGCTCTATCTCGACTTCATCAATCTCTTCCTCTTCCTGCTCCGCCTTATGGGCGATCGCCGTTAAGTGGCACAACACAATTGCTCCCCAGCGCCCCGGCTCAGGTCCGGGGCGCTGCTGTTTTCGGAGGACAGAGGACGGACGACAGAGGACAGATCGAATCATTCTGTGTCATCTGTCCTCCCCCGTGGTCTGTCATCTGCCCGCTGATGTCCGGCTTCTCCATTCGCCCTGGCGAGCCCCGCGATGTCCCTGCCATAACGCGCATCTATGCTTATGCGGTGCGGCACGGCACAGCCTCGTTCGAGATCGATCCGCCTGACGAATCCGAGATGCGAAGGCGCTTCGAGGCGCTCGTTGGCGGGGGCTACCCGTCTCTGGTGGCCGAGGAAGCCATAGCCGGCTCGGCCGGCGAAGTTCTGGGCTACGCCTATGCCGGCCCGTATCGTCCGCGGCCCGCCTACCGCTTCACCGCGGAGGATTCGGTCTATGTGGCGCCGCAGATGCAGCGACGCGGCATAGGAACCGCACTGCTTGAGAAACTGATTGCCGAATCGCAAGCTCGCGGTTTTCGGCAGATGATAGCGGTGATCGGCGATTCGGCGCAGACCGCCTCGATCGCGTTGCACGCAGCTCTCGGCTTTCGCCTGGTCGGCACGCTGGAGGCAGTCGGCTTCAAGTTCGACCGCTGGCTCGACACCGTGCTGATGCAGCGGGGACTCGGAGGCGGGTAGGCTGGGCAAAGGCGCGGTCCACACGCACGAGGCGCGCCACACGTAGAAACGAGCGCCGTGTCCACGTACCGGTGTCCGCGTGGGCATGGCGCACGCGCCAAGGCGCGTTGCACCTTTGCCCACCCTACAGCCGCGTCAGCTAGCCACCAGGCTCAACGGCCGATCGATCGAGCGCAGCACGCAGTTAAGATCCTGACCGCGACGGACAATCAGTCCGGTCGGCGAAATTACGCTGTAGGCGCCCTGGAGCCGCGACAGTTTGGGATTTTTCTCGATGCGATAGATCGGGAATTCGCAAGCGCGGCGGAACACCGAGAAAACCGCGCGGTCTCTGAGGTAATCAATCGCGTAATCGCGCCATTCCCCGGCAGCGACCATGCGTCCGTAGAGCTTGAAAATGCAGTCCAGCTCGCGGCGGTCGAATGTCACGCGGGCAATCGGAGCGAGGGGCGGAGCACTAAAAGCTTCGCCCCTCTGGAACTGGCCGGGTTCGGTGTCGCCAGCGATCATTGGCGCCTCCTATTATGACAGACGGATGAATGATCGCGCCGGACGCGGACGGCCGCAAGGGGGTCTATGGCCGCAGAAGGGCCGACTGTGTGTCCCGGATGCCTAAAAATGTCGGCGCGCGAGTGGTGCACCGCTGATCCGGGCCCCGCCCCCAAGAACCGTCATGGTGAGGTGCGCGCGCCTCGAACCCTGGCGGTCCCGGGCCTGCAACGCACCCGCGGTCTATGTTTTGTGCTTATCGCCGGATAGGCCGCGCTGCGGCGCCCGGGACAGACAGATAGTGCAGCGGACCTACCGAAGTTGAGCCATTGCGGCGCCGAGAATGGCGTTCGGGCTTTCGACGCTGCCCGATTGCACGAGCACGGCTGCGCTGTTGACGCCGGCCTCTTCGAGTTGCGGCAACGGAACATTCCAGGTATTGGCGGTGCCTTTCCAATCGTCGAGTTTGAGCCAGCGGCGAGCCACGTTGTGGTAGGTGATCGTCTTCCCCTTGTTCTCGCCGCGCTTGATCATGACGGTGATTGAACGAGCGAGGCCAGTGACCCAGACTTCCGCCGGAATGTGCAGGTCCTTTCGTTCGGCCACGCTCACGGCCAGACGGCCGTCAGCCGTCGACAGCTTCACCGGCAATGCCAACGTCGCCGGATTCTCGCGGCTTTTTGCAATCGCTGTCTCGATCGCATCCTTATCGCTGCCGAGCGCGTGCAGACTGCCGTTCACAACGACCTGCGGCGTATAGACCTCGTGATCGCCGCGTACTTTCGAATAGGCGCGCTGCCGCGCTGTATGTCGAGGTTCGGCGAGCGTGTCCTTCCAACCGAGATAGTCCCAGTAGTCGATCGGCAGGCTCAGCACGATCAGGCCTGGATCGGCCGCCAGTTCACCGAACAGCTTGTCGGCGGGAGGGCACGACGAGCACCCCTGGCTGGTGAACAGTTCAAGCACTGCGCGCGTTTGCGCAGAGACGGACAGCGGTATTGTTGTTGTGACAACAGCAAGGGCCGCATATGCGAGCCTGGCTGCGAGCCTGGCAAACAGCATTTCCGGTCTCCACCCGCCGTTGATGCCCCCGCCCCTGGCCCGTGTCCCGGCGAGAGTGGTAGCGAGTTGCGCCGTCAAGCGCCACTCACTTCAAGGTGAGCACGTTCGCGGGCTTGCGCATGCGAGGGCGTGCCGACGAGCTGGCGCATGACGTAATGCAAAATGCCGCCATGCTTGAAGTAATCCAACTCATCGAGAGTATCGATGCGGCAGATGAGCGGCACCCGCTTGAGACCGCCATCGGCAGCGACGATTTCGGCAAACAGGCGCTGGCGCGGCTTGAGTTCGCCGTGCAGTCCGCGGATCGTGATCTGTTCGTCCCCCTTCAGGCCAAGGGTCTGCCAGGATGTGCCCTCCTCGAAGCACAGCGGCAGCACGCCCATGCCGATGAGGTTCGAGCGATGAATGCGCTCGAACGATTGGCAGATGACCGCGCGCACACCGAGGAGGTTCGGACCCTTGGCGGCCCAGTCGCGCGAGGATCCCGAGCCGTATTCCTTGCCGGCAAAGACCACCAGCGGAGCCCGTTCCTGTTTGTAGCGCATGGCGGCATCGTAGATTGTCATGCGCTGCCTCGATGGGTAGTGGATGGTCACGCCGCCCTCGATGCCGGGCAGCATCTGATTCTTTAGCCGGATATTGGCGAAGGTGCCGCGCATCATCACTTCGTGATTGCCGCGGCGCGTGCCGTACTGGTTGAAATCGATCGGCTTGACCTTGTGCTCGATGAGGTACTTGCCGGCCGGCGAATCGACCTTGATGGAGCCGGCCGGCGAAATGTGGTCGGTGGTGATCGAGTCGAGAAGGAGCGCCAGCACCCGGGCATCGACGATGTCGGTCAGCGGCGCCGGATGCCGCCCCATGTGCTCGAAATAGGGCGGGTTTTGAACGTAGGTCGATTTCCTGTCCCACGCATAGGTAAGGCCGCCCTTGACGTTGATCTTGCGCCAGAGCGTCTCGCCCTTGAACACGTCGGCGTATTTTTTTGCGAACATCTGCTTGCTGATCGTCTTGCGGATCACCGAATTGATTTCCCGGCTCGACGGCCAGATGTCGCGCAGGAAGACCTTCTTTCCTTTCTGATCGACCCCCAGCGGCTGTTTAACCAGGTCGCAAGTCATCGAGCCGGCAAGCGCATAGGCGACCACCAGCGGCGGCGAGGCAAGATAATTGGCTCGCACATCGGGATTGACGCGCGCCTCGAAATTGCGGTTGCCCGAGAGCACCGCCGCATTCACCAGATCCTCATCGTTGATGACCTTGGAAATCTCAGGCGCCAGCGGCCCGGAATTGCCGATGCAGGTGGTGCATCCGAAAGCCACCAGGTTGAAGCCGAGCTTGTCGAGATCGGCCTGGAGGCCCGACTTCGCCAAATACTCGGCGACCACCTGCGAGCCCGGCGCGAGCGAGGTTTTCACCCAGGGCTTGACGGTCAGGCCCTTGGCGGCTGCCTTGCGGGCAAGCAATCCGGCGCCAATCATGACGCTCGGATTGGACGTGTTGGTGCAGGACGTGATTGCCGCAATGACGACGTCGCCGTGGCCGAGATCGTGCTTGCGACCTTCCACCGGCACCCGTTTGGCGATTTCACCCCCTTTGCCGAATTCACGATCAAGCGAAGCGATGAAGCCCTGCTTCACGTCCCTGAGTGCGATTCGGTCCTGCGGGCGCTTGGGCCCCGCAACCGATGGCTCGACAGAAGCCAGTTCGAGTTTGAGCACATCGGTGAATATCGGGTCCGGCGTGTTCCTGGTGCGGTACATCCCCTGCGCCTTGGCATAGGCGGCAACGAGCGCGATGCGCTCGGCGCGGCGGCCGGTATCCGCCAGGTACTTCAGCGTATCCTCGTCGACCGGGAAAAAGCCGCAGGTTGCGCCGTATTCGGGCGACATGTTGCCGATTGTGGCGCGATCCGCGATCGAGAGATTGGCAAGGCCGGGTCCGAAGAACTCGACGAATTTTCCGACGACGCCGCGGCGGCGCAGCATCTGCGTCACCGTGAGCACGAGATCGGTCGCGGTGACGCCTTCCTTGAGCTTGCCGCTGAGCTTGACGCCGATTACTTCCGGCAGAACCATCGAATAGGGCTGGCCGAGCATCGCAGCCTCGGCTTCGATCCCGCCGACGCCCCAGCCGAGCACCGCAAGGCCGTTGACCATCGTGGTATGGGAGTCGGTGCCGAGGACCGTATCCGGATAGGCGACTTCCATCGTCGCCGTCTTGCCGTCGATCTTTACCGTGTCTTTCTTCGTCCACACCGTCTGCGCCAGGTATTCCAGATTGACCTGGTGGCAGATGCCCGTCCCTGGCGGAACAACGCGAAAGCTATCGAAGGATTTCTGCGACCATTTGAGGAATTCATACCGCTCGATATTCTGCTTATACTCCTCCTGCACGTTCCTCTTGAACGCAGTGTTGCTGCCAAAGAAATTCACCTGCACAGAATGATCGATGACAAGATCAACGGGAACCAGCGGATTGATTTTCTTCGGGTCGCCGCCGAGCGCCGCCATCGCGTCGCGCATGGCCGCAAGGTCCACCACGGCCGGGACCCCCGTGAAATCCTGCATCAGCACGCGGGCAGGGCGGAACGCCACGTCGCGTTCGGAATTCCTGGTCTTGAGCCATTGCGCGAAGGCTTGGAGGTCCTGCTTGGTGACGCTGCGGCCATCCTCGTTGCGCAGGAGATTTTCGAGCAGGATCTTCATCGACACCGGAAGCCGGGAAATGCCCTTGAGCCCGTTCTTCTCCGCTGCAGCGAGGCTGTAATACGCATAGGTTTTGCTGCCCACTTTGAGGGGTTTGCAGCACCGGAAGCTGTCGAGTGAGGTCATTGATCATAATCCCAATCCAGCCGGAGCATGGGCTGGAGGTAAGATAGTGCCGGATTGCCCCCTTTGTCGCCGGCCCCGACGGCCGCGATTGATGATCGCGGATCATTCGGGCTTATAAGGTCTTTCTTCGTGACGTGCCAGTTGATCGATGTCTGCTTTGATCGATATCTGCTTAAAGTGGATCTCGCTCAGGTCTGACGGCTTCGCTACGGACCACAAATGTTCGTGACAGCAGCTTGAGCGTCGGAATGCGGCTCCACGGCTCCGATCTCGCCTGCGTCCGCGGCGGCCGGCAGGTGTTTTCCCACCTTGATTTCGCGGTTGCGACAGGCGAGGCGCTTCTGGTCCTCGGTCCCAATGGGGTAGGAAAATCTTCTCTTCTGCGCCTCATCGCCGGATTGGTTCGTCCGGCCGCCGGAGCCATTACGCTCGATGGCGGAGATCCGGAACTGACCGTTGGCGAGCAGGCCCACTATCTAGGCCATCAGGACGCGCTGAAACCCTCGCTTACGGTCGCGGAGAACCTCGCCTTCTGGGCCAAAATGCTGGGTGAAAAAGAAGCGGGCGCGGCTGCGCTTGCCGCGGTCGGGCTCGGCGGGATTGCCGCCTTGCCGGCGGGGTATCTCTCGGCTGGTCAGCGCAGACGGCTCTCTATCGCGCGGCTTGTTGCCGTGAAACGGCCGATCTGGCTGCTCGACGAGCCCACTTCCGCGCTCGATGTCAGCGGCCAAGCGATGCTCGCGAGGATCATGGGCGAGCACCTCGCCGCCGGCGGTCTCATTGTGGCGGCAACCCACGGTCCGATTGGGCTGGAGAGTGCCAAGGAGCTGAGATTAGAGAGCAGTCGATGAACTACGGCGTAACTGCAAACTGCGTTGAGCCATCCCGCTGCGCTCACCGAGGATTCCTCCAGGTTGTTGTGCGACTCCAGGGCATGGGCGCTAGGATAGTGTCTCCCGCGCGCAGCGCAGCGCGGCCGAAGCCTTTGCGTTTGAGCACGGGCCTCGGCCATTTCGCGGCTGTGTACCCGCGGACAGGGACAATTCCAGTCCGGGATTCCGTCTCATGACCGCCCTCTCCGCGCTCCTCCTGCGCGACATGCGGCTGGCCGTGCGCCTCGGCGGCGGCGCTCTCATCGGCGTCCTGTTCTTCTTGATCGTCGTCACCCTGATCCCGTTCGCGATTGGACCCGATCTCGCGTTGCTGGCGCGAATCGGTCCCGCGATCCTGTGGCTTGGAGCGCTGCTTGCGAATCTGTTGGCGCTCGACCGGCTCATTTCAGCCGACCACGACGACGGTTCGCTCGACCTCCTGCTCATGGCCCGGGTGCCGCTCGAACTCGCGGTTGCCGTGAAGGCGCTGGCGCACTGGCTCACGACCGGGGTCCCGCTCATCATTGCCTCCCCCCTGCTCGGCCTTCTCCTCAATCTCGACCCCACCGCGACCGGGGCGGTCGCGCTCACGCTCGCTGCCGGCACCCCCGCCCTGACCTTCATCGGAATGATCGGCGCGGCGCTCACCGTGACCTTGCGGCGCGGCGGGTTGCTGCTCGCCATCCTGGTCCTGCCGCTGACAGTCCCGGTGCTCATCTTCGGCGTCACGGCGGCCAATGCCGCCTTAGTGGGTCCAGTGCCGTTCGGTACCCCGCTCGCCATCCTTGGAGCACTGAGCCTTGCGAGCATCGCCATCGGGCCGTTCGCCGCGGCGGCGGCGCTGCGGCACGGCATGGAATGAAAGCAAGCGCGTTCGGCCGCATTGCCCGCGCCGCAAAGGCGGACTAGGTAGTGACGCCATGGCCCTCATCGATCTCGCCAACCCCACGCGATTTCTCGCCCTGGTTAGGGCGTTTCTTCCTTGGCTTATCGTCGCGACGCTTATTGCCTTCGCGTTCGGCGTCGCAAAGGTCATTGGGGCCCCCGACGATTACCAGCAGGGCGCGACTGCCAAGATCATGTTCATTCACGTGCCGTCGGCCTGGCTGGGCATGTTCATCTGGGCGACGATGAGCATGGCGGCGCTCGGCACGCTGGTGTGGCGCCATCCCCTCGCCGACGTCGCCGCCAAGGCCGCCGCTCCGATCGGCGCCGCCTTCACCTTGCAATGCCTCATCACCGGCTCGCTGTGGGGCCGGCCAATGTGGGGAACCTACTGGGTGTGGGACGGCCGGCTGACCTCAGTCCTGGTGCTGTTCCTGATGTATCTCGGCGTGATCGCGCTCTGGCGCACGATCGAGGAGCCGGCGCGCGCCGCGCGTGCAGTCGCCATCCTCACCCTGGTCGGCGCCGCCAATCTGCCGATCATCAAATTCTCGGTCGACTGGTGGAGCACCCTGCATCAGCCGGCGTCGGTGTTCCGAATGGGCGGACCGACTATAGATCCTTCCCTCCTCATTCCGTTGTTCGCGATGGCGATTGCGTTCTTTCTGTTATTCATTACCTTGCATCTCGCCGCCATGCGCAACGAAATCATGCGCCGGCGCGTGCGCACGCTGATGATGATGAAAGCCGATGCGGCGGCGATTGCGCACGCGGCAGCCGGTGCGGCGGGGCACTGAGCATGGATCTCGGTCCCTACGCGGCATTCATCATCGGCGCCTATACGGCCGCCCTGGTGATTGTCGGCGCCATGATCGCCTGGGTATTGATCGATCACCGCCGCCAGATCAAAATCCTCTCCGACCTGGAGGCTTCGGGCATAACGCGTCGTTCGGAACGCGCTCGCGAGGTTAAACCATGACGGCTGTGAATGACGAAGCTCAAGCGCCCTGGACGCGCCGGTCCGTGGTGTTCATCCCGCTGTTCGTGTTCCTGGCGCTTGCCGCCTTGTTTCTGGTCCGGCTCGGCGCCGGGGACGCATCGCGCATTCCGTCCGTTCTGATCGGGCATCCGGCGCCGGCGACTAACCTGCCGGCGCTCGCCGGAATTGAGCGAAACGGCAATCCCATTCCGGGAATCGATACCGAGACGTTCAAGGGCGGGGTGACATTGCTCAACGTCTGGGCATCCTGGTGCGTGCCTTGCGTCGACGAGGTGCCGCTCCTCGTTCGCCTCGCCCGCGATTCGCGGTTCAAGGTTGTCGGGATCAATTACAAGGACACCCCCGAGAACGCGCGCAAGTTTCTCGCCCGTTACGGCAACCCGTTTGCGGCGACCGGCGCCGACGCAAGCGGCCGCGCCTCGATCGAGTGGGGCGTCTATGGGGTGCCCGAGACTTTCGTGATCGGGCGCGACGGCCGCATCGCCTACAAGCTGATCGGACCGATCACGGCGGACAATATCGATCAGACACTCAAGCCGGAAATCGACAAGGCGCTTGCCGCCCCCCCGCCGTCGTCTTGACCCTGTGGGGTGGGGAAAGGCGCTTCGCGATGCTTCATGTAACGCACTGTCGCGGGCGCCTTTGCCCACGCGGTCCGCTCTCGAAGTTGACCGTGTGGGCAAAATCGCGCGCCGCGCCATTACCCACACGGTAAGGCCGTGCCGCGCGATTTTGCCCACCCTACGGGAACTCGTTTAATGCAATAAGATTAGCTGACTGCGCCGTGAACGCGGCGCGAGTTATTGTGACCTCTCCAATGTCATACAACGCGTTCAAAGTCGTGCATCTGTTCGGTGTCGTCATCTTTCTCGGCAATATTATCGTAACGGCGTTCTGGAAGGTGATGGCAGACCGTACGCGCGATCCGCGGATCGTCGCCCATGCGCAACGCCTGGTCACATTGACCGACTGGATTTTTACCGCCGGCGGCGTGCTGTTCATAATCATCGGCGGCTACGGCATGGCCGGGATCGCCGGTCTCGATCTGGTTGGGACGACTTGGCTGATCTGGGGCCAGGCGCTGCTTGTCATTTCCGGCCTGATCTGGGCCGTCATTCTGATCCCGACGCAAACTGCGCAGGCTCGCCAAGCACGGGCCTTCGCAAACGCAGCCGCGATTCCCGACGGTTATTGGCGGCACAACCAGCGCTGGTTGATCTGGGGAGTCATCGCTACGATCGTGCCATTGGCGAACCTGTATGTGATGGTTTTCAAGCCCTAGTGTGGCGGTTCAGAAGTCCGCATCATTCTTGCGGCGAGTCCAACATGCGGACTTCTGAACCAAGGCCACACTAGATCAATAGCTTGCTAGTGTCCTTCGATTCCGAAGTTCGCAAACGAGGGCGCGGCACAATGAAGCGAACTTCGGAATCGGGATACTAGCCGCGTTTGCGCGCAGGGCATTGCATGCTTTAACATGCGCCGGCGCGAATATCCAAAAACTTGGGAGGACGATCATGCTGGGTCGGCGCATCGTCGAGTCGCTTACCTTGGCCGCCGTGCTGATGCTCACCACGACGGGCGGGAGCAAGGCGCAAGAGAAGAAATATCCCAATTGGAAGGGCGAGTGGAACGCGGTCGTGCCGCGCATGCCGGGCCAGCAGCTGCGGTTCGATCCGAGCAAGCCGTTTGGCAAAGGCCAGGACGCGCCGCTGACGGAGGAGTACAAGAAAGTGTACGAGGACAATCTGGCTGAGATCGCCCAAGGCCGCCAGGGCCTGTTCCTCTATCACGCCTCGTGCCTTCCGTCCGGCATGCCGACCATGATGTCGATAGGAACCTTCGAATACATCATTACGCCGGAAACGACTTACATTGTGGCCGATACCGATCTGCGCCGGATTTTTACCGACGGGCGGCCGTGGCCTGCTGACAACCAGCCCACCTATCAGGGCTTTGCCATCGGCAAGTGGAGCGACGAAGACGGGGACGGCGTCTACGACGTTCTCGAAGTCGACACCCACGGCCCGTTCAAGGGACCTCGCACCTACGACGCGTCTGGGCTTCCTCTGCACTTCGACAACGAATCGACCTTCCACGAGAGATTTTTCATCGACAAGAGCGATCCCAGCATCCTGCACAACGTAATCACGGTGTTCGACCACGCTTTGACTCGGCCTTGGACCGCCGACAAGACCTATCGGCGCCGTCCAAGAAAATACCCCAACTGGGACCGCGTCAGTTGCCTCGAGGGCAACGGCTACGTCACCATCGGCAAGGAATATTATCTGGTGACGTCCGACGGCTATTTGATGCCGACGACCAAGGGACAGCTGCCGCCCGACCCGAAATATTTTCCCCAGGTGCAGAAGTAACAGGCGCGCAGGTCGGCCTGACATCGTTCTGTCGGGTGGGCAAACGCGCAGCCATGCCTTCAGGGAATGCACTGTCCTGTCGCGCGCGTTTGCCCACGCGGTCCCGTCTCGCGGCAGTCGAAAGCGTGGGCAAAATCGCGGGAACGACCGTGCGCGTGGAAATAGCCGAGGACGCGATTTTGCCCACCCTACGTTTTCAACTTCACCGCACGGCGAAGCAATAGAAGAGGCCGTTGCCGCCGGTGGCGACGAGATCCGGCTGGGAGCAGCTGCGCGACGTATGCGCGGCGTTCCAGGCCCCCGCTGTCTCCAGATACGGGCCGGGATTCTGCGAGCCTTCGACCGGCGGATTACCCTGCCGATCGGCATGCCCGAGCATGGCGACGCCAGGCCCACTGCTGGTCCAGTTGTTGCAAGTCAGATCCATGTTCGGTGGAAAGGCGCGGCCGTCCTTGTCGGAGCCGGTCAGGATATCGTGCATGTTCGGCCGGTCGCCGCGCACGTTGATGCGCACGCCCTTCTCGTTGAGCGCATTCTCCTTGCTCATCTTGTTGTTGGCGCTGTGGAGATCGGCAACGCTGGTGGCGATGACCGCCCCCTTGGCGGTCTGCCACGGGCCGTTGCCGATGCGGTCGCGCGCATTGACCGCATTGGCGCCGCCGCGCCCGCTCGTGCTCAGATACGCGTGCCAAGTCTTGTTCCCCGCGCCGGCAGCCTGCGCCAGCGCCTGACAGTGGGCATCGGCGCCGGCGAGTCCGCCGAGATCGCCGCCTTTGCCGGAACCGACGCTGGTGATGAAGAACGTCATATCCGCCTGCTGGGCGCCGGCGCTCGCGCAGAAACCGAATGTCGCCAGAGTGGCCGCCAAAGCAATTGCCGTCCGCATTTCGTTATCCTCCCATGTTTCTGATCCGGGATCCCCCCGGTGGCACCTGGACCAATGTGATTGTGTTCAAGATTCCTGGCCCATGGCAAGCGTCCTCGCGGCGGGGGCCAACTCGCTGCTGCCGTGGGGCTGGCAGCGATCCCATCGGGGCATTACGATTGCGGTACGAAAGCCGCAAACGAAATTGAGCATTGCCGGAAGAAACTGTCGCCATCGTGCTGCGCGACTGGCTCGATCGATACTTTCCTCCGTGTGTGAACAGGCCGGGAGTCTGAGATGCCTTTGTTGAGAAAACTCGCCCTTGCGTGCGCGCTCACCGTTCTGCCCCTTGCAGCAGCAGCCGAAGACTACCCGGCGAGGGCGATCAAGGTCATCGTCCCGAACCCGCCGGGCGGAGCCGGCGATATCAGCGCGCGTCTCGTCGGCCAGAAGCTGAGCGAAAGTTTTCGCCAGCCGGTGGTGGTGGAAAACCAGGCCGGCGCCAGCGGCGCCATCGGATTGACGATGCTCAAACGCGCTGCCCCGGACGGCTATACGATCGGCGTGCTGCTGTCGTTGTCGCAGACCATCGATCGCATTCAGAACAAGACCTCGTCTTTCGACATCGCCAAGGACTTCACTCCAATCACGGCGATCGCCAACAACCCGGCCGGGCTTCTGGTCAACGATCAGATTGCTGCGAAGTCGATGACCGAGTTCATCGCCGAGGCACGCCGGCGACCCGGAGCGATATCCTACGGCAGCGCCGGCATCGGAACGGCCCATCACCTCTATGGCCAGGTGCTCAACAAGGTAGCCGGGATCGATCTTCTGGCCGTGCCCTATCGTGGAGTCGCGCCTGCGCTCAACGACCTGCTGGGCGGCCATATTCCGACCGCGATCGTGACTCTTGCGACGGCTCTGCCGCACCTCCAGAGCGGCCGCATCCGGCTCCTTACCGTGTTTGATACCAAACGCTATTCCAAAGTCCCGGATGTGCCCGCCATTACCGAGGTGTTGCCCGACTACCATCCCGGGCGAACATGGGTCGGCTTCATTGGACCGCCCGGACTTCCCCCGGCGATCACCGGCAAGCTCAATACCGAGATCGTGCGCGCCCTCAATTCGCCTGACGTGGTGCGCGTCCTCGAACAGGACGGCCTTGAAGTCATCGCCAATACACCTGCGGAATTCGCCGCGATGATCCGAGAGGACACAAAGATCTGGGATGAAGCGGCGGCCGTTGCCGGGTTGATCGCGTCGCCGTAGTGGCGTGAGCTATCCCTCGCCTCTCCGGTTTGCGTCGCTATGAATTGAAGGCGTGACTGATGATTTGAGCAAAGATGTATGCCACGCCTACCTCATCCAGATCGTGCAATTGTGCCCGAGACCAAGATCGTGAACTACTTGTTGAGCGCCCGCCACTCGGGCGGGCGGGCGAAAGCACACTTCCTCGAGAGCTTCGGGTTCCGCGCCAGGGATTGGCAGGACTTGCGCAATGCCGTAATTGCCCACGCGCAAGCAAACGATATCACCGCATCGCACCAAACCCGCTTCGGCACCAGATACGAGATCGATGGCCCGTTGCCAACACCTGATGGTCGTACCCCAGTGGTGCGCGTGGTATGGTTTGTGGATTCGCAGGAAACGGTCCCGCGTCTGGTGACGTTGGAACCGAGAAGGATTACGACCCCGTGATCGGTGAACTGGACCTCGTCGTTTTGAAACGTGATTTACCCAATGAGCGGCTTGCCGCTGGCGACGTCGGCACTATCGTGCTGGTGCATCAACAGGGTGCAGGCTACGAAGTTGAGTTTACAACGCTTTCAGGCGACACCGTTGCCGTCGTGACCCTCGATGCGTCCGACGTGCGTCCGGTCGAGGCGCGAGAGATCGTTCATGCGCGCGCAGTCGGCTAAGCCGCCGCGGCGTGGTGCCGTCGGAGGTCCAGCGGCGTGGATGTATGGTACGTTGTGGACCTCGACCACACCGCGGATGAAGGGGGCGTGGCAGGGCTCAATTCCCTGGTCGCCCCCTGATACCGACGATGTCGGCCACGCGCTGGCTCCCCGCACGATGCCAACGCACTTGCACGACCGTGCCGATGCTGACATCCCGCCACGAGCCTGGCGCCCCGCCGACCAGGAACCGCGTCTTGTCGGTGACTTGGTATGTCGAGGCTCGGCCCCGGCCCCTGCGGGCCGCGGCCGTGAAGTTACGGGCCACATCGTCGCGCGCGGTCACGACGCCGCCCCCTCTGGCTGACCCGTGATACGCGGGCGCGGCCGCTGCGAGCGACACGGCGAGCGCAGCAGTAATCAGGAACCCGAGATGAACAAATGATCGCCTGGATCGCATCGTCCGTCACTGTCACCGCGGATCGTGGCTAGCAGAGCATGAGCGGACGTTAAACTGCCCAGGGCGGCCGAGCAACAGCCGGAGCCGACGCTTGCGCCCGGGACGCTGGCGTGCGGATACGCCGTATTGTGGGCAGTCGCGTTCCGGTTTATCTCAGGACCCATGGCCATTCCCCAAACCCAAGGCGCTTCCATCTCGGAGGAAAGAGCGGTCTTCGCTGCGCGGCTTTCGCCTTTGCTGGTCGCAACCGGCGCGGGGATTGTGGTGCTGTTGGCCGGAACGGCGGCGCTGTGGGCGTACTATGGCACAGCCGTATTCTACGAGATGATCGCAGCCGGGCTCGCGGCCTGCCTGTGAGCGGATAAGACGAATGCAGTTATGGCTGTCATGACCTCGCGGGCTGCCCGCTTCATCCTGGTACTGAGCGCCTTCACGGCCGGGCTCGTCCTCTGCTTTGCGGCATTTCTGCTGTTGAATGAGCATCTGGCTTCGCCGAAGGCGACACCTACGGCGGCAATCGGCGGTCCGTTCCGGCTCATCGATCAGAACCAGCGCACCGTGACCGACGCGGATTTCAAGGGACACCCTCTCCTCGTCTTCTTCGGATTCACGCATTGCCCGGACGTCTGTCCGACCACGCTGTTTGAAATCTCCGAGATGCTGCGCCAACTCGGCCCGGATGCGAACCGCCTGGGCGCCTTGTTCATCACCGTCGATCCCGAGCGCGACACGCCAGCGGTGCTCAAAGATTACCTGTCGAGCTTCGACCCTCATCTGGAAGGCCTGACCGGTGACCTTGACAGCATCAGCGCCGTCGCCAAAGCCTACCGGGTTTATTTCAAGAAGGTGCCGCTCGATGACGGCGGCTACACCATGGACCACACGGCGATCGTCTATCTCATGGACAAAGAGGGCCGTTTTGTTGCGCCGTTCAGCCTCAAGCGCGCGACCGAAGCATCGGTCGCGGATCTGCGGAAGCGCCTTTAGGCGGTAGAACGGATCCATGCGCACGCCCCGCTCGGATTCCGGTACGGAAGTCGCCGCAATGTCCCATCAGGAGAGCGAGCCAATCGCGGCCGCCATGGAGCGGGCGTCCATTCCGACCGATCTGCTTCGAACCTTCGTTGCCATCTGCGAGTTGGGCAGCTTTACCAAAGCCGCCCATCTGTTCGGTCTCACCCAACCTGCGGTCAGTTCGCATATGCGGCGGCTGGAATCGATTATCGGCGCCGACCTCCTGCAAAAGAGCCTTTTAGGCGTCACCCTCACCGATTTCGGAGCCGAGGTGCTGCGCCAGGCGCGGCGCATGCTCGCGATCAATGATCAAATTGTCAGCGGCGTTGGACTTCAGCCCAATCTGCAGGTGCTTCGCATCGGCATTCCAAACGTCTATGCGCCGAACAAGCTTGCGGGAATCCTGCGCCAATGCGGGCGCGCGGCCGAACCATCGCGCGTTCAGGTCCGCTGCGATCATTCCTCCGCGTTGCTGCGCGGCGTTCGCGCCGGCCATCTCGACCTCGTGTTCGCGCTCGGCAGCGAGGAAGAGATGCAGGGCTCGCTCGCAGCATGGCCGGAGCCGGTCGTCTGGGTACGGGCTGCGGACTTGGTCCTGGCGGCAGGCGCAGCCATCCCGCTTGTGAGTTCGCCCAACCTGCTGCCGCCGGACCGCATCGCCATGGCGGTCCTTGAAGCCGCCCATCGCCGCTATGAAGTCGTCTTTACCGCGTTCGATACCATGGCACGGCGCGCCGCAGCCGCAGCCGGGCTGGGCTACTGCCCGACCCCGCGCAGCGCCGCCATGACCATGGCGCCGCTGGTCATCGAGGAACCGGGCGTGCTGCCGGAACTTCCCAGCATCATGAAAGGCATCATTGCGCGTGACGACCTCGACACACGGGCGCTCGCCCCCGTCATTGCCGCCTTCGAGACGGTAGTGACGGCCGAGCAAGACAACAGTCATTGATAATGACCGTCCGGGGGCACAGTTGCGAACTCACGTAGGTACGGCACTCGGTCTCGCTGTCATTGCGATTGCGCTGTTCTTGATGGCGCCGAATGTAAAGCTTGGCAGAGCGTTCGCACAGCGAGCAGCCGGCGAGCAGGGGGTGTGGGTACCGGGCTTCTGGGACCCTCGCCGCCGCCCAGAGCGGCCGGACCTTACGCGCATCAGCGTGCTTCGTTTCCTGACCGAAACTGATTATCCGCCATTCAATTTCGCCGGTCCGGATGGCAATCCGCAGGGCTTCAACGTCGATCTCGCACGCGGGCTGTGCGAGGAACTCAAGATCGGCTGCACGATCCAGATGCGCCGGTTCGATACGCTGTTGGCCTCGCTCAACGAGAACCGCGGCGATGCGGTCATCGCCTCGATCGCAGTCACGCCGGAAGCTCGCATGAAGGTCGATTTCACCGAGCCCTACTACCGGACCCCCGCGCGTTTCGCCGCGCGGAAAGACTCCCCGATTGACGATCCGATTCCGGAGAAGCTCGAGGGGCGCAAGGTTGCGGTGGTGGCCGGCACTGCGCACGAGGCCTATATCAAGGCATTGTTCACGGAGGTCGATCTGCGCTCTTATCCGAGCGCCGAGATCGCTCGGCAGGCGCTGCGTCAAGGCGACGTTGACCTCTTGTTCGGGGATGCGATTTCGCTGGCCTTCTGGCTCAACGGCACCGAATCGGAGAATTGCTGCGCTTTCCGCGGCGGCCCGTATCTCGATAGCCGCTTCTTCGGCGAAGGCGTCGCGATCGCGGTAAAGAAGGGCAACGCCACGGTGCGCTCAGCCCTGAACTGGGCACTGTTCCGGTCCTGGGACCAAGGCCGATTCGCGGATTTATGGCTGCGCTATTTCCCGATCAGCCCGTTTTGAGATCGTCCCCTCCAAGCTACACAGGGCCTGGATTGCGTATCTTATACGAGTTAGGAGTTCGCAATGGCATCAACTGAACGATTGATTGTCGACTTGCCCGCGGATCTAGTGGCTGACCTGCGCGAATCCGTGCGGTCAGGCGCATTTGCGTCTGAAAGTGAAGCCGTCGAGACCCTTCTGCGAACGGGGTTTAGCCTCGAGGGAGATGACGATCTCGAATCAGTTCGCGCAATGGTCGCCGAAGGGCTGGCACAAGCGAATGCGGGTGACGTGATCGAGGCTGATGAGGTGCACGCGGAAATGCACGCGCGGATAAAAGCGATTGCCGATCGTGGCAAATGACTCGCGTCGTTTACGCCACGAAAGCAAAACGCGATGTTATTCGGATCGTTGAGAGAATTGCGGTTGAGGACCCAAACGCGGCGACCAAATTTGCGCGCCGGATTGAGCATCACTGTTCCCTGCTTGCAACGAGTCCGGCAATGGGGCGAAAACGGCCTGACGTTGGGATCGCCGTGAGATCGCTCGTTCAGGGGAGTTACCTCGTGTTCTATCGGTGGAGCATCGAAGACGATCTGGTCGAAATTCTGCATGTGCGACATGGCAAACGCCGGCTTCCTCAACTGCGCGACTGAGCCCCGTTCTTGACCAACGAACTCTGTGGGTGCCGTGGAACTTTGAGGAGCGCTGAATGTCGGCCGCTGATGGAAACAGGATACAAGCTTTGCGCGAAACGGCCGAACAATCGAATGCCTGGCCGTTCGAGGAAGCCAGAAAGATCGTCGCACGTCTCCGCAAATTGCCCAAAGGCGAAGTCATTTTCGAGACCGGCTACGGCCCTTCCGGGCTCCCGCATATCGGCACCTTTGGCGAGGTCGCGCGCACCAGCATGGTGCGCCATGCATTTCGCGTGCTCACCGATGACAGGGTCAAGACCCGGCTCATTGCCTTTTCCGACGACATGGATGGGCTTCGCAAGGTACCCGATAACGTGCCCAACCGGGAACTGCTGGAGCAGCATCTCGGAAAACCGCTGACAGGGGTGCCCGATCCATTCGGTACCCATCCAAGCTTCGGCGAGCACAACAACGCGCGGCTTCGCCGCTTTCTCGATCAATTCGGCTTCGATTACGAGTTTCTGTCCTCGACCAAGTGCTATCGGTCCGGGCGGTTCGACGAAATGCTACTGAGACTGCTCGAACGGTTCGACGCGGTGATGCAGATCATGCTGCCGTCGCTGCGCGAGGAGCGCGCGCAAACCTATTCGCCGTTCCTGCCGATCTGCCCGCGCACCGGGATCGTGCTGCAGGTCCCGATTCTGGCGCATGACGCAAAGGCCGGGACCATTAGCTACGAAGACCCCGAGACCAGGGAGCGCGTAACAACCCTCGTCACCGGCGGGCGGAGCAAACTGCAATGGAAGCCCGACTGGGCGATGCGCTGGGTCGCACTCGGCGTCGATTACGAAATGGCCGGCAAGGATTTGATCGATTCGGTAAGGCTGTCCGGCGACATCTGCCGTGCGCTGGGCGGCACGCCGCCGGAAGGATTCAATTACGAGCTGTTTCTCGACGAGAAGGGCGAGAAAATTTCGAAATCCAAGGGCAACGGGATCACGATCGAAGAGTGGCTGCGTTACGCCAGCCCCGAGAGTTTGTCGCTGTTCATGTACCGCGAGCCGAAAGCGGCGAAACGACTGCATTTCGACGTGATCCCCCGGCACGTTGACGAATACTACCAGCTTCTCGACGCCTACCAGCGGCAGGACGCAAAACAGCGGCTTGCGAATCCGGTCTGGCACATCCACGCCGGCGATCCGCCCAAAGCCGAGATGCCGATCACGTTCTCGATGCTCTTGGCGCTGGTATCGTCCTCGAACGCGGAGAATGCCGAGACACTGTGGGGATTCATCCGCCGGTACCGGCCGGGCGTGACAGCGCAGACGCATCCGCGCCTCGACGCCCTCGTCGGCTATGCCATCCATTATTTCCGCGACTTCGTGCTGCCGCACAAGAAATTTCGCGATCCCACCGACGCCGAGCGCGCCGCTCTCATCGACCTGCGCGATGCGCTCTCCCAGCTTCCCGAGGACGCGACAGCCGAACGGATCCAGGATGTCGTCTACGAGATCGGACGGCGGCCTCCGTTCCTCGACAAGACCGGCAAGATCAAGACCAGGGACGGCAAGCCCGGAGTGTCGCTCGACTGGTTCAACATGCTCTATCAGGTGCTGCTCGGGCAGGAGAAAGGACCGCGCTTCGGCTCTTTCGTCGCGGTCTACGGGCCGGCCAATACGATCGCGATGATTGACGGCGCGCTCGCACGCTCGGCCTGACCGCGGAATGCCTCTCTCCACCCTGGCCCTGATCGGAGCCACCATCCTCGCCACCTCGTTTCTTTCGGGCGTGTTTGGGATGGCCGGGGGAATGATCCTGCTCGGCGTGCTCTTGAATTATTTCGAGGTTGCCGCCGCCATGATCCTATTCTCGATTATCCAGATGTTCGCCAACGGCTGGCGCGCGCTGCAGTGGCGCGATTACGTGCGATGGCCCATTTTCCTTTGGTACATGCTCGGCGCCGCAATCTCCTTCGCGGCGATGTTTGCGATCGCGTTCGTCCCCGACAAGATGATGGTGTATTTGACGCTCGGGCTCATGCCGTTTGCGATCGAACTGCTGCCGAAGCGAGCGCGTCCCAACATCGAATGGCGGGGCATGCCGTTCGTGACCGGGGTGCTGACGACCATTGTTCAGGTGTTATCCGGGATCGGCGGGCTCTTTCTCGATATTTTTTTCCAGAAGAGCTTGCTCGACCGCAAGACCACGAATGCGACCAAAGCTGTGGTGCAGTCGCTCAGCCATGTGATCCGCGCCAGCTATTTCATTTCGCTGTCCGGCAGCAGCAGCCTCAAGCTGCCGCTGGCGATGTATGCGCCGGCAATCCTCTTGGCGATCGGCGGCACCATGCTGGCCCCCTTCGTGCTCGAACGAATGACCGACCACAGTTTTCGTCAATGGACGCGGGCGATCATTTTCGCCGTCAGCGCCGTCTATCTGGCGCGCGCGGCTTCGCTGGCGTTCAGATGACAGAGGACGGACGACAGAGGACGGATGCAACAGCCCTGATATCCCGTCCTCTGTCGTCTGCCCTCTGTTTCCTGATCACTGGCTCGCCCAGAGCACGCGGTGTATCCACTGCACTTCGCGCACCGACAGCGTTCGTTCCTCGTATTCGGGATTGAGCGATCGCAGCTCGATCGATTTGGCGCTGCGCCGCTTGAGCTCCTTCACCATCACTTCGCCCTCCCGCGTCTTGACCACCACACGGTCGCCGCGGCGAATGGAGGCCGCCGGCGAGACGATGATGACGGCGTCGTCGCGGTAGGCGGGCTCCATGGATTTTCCGGAAATTTCCACCGCATAGGCATGCTCGTCGGTGACAGAGGGAAACGGAATCTCGTCCCAGCCGTGACCGACCGGAAATCCGGCATCATCGAAGAATCCCGCCTTGCCGGCCTGGGCCAAGCCGATCAGAGGGACCGACCGTTTGGGGACCGCCCGGCTGCTATCGATAAGTTGCACAAAAGTGTCGATCGGAGTGCTCGTCGCGGCGAGCGATTTCGCAACCGACTCGGTCGAGGGCCAACGCGCGCGGCCATCGGGGGTGATGCGCTTGGATTTGTTGAAGGTGGTAGGATCAAGGCCGGCCTTCTTGGCAAGACCCGAGGCGGAAAGGCCGGAGCGCGCAGCCAGACGGTCGAGCGCATTCCAGATCTGGGCATGAGTCAGCATGGCGCGGTCCAGGGAAAGAGGCGGCAATGGCGGATTGTTATCCGATCCATAGGAAAATACCCTCATTCCTCGAATTTCGCAACGCCGAAATGATCTTAAAGGAGAGATCGCTCGATATGGGCAAAGCGGTGCCACCGATCGTTTACAAAATCTGCCGCGCCGGTGAATGGGGCGAGGCCGAGAAAACCGGCGCCTTTCATGGTTCCGAAGTCGATTTCATGGACGGTTACATCCATCTGTCGGCTCCGGATCAGGTCGCGGAGACGGCCGCCCAGCATTTTGCCGGCATGCCCGACCTGGTGCTTGTCGCCGTCGATGGCGCGGCGCTGGGTCCGGCACTCAAGTGGGAAGCCTCCCGAGGCGGTGCACTGTTTCCGCACCTTTACGCGCCGCTTCCCCTGGATGCCGTCGTCTGGACGAGACCATTGCGGCTTGGTCCCGAGGGGCGCCATGTCTTTCCCGAGTGCGCCTCGTGATCGGCTTGTTCGACCGGCTCGCGCTCCCGCTCCTCTCCTGCATGGAGCCCGAGAATGCGCACCGGTTTGCAGTCGCGGCATTGCGCTTGTCGCCGTTTCGAATGACGGCCGACGATCCGTCGCTGGCGGTGCCTGCCTTTGGGATCGATTTTCCCAATCCGCTCGGAATGGCGGCCGGCTTCGACAAGCATGGCGAGGTCCCGGACGCGCTGCTCGGCTTGGGCTTCGGCTTCGTTGAAATCGGCACCGTCACGCCCCTGCCGCAGCCGGGCAACCCGCGCCCGCGCCTGTTCCGGCTCACAGCCGACCGGGCGCTGATCAACCGGCTCGGCTTCAACAGCGACGGCGCCGACGCGCTCCTTTCTCGGCTCGCCGCGCGCGCCGATCGCCGCCATGGCGGGCGCGCTGTCATCGGCATCAATATCGGAGCCAATAAGGACAGCACCGATCGCGTCGCCGATTACGCGCGTCTGATTGAGAAGCTCGCAGTCGTCGCGAGCTATTTCTCATGCAATATCTCATCGCCGAATACGCCGGGGTTGCGCAACCTCCAGCAGGGGAGCGCTTTCGACGACTTGCTTTCGCGCGTCATGGAGGCACGCGGGCGCGTGAGCAACCGAGCCGGCACAAAGCCGGTGCTGATCAAGATCGCGCCTGATCTAACGCTTGGCGAGCTCGACGCAGTCGTCGCCGCGGCGCGGCGGCATCGGGTCGACGGCATGATTGTCGGCAACACGACGGTGGCGCGGCCACCATCGCTGCGGGACCGCGCCGGCGCACAGGAAGCCGGCGGCCTCTCCGGCCCGCCCTTGTTCCCGCTCGCCACGCGCATGCTGGCCGAGACTTACCTGCGGGTCGAGAATGCATTCCCGCTCATCGGCGTCGGCGGGATCGACTCGGGCAAAGCCGCACTCGCCAAAGTGAGAGCCGGCGCCGCTCTGGTGCAAATCTACAGTGCGCTCGTGTTTCGCGGCCTGGCTCTCGTCGCTGAAATCAAACGGGAGCTGGCGGATGCGGTACGCAAGGGAGGGCATGCGGGGCTTGCCGAGCTTGTCGGGCTCGATGCTGCGGCAGTGACACGGGAGCCTTGGCCGTTATGATATGATGGCTCGGCTCGCAGGCCGCCGAGGCGATGCAAAACGGCGCGAGGAGAGGTCCCAATGCTCTACCGGAACCTGATCGGGATCGCGATCATATCCCTCTGCCTCTCGGTGGCATGCGAAGCCGCTGCGGCTTCCGACGACGGAAGATACCCTGATTTGAAGGGCCAATGGAGCCGGTTCAATGTGCCCGGCGTCGGCGGCCAGCCTTCCTACGATCAGACCAAGCTGTGGGGGCTCGGCCAGCAAGCCCCGCTGATCCCGGAATATCAGGCCAGGGCCGAGGCCAGCGTGGCAGATCAGGCCGCCGGCGGGCAGGGCGGCGATGGCGGCTTTGCCTGCCGGCCGTACGGAATGCCGCGGATGATGAATGCCTATTCAGTGATCGAACTTATCGTCATGCCGGAAACCACCTACATCCTGATCAACAGCGAAGATCACGGCCGGCGAATCTTTACTGACAGCCGTGACTGGCCTAACGAGATCGACATCGCGTTCCAGGGTTACTCCATCGGCAAATGGATCGATGAGAACGGCGACGGCCGCTACAATGTGCTCGAGGCCGAGACGCGCGGCTTCAAGGGACCGCGCACCTACGATGCAACCGGGCTTCCCCTGCATCTCGACAATCAGTCGCTATTCAAGGAGCGGATTTACCTCGACAAGGCCGATCCGAATCTCCTGCACGACGAGATCACGGTTTTCGACCACGCGTTGACGCGCCCGTGGAGCACCGACAAGAAATTTCGCCGCTCATCCAATCCGCGACCAAACTGGCACGAGAACTTCTGCACCGAAAACAACAATCACGTGGTCATCGGCAGGGATATGTACATGCTCAGCGCCGACGGCCGCCTCATGCCCGCCAGAAAGGGCCAGCCGGCGCCGGATTTGGGGTATTTCAAGCCCTCGTCTTCGACCCCTCGCTGATCCCGCGCTACTGACCCGAAGCTGACATTGCGCGCGACGACGGATTCTGTAGGGTGGGCAAAGGCGCGCTTGCGCGCCGTGCCCACGCGTCCGAGGCGCTGATGTCCCACTATCGACGTGCCAGCATCGAAGGCGGACTGTTCTTTTTCAGGATCACGCCCGCCGATCGGTCAAACGATCTGCTGGTGCGATACATTGATCGTCTGCGGCGCATCTACCGTACGATCCAGAAACGCCACCCATTCGAGACGGTCGCCATCTGCGTGCTGCCGGATCATTTGCATGCGCTCTGGCGTCTGCCGTCCGGCGATGCCAATTTCCCGCTCCACTGGAGCTTGATCAAGAGCGGCTTTTCGCGCGGATTGCCGGGCAATGAGCCGCGCAGCCAGAGCAAACTCACCAAACGTGAGCGCGGCCTGTGGCAGCGCCGTATTGGGAACATGCGATTCGCAACCAAGCCGATCTTGTGCGGCACATCGATTACATTCACCACAATCCCGTGAAGCACGGGCTGGTGCGGCGTGTGTCCGATTGGCCGTACAGCAGCTTCAAACATTACGTCGCGCGTGGAGATTTGCCACCCGACTGGGGCGGCGATGTCGGTGAGCTGGCCGGCAGCTTTGGAGAGTGATCGAACGCGTGGGCACGGCGCGCAAGCGCGCCTTTGCCCACCCTACAGATGTCTGTAATTAGCACATCGCGTTTTGCCTTGCGGTGCAAAAGACCGCGTCGCTAATCGGGCACAGCGAACATACTCGGCCTAACGAGAAATGGAGCTGTCACCGTCCCCGCCCCACGTGGGCCAGGCGGGTGATGAGCCAGAGCGGCACTACGATCGCGCCGCCGAGAACGAGATAACGTCCGAGCCAGCGCACGGCATCGAAACCCATATCCCAGACACGGCGGTAGAGCGCCTGCACGGTGTCAATAATATTTTGCAGATCGAATCCGAGCGCCTCCAGGATGGCGCCGACGAGAATCGAAAGGAGCGCGAGGCGGAAGATGACAGCGAGCGGCGAGCCGCCGAGAAACCGGGCGAGCGCGTCATCGCCGTCCGGTCGGGACCGCCGGTCAGGGATTGGATTCTCGGTTCGCATGGTCATGGCATCGTCCTTATGACTCCGAGTTGCCCGTAGGCGGATTAGGCGCGCCGTTTGCAGGCGCTGCGGTGATCGCGATACGGGGCGGCGCTAACCCGCCCTACGATTCGTATCTTTATTATCATATCGAGAGTTCTGCCGCTCGCACGGTGCTGCGTCCGGTCTCGATCCTCTCCAGCATCCGTTCGAGTGTTTCCAGGCGGTCGGCCTCCCGCGGCGGCTTGTCCCAGCGGAGACGGCTGATGCGTGGAAAGCGCATGGCAACTCCCGACTTGTGCCGGCTGGAACGCTGGAGGCCCTCAAAGGCCACTTCGAGCACAAGGCCGCGGTCGGGATCGTGCACGACCTCGCGCACCGGACCGAAGCGCTCACGGGTGTTGCGGCGCACGTACCGGTCGATCTGCAGCAGCTCTTCGTCCGTGAAGCCGAAATAGGCTTTGCCCACCGGCACCAGCTCGTCTCCATTCGCCCCGTCGGTCCAGACGCCGAATGTGTAGTCCGAATAATACGAGGAGCGCTTGCCGTGTCCGCGCTGGGCATACATCAATACGGCATCGACCACGAACGGCTCGCGTTTCCATTTCCACCATGGCCCCTTCGGTCGCCCGGGCACATAAGCTGCGTCACGGCGTTTGAGCATGATTCCCTCGACCGCTTCGGCATCGACGCCGGCTCCGGCCGAGGCCGGATCTGCGCGCGCGGCGGCGATCTCGTCCCAGCTGGAAAAGGGCACCAGCGGCGAGAGATCGACGCGCGGGTCGTCGAGCCGCGCGATGAATTGTTGCAGCCGTTCCCGGCGCTCGACGAACGGGTGCTCCCGCAAGTCCGCGGCGCCGTCGACCAGGAGATCATAGGCGCGCAAGTGCGCCGGGAATTCGGCAAGCAGCTTTGCATTCACCGCCTTTCGATTGAGCCGCTGCTGGAGCACATTGAAGCTCTGGACGCGGCCATTGCGCACGATCAGCAATTCGCCATCGATGGCGCCCGGCAGCCGTAACGATTCGACGAGATCAGGAAAGGCCTTCGATATGTCATCGCCGGTGCGCGAATAGAGGCGGGCCACAATGTTACTGTCCGCACCCAGGCCCGCTGCGGCCTGGACGCGGATGCCATCCCATTTCCACTCGGCCAGAAAATCCGCAGGCGAAAGCGCCTTAAGATCATTTTCATCGACGGCATGTGCCAGCATCGGTGGCTGAAACGGCGCCGGATTGAGACTCGTTGGCTTGGCGGCGCGGCCCTCAAGCCACGCGAAGAGTTCGACATAAGGTGGCGCAAGCGCCGGCCATAGCAGCTCGATCTCATCAGGGTCCTTGCCGCCGAGCGCGGCAGCCGCGGTCTTCGCAAGCCGTGCCGAGACGCCGATGCGCAGTTCTGCCGTGACGAGCTTGAGCAGTGCCCAGCGCCCGGTCTCATCGAGCGAATCAAGCCAGCGCGCCAGCTGCGCCGGCAGCTCTTCTTTGCCGAGTGACGCCAGCGTGGTCACAACGGTCGACAGCGAAGGATTTGGATTCGGCGCCGTCGCAAAGGGTGTGGGGGCCGGCCACATCAGTGCGACGGTCTCCGAGAGATCGCCTACGTAATCACGCGAGAGCTCGAACAGGACCGGATCGGTACGCTCGGAGATGAGAGCGCGGATCATGTTCGGCCTGGCGTGCCGGAAGCTCAGCGAACCGGTGAGTGCCGCGAGCGCGAAACCGCGGTCGGGATCAGCGCTGGTGCGGAAATATTCCGTCATCAGCCGCAGCTTGTTATTGCGGCCAGGCTCGTAGGCAAGGCGGTCGAGCAGTTCCGCAAATCGGTTCATTGAACAATGACTCCGCCCCGCTCAGGCGAGATTGCAGCAGCCTCGTCACTCTCATCCTCTTCGCCGTAACCCAGGATTGCGAGCGGACGGGCATCAAGCCCGCGCATCCTGCACCAGTGCACGAGCGCATCTTCCTGGCCGTGCGTGACCCACACCTTCGCGGCGCCGGTCGCAACGACAGTCGCGGTGAGGCCGTCCCAATCGGCATGGTCCGAGACGACGAGCGGCAGTTCGATGCCGCGCTGGCGCGCCCGCGCGCGCACCCTCATCCAGCCCGACGCAAAGGCCCGAACCGGATCGGCGAAGCGGCGCGACCACGGCTCGCGAAGCGCCGATGGCGGGCACAACACGATGGCGCCGCCGAGCGCGCCCTTGGCGGCGCTGCGCACCGGCTGCAAGTCGCCGAGCGCGATGGCGCGGGATTGGTAGTAATGCGTAATGCTTTCCAGCGCCCCGTGCAGATAGATCGTCGCCTCGTACCCGGCCTGGCGAATGAGCGCGATCACGCGCTGTGCTTTGCCGAGCGAATAGACGCCGACCAGATGGGCACGGTCCGGAAACATAGCCGCCGATTGCAGGAGCCTGGCGATCTCGCGATCGGGATCGCCGTGGCGAAACACCGGAAGGCCGAACGTCGCCTCGGTAATGAACAGATCGCAGCGCACCAGCTCGAAGCCCGTACAGGTCGGGTCGGGGACTTGCTTGTAATCGCCGGAGGCGACGGCATTGAAGCCGCCGTATTCGATTTCGATCTGGACCGAGCCGAGCACATGGCCGGCGGGATGAAAGCTCACCTTGGCGCCGCCGATATCAACGCTCTCGCCATAGCCGATCGCCTGCGTCGCACCGGCAAAATTCTCGCCATACCGCAGCCGCATGAGATCGAGCGTCTCTCGCGTCGCAAGCACCGCGCCGTGACCGGCCCGCGCGTGGTCGCTATGCGCGTGCGTTATGATCGCTTTGGCGACTGGCCGGGTCGGATCGATGTAGAATCCGCCCGGCTTGCAGCAGACGCCGGCAGCGGTCGGCATCAGAATATCTTCGGCACGCATGAGGCTTAGATAAGCGGTCCGTTACCATGTGCTAACGGGTGTCCCGGGCGGCAGCCTTGGATGCTTGGCCGCCGTGCGCAAAAAGCCTGAACGTTCCCCGCGCAGGTGCCAACTTGCGCGGGCGAGACTGTTCGCGGCCGCAGTCACGCAATTCCCAGCGGCGAATACTCGATCCGCCGCCGGAGGCCGCGCGTGCGACCGGCCCGGCTAAGCAAAAGCTGCCGCGGTTAAGGTGAGGGCCACGCCCGGATCGCTCCGGGCTGGCCGCGGTTGTCGAGCGGCGGCGGCTCGAACGGCGCCGAGCCGAAATTCACCGGCCAGGCGATGGCGCTGTAAGGCTCGCCCATTCGCGCAGCCGGTCGAAAATGAGCAGTGCTGATTCGCCCTGCGGCCGCTCAGTTGGAGCTATTCGACGCCGCTGCGCCGTTGGTGAAGACCTCCTTGAGAAAGCGCGTCATCGCTACCTTGTATTCGCGATCGGCCCGTTGTTCCGCCGCATTCTTTGGATCGGTGAAGGCGTGGGTTGCACCACTGTAGAATTGGAGCTCCCAGCTGACCTTGGCGGCGCGCAGCTGCTCGACCAGCGACATGACTTCGGGGATGGGCGACACCGGATCCTCGGCTCCTTGCAGAATAAGGACTTTCCCGTTGATGCTCTTTGCGGCCTCGGGGGCGAAGCCGCGGAACGAGCCGTGCACCGAAATCGTGCCG
>DATBHB010000005.1:0-9250 GCA_036557705.1 Xanthobacteraceae bacterium
GAGGATCGCGCGGAATGCATCGCCAGCTTGCCGTCCTGCCTTATCGGTCTATACGCGGTTGTTCGCCTCGAAGCTAGACGCCGGGAAGCCGAGAGCAATTGGAGCAGGCAGCCCGTACGCAGCACCAAAGTTGGGCGCAACACGCCGTGCCCCTGCGGCAGCGGCAAGAAGTACAAGCGCTGCTGCGGTTCGCCCGAGATCCGCGCCCTGCACTAACGAAAAGGGCGGCTAACTTATGCCGCCCCTTCGCGATGCCGCCCGACTATCGTGGCCCGCCGTGCCGGCCGTGCCCCCCGGCGCCGCGCGGCCCCGGGCCGCCCGGACCGCCCCTGGCAAAGGCTGCGCCGCCGCCGGGTCCGCCACCACCGCCAAACCGCGGGCCCGGACCGCCACGATGCTCCGCAGCGCCAAATTGCGGCCCGCCGCCGCGGTGCTCAGCGCCGCCAAAACGCGGCCCTTGCTGCGGCCCAGGTCCAAATTCGCGCGCGTTGCCGCCTCGTCCCCCCATTCCGCGTGGCCCCGGTGCAGGCCCATGGTGAGTCTCGAACGCTCCAGCGCCGCGACCCCCGCCTTCGGTGCCGGGAAATCCCTGTTCGCCGTGAGGGCCCCTGTTCGCCTGGCCAAACTGCGGCGGATGAGCGGGATGCTGCTCCGGTCCAGGCCCGCCGCGCCCTGCGCCGTGTCCGGGCTCATGCCCGAACTCTCTGCCGGTTTGATGGCCGAATGCGTTTTCGTTGCCCCGCGGGTGTCGCCCCGGTCGCCCCTCGTTGCCTGGTCCGCGCCCCTCGGTCCCCGGCTGGCTTGGCGGTCGCCCGACGCGATTTCCCGGTCCGCGATTTCCTTGCTGTTGATTGGCCTGATGCTCGCGGCCGAAAGGCTGATGGCCCTGGCGCTGCTCCTCCGGTGTGAGCCCGCGCCCCTGCGTCTGCGGCTGGTGTTCGAGTGCTGCTGTGCCGCGCGCAGCCAGGGGCGGGTTTTCACCGAGCCGGCCATGCTCGCCGGCCGCGAGCGCATGCGGCGGCGGCACGTGGTTCGCAGGACCGATCGTGCGCGTGGTTTCACGCAGCGCCACATGAGTGAAATCGGGCCTCCTTCCCTCCCGGAATGCCCGCATTTCCTGGCCCCGTACCTCGTAAGCGCCGGGAATCCGGGCCGTTCCCGCGAGCACAACCGGCCGCACGTCGAAAGCATGAATCGTGTGCCCGACGAATGCCGCAACCACATTCGGCTCGATACCGGTATCGACCGCATAGCCATAGTTGCGGAAGTCATACGTCCTGTTGACGACCACCGTCTGCCGGAAGAACACATCGGTTTCGCGCACCGGCACGATGACGTTCACGATATCCGGGGCGATGAAGTCGCTCGCCCGGCAGAAGATCCAGTAATCGGGCTGGCTGCTGTATTCGACGACAATTTGTTCGGGCGGCAAGGGCTCCCAGCCGATATATCTCGCGCCGCGGCGCCAGGACACCCAGGCCGGAGCCCACTCGTTCCCAGGAACCCAGGCCCAGCCCCAATCATCGTCATAAATCCATCGGCCGTAATGGAAGACCACCCAGCCCCAGGCTTCCTCCGGTGTATCGGATACCCAGTACCACCCCCAATCGTTCGTGTAGGCCCAGCGGCCCACGGTATAGGGCCGCCAGTTGCGGGAGACGTGTGGAATCCAGACATCGCCCCAGCGCGCGTGATGTTCCCATTGTCCATAGGGCGCAAGCACGTCGTGAAACTCGGCCCTCACCCCCACCTGAGCGTGCACGGGCGAAATCGCGCCGGGAATAAACGGCACAGGCGCGAGAAATACTGCCGCAAGCAGCGCTGCGCGCAGACGCGCGCCGCTGCTGCGGCGGATCGAAGCATCTCGATTCATGTTCGGTCCTCTTGGTTCGGTCCTCTGGTCAGCCGGTCTCACCGAGAACGACTCCGTCGCTCCGGAGAATGATTTGGTCGTCGTCTTAAGAAAACGAGAGAATGGACTGCGAGTTCCTGAACAGCAAAGGGCGGCGGTGAATTACATCGTGCAGGGTTCCACGGTGAATTAGTAGCTTTGTTGACCGCCTCGTTCTAAATTTAGACGGTTCGATGCCGGCGCATTCTGCGACCAGCTTTGCTCCGGCGCCCCGATTGTTGGTGATGCTCGTGATTGCCGTGGAGCAGGAATTGTCGACAGCCCCCGGCGCCGGCCCCGGCGCGAATTTGGCGCCCGCCTTCAGCGCGCCCTACGCTCCACCTGATGAGGCGATCGCGCGGAAGCTCTTGGCACAGGCGCCTCAACCGGCAGCAGCCGCACGTCGGATCGATGATCGCGCGTCCCGGCTGATCAAGGCGATTCGAGCCCACCGCGGTGGGCTCGGCGGGGTCGAGGATTTCCTGCACGCCTATTCGCTCTCCACCAAGGAGGGGCTCGCCCTGATGGTGCTGGCGGAAGCATTGCTGCGGGTTCCTGATGCTGCCACTGCCGACCGCTTGATCGAGGACAAGCTTGCGAGCGGGGAATGGTCGGCGCACGACATCAAATCCGATGCAATTCTCGTCTCGGCCTCGGCCTGGACGCTGGGAATCACGGCCCGCATCATTCACCCGGGCGAGACCCCCGACTCGATCGTCGAGAGCCTGATGAAACGGCTTGGCCTGCCGGCGGTGCGCGCCGCGACCCGGCAGGCAATGCGGCTTCTCGGCTCCCATTTCGTGCTGGGACAAAGCATCGAGGAGGCGCTCGCTCGTGCCCGCGCACATCGCGAACAGCGTTATTCCTTCGACATGCTTGGCGAGGGCGCCCGCACGGCAGCCGACGCCGCGCACTACCTTGCCTCCTATGCGAACGCGATCGATTCGATCGGAGCCGTGGCCGGCAATCAGCCGTTGCCGAACCGCCCGGGCATTTCGGTCAAGCTGTCTGCGCTGCACCCTCGATTCGAGGCCGTGTCGCACGAGCGCGTGCTCGCCGAATTGGTGCCAAATGTGATCGAGCTTGCTCGCAAGGCGCGCGACCATGATCTCAACTTCACGGTCGATGCGGAAGAAGCCGACCGGCTGGAGCTTTCGCTGGATGTCTTCGCGGCCGTCGCCGCCGATTGCTCGTTGCAAGGCTGGGAAGGCCTCGGCCTTGCGGTTCAGGCCTATCAGAAGCGTGCGGAGGCCGTGATCGAGTGGCTCACTGAGTTGGCGCAGGCGCGCAACCGGCGGCTGATGGTGCGTCTCGTCAAGGGCGCCTACTGGGACACCGAGATCAAGCGCACGCAGGAGCGCGGCTTGGACGACTATCCGGTGTTCACGCGAAAACCGATGACTGACCTTTGCTACCTTCACTGCACGCGCAAGCTTCTCTCGGCGCGAGCGCGACTCTATCCCCAGTTTGCAACCCATAACGCACTCACCGTCGTCAGCGTCATAGAAGACGCCGGAGGCGTCGACGGTTATGAATTCCAGCGCCTCCACGGCATGGGCGAGGTGCTCTATGAGACGCTTGCGGCCGAACTGCCGCAGCTCGCTTGCCGCGTCTATGCGCCGGTCGGCGGCCATCGCGACCTTCTGGCCTATCTGGTGCGGCGATTATTAGAGAACGGCGCCAATTCGTCGTTCGTGTCGGTCGCAGCCGATCCGGCGGTGCCGATCGAGGCGATCCTCACGCGACCGCAGGATTGGATCCGCGACCCCGACCACGCTCGTCACCCAAAGATCCCGCGACCGCGCGATCTCTATGGGCCCGAGCGCCGCAATTCGCGCGGCGTTGAATTTGGCGATCGCAGGAGCCTCGAGGCTTTGTTGGCCGAGGTTGCCTCGGCCGATCGATCGGCCGAGGCCGCCCCTTTGATCAACGGCTCCACGAGTGCGGGCGTTGAGCGGCTCATCCGCTCGCCAATCGATGGACAGCCGATCGGCGCGGTCCGCGAAGCCGACGCGGCGATCGCGCGCACCGCCATGGAAGCTGCGCAAGCGGGTTTTGCGGATTGGAACGCAATGCCGGTCGAGGAACGCGCGCGAATAATCGAACACGCCGGCGATTTGATCGAAACGCGGCGCGGGCGGTTTCTCTCATTATTGCAGCGCGAGGGCGGCAAAACTCTCGATGACGCGCTTGCCGAAGTCCGCGAGACGATCGATTTCTGCCGCTACTATGCCGTCGAGGCGCGGCACGCGCTTGTTCCGAAGTCCATGCCGGGGCCGACCGGCGAAGCCGACGAGTTGCGCTACCGCGGCCGCGGCGTTTTCGTCTCGATCAGTCCGTGGAATTTTCCGCTGTCGATTTTCCTCGGACAGGTAACGGCGGCGCTCCTCGCCGGCAACGCCGTCGTGGCAAAGCCGGCCGAGCAGACGCCGCTGGTTGCCGCGGAGGCGGTGCGCCTGCTGCATGAGGCGGGCGTCTCGGTGAGCGCGCTGCATTTGGCGCCCGGAGACGGCCGGACCGGCGCCGCTCTGGTTGCAGATGATCGAGTTGCCGGCGTTGCATTCACGGGTTCGACCGAAGTGGCGCGCGCAATCAACCGCACGCTCGCCGCAAAGGACGCGCCCATCGTGCCGCTCATTGCCGAGACCGGCGGCATCAATCCGATGATCGTCGACGCGACTGCGCTTCCCGAGCAGGTGACCGACGATGTGATCGCGTCGGCTTTCCGCTCTGCCGGCCAGCGCTGTTCGGCACTGCGGCTGCTGTGCCTGCAGGAGGACATCGCCGACCGCATGATCGAAATGATCGCGGGCGCGGCGCGCGAGCTCAAGCTCGGCGATCCGCGCGATCCTTCGACTCATGTCGGGCCGGTGATCGATGCCGAGGCCAAGGAGAAGCTCGACGGCTGGATCGACAGGATGCAGCGCCAGGGCCGGGTCCGATTCCGCTGGGATGAATTCGCATCCCTGCCGCCAAGCGGGACCTTCGTGCCGCCGACGATTGTCGCCCTCGATCGTGCCGACGATCTCGAGCAGGAAGTGTTTGGACCGGTCCTGCACGTCGTGCGTTGGCGCGCCGACAGGCTCGATGAACTTGCCGATCAGATCGCCGCGAACGGATATGCATTGACGCTCGGCATTCATTCGCGGATCGACGCGACGGCCGATCGCATCGCCGCGCGTCTCGCAAACGGCAATGTTTACGTCAATCGCAACATGATTGGAGCGGTGGTCGGCACTCAGCCTTTCGGCGGTTCCGGACTCTCCGGCACCGGCCCGAAGGCCGGCGGACCGAATTATCTTCGCCGCTTTGCCGCCGAGCAGGTCATAACAATCAATACAGCGGCGGCAGGTGGAAACGCCAGTTTGCTCACCGCGGAGGAGTAGCGAAGAAGTAGGGTGGGTTAGCGCGGCCCCTGTCTTTCGGCTTCCGATGGCACCGATCCGCGCGTAACCCACCAATTAGGCCACGCGTACGTGGACACGGCGCCGAGAAATACTCGGCAGGTTCCATACATCTGAACATTCATTCAGTATCAACCTGAACATTTGTTACTCAACCTTGCAAAAATATAATCCGCACTGCCGCATTTGTGCCTTGGTCCCGCCGAAGCGGATTGCTTAGATCGCGATCGCTCCCCGATGGGAGTTGACATGATCTGAGGATCCCAACATGCCTGTCCCGACTAGTCGCGCGATCGCAACTGCTGCTGTGACTGCGATCGCCCTGAGCGCGCTGGGGCTCGCCTCCGCGAGCGCCGCCGATTTCAGCGCACCTCCCGCCTATCCGCCGCAGCCTGACTATGGTCCGCAAGCTGGCTATCCGCCGCCGGCCTATGCACCACCCCCGGTCTATGTGCCTCCGCCGGTGTACCCTGTGCCGCCAGTCGGCGTGCTGCCGCTATTTCCACCTGCTGTCTATGTGGCTCCGCCGATCGGGTATCCCTATTTCTACCGGCGATACAGCTACGCGCCGATCTATGGCCCACGCGGCCGATTCTGGTACCATCGCTGACGGCGATCAGGCAGTGTGGACTGCCAGTAAGCCGGCGCCAAATGCGTGCGCCGGCTCAGCTGTTTTTGCAACAAGTGGACATGGCACCACCGCGCCGCTAAGTAAACCGGCCATGCTCAGGGCCCTCTACGATCGGTGCATTGCCGCGGCCGATAAGCCGTATGCGTCGTGGATTCTGGGCGCCGTTTCGTTCGTCGAGAGTTCGTTCTTCCCGGTGCCGCCGGACGCCATGCTGATCCCGATGGCGCTGGCGCGACCGGAGCGAGCCTATTCATATGCATTCCTGTGCACCTGGACTTCGGTGGCCGGCGGGATCCTCGGATACTTTATTGGGGCCGCTCTTTACGACACGCTCGGCCATTGGCTCATTTCGCTTTACGGCTACGGCGACAAGGTTGATGCGTTCCGCGAGGCCTATGCACGCTGGGGCAGCCTGATCATTCTGCTTAAGGGCCTCACTCCGATTCCATATAAGATTGTCACCATCGCCTCGGGCTTTGCCGGCTACAATCTCGTCCTCTTCATTATTTTTTCTTTTATCGCCCGCGGCATGCGTTTCTATGCCGTAGCGTTCCTGGCTAACCGCTATGGCGACAAGGCACGCGCCGTCATCGAGGAGCGGCTTGGCTTCTGGGTTACGCTCGGCGCAATCCTGCTCGTCGCCGGCATCGTCGTGGCGATCCGGATTCTGTAGGGTCAAATACTGCGCGCTGAATGTCGTCTTCGTCCGGTGCTGTCGAAACCGGCCGCACCCGCCAAGAACCTCGCTCCATCGTGCTGTCGTATTTCCCCAAAGTGGCCGAAGTCATTTGCTTTTGCAGCGCGGACGTGACGCGGTCGACTTTGATTTCAGCGCAAGCATCATTTTGGCCCCACGAACATTTAAACATACAGCACATCGTAAATTAAATACCGAATTCCGTCGTCGACACCTATTCAAAGGAACTCAACCGGGAACGAATGAGCTCAAACATCTGCTCTGCCATCTCCTTGCCATTGGGTCCATATTCTGCGACAGGAGGCAGGGAAATTCGCTCAATCGCTCTTCCGACCTCGTCGAGCAAATCATCGATGTCGGCATCAGCATCGGTCGCTCTAAGGCGCGCCGTGCTTGCAAAGGTCCTGAAGTCTTTGGCGCGCAGCCGATTATCCTTTCCATTAAGCTTGAGGGCCATGCGGTCATGCGTAAGGCCGGGAAATAGCCGGGTAGTGACTGCATCGTATAGCGGCGCCATCCGAACCGAGTTGAACGTCTCGTCGCCGGGTTCAGCGATCTTCAGGAGCGCCAGATTCTTGAGATGCATGTCTCCGTCGGCTATCAGCCAGGCAAACAACGCACGTCTGAGAATAATCAGTACATCTTCATCCGGTGCCGTTGAGATCGGACGAACGGCGCGCGCAACGCGCTCCATCGTGCTGTCGTACTTCGCCGAAGCTGGCAAATCGAGAACCGAGCACAAGTCTTCAAGCGCCAGCATGCGGGTGTCATTTACACCGCGACGGATATCGAAGCGTTCGACCAGGAGTGCCGGAGGTAACCCATCAGGCATCGTGACGAGCGCGCTCTGAGGTGCATCGAGGCCGGAAGCGGAGCCGATCGCGAGTGCCAGCCATTCGATGAGCGGCAACGCCTCATAGCCAGCGCCTCCTGCCGGCTTGAGAATATGCGTAAAGGGCGTGGAGATGCTGGGAGTCAGCAGCCCCTTCTCGTCCAAATTCATCGGCGCCTTGATCTGGATGCCGGAGAGACGTGGTGTCTCGCTGTTCTCAAACAATCTTGCGAGATTTCGCTCAAAACCTTCGTTGATTTCGCCGCGGCCCGGCCCGGCATACATACCGGTGAAGACGCCGTCCTTCGAAAACTGACTCAATGGCGTAAGCAGAACATCGCGAGGCAGCGTGGCGAGTTCGCTGTCACGTTCGACGATGGTGATGTTGGACATATAGCGCTTGCCCGTACGGAGAGCCGTGCGCTCGTCCTTGTCCTTGAGCACCGACTCCAGCCAGCCCTCGGGCAATAAGGAGACGATAAAGGGTGGCAATTTTCCTGGGGTGGTCTGCCGGACCAGCGTTGGGCCGTTCCTCTCGAGTGGCGTCCATCGCCATTCGAAGCCATCGTGCCGGAGGTGCCCGATAGGCTCGCCGTACCAAGCGACGGTGAGGTCGAGCGCGGCTTCGTTGCGAAGTGGCATCAGGGAAGGCCGGTGCAGGAGAAATCGCTCGGCACGTTGACCTTCGCGATGCCATTCGTTTTCGCGTGCGAGGGCCCAAACGGCATCAGCGGCCTCTCGCGGGTTGCCATATTCCTCGACGAGACGCGTGGCGATGGCGTCGCGCATGGTCTCGTCGATCGAGGCGGCATGTTCGCTGCGCAGGCGGAAGGCCTCGAGAAATCGTTGTCGAAGCGACGACACGTCCACCCGGAATTCGCCTAGGCCATCATTGACTATTGCCGAGGCAAGAGACGGATGTTTGGGTGCGGCATTCTGAATGATCTCTAGGACGCTGATGTGGGTGCGTTGCTTTCGGGGTCCGCTCAGGAACAGGCGGCCATCGCGTGTGGGCGTCAGCGTGGCTGCGCTTGCGGCCGAGAGATAGGCCCTGGGGTAGAGGTATTTGGCAATCCGCACGGCATGCTTGAGGACGGTCGTGCCGATATCGTCCCCGGCATCGACGTAGATGCCGCGATAGAGTTGAACGAGTCTGCCTGTTCCGGCCCGATAATGGCTCCGGGCCTTATCGAGCGTTTCGCCCACGAGATGGAGCGCCATTTTATGACTTTCGCGTGCGTGAGGTACGGTAAAGTAAAGGTTCTCGCCATGCGCTGCAAGGGAATATTATAACTTTCGCGTACCTGAAGGCCGTCAAAGTTAAAAATCCCTACTTCCCTGCCTTCCCGATCTATTCTTTGACACGAAGGCCGTGCAAATCGACGGCGAAACCTTGCCACCCGCCCCGAGAATGGGATCGCTATGATTTTTAGCGGAACGAAAGGACAACCAAGGCCAGTAGCGGCAGCTCAGATCTTTTTGCCCCGCAGAACCGATCGAGGCCGGAATGAACATCGCAGTCAAAGGGGTGAAGCACGCCGCGCCGCGGCCGTATCTCGGCTTCGCCTTGCAGGCGGTTCGTTTCTGTTTCCACCTGCTCGATAGCCCGAAGGGCGCAAAGGTCTCGCTAGAGCTCCTTGACGACGTGGCCGTCCACTACGCCGACGGATCGTTGATGCTCGAGCAGACGAAGTACCCGAGGAGTGGTACAGGCGCTGACGCAAAGCGGCCGCAGAAACAAATAATATGGAGCGGGCGAAGGGATTCGAACCCTCGACCCCAACCTTGGCAAGGT
>DATBHB010000006.1:0-2959 GCA_036557705.1 Xanthobacteraceae bacterium
CGCGCGTTTGCCCACCCTACGGAACTGTTCGATCCCTAAAAGGAGGCAAGAAGTTTGAGGTAACGCTCAGGCGCGTCGTGCGTGAGAGCGCCGATCCTCGTCGCCGCCGCGATCGCACGCAGCGCAAGATCAGTCGAGCCATAGCAGTGATGAGCAATGAGCGCGAGGTGCTTCCACTGCTCGGCGTCCATGTTCTCCTGGCGAGAAAAATCCCGAACATAGACGATATCGGCCTCGAGTAGTTGATTGACCGGCTGATGCGGGTTGGCGCCGATCGCCATAGGCGCGAGGACCCAGGTTCTGATATTCGTAAAGCAATGCGGGAGAAATCCAATCCCGCGTAGGAAGATATCGATGGTCCCGAAAGTTGGCTGATCTCGGTAGATCGGCACGAATGAGATTTCGGCATGAACGGCAACCGCGTGCCTCAGCCGTCGGCGCCCGCCCTTGAATGCGTCGAGCTCGCTGCCTTGAACATCGATCTTGAGCAGATCGAGGCGATCAATTTCCCTGATGTCGTCGAGACGCCGCGTCGCAATCGCGCGTTTGCTCTCGACCATGCCGAGGAAGCCGAGATTGTTGAACAGCGCGAGACGCTCGCGATCGGGTTCCAGCAAGCTCGTCATGCCGGCATTGGCGCAAACGTGCAGCACCCGTGCACGCCCGTCGCCGATGGCATAGGGCAGGTAGCGCTCGCGAGGACCCTTTCTTTCGTCGAGGCGCGCCAACGCGTCCGGCTGCGGCTCAAACCCGACCAGGGTACAGAGGCCTTGGGCCAGCATGCCTTGGTAAGGCGGAACTCCGTCGATAGGATTGGCCCCGACGTCAACGACTGCGGTGAGATGCTGCGGATTCAACAGGTCGAATAGCGCGTCGTTTGGACCTTCCACCATGACAAACAGTTTATCGCGCCATGCAAGTCCCACAAACCGTCATGCTCGAAGCTGCTCATCGGTCGCCGTCGGCGGCTTATTGGTCAGTCCGCCTCGCGATTTTGCATGCGGCGCGGGCGATTTAGGCGTGGGACCTCGATAACACGGCCGCAGAAGGCGGACTGTTTCAATGAAACCCGACGATGCCGCCATGGCCGCCCTGCTCGGACGGGCGATGGCACTGCATCGCGGCGGACAGCTGGCAGCTGCCGAAGAGCTGTACAAGTCGCTCCTCGCCGTTAAGACGGACCATTTCGAGGCCCTGCATTTCCTTGGCCTTCTGGAGGCGCAGCGCGGCCGCTACGAGCAGGCGGAGCCGCTGGTGCGCCGCTCGCTTGAGATCAATTCCCAGACCGCCGAGGGCTTCGCCAACCATGCTCGCGTCCTCAACGCCCTCAAGCGCTCGCGGGAGGCGCTGGCCGCCTGTGACAGGGCGCTCGCGCTCAATCCGCGCTCGGTTGAAGCGCTGGCGAGCCGGGGCAATGCCTGGAAGGACCTAGGCGAATACGAGCAAGCCCTGGTTTCTTACGAAAGGGCGCTTGCCGTCCATCCCGACTACTCCGTAGCGCTCGCCAATCGTGGCAACATCCTTCTCTTGTTGTGTCGGTTTGCGGAATCGGTTGCGAGCTTCGACCGACTGCTGGCGCGCAATCCCAATGAAGCCGATGCGCTTTTCAATCGGGCTCGCGCGCTTTTGGGGCTGCAGCAATACGAGGAAGCGGTAGCATCCTATGATCGCGCTCTCGCCCTCCGTCCAGGCGAAGCAGTTGCTTTTGCCGAGCGGGGCACCGCTCTGCTCGCGCTTGGGCGTTGGCAGGAAGCGCTCGCGAACTTTGATCGTGCGCTTGCCACGGGGCTGCGCGATGCGCCAACTCTCAACAACCGTGGCGCGGCCCTCAAGAATTTGCAGCGCGAGGAGGAGGCGCTCGCGAGCTACGACCAGGCGCTGGCGATCGACCCGCGGTTTGCCGACGCGCTTTACAATCGGGCCGGTCTGCTCAAGGAAATGAAGCGCTTTGACGAGGCGCTCGCAGCCTATGACAAGGCGCGCGCGACAGCGCCCGATCACGGTGGAGCCCTGGAAGTGCTGCCCGCGGCGCAGGCGGCTTGCGATTTTCACCGGATTGCGGAGCTTCAGGGCGAAGTGGAAGGCCCGATGAAGGCGGGAAGGGCGTTTGCGCCTTTGCCTGTGCTCGCCCTCTGCGATGACCCCGCGCTGCATCTCGCCTTTGCCAAGGTCTATGCCGGCGAGGCGCCCCACCTGGCCCGGCTCCCACAAAGCGGGACGCTTTCCGCCGAAAAGCTGCGGATCGCCTATGTTTCCGGCGACTTTTGCCAGCACCCGGTTGCGCTTCTTGCTGTGGAGTTGTTCGAAATCCACGACCGGTCGCGCTTCGATGTGATCGGAATCTCGTTTGCGCCCGATGACGGCAGCGGAACCCGCCGCCGCCTCATCGATGGGTTCGACGCATTTCATGACGTTAGAACCAGGAAGGATGTTGAAATCGCGGAGCTGATCCGCAATTGCGGTGCGCACATCGCCGTCGATCTCACGGGCTATACTCGGCATTCGCGGTCGCGGCTGCTCAGCTTCCGTCCAGCGCCGATTGCGGTGAATTATCTCGGCTATCCGGGCACGATGGGCGCCGATTTCATCGATTACGTGCTGGCCGATCCCATTGTCCTGCCGTTCGACCAGCAGCCATTCTACTGCGAACAGATTGTGCATCTGCCGGACTGCTATCAGGTGAACGACCGCAAACGGCCAATGCCGGAGTTAAGCGAGCCCAAACCCTCGGCGCGGCGCGCCGCCGGGCTGCCCGAGCACGGCTTCGTGTTCTGCTGCTTCAACAACAGCCACAAGATCACGCAGCCGATATTCGAACTCTGGATGCGGCTGTTGACCAATGTGCCGGGAAGCGTGCTGTGGCTCCTGGGCGACAACGCCGCAGCGGAACGCAATCTGCGGCGCGACGCGCAGGAGCGCGGCATCGATCCGGCACGCCTTGTTTTTGCCGGCCGGCTCG
>DATBHB010000007.1:0-8096 GCA_036557705.1 Xanthobacteraceae bacterium
CTCGATGGCGGCGCTTTCAATTCGACGATGGGCTGAGCCGTCTCGTGCGGCCGCTCCGACGCCGAGAATTGCGCGCCGGAGCGGCGCCCGATCCGGTGAATGTTGAAATTAACTACGAATAAACAGGATTTAACTATCAATTTTGTCTCGATTTCGGCTGGTATTTTCTAAACTCGGCCAATCGCATCGACCGAATGCGATCGAAGATTATTGGTCGGGAATTTGGTGTCATGAACATGCTGCGCCCGCAATTGGGCCTCGCCGCCCTGACGCTTGCCGCGCTCTTTTCGCTGCAAGCCCGCGCCGACATTCTGCTGACCGCGACCGACGGTATTCATACCGGCTCGGCCGACGACCACCTGACGCCGGGGCTCGCCACCTTCGCCGGCGCCATCGGCAACTTCAACGTGACGATCGATGTCGGCGCCGGCTTTCCGCAAATCGGCTCGCCGACCGATCCGATCCTCGATCTGACCTCGCTCGATCTGACCACCGGAGCGGGCGGCGGCATCCTGACCGTATCGCTGACCGAAACCGGCTTCGCCACCACGACCGCGGCGAAGGATTTTCTCAGCAGCATCGTCGGCAATTATGTCGGCAGTCATGCGGCGATGAGCAGCTATCTCGACACGTCGAACGCTCACTTCGGCACCGGCACCTTGCTGGCGAGCGGCCTCCTCGACAATCAGGCGGCCTCCGTCTCCGTGCCGCCGGTCACCGGCCCCTATTCGCTGACCGAAATCATTACCGTCACCGCCGGCGCCGAAAGCCTGACCAGCCTCGATGCGATCATCGTCGATGCGCCCGAGCCGGGCGCGCTGTCGCTGCTCGGCGCCTGGCTCCTCGGCCTCGCGATGTTCCGTCGGCGGCTGCCCGTCCGCGCCTAAAGCGCGATCGGGTTAGCTCAAACCAAATATTACCTCGTCATTCCCACGCAAAGCGGGAACACAGGGCCTGCCCTGGCCTGAAGAGGCGCCCAAGATCTTCAACGATTGTTTGCGGGGGCCACAAAGAAAATAATCGAGACTAAGAAGATCATGCTCATTAGGCAAATCTAATGGTGCAAATCTGACATTTGTCCCCCCACGCGTTTTTCGTCATGCCCGCGAAAGCGGCACCCAGGACCACATCACTCTGCCCGGCACCCTCGGACCCCCGCTTTCGCAGAGGCGACGAACGCTCGGGGCCGCCGTACCGCGGCGACTTCGGGCTCGTCGTGGCGCTATCGGTCGGCTCTGCCCGAAATCGGGCTTCGCACGGCAGCGCTGCCCCGGTCACGTCTCCGGCATTCCCGCCGCTCATAGCCTGGCATGGGTGCAAACCTCGCCACGGTGGACGCCACATTGATGCCATTAGGCGCTACAACTCGGTCCGTTAGAGGTTCTGCAGCGATTATTAAGCCCTGCGTCTGTTTGCCGTGGGCAGGCTTGGTGCTCCCGGCCAGAGCCGCGCAATCGGGGAGGGGATGCGGATGAAGCCTTATGTCATCTGCCACATGAACACGAGCATCGACGGCCGGACCTGGGGCAGCCGATGGCGGCCGGCGGAGAACCGCATGCCGGGTCTGTTCGAGCGGATCCACGAAGAGCTCGGCAACGGCTCCTGGCTGATCGGCCGCGTCACCGGCAGCGAATACGCCAAGCGAGATGCCTATCCCGCCGGCACGGGCGCGGTTTTCCGGCGCGAACCCTGGTTCGTCCGGCATGACGCCGCCGCTTACGGTATCGCGCTCGACGCGCACGGCAAGATCGCCTGGGGTCGCGCGGATATCGGCGGCGACCCGATCGTCGCGGTGTTGACCGAGCAGGTCTCGGACGCGCACCTTGCCGGGCTGCGCCGTGACGGCGTCTCCTACATCTTCGCCGGCGAACGGGAGCTCGATCTGGCGCAGGCACTGCAGATTCTGAACCGCGAGCTGGGGATCGAGCGCTTGCTGCTCGAAGGCGGCGGCAGGTCGAACGGCTCGTTTCTGCGCGCCGGTCTGATCGACGAGATCAGCCTCGCGGTCTGCCCGGCGGTGGACGGCGCGCGGGGCGGGCCTTACGCCTTCGATTCCCGCGAGGACGAGAGCGATGCGCGCGCTCCGCTCCGTTCGATGACACTGGAAAGCTGTGAGGTGCTCGAAGGCGGTGCTGTGTGGCTGCGCTACCGCCTGCAGAACGCCTGAGCCACAAGAAGGCGACGCGGAGAACCAGGCCGTCCCGATGCTGCGGACGTCGTGGCGGTCGCGCGCGGTTTGTGCGTCGTGCTGCTGGCCGAGCATCTCGGCACGGTTACGGCGCATCCCGACATCCACACGGCGCTGCCGCTTGATCGGCAGATTGCGCGCGACAATCGCTGCCGCTGAGACGATCCATATACGGCGGATGACGGCCGCGCCGACAGACGGTCGGGACGGCTAAAGCCGGTTACTCCCACCGAGATCACCGCTTCCGGCGATCGCCGATTCAGTCGCGATGTCGAGCGGCGCTAATCCCGTATTCGGCATTTGCTTGTCTTGCCGGATGGGGGTTGAGCTAACTTCCGGGCGATAGAATCGCCGGCCGCCTGCCCGCCAATTTTGCCCGGTGTCGCAACGAGGGAATAAGTCATGCCGGACACACACGTCTTGGCGGAACACTCAAGCCAGGGTCAGCTCGCGGTCTACGACGCGATCGTCATCGGCGCCGGGATTTCCGGCCTCTATATGCTTTACCGCCTACGCGAACTGGGCATGACCGCGCGGGTCTTCGAGGCCGGCACGAATGTCGGCGGCACTTGGTACTGGAACCGCTATCCCGGCGCGCGCTTCGATTCCGAAAGCTGGACCTATGGCTATTCCTTTTCCAAGGAGCTGATGCGGGAATGGGACTGGAAGGAGCACTTCTCCCCCCAGCCCGATACGCTGGAATATCTGAATTTTGTCGCCGACAAGTTTGACCTACGCCGGGACATCCAGTTCCGCAGCACGGTCGCAGCCGCGCATTGGGACGAGGCGGCGAACCGGTGGAACGTGACGCTGGAAAGCGGCCAGCAGGCAACGGCGCGGTTCCTGTTTACCGCCATCGGCATCCTCTCGGCCTATACGCTGCCGGCCATTCCGGGGCGGGAAAGTTTCAAGGGTCCTGCTTATCACCCTGCGCGGTGGCCGCACACACCGGTGGACTTCACCGGCAAGCGTGTCGGCATCATCGGCACCGGTGCGACCGCCATCCAGGCGATCCCGGAAATCGCCAAACAGGCGAAGCACCTCACCGTGTTTCAGCGCCGCCCGAACTGGGCCGCACCCTTGCATAATTCCAAAATAAACAAGGAAGAGATGGAGGAAATCAAAAACCGTTACGAGGAAATATATGCGCACTGCGCGACGACGCCGGGCTGGTTTATCCATCAGCCTGACTCCCGCAAGACCTTGGATGTGCCGCCCGAAGAGCGCGAGGCCTTTTGGGAGAAGCTCTACGGCGAGCCCGGCTTTGGCATCTGGATGGGCAATTTTCGCGACATCCTGACCAATGAGGAAGCCAATGCCGCCATCAGCGCCTACATCGCCAAAAAGATCCGCCAGCGGGTCAAAGATCCGAAAGTGGCGGATAAGCTAATTCCCAAAGATCACGGCTTCGGCACGCGCCGGGTGCCGCTGGAAAGCGGCTATTTCGAAACCTACAACCGTGACAACGTTACGCTGATCGATACCCTCGTGGAGGAGCCGATCGAGCGCATCACCCCCCTTGGCGTTAAAACCACGAAGCTGGAACACGAATTCGACATTCTGATCTATGCCACGGGCTTCGACGGCGTGACTGGCGCCTACGACCGTATCGATATCCGCGGTGAGAACGGCCTCCGGCTCAAAGACGCCTGGGCCGAAACCCCGCGCACCTATCTCGGCATGCTCGCCGAAGGCTTCCCAAACATGCTGATGGTGCTCGGCCCGCATACCGCGCGCGGCAATATTACTCAAGCGATCTCGCACAGCGTCGAATTCCAGACGGACATGCTGCGATTCATGCAACAGCATAACTACACGCATGTGGAGACCAGGCCGGAAAAAGTGGACGAGTGGACGCGGATCGTGATCAAGGCGGGCGAAGCATTACTGTCGTTCAAGGTCGATTCGTGGCAGAACGGTGTCAATCGCAACGTCGAGGGTCGGACCGTGCGTCGGGTTCTGGGCTACAATGGCAACGGCGCGCATTTCCGGCGGACGACTGATGAGGTCGCCAAAGGCGGTTACCAGGAATTCGCGTTCCGTTAGTGCTCAGCACCAGATCGAAGCGGCGGGGCTACAAGGCGGACCCGACGATGCCGGTTATTCGAGCCGAGTGGTTCATCGGGTCCGCGATCAGCTTCGCCTGCGCGGCCACTTCCTGCTGCACTGCCTTGGCGCCAGGGTGCGGTCGTCTGCCTCTGCAAGGCTCTTTCGCCAATGGCGCCGGAGGCTAGGTCTGGTCAAGGCAGTTGAGATTCCGGGAGGCGGATGCAGCATCACACGAGCAGCCAGACGCCTCCGTCGCGCTGATTTTCCATCGCAATTTCTCTCTGCATACGGCGACGCACCAGGCTCCCCGATCCGTCAGAAATTTGCGCTCTTGAATTCAAAGGGAAATTTCGCCGATCCCGAATTTGCTCGGTTTCGATAACTATTGACACCTATTGGTTGATTTTTCTCTCCCGGCCGCTGACCGAGGCGTAGGGGCAGTCCCAAAAAAAGACCGTCAGGCATAGCGACTCGGTCGACATCAGCCAAGGACCGCTCTCGAGTACATCGATGACGTACGGCCATCTGGTACGTGGGTCTCTTCAGCGCCCGAAGCGGACATCTCAGAAAGGCACCTTTGCTGGCCGAACTATTGGACCCGCGCGATCAACATCACGGGCTCAACACCGCTACAGCCGCGGCTGATCCTGGGATCAGGTCCAGCTCGATCGCAGCATCAGGACGCCGGTCGCGGCGAGCGCGCAGGCGAAGACGCGGCTCAGATTGTGGGCGGCGATGCGTTGCGTGAGATGCGCGCCAAACCAGGCCGCTATCGCCTGCGACGGCGCGATGCAGGCCCACATCGACAGGTTGATCCCGCCGAGATCGGCGGCTTGCGACGGTGCCGAGGCGAAGGCCGCCACGAGTGTCGCTGGCAGGCCGACCACGACCCCAACCGCAGCAGCACGGCCGATGCTTTTGTGCATCGGCACACCGGACAGCAGCATCACGACGTTGGTCAGGATGCCGCCGCCGACGCCGGCAAATCCCGAGACTAGACCGATCCCGATACCGGCGATGCGGCGGAAATTGCCGTTGGGCGGCTGCTCGAACAGCGGGCGAAACCGGCCCGGCGCCGCAAAGCGGACTGCCGCCATCAACGTGAACAGACCAAAACTCGCGGTCATGAAGCTGCCACGCAAATGCGACGCGACGAGTTGCGCCGCGATAACACCGATCGCGATCCCCGGCCCCCATTCGCGCAGGAACGCCATATCGGTGTTCCCGGCCCGCCAATGGCCGATTGAGGACGCGAGCGCGGCAGGCAGGATCGCGGCAAGCGAGGTGGCAACCGCGACATGCGCCGCTTGATCGGGAGAAGTCCCGGCGCTGAGCAGCCCATAATACATGACCGGAACGATGACGATGCCGCCGCCGATCCCGATCAGCCCGGCGAGCAGCCCGGCGCCGGCGCCGGCGACCAAGCCGAGGCACATCAGCCACGTCACCTCGTGGGGCTCCCGAGCAAGAGGCAAGCCCTGCCGGCGGCTCAGAAGAAGAGCCAGGGCGCAATGTCGTATCGGTCGATACGGGTGATGCCGGTCAGCTCCCAGGCGGGTCGGCAGGCCAAGCGTGTGGCCGGGAGAAATGCAAAGAGCCGCTTCAGCAGATCGGCAATGCGATGCACCAGGTGGTGCGGCGTTGTTGCGCGACAGGCCGATTGCGCGACTGCGACATCCGCCGGCGGGCGCGGCTCCGGCGTCAGAAATCGGCGCGCGGGTGATGGCAACGGGTTCTCTTGGATCATCATCATCCTTTCCACCCTGTCGGTCGCAGCGCCGTTGCCTCACTTTGAGAAAGCACGGCCCAAGCTGCGAATTCGATGCTGGACGCTAAGGCTGACGCCACCGTAAGGTCTTTGTTTAAGGGTCTAAAATTTGGGTCCGCGCGTAGTTTTCAGCCTGAGCCGATGGAGAACGAGGAGATCAGCTTCGGTCCTTTTGGGCTCGATCTCAGACGCCCCGAATTGCGGCGCGATGGGCAACCGGTGCGGATTCACCGGCGGGCGCTTGGTATTCTCTGTGCCCTGGCCGAGGCTAAGGGCGAGATCGTCAGCAAGGACGAGCTGATGGCACGGCTATGGCCCGGCCGCATCGTCGAAGAGGGAAACCTTCACGTCCATGTCTCGGCACTGCGCAAGACCCTGGACGAACATGGCGGAGGGCACAGTCTTATCGTCACCGTCCCAGGCCGTGGTTATCGGCTGGCAGATCTGATCGGCTTGCGATCGGCCCAACCAGCCGAAGGTTCCTTGCCGCCGCAGCTGCCGCTACCCAACAAGCCCTCTATTGCCGTGATGCCGTTCCAGAACATGTCGGGCGACCCTGAGCAGGAGTATTTCGCCGACGGCATGGTCGAGGAAATCATCACCGCGCTCTCGCGCATCCGCTGGCTGTTCGTGATCGCCCGCAATTCTAGCTTCACCTACAAGGGGCAGGCGGTCGACTTGAGACGGGTCGGGCACGAACTTGGCGTGCGCTACGTGGTCGAAGGCTCTGTCAGGAAGGGCGGAAACCGGGTGCGGGTTACCGCTCAGCTGATCGAAGCGGAGAGCGGCGCGCATCTCTGGGCCGACCATTTCGACGGCTCGCTGCAGAACGTTCTTGATCTGCAGGACCAGGTGGCGATCAGTGTCGCCGGAGTCATCGAGCCGGCATTGCGGGTCGCGGAAATCCGGCGAGCGGTGGATCGGCCGAGGCCCGATCCGACAGCTTACGAGCTTTATCTGCGCGCGCGTCGGGCAAATTACGCGTGGGAGAAGCAGGATTATATGGAGGCGCTCGATCGGTTGAGCGCCGTAATCGAGCAGGCCCCCGCGTACGGCCCGGCTCTCGCATTGGCCGCTTGGTACCATATGGCGCTCGCCGGTAGCGGTTGGACCGCTGACCCTGCGGCAAGCCGTCAAAGGGCTATCGCGCTTGCCCGCCGTGCCGTTAGCAACGCCGGCGACGATGCCGAGACGCTCGGTCGAGCCGCATATGTCCTCGCCGCCTGCGGCGAGGACATTGATGCCGCAACAGCCCTCATGGATCGATCACTACAGATCAATCCAAGCTTCGCCGATGGATGGCGGTGGAGCGGGTGGTTAAGATTGTGGGCGGGCTGCTCGCCCGACATCGCGATCGATCATCTCGAAAGAGCCTTGCGGCTCGATCCACGCGATCCTAGAGGCGAAACATCGTTGCCCAAGGGCATAGCCCATTTCTTCGCGCGACGCCTGGACCAGGCGCGGACCATGTTGCTGCTGTCATTACAAGAGAACCCGAATTGGGTCCCGACGAACCGCTGGCTCGCTGCCTGTTACGCGCATCTGGGCGAATTGGACGAGGCAAAAACGATGATCAAACGGCTGCGCGCCCTGACGCCGGTCGTGCTGCCGAAAGCGGATCATTGGCGCGATCCGGAGCAGCGCGAGTTCTTCCTATCGGGCCTGCGGCTGGCGATGAGTGAGACGGAATAAAGTGGCCTCCCCGTCCTAGCGCGAGCGTTCTCCGGCCAAAAAGGTCTGCCCGCCGGCCGCCTGATATTTTACGCGGTTTCGATCAAACAATGACCGAATCGCGAGTGGGTGGCTCAGGCGCTGAACAGACGAACGCCCCGCTTCGACGCCGTGCGCCTACAAGCTGGCAATGGCCGGATAGGGGCATCAATACGCGTCGAAGCCGTCGCGGCCCAACGGCTCAGCGTAAAGCAGACCCTCCGATTTGTACGCTACGGCACTCCATCGCCCTCCGGCGTTCCGGCGGTGCTTTACATCCTTCCCGGTTGCGTTCAGATCGGTGTGTTGTCTGATAGGACTCCGAGAGTAGGGCAAGTGACCAGACGAGAGTGGTAATTTCGGCGACGGATGTTTCCCGTC
>DATBHB010000008.1:0-4631 GCA_036557705.1 Xanthobacteraceae bacterium
CCCGGTCGCCATCCAGTCGGCGTCCGATACCCCGACGTTCGCGCATGTCGAAGACGACCTGACGTTTCCGATGCCTTCGGCAGCCGCGCTCGAACACTACATCGTCTATATCGGTTTCGATCCGCTGGCGGCGCAGAATCAAGAAAAGCACGTAAAGCCGAAGCCCAAACCGAAACGCCGAGCCACGCCCGGCACCGGCTGAAGCTTCAGTTGGAGCGCACGAGGCGCGTCCCTGATGTCCGCGATTTTGAACGGAGTCGGAGGAACAACGGACGTTGCGCGAATCTCCGCAATTGGGCGAAAGTGATCCATCACGACATTTCTGCCCGCTCATTTGCTGTGCTGCACAAGATTTAAACTGGCTGCGAATGCCTGCAGGGCTTCGGGCGGAATCCGCCTGCGCGATCCCGCAAACGCGCGCCTCAGCTGCTGACCGCCCTCATCGTCGGGCGCAGCGCGGCTCTTTTAGCTGGCAAGCGATTTCGGTGTTGGAGCACGCAACTTTATTATCCGGCTGACGCTGACATACTTGGCAGCCGTCAGTCCATTCGACACAGGCTGGGTCAGGAGGTGCGAGGCTGTTTGCTGCGGGAACTTGTGGCGCAGCTTGAGCTGGCATCGGGACTTGTGGAGCGGCAGGCGCGAAGCCCGGCGCACTCGATTGAGACGCTTGAGTGCGCTTGAGCAGAAACGCATTCGGCTTATCGGCAGCAAGCTGCGCTTGCCACTCGCCGCAGCCGATATAGCCGGACAAGTTCGGCTGGACATTTTTCGAGCTTTCAAGGGCCGGCCGACCGCGTATCGACACGACCACGTCCGAGCCCCCGACCACCGGCGTCAATTCGAGCGTGGCCGGCATCTCGCTCGTCGCGACGTCCTTGGAACTCAGGCGCTTCGTGGCCTGGCCCGGCGCGGCAGCTTCATCGACGGTCACCTGCACTGCAGAGTTTGCCTTTTCGATCAAGACAAAGATTTTCGTGCCGGTGGGACAGGACAGTTCGATGGCCGGCGTGGACGACTCCTGCGGGGACGGCTCCGGCGGCGCGGGACGGTGACCATGGCGTTGCGCGTCGGCGGGCGGCTGGTGGCGATCCGACCTTCGACTGACAGGCGGTGTTGGGCCGGAGCAGCGAACGCATTTACAACAGCCGGGTGCGCACGAACTAATGAACCCCGGACCGCAACCGCAATAGCCGGTTGTGCCCGTACAGCTCGCGAGCGTGGCCATCGGAGTCATGTTCGTGAGCGCACGGAGCGGCAGAGCTCCGAGCTGCGCGCTCGCCGGCTTCGCAATGAGCACACCCATCACCGCCGCGGCCACAATGAGCGTAAGCCTTCGCATCAGATCATTATCCTGTTTGCGAACTGCAGAATTGAGCAAGGCTTGCGAACAGCGCACCAGACCTCGCGCGCTGTCGCTATCGACTCGGTCGGATCAAGGTCGGAATTTTTTGTCCTTCAGCCTCCCACGCCCGCCACGTCTGCAAGCGCAGCCCCAGCCGGTCGTAGTAAACACGCAGGTAGCCGTCTTTGCCGCGGACCACAGCCTCCGGCATGATTGTTTCGACCTCCTGGGCCATGACGCCGACGTAGATGTTGTTGCTGCCGTTGTAACTGAAACGGTAGAGACCAAGACCGTTGTCGAGCCGCCCCAGCAGGGCGACGTCATGCTTCAATCGGATGTCGGATCGACGGGCGTGGCGCATGCCGCCGTGCGATGCGGATCTGCGAGCCGTGTTCCTGTGGGCGCGCGCGCGATAGCCGCGATAGGCGCCATGGAAGCCACGGTAGTTGCGACGGGATGAGTTGACGGTCCCGCTGTTGGTCGAGTTGGGCTGCGGGCTCGCGAGGCTGAGCCGCGGCATGTTTTGCGTACCGTTTCCCGGAAATGCCGGCGCGTGGATGAACTTGCTCGGCTTGTTGACAGGTTGACCCAGCGACGAGGAGCCGCTGCCGGTATTCGTCCCGGGAGACGCGGGGATAAAGGTGCTCGACTTGTTTCCTGCTGGTTGGCCCATGGCCGAGGAAATACCGCCACCACCAGCGCCGCCACTGCCGCCACCGGCTCCCGGCATGACGGCGGGGCCGCCGCTGCCCAGTTGAATACCCTTGCCGCTTCCGCCGGCGCCAGGCGCATACGGGCCGTTGGATCCGCCGGGCTGCACGGGGTTCAAGCCGCCGCTACTAAAGGGACCGGGACCACCGCTGCCACCGGCTCCCGCGTTGTTGGCCCCGACGCCACCGCCGGTGCCATCGCCCCTCGGTGTGAACGCGCCGATTTTTGGCGGCGGTTTCAGATTTGTAATATCACCGACACCTGTGTTGTACGAAAGCGGCGGGGGCGACGGCGCGTAGCCGCGCGTGTTCATGACTCCCACCTGCGCCGTGGCAGTAAAGACGCAAGTCCCGGCTGCGTGCGCCTCAGGAGTGCACTCGTTGCCCATGTCGTCGATAATGGGTTTCTGATGCTTGGCTTGGCATGCGTCGACAACGGCTTCCATCGTTTCTTTTTGATTTTCTATTTCAGAATTGGCCTGCTCAAGCGTGAGTGCATTTAGATCGCTCCCTACGCGGTCGTAAACTCTTATGCACCAGTCATAGTATTGACCGTTCTTCCACCACCCTAGCGGCTGACCTTTGAAGCAAGCATCACCCTCATAATTATAGACCCAATTGCCGATCATCCTCGCTTTCGTGGAGAAATTCCAACAGGTGTTTCTAACCTGCTCGGGATGCGCATAAATCGCGGGGCACGATCCCTCCAACTGCTCCTCGAGGGCCGCTTCGAGCACGTCGGCGCTCAGCGGCGGGATCGGCATGTAGCGGCCGCCGAAGGTTGCCTTGGTACCCGGATCGCCGGGGAAAATCTGGAGACACGCCTTGAACCGATCCTTCGGGTCATCCGACCAGGCCAGTGTTGAGTAATCGGGCCCGCCGCGACTGTGGTCGTTGGTGCAGTGATATATATTCTTGTTGCTGATGCGATCCTCGCTGGCTTTTCGGAATGGCGTCACGCCCGGCGGCGTGTTCGTGCCGGTGCAGTAGCCGCAGCTGCGCGTCATCGCGGTTCGCTTGTCGTCCTCCCACTTGAGGAAGGCCCAATCCATCGTTCCGTTGATGAATCCCTGGTAGCAAAAGTTGTAATGAGCGGTGTAATCGGTGCTCGTGGTGCCGCTGTCGGGATAACAGCCCAGTCCCGTCACGTATTGCGCGGCCTTTTGCGCACGGCTTGCATAGATCGTGCATTGCTGCATGAGGGCCTCATTTTCCGAGTCACTGATCGCGGCGGCGGGCTGATTCAATCCGAGGCAAAGCAGAAATGCGATCAACGCAGTCGCAGAATGAAATTTCGAGTACTGCATGCAGTCCTCCCAGTTTCGACGTGGGGTCGCCCTTGGACCGGCACAGAATGTGGGGGCGCTTAACGCCGCGCCCGGAATCCTCGTCTGCAACATGGCCGGCCTCCGTGCGCGAGCGCGAGGCGTTCTTCGCCTTGTGGATTTAGCGCCAGGAGCCGAGCCTGCGGCAGGCTGCCACGCCCCAGGGGTCCATGGCAAATCAAGAAAGCCGCGCCAAAAGAGCACTTACAAATTCATAGGGGACCACGGGAGCCGGAAAGGGATCAGGACTTGCGGCCCACGGAACGAATCACACGGCTCCGCGCCATGTCCGCTAATGGCGGATTGTGCTGTCGTTTTGCACCGATGATCAAAAATTCTATGCGCCGCAGGCGCGTCTTTCGCGCAAAGATGTGAGGTCGATCCTATTCGGGCATCGACACTCCACATTGGCACCACACGTCGATCAGCAATTGGTCGAACAGCCAAAAACGCCATCAGCGGCTGGTCCGGTGCGTTACCGGATCAGCCGGGCGGAATCTCGGTCATTGCGCTCCGAATACAATTATCGGATGCAGACCGACGTTCCGTTGGGCCTACGAACGGCAGGATGACCCGTATGTCTCAGGCACCAAGCTTGATTTTGACCGCCCCATATACATCTGCCAGTCACACTACTCCGATGACCGTTCGGACCGCAGCCGCCTAGCGCGAAAGCGGGAGTAACCGCCGAGGATACGGCGACGAAAAGTATGGCGATTCCAAGTAATTTCTTCATGCAGCCCCTCCGTTCACATGCACTAATTGAGCTGAATCTCAGCAAATAGTGTTCAGCCCCTACAGCGATCAGCGCTTCGATCTTAGGCTCCGATACGCTGAACCTGGCATGAACGCAGCCTTTGTCGGCGGGCCCGTACTCGCGGACGACGTTATTTGCTGCGACGCAAAAAAGGATGCGATTGGCACGTTTCGTCATTTGCTGCGACGCAGCGGCATGTCTGCGATTGGGGAGTAGCGACAATTCGGAAGGGGCTGCGGCCGAACGATCAATTGAACCGGCTGCGCACGTCCTCGATGCCGCGCGCCAACAAATCCTCGGCGACCTGGCCCTTGGCGGCGGTGCTGAGGATTTTCTCCGCGGCCGCGACCGCCGCGTCGGCGGCGGCGGCGCGCACGTCGGCGAGCGCCTGGGCTTCGGCCTGGGCGATCTTGTTCTCCGCCATCTTGGTGCGGCGGGCGACGAAATCTTCCATGCGCAGCTTGGCCTCGGCGGCGTGACGCTCGGCCTCGGCC
>DATBHB010000009.1:0-13067 GCA_036557705.1 Xanthobacteraceae bacterium
CGCTCCGCATCGCTGGTGAGAAGAGCATCGATCTCGTCGAGCTGGTTGGAGGCAACGAGCTGCAATATCTCGGTGCGGATGTCGCCGCTCGCGGCCCGGGGCAGGGCCGGGCTGACGTGCACATGCGCGGGCGGGGCAACGCCGGCAAGCTTGCGCTGCACGAGCTCGCGCAGACTGCTCTCGGACACGTCCGGTCCGGCTTCCACAAAGGCGTAGAGGTTGTGCCGGGCGCCGCGGTCATAGAACTGCACGACCGCGGCATCGCGCACCTGCGGATGCTCTCTCAGGCACGCCGCAATCCGCGGACTGTCGTTGACGAGCCGCGTGCCGCCGCCCTCGCGATCCACATACCCGAACAGGCGGTGCATGATCAGCTCGTAGGCCGGCTTCGCGGTCATCATCCACAGCGCGGTCAATGCGCTCTTGCGCGCGCGCATGCGCCACTCGGCGGGGGTGAAATCCTCGCGCAGATAACGATGCTTGTGCTTGAGCAGATGCCGCAGGTCCTCGTAGGCCAGGAGCCGGAACAGAGCGCTCCTGCGCGCGAAGCAGGACGCGAGCTGAAAGTCCATGAGGTACGCGCGGCCGTCGCGGCCACGCAGCCAGTTCTGCTGCTTGGAGAGGTCGTTGTGACAGATGCCGGCACGGTGCAGCCGGCGCAGCGCCGCCTTGGCGGAGGCGAAGAAAGCGCGGTCGCCGTACGGCTTTGCCGTCTGCAATGCGACGCCGTCGATCCAGCCGCGCACCAGCACCCGCCGGCCTGCGAAGAGGAGCGGCGGAGCGATGCCGAGCTTGCCGGCGATGGCGAGCGCCCGGCGCTCGCGCGCGAGCAGGTGGTGGGCGATTGCCAGCATCCACCAGGGGACCCGGTCGATCCGCCGCAGCACGGCCTCGACGCTCTCGCCCGAGGCGGTTACGAACGAGCCGCGCTCCACGGTGGAAAAAAGATCGCGCTTGAGCACCACGCGCGGCGTCCAGCGGCCGGCGAGCTCGCGCGGCACGGTCACGCCGGTCACTCCGCGGCGACGGCGAGGTTGCCCGCGAGCCAGGAGTCGAGGTCCGCGAGCGCGCGGCGGGCGAGGTGGCGTTTCCTGGCCAATGTCTTGGCGGTGCCGCGCAGGCGCTCGCCGTCGTCGGCTTTCACTGCGGCCGTGAGCGGCGGGAACAAGCCGAAATTGATGTTCATCGGTTGATACGAGCGCGCGGCCCCGGCGTCCGCGTCGTCCGGCGCAAGATGTCCGCCGGTGATATGCGCAAGCAGCGCGCCGTGGGCGGTCGTCAGCGGCGGCGGCACGATCTGCTCGCCTGCTGTTTCGGCCGCGGCGAAGCGGCCGGCGAGGAGGCCCACGGCGGCCGATTCCACGTAGCCTTCGCAGCCGGTGATCTGCCCCGCAAAGCGCAGCCGCGGTTGGGCCCGCAGCCGCAAGGCCGGATCGAGGAGCTTCGGCGCATTGATGAAGGTGTTGCGGTGAAGGCCGCCGAGCCGCGCGAGCTCGGCGCTCGCAAGCCCGGGGATGGTGCGCAGAATGCGCACCTGCTCCCCGTGCTTGAGCTTGGTCTGAAAGCCGACCATGTTGAACAGGGTGCCGAGGCGGTTGTCCTGGCGCAGCTGCACCACCGCGTAGGGTTTTACCTGCGGTTGATGTGGATTGGTCAGCCCGAACGGCTTCATCGGGCCGTGGCGCAGGGTCTCGCGCCCGCGCTCGGCCATGACCTCGATCGGCAGGCAGCCGTCGAAATAGGGCGTGTCTTCCCACGCGTGGAAGGCGGTTTTCTCCGCGGCAAGCAAGGCTGCGACGAAGCCGTCGTACTCCGCGCGCGTGAGCGGGCAGTTGATGTAGTCGGCGCCCGATCCCGCCGGGCCGGTTTTGTCGTAGCGCGATTGGCGCCAGGCGATGCCCATGTCGATGGAGTCGCGGTGAACGATGGGCGCAATGGCATCGAAGAAGGCGAGCGCGTCCTCGCCGGTGAGCTGTGCGATGGCCTCGGCCAGGGCCGGCGAGGTCAGCGGGCCGGTTGCCACGATCACGCTGTCCCAATCCGCGGGCGGCGCTGCGACCTCCTCGCGCCGGATCCGGACCAGCGGGTGGCGCTCGAGCGCCGTGGTCACCGCCGCCGCAAAGCCGTCCCGGTCGACCGCAAGCGCCCCGCCCGCGGGGACCTGGTTGGCATCCGCCGCGCGCATGATCAGCGAGCCGAGGCGGCGCATTTCCGCATGCAGGAGCCCCACCGCATTGTGCTCGCCGTCGTCCGAGCGAAACGAGTTCGAGCAGACGAGCTCGGCCAATGCGCCGGTCTTGTGCGCAGCCGTGGTGCGCAAAGGGCGCATCTCGTGCAGCACGACGGCCACTCCGTGCGCGGCGAGCTGCCAGGCCGCCTCGCATCCCGCAAGCCCGCCGCCGATGATGTGCACCGCGCAGCTCATCCGGCGAAATTAGCAGGCACGCAAAATATTTGCACGGGATCAGCGGCTTGCTGGGAAATTCCGCATGCAATCGATGGTAGAAAAATGAAAGCGCCCGCACAGGGCGGGCGCTTTCATCGGGCCTGGATCCGCGCGATCAGCGGTGGGCGTCCTCCCAGGCGATGCGCGGAATGTCCGAGCGCGTGAGGCCGATATCGGCCAGCTCGCGCTCGTTCAGGTGCGAGAGCTCGTTGAGGCTCGCATTGTAGCGCCGCCAGGCCCGAAGGAAGTTGAAGATTTCCAACAGCATGGAGTATCCCTTTCGTCTTTGGATTGATCGGGATATAGAGTTCCATGCTGCGGTGCGGCAGGAGTTTTGTTGCGGTGCAGATATACCTGAAGTGCATATCAATCGTCACTGTTTTTACATCATTTTTCCATGATTCGCATCAGGAGCTTTATAAAAATCAGGAGAATCGGCGGCGCAGCTATGCGCGAAACGCTTAAGGGCAAGCGACTTGTGAGGAGGCCGATACCTCAGCGCTTCGAGGCGGGGCGCAGAAGAGGGAAAGCCTCGGCTTGCCCTATGCGGCCGCGATACTGGCGCCGCCGAACCGCTCCCTCCACCGGGGGATGACGTCGCGGTTGTAGACATTGTCCGGTATGCCGCACACCATGATGCCGAGATCGGTCGCCGCCTCGGTGTCATTGTCGTCCACCCCGACGGTGTATTTCGCCACCACCCGCAGGCGCTGCGAGGCCTGCATGATGCGCCGCGTGATCGGTGTGTGGCGCATGGAGGTGCCCATCAGCGCGACCGCTCCGCGCGCGGCCTCCACCACCGCGTCCTCGTGCGCGCCGCGGGGCTGCTGCCAGGCGCGATCCCCGAGCACGAGCTCGCAGCCCAGCGCCCGCAGCGCGTTCACCGTTTCCGGCGGCTCCTCGCGCGGCGCGAAGATCAGGACTTTCGGCTTGGAGTCGGCGGTTTGGGGCATCGGGAGCGAGGTCTCCTTTATTTGTTGCATCGTCCGTCGAAAGATGTAGGGGCGGGTTTGAAACCCGCCCCTACATACCCAGTCCTCTCTCGATCCGCGACGCCTTCGCATCCGCCCTGCGAAGCGAATTCGGCCGTCACTCGAAGACGATGCCGCTCTCCTTGATCACGCCGCCCCGGCGCGCGAGCTCGCTCTGCACCAAAGTGTCATCCCGGCCAAGCGAGCCCGCCTCGAGCGGCCCCCGCGTACGCGGGGGCGGGATCCAGTGATCCGGGATGACAGGCGGGTTTCGGCTGTCCATTGCGCGCTCAATCCAGCTTCAGGTGAAGCTCGGCGATTACCCTGGACCATCGGTCGGCCTCGCGGCGAATGAAGCGGGCGAATTCCTCCGGCGTGCTGGTCACAGGATAGTTGCCGGTGCGCTCGGCTTTTTGTTTGAGCGCGGGGTCGGCGAGAATGCGCGCGACCTCGGCGTTGAGCTTGGCGATGATCGGCGCCGGGGTGCCGTGCGGGGCGACGAGGCCGAGCCACACCGAGACGTCCTCGAGGTCCGGCAGACCGGCCGCCTCGGCGAGCGGCGGGATGCCGGCCATGGACGCCGGCGCCGCGCGTGCAAGCCGCGCGAGCGCGCGCACCGCGCCGCTTTCGATCACCGGCGCCACGATCACGTTCGCGGCGTAGATGAGATCGACGCTGCCGGTAAGGAGCCCGTTGAGCGTGTCGGGCGTGCCCTTGAACGGCACATAGAGGATGTCGAGCCCGGCGGCGCGATGAAACAGATGCCCCATCAGTTGCGCGGTGATGGTGCCGCCGCCGTAGGTGAGCTTGCCCGGCGCCGCCTTTGCCCGCGCGATCAGCTCCTTGACCGTCCTCGGGCCGGTTGCGGCGGAGACCGCGAGCACCGAGACGGTCTTGGACGTGAGCGAGACGGGCGCGAAATCGGCGAGCGGGTCATAGGGCAGGCTCTTGTAGAGGAGCTGATTCATCACCAGGGTGGAATCGATCGCCATGAGCAGCGTGTAGCCGTCGGGCGCAGCTTTGGCCGCGGCCTGCGCCGCGATGATGGTGTTGGCGCCGGCGCGGTTCTCGATGATGACCGGCTGGCCCCAGTCCTCGCTCATCCTCTGCCCGATCAGCCGCGCGACGAGGTCGGCCGGTCCACCCGCGGGAAACGGCACGATCAGGTGTATCGACCGGCTGGGGAAGCGCGCAGCCGCCTCCTGCGCGCGCGCGGCGGCGGGGGCGGCGAGCGCGGCCAGCGCGAGCAGGGCGGCGAGGAGGAGGGGGCGGGTGGGCATGTCGGGTGTAGAAGGAAGTCGCCCACCGGGATGTCAAGTGAACACCGTTATGTATGATTGCAAGCGAGGATCGCGCGCGAACCTGAGGCGTTCGGGGGCCATCATGGGTGTAGCTTGGCGGAGAGGGTAGCCCGTGCCGCAAAGCGAGATCGCGCAATTACGATGCTGTGCCGACTCGATTCTGCTCAGCCACGGAGGATACAGGCGAAGCCCGGGCGAAGTTCATGTATTTGCCAACGCTGATCCGGCGCGTGCAGCGGACCTCGACGACCCCAAGATGTGCGACCGCCGCCGGACCTTTCCTCAATTCGGGATGTCCAATCAGGGCACGAATGGCCGAGAGGCTCGCCGGATGTTTCCAGACAGGCCAGTAGAAGAAGAATTCATTGCGTTCGAAATGGCCTCCTAGCACCCGTAATCTCACACGCTCGCCACGCTGTACCGGAACCGCGGTCAAGGCGGTAAGGCCCAGCGCGGCTAATCGGTTCGCGCCATGTTGGGTGGTCGACTTCTCATCTGAAGGGTTCATCGCGCGGAGTGCGTATCGTACGTCCTCAGCCGGATCCCACCGAAATCCGGGCGTTGGATCCGCGCGTTTCCATTCCTCAAACAGCGCCTCATGCAATGTATCCGCCGCTGTGAGTGTCACGGCTGCTTTTCCGCGACCACGCGGAGGGGGCGCCGGTATGCGTGGCACTTGAGCGAGCCGATCGAGGAAATGCTGATGACCTTGGCCAAATAACAAACAAAAGGGAGTGGCTTCGATTTTTCCATCCTTTGCAGCGGCGTCGCACATGAGAGCGCTCCACACGTCTGCGGAATCCAGCTGGTGCGCAGCCTGAATCAATAGCTCGCGAGCTATTGTTTCGGTGTAGTTCAGGTCTTTCTGATCACCACCTGCTGCGTTTTGCGGAAAAACGTAGTATTCAGCCAGCAAGGCCGCACCGTCTGCGGCCGCTTCGCAGATGGCTCCAGGAGTCTGCGAGCCTGATAGGACCAGCACTGGCCGGAGCGGCGGGTCATCCAAATCCCATGCCGCACGCGGGCGCCAATCCGGCCGGGCTGCCTCTAGCGTACGCAGCAATCCGAGCAACGCCAGGGACGCCAGAAGGTTGTCAGGTTCAAGACCTTCAAGGCGCAGCCGACGATCGGCCTTGGTCATTCCGCTGCCTCCCGGAGTGGCTCGCCGGTATCGCGTGCGCCCTCAGAGGCACGGTGATCCGCCAACCGGATGAAACTTTCCAGTCGCGCAAGACCCCAGGTGCCGTACCGCTGCTTCAAGTATTCGAACAGTTGTGGCCAATCCCGTCCGTTGAACTCGAATCCAAGAGACTGCGGACCTGATCCAGGCTCGAGGTCGCACTGAACGCCGTACGCTTTCAACAGGCCGGAGCGGCTCTCATCATCTTTATCGTCCGCGTGCGGGAACAATGGTCGACCGAAACCGTGATGCGTTCCAATGAGCCAGAGCACAAGTTCGGGATCATAGGCGTGGCTAAAGTTAGGATGGTTTATCGTGAGTCGTACGGACAAGCCTTCGTGACGCCAGTCTGAAGGCAATCCCGCCCGTGCCCAGGCCCCGCGGGGTAAACGTCTTTGGCCCGATTTCGCCAGCACATGCTCAATTTCCGGGCCGTAGGGATCTCCGCCCATGAAATAAGACTGGTATCGTGGGTCTGCTTTGCCGGCATCGTGCAGGAAGGCTGCAAGCAAAAGATCTGCGGTCTGTTTCGGGCCTAGTCCCGCTCTAGCCGCAAATGCTTCAGCAAAGTGACGCACATCCTTGCAGTGGGCAATCAACGGAATTGGCATATCCGAGGCGGAGCCCATCTCCTCGCTCTCAGTCGCTGGTGTTCCGATCGACTCCTCCGACTCAGGACCTTTCAGGCCTCTTGGCGCGACAAAGACAATGCCGCGCGGTCGTTCCTCTTCGTCAAAACCATATGGAAACTCATGGGCGAGCCAACCCTTGGGCGCCTTTAGCAGCTTGAGTTCGTCTCGTAATTGTTTCGGGAGGTGTACGTGCCCCGGCAGCTCCATCTCACTGATTGCGTCCAACACTTCTAACGTTCTGCTGCTTGCGGTTTCTGCCAGTTTCGTCTTCAGAGCGTCATAAATGACATCGAGGTGAAAGGTGCTTCTATCGGCAGGGATACCGTCTTCTTGCTTTCCTTCAGACTCTTTCCACCTCTGTATGATAAGTTCGGGCGTGACGCGGACTGCAAAACGTTTCGTACGGTAGGGCCATAGGGCCGCCTCTGCCTTGTCAAATACCGGCGAATCCATCTTGGCAGTCCAGCCCCATTCATCGCACCCGCCATATATTGCCGGCACAACTATCATATCTCCGGGGCGAATCGCTGCTGAGGGTATTACTTCAGTCTTATCGTCGTTTGGCCCTGCCCAGCGGAACGCCAGCCTTCGACTCTGCTCCCTCTCATCCAGCTGAGGCTCACCCTCGACCGCATCTGAAAAGTCACTTGTCTGCACTCGATTGAGCCACGCACGAACTATCCAGATCGGTACCTCGACGGCTTCGCTGACTCTAGGCGGAAGCAGCTTGAGCAGCTCGATCAACCGATCGCGATACTGAGAACCTAGCCGTAGATCCCTCTCGCGAATATCCGCCCGCCACACGATTTGAACGCCTGCCGGTGAACGCGCTGTCCCGTGTAGGAACAGGGCAATTTCTGGATCGGCATTTGGAATCGGCGAAGTATGTGACCAGAGATGCGCATATGAGGGCATCAAAACAGGCGCTGGTTTTGACACCGCCACGAGTTTCGATAGGTCAACGTTGCGGAAAGCAGAATCCATCGCATTGATGCCAAAATCGACGAGGTCATCGGCCCTGCTTTCCTTCAAACGAACCAGCGCCTCCCATGTCCTGGCAATACGATCACCATAGACTGGATCAGCTGCCTTCGTGCTGAGGTCATCTTTGTGCGCCAGCAAAATCGCCTTCGGTGCGATACTTCGTCCGGCACGGTTGAGACGACCAAACCGCTGCCGCAGCGCATCTAGGGATGCCGCTTCGGTGACAAGCCCATCAAAATCGAGGTCGACTCCCGCCTCAATCGTCTGGGTCGCTACGACGATAAATTCGCGGCCAAGAGTACGGCTTACATCGGGGTTGCCGGTTCGGATTGAATCCAGGCGACTCGTAATTTGGTCCCGATCGATGGAACGGGCAGGGCCGACCAGAAGGATGGCCTCGGCATCGGCAATGTCTTTCGTGAGTCGATCGAATATGGTGCGTGCTCTGGCAACCCGGTTAACGACTACTGCGACAGCCGGATGCGGAACACCCTCATCGCGCAGATTTGAGATGACTGACTTGGTTGCTTCACAGACTGCATCTACCCGGCGAACTTCGGTATCGACACCCTGTTTCCCCAAAATCTCGATCAGGCGAGCCGGTTTCGAAATTGTGATTCTGCGACTAAGGACCGGGTGTGAATGATCTTGCGGGCTCAAGCTGAAAAGCCGTTCGGCTGCAGCACTGGGAGTAGCGGTGAGCAACGCGACGCGAAACGGGGATTTGTCAGGCTCGCGCAGTCGCTCTATGGATTTAAGCGTTTGGCGAAATGGTTCGGCGATGTGCGCCTCATCCAATAAGATCAAGCAGTCGGAACCGAGCAGGCCTGCGTGGATGGGCTTCATCGAATTGCTCACTCCGTAGCCGCGGAACAAGAGTCTTGATCCGACCTGATCCACGGTGGAGCAAAGGATAGTTGGTTGGACCGGCGTGCGTGCCCAGTCGTCCTCAAGGGGAGCGCCTCCGCGCAGGCGCCGCACGAGCAACGGCGACCCGCCCTCACCGGCAAGGCGCGCCAACCTTCGCGCAACCTGTTTCATTATAGGCGTCACCCTCACACGCTGAACGGCTTGCGCGAGATCAGCGTGTTCCGCGCAAAACTTTTTTGCCTCCGAATCTTCAAGCAACGACCAGTTTAGACTTGCTTGTATCTGGCGCGCGCGACGGAACGCATCATCAACTATCAGCCGACGATCGACTACAAATATGATCCGCACCGGAGCGTGACGCGCCTGCCCATCGAGGGCCTGAAGCGCGAGGTGAAAAACAGCGACATCCAGAACTGCCGTTTTGCCCGAACCAGTAGGCAGGTCGAGCACGTCCGGCCACACCCCTGGTTGATACTTGTAGTCATGAGAAATGTCCTCTCCAGTCACCAGGCGAGCCATCAGCCGTTCCTGCCACGGGAACGGGCCGTATCCCCATAAGGCTTGGAAAAAAGCCGTGAAATCTGAGTAGCTCAACCCGTTCGCCACCACTCAATGATCCTCCGGATCGAGCGCGCGACACAGTCCAAGGCCCACGAAACGGCCTGCACCTAGTATCACCGGCCCTCGCACGGGCTTTTCAAACTGTATTACGGCGTGGGTAAGCTGCCGGGTCGCAAGGCTTGCCGGAAGACGCCAGCCCGTCCATTGTGGAGCGCGGCCGGATGGATAGGCAGAAGGAGCATTCTGGATAGCCGAGTGGTTGCCGGCTGCAATGGCGGCACTGTGTTGGAGTTGGCCGGTTCGCGTGTTGCTGGACGCGGGCGGCGGAAGGCCGATGTTCCGACAAGCTTGCAGGATAAGCTCGCGTAATTCACGCTCGCGATCGGCATTCTTGACCGCCTTCAAGTGCCTATCGAGCACAATGGGCGTGCACGTGGCCCAGGTCCTAGCGATGGAAACGTATGGCGCTGGATCGAGCGAACGCAGATTGCTCTCGCGGGTGATCGTGAAGGTCGAATTGAAGCCGTTGCATGTTACTCTCAGCTCGCGTCGACCTTTTCGCTCGACCCAATGCGCGATACGCCGTATCGCGTGTTGGAAGTCAGGATCGTCCAGCAACTCGCTATTCCCCGGCGGAACGAAAGCCATTCCGAAGATTCGTTCATTTGCGTATTGCGTTCCCAGGAAGGCGAGAGGCACAATTGCGAGATGCGGATCAATGACCGGTGACCCGTCCGCTGCATGACCGGACACGACAGCTGGAATCACGTGCTCCTGACCGTTCTCCCGGTAGCCTGACATAAGCACGCAGCGCAGCGCCTTCGCAAGCAGTGCTGTCGCCCGCACATCCGGTATCTCACTGGAAAATTTGTGCGGCTCATCGCGAGCATGCTCCAGCACCAGCCAGCGGTCGGAAAAAATACTCCGCGGAGGCTGTTCGTTGCTGCGACGCAGTTCGAGCATTTCCTTGCCGGGCCTCGGCCTGCGGCCCGCGATGTAACTTCTCTCCAACTCAGCGAGACGGCCCCGATATACCTGCCGACGTGACGACTCCGAAACAGTAGTCAGGGTTCCGGTTCGGAATCGGCAGCGCGTGAGACTGGCGGAATGTCCGACATAAGCAGTGTCCAGTGCAAGCGCGTTAAGCGCCGATAGCAATTCTTCTGGTACTTCAGTGGTGTGCCATACGAGGCGGACAGTTGGGTCGTGCGGTCGGAACGCCGGGAATCGCCTGGGCTGTCGAGCACGGAAGGACGGCATCACCGTGCGATCTGCGATGCGGCTGGTTTGCGGGTCGTTGGGGGGGACAAATACCGTGGCTGCCGTCCTCGCAAATCCATCGCTGGCCGATATTTCAGGAGCTGGCTGTGCTTCCAGCCATTCCAAGGCTCGGCGCTCTTCCATTCGCTGTCCCCGAAATGCCCATGCGGTGACGAGTGCGGAGAACACGCGATCCGGCTGAGGCGGCCAATCCGGGGCGGTACTCGCGGGGTTCTGGGCGGCGAAGGAAACTCCGAGCAGATGCTCTATTTCGAGCACGAGGGGCATTGTTATGACCCGCCTTCATCGGTTTCGCCGCCTTCGCCTTCGAGCGCTAGCGCTTGGCTCCGACGTACAATTTCAACCAGCTTGTCCTGTGGTTTGAGCCGAATCGGCTCCTTCAAGAGTTGAAGCCCAACATCCTGTGCTGCTTTTGCCGACTCAGAATAGAGCGCACGCGCCGCTTCGCGACTGATGTCCACTCGCTCAGTATTCCCATCCGCGTGAACGAGTTCGAACGGCGTCGAGCCATCGCATACAAGATCACACCGCGAGCGTAGCGCATACCCTCGCGCATCTTGCTCCGTAACCGCAACGAGCCCAAGGGCTGCCAGGAGTGCCCGTCCGGCGAGGTCTTTCTTGCCGCCGCCAAAGCCGAGTCTTCGCAGTCCTGCAAAGCTTAGCACGGCCATGTGCTCGGCATAATCGCAGGTAACCCCGAGTGGCTGCACGGAAGGCGCAATATTTCCATGATTTATCTCGGATGGCCGTGCGGTCTTGGCTCCTTTCCCTGCGCGCTCCTTTACAACATCCCACCCCTCGGGGCTCTTAAACACTTCGACCTTGCGCAGGACACCGAGGGGATCAATCCGACTGCCGGTCCGTCGGCCCGACGTACGCACGTTGCTTTCACCGGTGCGCTGATCCTGATTTTCCTCCACGGGCACATCTACCGCGACGATTTCAGAAACCAAACAGCGGGGAAATTTGGCACCGAGCCCACCGCCTTCTCCTGTCGAGTGCCAAGAGCCAAACAGCAGTGCTGTGGGTGAGACTTCAAGGAGCACACTCGCATCGCCCATCCTTGCCTCTGCGAGTCGTATCCCAAGAGGACTCTTCATAAATGGCTGCCCGCCCAGGAGGCTGTCGCGCAAGATGGCGTCGTAGACTCGGTGCGGCGCTTCTAGAGAGGTGATCTCGGTGAGGCCTGCCAAGCCCGCTTCATTGAAATCGACGGTCACATGGGGAAGCATGATCGCGCCGTCGCGCAGTGCGGCCAGAAGGGCTTCTTCGAGCCGGTTGGCTTGGCTTTGGACGCTGTCAACGAGCACGCACCACGCTTCCCGCCCGTTGATCCGGCGACGTTCGAACACGTGTCGGGGACCCAGGCCGCGCCGCTCTTCCGGATATGTTGGCGGGAAAATTTTATCTCCCTTTCCTCCGACCGGTTGCAGGATGTGTTTTCTCCGTATTGCTGCATCGCGCTGCGCAGCACGACTCAATCCGGCATAGTCCATATGCTCCTCCCTTCAGGACTGACTTGTCTGCTGATCGGCTATCGTCTTCGCCTCGGGAAACCGCTTCCCTGTGAGGACCTCAGCAATTCGTGCCGGATTCACCCCGTACTCAGCTGCCAGAACATGCTGAGCTTCGCCTTTTGCGCGACGACGTTGGATTTCCACTGCATCTGCTAAGGTGAGGGAGCGGGAAATGGGTTTCGATCGCATGTTGAGTTCTCCATCTCGTTATTCGTGCTTTCCAGCACGGGAGGCGAGGGGGCCGCATGCCAGGACAGCCCGATTGTATGCCGATAATTATGGAAATTGCAAGATTATCCCTTAGCACGCAAAACCCAATACTCTCGAATGGAAAAAATTGCGCGATGGGATTTTCGGCAACTGACCTTATCTAATATGCCGCTCGGGCTTCATTGAAGGGAGAGCATGGGTTTGTGCGTGCTTCACGCCCTCAGCATGTTCCAATCCCGAGCACTCTCGCGATCAAGCTTCCAACACTTGGTCGCGAGAGATCGTCGTCACGCCTCATACCCCCACTTCGTTCCGAGTCCCTCGACAAGGACCAGATCCGCAGGCGCCTTCCGTGGGCGCGGCGGGTTACGCGGGCGATCTCGCCGAGGCGAGATCGCCGCTAACCCGGCCCTACAATCGATGGCACAGGCCCGCCACTCGCGCGGCTTGAGACGTTCGTATGCCTGAATGGGGATGCTGTGCTCTATGACCGGCATGCCCCAGACCACAAGAGACGTTCTGCGCAGAGTGGAAACGTGGCCGCAGGAAGACCAGGAGGAATTGGTTGAGCTCGCCCGCGAGATCGAGGCGCACCGCAGCGGGGTCTACGTCTTGGATGAAGAAGAGGAGGCTGCGATCCGCGAAGGGCTCGCGGAGCTCGACCGCGGAGAGCGGGTGGATGAGGAGGAGATGAAAGTGTTCTGGGAGCGCTGCGGCATCATGTGAGAGCTCGGTACAGCCCACGTGCCGTCAGAGACCTCGCTTCCATTCAAGATCATCTCAGTGCCCGAAGCCCCATTGGAGCTGACAAGGTTCTGGCGTCCATGTACGCGGCCATCGAATTTAAGGCGAAATCCGAAACGCCCGAAGCGACGCATTCCTGGACTTGGCGGCAAGCCTGAGGGGTGAACTCTTCGACACGCAACACCCGCCGGTCGCGCTTTTTGCGCCGCTCGTCCATTAGCAAGCAGCGACCAAAAGCTATGCCGCCTTGCGTTTGAACGGCTCGATCTTTCGCAGCGCCTTCGCGATTGTGCGCTCTGCGGTCAGCATGTCGTAGCGGTTCTGCAGATTGAGCCAGAACTGGGCGGATGTGCCGAAAAACCTGGCGAGC
>DATBHB010000010.1:0-62623 GCA_036557705.1 Xanthobacteraceae bacterium
AAAAATATAGTCCGCCTTCGATGCTGGCACGCCGATAGTGGGACATCAGCGCCTCGGACGCGTGGGCACGGCGCGCAAGCGCGCCTTTGCCCACCCTACAGAATATCCACCGTCGCGCGCAATGTCGGCACCGGGTCATAAGCAGCGACCCGGAGCGGTTCCGAGCCCAAGCCTATGTCCGTTGTCCCGCCGGAAGCTGCCGTAAATCCGGGCGGCTCATCATGATCGCCCTCCGCAACATAGGAGGATGACCAAGGAAAATGAGAACCCAACCCAACCTAGTCCCGGCCGAAGCGCACGCCGTGGAACAAGGGAAAGCTGATCGGGGCGGAGCCGCCGCTGCTGGAACGCACGTTGGTCGTTCGGACCACGCCTCCAAATCGAGCAACGCACCAACGCACCCGCGACTTGGCGATGTTCAATCTCATCAGGCAAGGACGAATAGCGCATTTCGGCAGGCTCCGCACCATTGCGCGAAGGTCCTTGCCGGAAAATCGGCTTGACATTACGTAAGCCATTACTTACCGTAAGCCATGGCTTACGAACGAGCGCTTTCCGCCCTGGCCGATCCGACGCGCCGCCGCGTGTTCGAGCGGCTGCGATCCGGGCCAAAGCCCGTCGGCGCGATCGCGCGCGGTATGCCGGTGAGCCGGCCGGCGGTGTCGCAGCACCTCAAAGCGCTGAAGGAGGCGGGTCTCGTGGCGGATCGCGCCGAGGGCACACGTCGCGTCTATTTCATCGATCCGCACGGGCTTGGTTCGCTGCGGCGGTGGCTCGACCAGTTCTGGGACGAAGCGCTTAGCGCATTTCAGGCCCAGGTCGAATTCGAAGCGAAGCAAAGGAAGGACAAGGAGAAATGATCACGACGGTCAAGATCGCGCCCGTTCGCAAAAGCATTCGCGTCAACACAAGCCAGGCGCATGCGTTCGAAGTCTTTACCGCCGGCCTCGACCGCTGGTGGCCGCGCAAGGCGTCGATCGGCTCATCGCCCCTGAAGTCGAACGTTTTGGAGCCGAGGCTCGGTGGATATTGGTATCAGATCGGCGAGGACGGTTCGCGCGCCGATGTCGGCAAAATCCTGGTATGGGACCCGCCGCACCGGTTCGTGATGAGCTGGGATATCAACAGCACCTGGAAGCCCGATACGAGTGTCAGTTCCGAAGTCGAGGTCAAGTTCATCGCCGACGGGGCCAACACAACGCGCGTAGAGCTGGAGCATCGCAAATTCGAGCAAATGGGCGCCGAGCCTGGCGAGAAGATGCGCAAAGATGTCGACGGCGGGTGGCCCGGAATGCTGGATCTATTCAAAGCCGAGGCCGAGGCCGCATAAAGCGGATTCCGATGAATTGCATCGCAGAGGGAATTCCCATGCGGCCCGCAAGCCCCGTTACCTCTCCCCGCAAGCGGGGAGAGGTGGCGCTCGCGGCATACGAGTGGGAATCCCATTAGGTGATGCAACCCGGCCGGAACGCGCTCTACGAATCTGGTGCGGAACCTTGCGATTGCATGATCTCGTGGAGTTGAGATTTCATAGCGAAAGGAGAGAATAGAATGATCGAGCTTTACGTTTTCCCGCCGAGCCCACGCGCCTTCAAGGTGATGGCGATCGCAAACCATCTCGGTATCGAGACAAATCTGCGTTTCGTCGATCTGGTCAAAGGCGACCAGAAGTCGCCCGAATACGCGGCGCTCAATCCCAACATGCGCATGCCCACCCTCAAGGATGGCGATTATGTGCTGTGGGAATCGGCGGCGATCGCGCAGTATCTCGCCGGCAAGAAACCGGAAAGCGGGTTATTTCCGCGCGATGAACGGGCTCGCCTCGATGTCACGCGCTGGCAATTTTGGGATCTCGCACACTGGGATTGCGCCTGCGCCATATTCCTTTTCGAGCATGTCATCAAAGCCGTCGTGCTCAAGAGCGGCGAGCCCGACCCGGCCGCGCTCGCCAAGGGCGAGGAACTGTTCCGCCGCTCCGCCAAGGTGCTCGACGCGCAGCTCAAGGGCAAAAAGTTCGTGACCGGCGAAGCACTGACCATTGCGGATTTCGGCCTCGGTGCCCCTCTCAATTATGCCGAGATGGCGCGCCTGCCGCTCGATCCATATGCCGAGATCAAGCGTTGGTATGCCGGGTTGCGAGCGCTTCCGACATGGCAGAAGACGCTCTCCCAATCCGCCATTCCGGCCGCCGCCGCGGCCTGAATGGGCTAACAGTCAAGGTCCGGAATGGGCATCCGGGGCGCCGCGAAGGCGGCGCCCCGGAATTAATAATCGGGCTACCCGGCCATCCGGCTAGTAGCAGCAAGCGCGCGCGAATGACATATCGCTCCCAGGAATTACGTTCTGGAGGATAGGTCATGGCGCAAGCCGAAAATCACTTGATTGGATTATCTGATAACATGGCGCAGCTCGTCGAACGCGCGGCGGGCACTGTCGTTGCCGTTCACGGTCGAGGACACCGATCATCGAGCGGCATCCACTGGCGCTCCGGCGTTGTCGTTACCGCTGAAGAATGCGTGGATCGTGACGAGTCGATCACGCTCACGCTTCCAGGCGGACGCGTCGCCGAGGCGTCGTTCGCCGGGCGTGATCCGACGACCGATGTCGCAGTGTTTCGCTTCCAACCGGACGGGCTCCCCGCGGCGACAACCGTCGATGCAATACCGAGCGCCGGTCATCTTGTGCTCGCCGTCGGCAATTACGAAGGGGCGCCCCTCGCTCAGCTCGGCATTGTCGCTTATGCCAACGGGGTTTGGCACAGCCGTCGCGGAGGGAAGATCGACCGTCTCGTGCGGCTCGACCTGGAACTCAATCCACGCGCCGAAGGAGGGGCGGTACTCGACGTGCAAGGACGCGTGATCGGCATGGCGGTGCTCGGACCGCGGCGCCGCGTGCTTGCGATACCGAGCGCGACGATCGACCGCGCGGTCGATCAGCTCCTTGCCAGAGGGCAGGTGTTTCGCGGCTATCTCGGCGCCGGTTTGCAAGCGTTGACCCAGCACGATCATCATCACGGTCGGCACCGCCACCGCCGGCACCACCAGAACCATCAACGCCACCAGCAGGCCGACGCGTTACAAACTCCAACCAGTGGTGTGCTGGTCGTAAGCGTGGACCCGAACGGGCCATCTGCGCGGGCCGGCATCCTCGTCGGCGACATCGTCACGGCCTGGAACGGAAATCCGATCGGGCGCGTGCGGGAGGTGATGCGCTTGCTCGGGCCCGAGAGCGTCGGGAGCACAATCGATCTGGCCTTGATACGCGCAGGTTCGGCAACCGAGACCAAGGTGGTTATCGGTGAGCGGCCGGTCGGGTAAGCAGACGAGTCGTCGCGACAAATTGGAGAGCAGCACAATCTCGAGGCTTGCCATCGCCATCTGCTCGGCCGATCCGGTCCTTCGGCGCCGGCTTGAACAGCTGCTGCGCAAGGAGAGCGACGTTGCCGTTATCGACAGCGTCGATGAAGCCGCCGGTGTTGTCGAACTGCTCGATGAGGCTAAATTCGATGCAGTCTTGATCGAGGCATCCCTGGCCGAGCAATTCGCCGAGCTTGAGCAAGGCCAAGCTCTCGATCCGCCGTTCCTGGTTCTGCTCGATCCGGCTGCGGAAGAAGCGGGGCCGGATCTGCTCGACCGCCATGCCCGCGCCGTGCTGCCACAGACTGCCGAGAGCGACGAGCTGATGGCCGCCATCAGGGTCGTGGCCAAAGGCTACGTGGTGCTGCCGCGCAGCCTCGTTGCCAGCCTTCGCGAAGAGGAATCGAATTCCGCGGGATTCCTCAACCCAGGCGGCGCCGACGTTCCAGCCCTGACGCCGCGCGAGCTTGAAGTGCTCGCCGCGATGGCGGATGGCGCCTCCAACAAGGCCATCGCCCGCCGCATGGGGATCTCGTTCCATACCGCCAAGTTTCACGTAGCGGCGATCCTGGCAAAGCTCGACGCCGACAGCCGCACCGAAGCCGTCACCAAGGCCGCGCAATCGGGCCTGGTGATGCTCTAATCAGGACCCACTCACGAGCGCGCCGGCAGCACCACGACCCTGGCGCCAAGCGGCGCCCGATCGTAGAGATCGATCGCGTCCTGGTTGATCATGCGGATGCAGCCGGACGAGACGTTGGTACCGATCGTCCAGGGTTCGAAGGTTCCGTGAATCCGATAGAGCGTATCCTTGCTGCCCTGCCAGAGGTACATGGCGCGGGCACCGAGGGGATTCGGCGGGCCGCCGGGCATGCCGAGGCCGCTTTGCAGTTCGCTCAAATGCCGGCGCAGCTCCGGCTGGCGCGCGATCATCTCCTTCGGCGGATACCAGTCGGGCCATTCCTGCTTGTCGTGGATGGCCGCAACTCCCGACCAGGCAAAGCCCTGCCGCCCGACGCCCACCCCATAGCGGATCGCGCGCCCACCGCCTTCTATGAAATAGAGAAAGCGGTTTGGCGTGTCGATGATGATCGTGCCCGGCGCTTCGCTGGTCCGATAATAAACGGTTTTGCGCAGATATTCGGGATTGATGTCGGAAAGTCTTACTGCTGCGATCGGGAACGGTTCGCCACGAACCGAGGCATAGAGCGCTGCGTACTGGCGCATGTCCGCGGCCGGCGCCGCATAAGCAGGCCGGGTCGGCATAACGGGCAGCGCAGGCTCGGCCCGCGGCGCGGGCTCGCGCTGCCGGAACAGCCCGAAGGGAAATATCGGCGCTGGTTGATGATACGCTTGGCAGGACTGGAAGCGTTCGTCGCAATAATATTGGGCTGTCGCGCCGGTGCTCGATCCCATCAGGAGTGTCGTGCAAACGGCTACGCCCTCAATGCCCAGGATACCTCGATGATCTTTGGACATGATCCCTCCCTTCAGGACCACTGCCCCCGGCCCAATTCTTTATCACGGTCGTCGGCTTGCAGCATGCCCCGCCGTGCATTCCTGCAACGCGGAGAAGCGAGGGGCCGGCCCTAGCCAGTTGACATTGCGGCTTGCTTGGCGCGCACCGCCAGCGCGGTCAATGCTCTCAATTGGCAGCGCCGCGACGAGCAGAGGAGCCCCCGGACTTTCGAAACGGGCGCCGAGAGCGTGCGGAATTCGGCAGTGTTATCAAGGCCAATGGGCGAAGCGTACGCCGGGACGCCATGCCGTAGCCCGGAGGAAAAAAATTTTAATGGATCGGGAACCAAAAGTAGGCAATACGGTTGCCGCAACGCACAAAATACCATCGCTTACAAGCGACGAGCAGGGGGAGCGCCCATGACCAGCGTCGAGGCGATTCAGTCCATTCGAACGGCATGCTTCGGCTTACCCGAAACGGAGAATTGCCTCCTAACCGGTTCTCCCGAGACCGGGAAAGCGAGATCCGGCAGCCTGGCTGACGTGCTCCTCGCGATTGAACAGAAACGGGGCGCCCTCTACATGCGCCAAATGTCGGGATTCCTTATTGAAAAATGGAACCTCCATAGCGACCGGCTCGATAACCAGAGCGGCGATACGTTGAACCTCGTCGCGAGACTTTTGAATCTTTGATCCCCGCACCTCTCAATCTTTGATCCCGCACCTCGCGCGCGACCTCCACTACAGGTCAAGCTTGGCGCAACGGCTCGAATAGGGCCGACCGCGGAATAGTGGCGCTTGCTAGCCGCCTTGTCCGGCTTTCTCTTCCCCGATAGAAAAAGAACGCCACAGACAAAGAGCGCCACCCGGGGAGAGTTAATCATGAACGTGCACGCCCAATTCAAGGGACAGATGCTGATCGGCGGCGAGATGATCGCGGGCGAAGCCAACAATTGGATCGAGTCAGTCAATCCCGCCAATGAGGAGAAGATCGGCGAATTTCCGGCCGGCGATGCAACCGACGTCAACAAAGCCGTGGCCGCTGCCGAGAAGGCGCAGCCCGCCTGGGCGGCGCTCGACATCAAGGAGCGCACGAAATATCTCCACAAGGTCGCCAAGCGAATCCGCGAGCGTGGACAGGAACTGCTCCACACTGAGGTGATCGACACCGGCAACACCATCACCAAGATGAAGGCGGATATCGAAGGCGCCGCCGAGCAGCTCGAATGGTACAGCGCGCTCGCGATCGAGATGAAGGGCGAGACCGTTCCGGCAAGCTCGAAGAACCTCCACATCACGGTGCGCGAGCCCTATGGCGTGGTGGCGCGGATCGTCCCGTTCAATCATCCGCTGAGCTTTGCGGCGCGCGGGCTTGCCGGTCCGCTGGTCGCCGGCAATACGGTCGTGATCAAGCCGCCGGAGACAAGTTCGCTCTCGGCCACAATCCTCGGTGAAATCTGCAAGGAAACTCTGCCCTCCGGGGTGGTCAATATCGTGTCCGGCAACGGTGTGCCGGCGGGCGAGGCAATCGTGCGTCATCCCCGTGTCAAGCGCATCTGCTTTACCGGGTCGATACCGACCGGCATGGCGATCCAGCGTTCCGCCGCAGAGGGAGGCATCAAGGCGCTGACCCTCGAACTGGGCGGCAAGAACCCGTTCATCGTCTATCCGGATGCGGACGCCGACAAGGTGGCCGATTCCGCAATCGCGGGCATGAATTTCGCGTGGTCCGGGCAGTCCTGCGGTTCGACCAGCCGGCTGATGCTGCACGAGTCGCTCTACAAAAAGGTGCTCGACCGTGTGACCGAGCGCGTCGCTGAGATCAAAGTCGGCGACCCGCTCGACCCGAAATCGGAAATGGGGCCGATGAACTCCAAGCGTCACATGGACCGCGTCAATGCCATGATCCAGTCGGGCGTCAAGGACGGCGCCAAGCTGATGTTCGGCGGAGGACGCCCCCCCGGCAAGGACTTCGAGCGGGGTTACTGGATCGAGCCGACGGTATTCGGCGACGTCCACCCGCAGATGAAGATTGCACGCGAGGAAATTTTCGGGCCGGTGCTCTCGGTATTCTCGTGGCGCGATGAAGAAGCGACCATCGAGCTTGCCAACTCGGTCGAATACGGCCTCACGGCCGCTGTGTGGACGAACGACATCAAGCGTGCGCTCAAGGCCGCCCGCAAGGTCCAGTCGGGCATGGTCTGGGTCAATGGCGTCGGCAACCACTTCAAAGGCACCCCTTACGGCGGCTACAAGAATTCGGGAGTGGGCCGCGAAAGCTGCCTGTCCGAGCTTTTGAGCTATACCGAGGAAAAATCGATCCAGATTTTCCTGTGAGCGGGCGCGAGAGCACGTGGGATTGATTGCCGGGCGCCATTCTCTCCCGCCCTCATGGTGAGGAGCGCGCGCATGATGTTAGAAGAATAGAGCTCGAGTTGGACGCGCGCGTCTCGAACCATGAGGGCGGCCGTTAGTGGCCTCATGCTGCGATACGCATCGCAGCGCACTGGCGCTGCGATGCTCCTCAGCATGAGGTCGAGCCAGGAGGAATTGTCGTGCTGCGAAATCAAATCAGGCTCTTTGCATTGTCGATCGTCACCGCCGTTTCGCTCGCCATGACGGCACCCGCGCAAGCGCAAAAACAGATCACGCTCAATTCCTTCCCGGGTTCCTCGATCTGGCCCATCTGGGCTGCGCAGAAGCAAGGCTTCTTCGAAAAGCAGGGATTAAGCGTCAAGAACATCTACACCAGGAGTTCGGCGGCCCAGATGATTGGCCTTGCCAAGGGCGAGTTCGACATGGTCACGACCGCGCTCGATAACGTGATCGCCTATTCGGAAGGGGAGGGGGCGCCGCAGGCGCCCAAGGAGGCCGACCTCATCGCTTTCCTCGGCGGCAACAACGGCGCGCTGAGCCTCTTGGCGCGGCCGGAAATCAAGAGCATTGCCGATCTCAAAGGCCGCGATCTTGCTGTCGACGCGATCGCGACTGGTTTTTCCTTCGTGCTGCGCGAAATCCTGGCAAGGAACGCCCTGGCGAGCAGCGATTACAAGCTCGTCCCCTTCGGCAACACTGCGGCGCGCTGGCAGGCGATGCGCGACAACAAGGCCGCGGCCGCGCTGCTCACGCCGCCGGTGTCGCAGGGCGTCCTCGCGCAGGGCTACAAGGACCTTGCAAACGCCGCTGATGTTCTCGGCGGCTATCAGGGGTCGGTTGCGGCAACGCGCCGGGACTGGGCCAAGGCGCATGCCGATCTGGTTATCGCCTTCATCCGCGGCTACCGGGCCGGCCTCGATTGGCTCGAGGCGCCTGCCAACAAGCAGGCCGCGATCGCTGTCCTGCGCGCAGAGCTTCCGGAGACGACGGAGGCTGAGGCCGAACAAAATTATGCGCTGCAGGTTGCCGATCCCAAGGGGTTCGATCCGGGCGGCAAGATCGACATGGCGGGCGCCAGAGCCGTGTTCCAGCTGCGCCGGCGCTGGGGCCCGCAGGGCAAGCAAGTTGCCGACGTCGGTCGTTTCATCGACGAGAGCTATTTCGATCGCGCGATTCGGCAGTGAGGCGAGACGGCACCATTTGGAAAGTAACGCGCCGCCCTCCATTGATTACGGCGCAATTCGATTTCAGTTGGGCGACAGGCTGCCAAACAAACCGTCCGCTTCGGCGTTCGGGCCGGCGGTGAAATAAAGCGTGTTGCTTGAGCCGCCATTGCCCAAGCCGCTCCCGAATTTGATGGCCCACAGCCCATCGATGACGATCGATTGCCCGTGAGGATCGCGCACGTTTCCAATGAAGTTGCCGCTGTCGGGATCGTACGCGTTGATCTGCCCGTTGCCGAAATTCCCGATCCATACCGTGTTGGCGAGATCACCGAAGCTCGCCGGCGTGAGCGCCATCCCCCAGGGCGAGTTGAGCGCGCCATGTTCGGCGAAACGCTGCAGCATGTTGCCGGAAAGATCGAATACATCGACGATGCCGTTGCCTTGGCCCGCTACGTCGTCGTGCCTGTCCGCATCCTGCACCGCAAAAGTCACAAACAGCTTGCCGTTGATTGGGCTGACATTGAACGGCGCATAGCCGGGCGACACCTTGCGATCGGTGAATGTATCCACCAGCGCAAAAGTACCGTCATATATTTCCACCCTTCCGGCCCGGAAATTGGTCGCATAGAGGAAGGTCCCGCCATCCGCGGTTGTGGCTATGGCGAGTCCTTTGTAGACAGCGCCCAAGCCGTTGCCCTTGCCCTTGCCCGTTCCGATACCCTTGCCCCCGCCTTGGCCCTTTGCGGAGTTGTCGACCGCGATGATCGCATTGTTGTTCTGGCCTGCGGCCGTCGCGGCTAGGCACATCGCCAGTGTCGGATAGAGGTTGGAATTCCAACCGACAATCGTCCCGTCCTCCGTTACAAATAGAAAGGTCGCCACGGCAGTAGTCTGACTGCAGTTTTGGCCCGTCGTTGTGAATAGGAAACCGTGAACCTTGAATTCCTGCTGGCCTGCCGGCACCCCCGGGGCCGAGGTAGGATTCCAAGCGGCGCCGGTCGGGGTCCCGCCATGTCCTAAGGGGTCGCCGGGCGCCGGGATGCTGACGACCCGCGTTAGCTGACCTTGGGGCGGCATAGAGGGGTCGGGATTCACATTATAGAGCGTCGATCGCCCACTTCCATTATCCGAAACCCAGAACGGCGAGCCCGTGGGGGTTTCGGTCAGGCCCCAAGAGTTCACCAGGTTTACATCAAAAAAATTAGCCGTATGCTTGATGCCGTTCGCGTCTGTAAGCGTCTTGGTAGCAGCGTCGGCGTCGGGACCGCCGACGACGAGATCCGTTTCTTTATAACCGCTAGCATTGGCCCCTGCAGCAATGCCGAAATACGTGACGGTGAACACGGTGGCCAGCATTGGCCCCGCCAGTCTAGAACGACGCATGCCAGTCTCCCTGATTGATAGCGTAATCCCGCCGGATGACTGGCCCACGATGGTCAGTCATCGGGCCCGCGGTTCCTCGCTGGCGCTGCGCGCATCAGCGACCGCAGGAGCTATGTTCAGGGCGCGCGGAATCTCAAATTACTAATAAGTTAATTGATGACATGATTTGTTAGTTCATGACACAAACGTCATGTGGTGTCATAAGACCGTTCTCATATTTTGCCAATTGATGACACCAGCGCTCACCCTTATGACTGCCTGCGTAAGAGCGAGCAGCGGTGGGGCGATCTCGTGTGGCCTTGAGCGGTTCTCGGCAATGGCTGTTCGATCGCAATCAACGGCTGCGCTGCGCACCCTGGCGGGTGGAGGCGCATTTTTTGGCTGCTCGGCCCGAAGGCGACGAGCTCGGTTCGAATTGCAACCAATTTGCCCCCAGGACCAAGGTCACGCGCAGCGTTGCGTCATCTCGGGCCCAGGTAACGTGAGCCCCACAGGACGATGAGCCAAATCGACACCATCAAGGCGAGTCCGACCGCCAGTACGCTTATTCCCTGCAGCATTCTGCCCTCCCTCGGCAGCTTCGCCTCAATCATGACGGGCCCGCCAAGAAATTCAACCGGTTCGCGCCGTCCGTGTCCGTTTCCATGCCGCATTGCGTTTCCTCGGTTTTTCCCGGAGACTCCGGGGTGGCGATTGACCGGTCGGCGGCTTCGGCCGGGCGCCGCAAATCGAGCGAGAAAACATGGTCGATGCGGCGTCCGGATCCGCCATTCTGACCGAGGGAGCGAGTAAGCTCTTTCTCGACGGCGCCGTCGTCGCATTTCATCAACTGTCGCTTGCGGTCGCCCGCAACGAAATCATGTGCGTGGTCGGCCCTTCGGGCTGCGGCAAGACCACGCTGCTGCGCTGCATTGCCGGCCTTACTGATCTCAGTGCAGGCGAAATTCTTGTGCATGGCCAGCGCGTTGCCGGCCGCCCTCCAGACAGCGTGGCCATGGTGTTCCAGCATTTCGGGCTGCTGCCGTGGAAGACGGTGTGGGACAACGCCGCCTTCGGGCTCGCGATGGCGGGAGTTTCGCGTGTCGCCATCAAGGATAAGGTCGAGCATTACCTCGATCTGGCGGGCCTCAACGGGTTCGAACGCCACTTTCCCTACCAGCTTTCCGGCGGCATGCAGCAGCGGGTCGGGCTGGTGCGGGCGCTGGCAATGAACCCTTCGGTCCTGCTCATGGACGAGCCGTTCGCCGCGCTCGACGCGCAGACGCGCGAAGTGCTGCAGGAGGAGTTGTTGCAGCTCATGGAGCGCCCGGACGAACGCAAGACGGTTGTGTTCATCACCCATTCGATCGACGAGGCGATCCTGCTTGGCGACCGTATTGCGGTGATGAGCGCTCGCCCGGGCCGGATTCGGGAAATTCTCGACGTGCCGTTCGGCCGCCCGCGCGATGTCGACACGGTGCGCGCCGACCCGGGTTTTGCGCAATTGCGCATTCACATCTGGCATCAGCTGCATGCGACGAGGCCGAAACGTTCGAGCGCTCCAAGGGAGGCCGCATGACGGCTATCGACCAGACCGGCGCGGTGCCGAGCACGGTCGAGCGTGAACTGTCGGACGAGCGGGCCCACGCCGCACGCGCTGCCTCGGCGCGCCGGCTGCGCCGCGCGATCCTCAACGTCGCGATTCGTTTGGTTTCGCTCGCTGTTTTCCTGACCGCCTGGGAAATCGTCGGCAGCGGCATCGACCCGGTCCTGTTCACGACGCCAAGCGCAGTGGCGCAGGCGGCCGTGGAGATGATCGGGAGCGGCGAACTGTGGACCTATCTGCGGCCGAGCCTGGAAGTGCTGGCGATCGGCTTTGCGCTCGCAGTCGTGTTCGGTGTCGGTGTCGGGCTCCTGCTCGCGCGCTATTGGGTGCTCGACGTGGCGCTGAGCGTCTATATCACGTTTCTCTATTCGATCCCCTCGGTGGCGCTCGTTCCGCTGATCGTGCTGTGGGCCGGGTTCGAGATCACCGCAAAGGTGATCATTCTGTTCCTGTTCGCCTTCTTTCCGATGGTGATCAACACCTACCAGGGCGTCAAATCGGTGGACCCGAAGCTGATCGAGGTCGGCCGGGCGTTCCGTTGCAGCGAATGGCAGCTGTGGCGCAATATCGTACTTCCGGCGGCACTGCCGTTCATCGTCAGCGGGCTCCGCCTTGCGCTGGGCCGCGCCCTCATCGGCATGGTGCTGGCCGATCTCTATACGGCGATCTCGGGGATCGGTTATCTGATCGTGCGCACGGCAAGCACCTACCAGGTCAACAAGATGTTCGTGCCGATCGTGACGCTCGGCATCCTCGGGGTTACGCTTACGGCACTGCTGCGGGTTGCCGAGAAATTTGTCGCTCCCTGGACCAATGCATCGGAAGAAAATTGACGAGGACACCCATGCCGAACCGCCGTCAACTGCTCATCCTGCTGCCGCTTGTCGGCTGCGCTGCGTTGCTCGCGACCGAAGCGTCGGCGCAGAACGCGCCGGCTTGCCCCACCATGCGCAAGATCAACATCGGCGTCTCGGTGGCCCCGCCCAACGTGGTGCACACATCGCCCTACATCGCCAGGGAGCTGGGCTTCTTCGCCAAACGCTGTATCGACGCCAACATCATCCAGTTCGAAGGCGGTCAGTCCGCCACCTCGAATGCCGCCGCCGCGCAGGGTACCGCCATCGTGAGCGTCAGCGACGTGCCGATCGGCCGCGGCATGAAAGTCCAGCAGTTCTGGGGTTTGGCGCCGCGCATGCCGCAGGCTTACGTGGTCTCCCCGGACGTGAAGACCGCCAAGGATCTTAAAGGCAAGCGGCTTTCGGCAACCGGCGGCGGAGTCGGCGGCTTCAACTGGCGCATGGGCCGCGAGGTCCTGCGGACGGCGGGTCTCACCGTCGATGATGCGCAGTTCATTGCGTCGGCGACAGCGGGCCGGCTTCCCGGCCTGGTGACCGGGCAGATCGACGGCGTCGCGCTCCATCCCGAGGACGTCTACCTCGCCAAGCGGCAGAAGCCGGCGTTGAACGTTCTCGTTCAGCTTGCCGATCTGATGCCCAATTACATGTTCAACGCCTATGGCGCCTCGCTCGAGTGGATCGCGCGGGATCGCGCGCTCCTGCGCGATGCCGCCGCCGCCATGATCGAGGCAAACCGCACTGTCTATCGCGACAAGGACAAGGTTGTGCCGATTATCGTGAAGGCGACCAACAAGCCGAAGGAAGCGGTCGGATACGCAATCGATGTCGAGACCCGGAACTGCGTCTGGTCGGTCAATACCGGCTTTGACCCAGCGCGCACGCAATGGACCATCGACAACAGCGTCGAGAACGGCGACATCGATAAGGACAAGAAGCCCACGGTCGAGCAGGTGGCCAACCTGGCCCTCGCCCGCGAAGCCGTTGAAGCGGCCGGCGGCCCGGCGACCATCGGCAACTGCAAGGATTAGCCATTGGCCTCATGGTGAGGAGCGCGGCGCTCAACAGCGCGTTTACGCGCGTCTTCGACGCGCTATGGCGCCGCGCATCTCGAACCATGAGGCAGCTCTCGTCCTGAGGAGGGCGCGCGCTGAAGAACGCGCGCCCTCCTCAGGACGAGGTCGCTACCCACAAAGGATCTAATCGATGAACGTCAATATCCAGCCGCCGCGCATCGGCCCGCAGCCGTGGGAGGTCGTGCGCACAAAGCTTGATGAGGCCCTGCCGTTCGCGAACATGCGCGAGACGCCGTATTATCGCGATGCCGTCTACGAGCAATTCTCGGTCAAGGAATACGAGCGCCGCTACGCGGCGCTGCGCCAAAAGATGCGCGAGCATAGACTCGACGCCGTCATTGTGCCGGGCGGTCCGAGCCACTGGAGCTTCGGCGGCGGCATGCTCTGGCTCACCGGGCATTGGGAATGGCACGCCCTTGCGGCCTACGTGCTGGTGCCCCTCGATGGCGAACCGACCCTGATCTATTCGATGGGCGGCACCCACGCCGAGGCGGTGCGCCGGGTGGTCTCGGTCGCCGTCAACGATGTCCGCCACAGCCGCAACGGCCGTTATGCCGACGTGATGGTCGAGCGCATCCGCGAACTGAAACTCGAGCATGGCCGCATCGGACTGATGGAGATCGACCCTCGCCACGAGGATTATCTGCCGGTCAATCAGTACAACGTCCTGCGGCACAACCTCCCCGATGCCGAACTGGTCTTTACCAAGGGGCTCCTTCACGAACTCCTCGTGGTTCACAGCGAGGAGGAGCTTGCCTGCGTGCGCAAGGCGGGTGTGCTCTGCCAGAAGGCCTTGGAGGCAATGGTGGCGCGGGCTCGGCCAGGCGTCAAGGAATATGAGCTGCGCGCCGCAGCGGGCGCAGCGATCCTCGAAGGCGGCGGCGATATCGATTTCCTCATCATCGGCTCGACCCCGATGGATGAGCCGGCAATGGTATTCGGCAATCCGCGCCCCTCGGGCCGCGTGCTGCGCAAGAACGACATTATCAACATGGAGCTTGCCGCGGGATATCGCGGTTACTCGGCGCAGATCGGCTCGCCCATCTCAATCGGCGAGCCGACCGCGATGGTGCGAAAATTCTGGGAAGACATCACGCTGCCCGGCTATCGGCGCATTGTCGCCGAGATCGCGCCCGGACGGGCCGCCGAGGCGATGCGCATCGCCTCGCGTTTCTTCCGCGATCACGGCGTGCAATCGCGGCCGACCCAGTGCCACGGCATCGATCTCGTTACCGACAACCCGCACATCAGCGCCGAGCACGTCAAGGGCGAAGACATCGACATGGTCCTCAAGCCCGGCATGATCATCATGGCGGAACCCAATCCGATCACGTCCGACGGAATGTTCGGCATCTTTCTCGGCCACACCTTCATCGTAACGGCCGACGGCCACGAATGCGTCGACGAATTCCCGCTGGAGATCGCGGTGGCGCGTGGATGATTCGCCGAACGGCCCGCCCGGATGTTTCGGGGCGGGCGCAAACAATGCGCTGGCCCATCCCCCGCCTGTTGGGGTAAGCTCTTTTTGCGGCTCACGGGAGGTTGTGAGCAGGGGCACGAGAAGGGGTAAGGAGCGTCTTGGGCCGGTAGGATCGGTTAGCTCGTCTGACCACAATTAAAGCCGGCTGCGAGGAACAGCTCCGAGTGACGATGAGCAATGCAGCCAGGCGCGCGAGGATCGCCGCCGCCATCAAGCTATTATGCGATCGGTTCCCGCAGACGTTTAGCCGGCGTGGTCCTCGCCCGCTCAAGATCGGCATATATGCCGATGTGCTCGCGGCGCTGGGCGAGGCGATCGAGCCGCGCGACTTGAAGTCGGCGCTTCGGGCTTACACGAGCAATGCCGGTTATCTGCGCGCCTTATCGGCAGGAGCGTCGCGCGTCGGGCTCGACGGCAGCCAAGCAGGTACTGTCACCGCGCAGGATGAGGCAGTCGCGAAAGAAAGGCTGTCCGATCTGGCAAGGGCGCCGCCAATCGAAGCGAAAACGCCGGCCGGCGGAAAACCCCAGCCCAAAGCCTCTGGGGAGCCAGTCTCCAGGAAGAGTCCTCAATCTGGGCCCAAGAGGCTCTCACTCGCGGATTTGCGAGAAGCCGGCCGTCGGCGGAGAGGAGCGTGAGTCACCGGCGCCGCTGCTGTTCTCACCGCGGCGCGAGGCTTGCATCCTTCATGCTTCGTGAAGCTTCGTCGGCCATCTGCATCGAGACTTCAGCCAGACGCCGCGTGCTGTGGACGAGATCCTCCAGATTGTCGCGAATGAAGTCGGTTTGCGCCTCAACCAGTTCATGCGGAGTCCGGCATTTTGCCAGTGCATCGACCCGTTGCAGATTCTGTTCAAGCCGTTTGCGGCCGAACTCCATCATCTCGCGGGAAATCATCTGAAAACCGTTGGCCAGGGCGGTTCCGGATCGAGAGATCGAGGTTAAATTACGGGCCGCGAGCTCGGTTGCGTGTTGCGCACCCTCGCTTGCCCCAAACGCACTCGCCCACCCCCTCATGGATTGTTCAGCGAGCTGACCCGCAATTCTGGTTCCGGATTCCCACATTTGCTGGATGGTCTCGCCGCTGCGCTGAAATATGTCGGCCCCGGCGCGGGCAACGTCCGCACCGGCATCGGTCGCAACCCGGGTGGCGCGGCTGGTTCGATCGGCCGCTTTACGGGTCTCTTCAGCCGCTTCACTCATCCCTTTTTCCGCGTGACGTGCATCGGCCATGCGACGACTCCTTGCATCGATCCTGGGATTTCCCCTCACTTCAACTTGGTACGCGCCGTTGGGTTCCAGCGGCCCTGGTTCGCAACACCCGTTAGCCCTGGTCCGTACTGTTTAGACCTGGTCGGTACTGTTTTTTTCTCGACAGCTGGGTACGCAGATGCGCTCACGCAGGCGCAGCGCGCGATGGGCGGGCGCCGTCTCAACCATGGGCGGCCCCAGCCCCGTGGCTACCTCACTTGTGCGGCGATTCAAAGTAGCTCAGATCGGGTGCCGGCTGGCCGGCGCGCACAGGCATCAGCTTGTTGTCCGCGCTCAGGAAATATTCGTCCTTGCCGATGCGAATGTGAAGGTTCGCTTCGTGACAGCTGTTTTCCACCCAATATGGAACGGGCTCGCGCACCACCACGCGATCGATTGTCCACGGCCGTGTCAGGGCGTGATCGATCGCCGTGATCTCATCGTGCAGCTTGCTCTTGTCATCCCCGTCGAGATGGATGCGCTCCTTGACGATCGTCTGATCGTCCTCGGCTAACGGCAGGCCCGACGACTCGAAAACGCGCGGTCCCTTCAAGTTGCGGGTCTCCACTTCCAACAGGTCGTAGACGCCGTCGCCGTCTTCGTCGATCCATTTGCCGATCGAATATCCGCCAAATGTAGGCGGCCCGTGGGCCGGCCAACTGCGCCCGTCGGTGTAGATGCGGCGCGTAGGATAGCGCAGCGGCACGAAATAGGTGACCGCAGGGCGGATGATGATCTCCATCGGCTCGGAAAAGTTCATCACCTTCGGCATTCCCGGCAAAACGCAGTTCGACCCTGGAGTGTTGCCCTGGACGCCGGTCTTCTGCGCCTTCAAACCCGCTTCGAAGATCGCCTCGTACTGTGGCGTCAACGGCGCCTGTTGTCCGAGCCCGATGGGCTTGCTCGGGTCCCACGAATTACCGCCGGTGCCGCCGGCCGTGGTTCTGCGCCACTGGCTTTCCCAGTCGGGGTATTTCATGGCCTCGCGCGCGTGCGCGGCCATAATCGGCAGCAAGGCGATGATGGCGGCGACCAGCTTTTTGCAGGCCATAAACCTCTCCGGTTGCCCTCAGTTTGTCTGGCGGCGCTTGAAATAACTCAAGTCAGGTGGCGGCTGGCCCGGCCGCATTGGCGCAAGCTTTTGATCGGCGCTCAGACGGTATTCGTCGAGCCCAATGAAGACCGCATCCGGCGGCGGCTGACAGCTGTATTCCGCCCAACGCGGGTTGCGCTCGCGGGCGTAAGCCTTGTGTACGGTCCAGGGCCGGGTGAAGGCATGATCGATGGTCGTGATGTCGTCGTGGAGGATGTCGGCGTTCGCCCTGTCGAGGTAGATTCGTTCGTGAACGACCGTCTGGTTGTCTTTATGCAGCGGCAGGCCCGAGGATTCCAAGGCGCGCGGCCCCTTGAAGTTACGCGTCTCGATCTGGAGCACGTCGTATCGGCCGTCCTGGTCCTTATCGATCCATTTACCGATGGAATAGCCCTGGAAGCTCGGCAGCTCGCTTTCCGGCATGCCTGCGCCATCGGTATGGATGCGACGGACGAAAGCCTCCTGAAAAATCAAGAACGTGAGCGTCGGCTGGATGAGAATTTCCATCGGCGCGGTGAGACTCATGATGCGCGGCATGCCGTCGAGTACGCAGGAACTCCGGTAATTGTTGCCGCGCCCTCCCGCCGCCTGATCGTGGAGGCTGGCCTCGAAAACGGCTCGGTACTCGCCTGTGAGCGGCGCGGCTTGCGCGGGCCCGGCGGGCTTACCTGGATCCCACGCGTCGCCCGGGCCGGAGTTTCGCCATTGACTTTCGAAATCGGGATATTTCTGCGTGACGGCACTCGCGGGAAGGCTCGCAGTCGCCAGCACAACCGCAATGCCGGTCATGGCAGGTGGACGCCGCATCCCATTTTCCTTCTGCCCGCCCGCGGTACACCACGCGCGCAAGAGAAATAGGTTCACAAGCCGGGCGCGGCGTTCGTCCCATCCTATGCGGCACGGTGCTGGAATCAAGGACCGTTGCGGGGAGCTATGTGACGGAGGGCGCCTGTGGCGCTGTCGCCCATTCCTGGACGCAACGGCCCAGGTCATTCAAATGCTGGTGCAACTGATCGAGCGCAAAGCCAAGGGCAAAAACTTGCTCGAGCTCGTTGCTCGACAGCTTGCGAGTGAAACCCCCGTTGCGCAGCGCCGTGATCTCCGCCGCGTAGCCGTCGGGTTCGGCCAAAACAGGTTCCAACGGCGGTGGCGGATTGCGCGCGGCCAGCGCCATTGCCGCGGCGTGGAGATAATTGCTTCCCGTTTCGCCGATGCGCTGGAGCAGAGGACCCAGGCGCGCAGCAAATGGATCCGGGAGCGGAGCGATCGCCGCGCGGCCAATGATCACGAGATCGTGGCGAAGTCTAAGCAGGGTTCGGAGCAGCGGACCGGGATCGGGTTCCACTGCGAAAGTAATAAAGCGTTCGCCTCCGGCTTCGGCGAGCATGGCCTGGACCGAACTCACAGCCTGGCCGAGCCCGTCCTGAATGCGAACGATCTCGCCATCATCGAGCTGGCGCGTGAAGCCCGTGAGCAGGGCCGGCAGGGCATGCGATAACTGCTCAATCAGGCGTGCGGCTGCGGCCAGTGCGAGCCGATTTGCGCGCCCGGGGAATACCACGAGCGATACTACGACCGCCACCAGGCCGCCGAGCGTTACCTCCAATACACGATAGAATCCCGATTCGATCGGACCTTCACCGAACTGGCTCGAAATGAGGAGCACGATCAGGGCGGTGAAGGGAGCTACACGAAAGCTCGGCCGAAGCGCGGCCGCCAAAGCCAGCGGGGCGACCGCAATTGCCAGCGCGCCTGCAAGCGCGAGTACGGTCGCATGCGGCACGAATACACCAACCGCGCTCGCGTAGATGGCGCCCCCTACAGTGCCCAGGACATATTCGCCGGTCGCGCGCAGCGATCCGCCGACACTCATCTGCGTCACTGCCACTGCCGTGAGCACCGCCCAGAGCCCATGCAGCGGCATCGTGAAGATTTGAGCCAAGGCGAATGCCGACACGGCCGCAACGGTCATCCGCAGGCAGAAGCGCCACCGCGCTCCATAGGCCTTCATCCAGCCAGCGATCCGTCCGCTAATGGAGAGCATGGGCGAACCCTGCATCGCAAGACAATTGTCGATCGATGCGGCGTCGTCAATTGAGGAAGCGAAACGCCGTCTGCACCCGCCGACGTGGTTCGCTGCTCGCCCCGACAGGAAATATGATCCATTAAGCGGCGGCTGGACTGCGAGCACCCGACCGGTGACGATGGGCCTCAGTGCCGCGGCCAGAACTTACGCGGCGGCTTGCGGCCGATGACGCGGGGATTGGCGGGCTCGCGCGAGTCGAAAATGTATCCGGCTGCCGTGTTGGTGAAGCAATAACGTCCGACGCCAAGCACGGCCGCTCGGCACGACGCCCAGGTATAATAACTGCAATCCGGCTCTCCCCCGTATAGATCGGTCGCCATGCAAAACGGTGCGGCTCGGCTCGGCTGTACGCTCCCGACCAAAGCCGCAACCAGGACCGAAGAGGCAATAAGGGCGCGATGCATGACGTTTCCCACATTACCAGAAAAGATTCGCCTTGCCGACTCCCAATTCAGATTCGTGACGATGCCCGGACCCACGGACTTCGTCTACACGCCCAGCCGATTTCGGTCAGACGATTTGCAGATACGCGAAATCCGAATGTATGCAATTACCTTCAGGCTCGGGCGATCCATGCGCAGAGCTTTGACGATCTGTTCATGACGTGGCTTTTGCGGCGATCTACTGGAACCAACAGCCGGATAGAAAAAGCCGCCCCGAAGGGCGGCTTCGTAGATCAAAACAGGGGTCCTAATCTTCAGTCGCGCTTTTTGCGGCCCCGCGGACAGTATCTTTCACGTCACCAGCCGCATGATGGGCAGCGCCCTTGGCCTTATCTACCTTGCCTTCAGTCTGCAGCTTCTTGTCCCCCGTTGCTTTACCAGCGGCATCCTTTATGGCGCCTTTCGTCTTATCGACGGCGCCCTTGACGTGTTCGCGATCCATTATTTACCTCCGTAAACATCTATCACGAAAACTCTTGATGACAACGATCGTTCCGGGACGCGACGGAGTTGCGTCCATGGAACTTTTCACTTCGCAATGAGAGATGACAATATCGTAACGTTCGATCACAACCGGCGCAGCGGAATCGTCAGCGCCAGCACTACGCCAAGCGTTGTCAATCCGGCGATGGTCAGGAAGGCTGCCCGGAACGCGAGGGCGATATCCATCTGGGCGGCGGCGTCACCGATCCCCGAGAGCGACGGTGTGACGTCGCCTGCGCGCTGCACCATGGCGGCAAGCGTGCGCGCTGCTTCCGGGTTCCGCAAGCCAAGAACGGCAAAGAGGATGCTCCCTACGAAGGCGGTGCCGAAGGCCGCGCCCATCGAGCGGGAAAACTGGACGGAGGCGGCGGCTTCCCCCAGCCGCCGCGGCCCCGAGGCGGTCTGCACCGTCACCTGGACGACGCCCATGACAGTTCCCATGAACAATCCGTTCCATACCAGGAACCCGGCGAGCGTATAGGTGCCGATCGTATCGGCCCACAAGGCGAGGGCCACCAGATTCGCGGTCACGAGGGCGAGGCCCGCGGCCGGAAACACCGTGGTCAAACCGGTCATGCTGACCAGCCGCCCGGTCAGCAGCGATCCGCATCCGATACCGATCGTGAGCGGAACCAGGATAAGACCCGTTTCTGACGGCGAATGCCCGCGCACCACTTCGAGCTGAACGGGAAGAAAAGTAATCAAGGAGACGAGTGCCGCCCCATGGCAGGCCGCCAGGGCATCGGTGCGCCAGACCGCCGGCTGGCGCAGGAGGCCGAGCGGGATGAGCGGCGAGCGCCTGCTGGTCTCCTGCCGGATCAGAAGCACAAGCGCTATCAGCCCGGCGGCGAGCAAACCGGCGATCAACGGCAGACTGTTCGGATCGAGCCGTTGCGCCTGTTCCAAAGCGAACAGCGTGGCTGATACGAAAACGGTAAAGAAGAGCAGCCCGGCCGGGTCGGGCCGCCAATTGGATCGTTGCGGCACGCGCTGGGGCAGCCCGCGCGCCAGGAAAACCGCGACGATCCCGATCGGCGCGTTGATAAGGAAGATTGAAGGCCAGCCGAAATGCTGGGTCAAATAGCCGCCGGCAACCGGCCCGAACGTATTGGCACCCACTGCCACCGCAGCGAGATATCCTTGATAACGCGCGCGTTCGCGCGGCCGTATGGCTTCGCCAATGAGCGCCTGCGATAGGGTCACCAGCCCTCCTCCGCCAAGACCCTGGAGGATTCGGGCAAGAGCCAACAACTCGATCGTCGGCGACACCGCGCAAAGGAGCGAGGCGGTGATGAACACCGCGAGCGCTACAAACAGGAGGCGACGGCGGCCGAACGCATCTCCCAGCCGGCCGTAGATCGGTGCCGCGATTGTCGAAGCGAGCAGATAGGCGACGACGATCCACGAGGCGCGCTGCACGTTCCCGGTCGTGGCCGCGATTGCCGGCAGCGCCGTCGCCACAATGGTTTGATCCATGACGGCGAGGAACATCGGCAGCATGATCGATGGAAAAACCGCAAAGAAAGCCGATTTTTGCGGCGACAAGTCTGGCGCGGAGTTCTGATCGACCTTCATTGCCGATAACTGTTCGCTCGCTGCGAAACGGGAAGGCTCCAGCTCTCAGCGGCGTGTCGCGGGCGCAACGCAGCGCGGCCGATGCCTCTGCAGTTGAGCACATAGCAAGGGCCGCGGTGCGTTGCGCCCGGGAACCGTCAATGCGCCATCCATACCGGGAGTTCGGCATTCGCCAGGATATGCCGGGTGGCTCCGCCGAAGATGATCTGACGCAATCGGCTCTGCGTATAGGCGCCCTTCACCAGAAGATCGCAGCCAAGCGCCTTGGCGTGATCGAGGATTGTCTCCCCGGTACTCTTCGTGCCCGGCGATATGGTGGTCGCGGCGGCCTCGATCCCGTGCCGGCCGAGGAAATGAGCCACTTGCTCGCCGGTGGGGCCGGGCGTCATGCCCCCTTCAACACTCAGCACCGTCACGCGCGTTGCCTCTCGCAACAATGGCAGCGCAAAGGCCGTCGTGCGGGCCTGCTCGGTGCTTCCATTCCAGGCTATCAGCACGTTTTTCCCGACGACTGGCGGCGCGATACGCGGCGCGATCAGCACCGGACGCCCGCTTTCGAACAGGGCCGCTTCGAGCGGCGGCACACGCGGATGTTGCGCGCTCCGGCCGGGCCGGCCGAGCACCGTCAGATCGAACAAGCGCCCATAGCTGCCCACGAAGGCATCGTCTTCGGCTTCATTGCGAATCCAACCAAAAGAATAAGTGGCGGGTCCTCGGGGTGCGGCGCGCGGAACGTCGTGTGCCTGCATAAAGCGTTCGAATGACGTGCGGGCCTCACGTGCGATTTCCGCGTCGGCTTCCTCCACACTCGCAATCGCCAGGCTGCTCACAGGCTCGACCGCCACGAAATCGGCGGCCGAAGGACGGACCGCAAATCCCTCCATGTAGCTGTCGAACCGGCTTGCGATCAGCCGGGCCGTTTCCAGGACCGCGGACATCCATTGATGATCTTCGGCCGGAATCAGAATGGTTTTCATTCCGCTTGGTCCGATGAAGCATGGGGCGGAGCGGAAGCTTACCATGCGCCCAGCGGTACCGTAGGGCGGGTCAGCGCGGCCGAGGTGTGACATTCCTCTTTCGGCGTTGACCCGCGGGTAGCCCGCCGTCAGCCGGTGGGTTACGGCCGCCGCTCGGGAGCGGAGCGAGGCCAGTGGGCACCGCGCTTGGCGCGCCTGACCTCGCCCTACGGAGCACCGCTTCAAAAGGCGCCAAGGCGCCTTAAATTATCGACGTGCTCTACAGAGCGGTTTGTCCGCAATCCAGGTGAGGTCTATGGCACGAGCGCCCGGTCAGACCGGAAATCCAGCCGACGATGATGAGGGTCCGCTCACGATCTCGCCGGAAAAGGTGTGCTTCATCATTATCAAGGCACGGGAGTTCGACGCCAAGGACCAGGTTACCGAGCCCGATCCGGGATCGAACCCATCTGACGACAGGGATGCGGCGGTGCTCGAGGACCACTTGGACGATCCGGTTGTCGAGGAGATCACGGGGTTGATCAACGCCTCGTCCGATGACGAGCAGATCGATCTCGTGGCCTTGGCTTGGCTCGGGCGCGACGACTATTCGGCCTCCGATTGGCCTGACGTTCGCGCCGAGGCGGCCGGCGCCCACAAGCGCCGAACCACCGCCAAATATCTCTTGGGGCTGCCGCTTCTTGGGGATTTCCTGGAGGAGGGCCTCTCGATGCTCGGCTATTCCTGCGAGGAGTTCGAAATCGAGCGGCTGTGATTGGCTGAGCCGCGGGCGTCCACGTTCGTCCCCGCGCGATAAAAAGCTTGATTTTTGCGCCGTCTCGTACCATTTCGGGGCGATAGCCGGTGATGCTCGTGGAGGCGCGCTGGCGGGTGCGCGAGATTGCTGGAATCCCGCAGCTTGCCGGCTTGTACCGACCAGTTCGGCGGTCTTCCAGTCGGACGCTGGCCTTCCGGTCCTCTGCCGCAAGCGACGGAGGGGCGAAAGGCTGCGCCCATTGGCCTGAGGAACGATTGATGGCGTTGTTGGACGATCTGCGTGGGAAGGGCAACCCGATCCTGGACGAGGATTCCAGGATCGAACCGGTAGCCTTCGATGCTCTTGCGCTGGATGGCGGCGCGGAATCCGTCGCCGTCGAGACGGGAGACGATGACGAATTGTCGACGGGCGGCGTGGCGCGGCAAAATGCGGCGGCCGGTGCCGGCGTTGAAAAGGCGCGGCCGCAAAGCCGGCCGACCTCGGATCTGATCGACACCTATTTCCACCAGATGGGGGATGCCGACTTCCTTTCGCGGGAGGAGGAGATTGCGCTCGCCAAGCGGATTGAGGCGGCGCAGCAGGGGCTGTTGGCCGGCTTGTGCCGGGTCCCGATCCTGAGCGAGCGAATTGCGGATTGGGCGAACCAGGTGGTCGAGGGGCACGGCCGGCTGGCAGAACTCGTCGACCTCTCGATCTCGGCAGATGATGCTGCCGCAACGGCCTTTTCCTCTGCAGCCGCGCCGGGCGTCAAGGAGGCAGCCGATCCGGGGCCGGCAGACGATGAATTGGATCTCGCGGGCGGAGTTGCGCCGCTCGCGCCCGGCATGGCCGCACGCCTGGGAGTCGTCTCGGCGCTCGCCCGCGACATCGGCGCACTGAGCCGAAAGCGCCTCGCAAGCGCCGGCGATATCGGGCGCAGCGAGGCGCGTCTCGAACGGCTTCTGTCGCGATTTGCCGGCGAGGTGGGGAGCCTCAATCTGCACCCCGACCGGATCGGCGATCTGGTCGCGGAGCTGGAACGGGAGCGAAAGGCGCTGCGGCGGATCGAGCACGAACTGGCACAACTCGGCGAGAACAGCGGCATCGGCGCGCGGCAGCTCATCGAATGGGCCGAAGCCGGAGACGGCGACCCGAAGCGGGCTAAGAGACTCCCGTCCCGTCGCGCGGCCGGCCAAAAGGTTCTCGATCCCGAGCACAAAGAGCGGATCGGCGCATTGCGCGACGAACTCGCTGGATTTGCGAGCCGCATGGGCCTGCCCATCACCCAGTTCCGCACCGCAGTCGCAGGCGTGGTGAAGGCTCGGCGCGAGTTGGAATCGGCACGCGAAAAGATGGTCAAGGCCCATCTTCGGCTGGTGATTTCGATTGCGAAAAAATATCGCGGCCGAAGTTCCCTGGACTTCCTGGATCTCATTCAGGAAGGCAACATGGGTCTGATGCACGCGGTCGAGAAGTTCAATTATCGGCGCGGCGTCAAAGTCGCAACCTATGCGGTGTGGTGGATCCGCCAATCGATCGTTCGGGCGATCGCGGACCAGAGCCGCACCATTCGCATTCCGGTGCACATGACCGAAATTGCCGGCAAGGTGCTGCGGGAAAAGCGCAAGCTCTATCAGAAGCAGGGACGCGATCCGCGCTCTGTTGAAATTGCCGCAAAAAGCGGGATTCCGGCAGCGCGCGTCGAGCAGGTGCTCACGATGGTACAGGAGCCCACGTCGCTCGACGTCCCCATCGGCGAGGACGGCGATGCGACTTTGGGCGATCTTATCAAGGCGACCGATGCGGTCGATCCGCATGCGGCCGCGGAGGCAAGTGCGCTGAAACGAATCGTTGCGCAGGCGCTCAACGAGTTGACGCCCCGCGAACAGCGCATCCTGATCCTGCGTTTCGGCATCGGCGCCTCTTCGGAGCACACTCTCGAAGAGGTCGGAAAGATGTTCGGGGTGACCCGCGAACGCATTCGCCAGATCGAGGCCAAAGCGCTGGAGAAGCTGCGGCACCTCAACCACGCGCAAACGCTCGCCGGCTTCGCGAATGATTGAGCCCGCCGCGGCGAGCACTCTGTTCCGTTGGAACGGAGTGCGTGCTTCGCTGCGTCTTGCTCCAACTCAATCAATGCGAACGCATCCGCAGACTCGGCAAGGCCGCCCGGTCGCAGGGCGGCCTTCTTGATTTTGATCTGCTTCGACACAGATCAGGTTTGCCTGCCCCAGTGGCGGGTATACCAATGCAAGAGGAGATCTGAACAATGGCCCAATCCAAGAGCAAAGTTCCAGTCAGCACGGAGGGGAGAGGGCCCGAGCGATCGAGCGCACTGCAACCATGGCGCCCGTTCGAGAATCTGCATCGCCAAATCGATCGACTGTTTGAGGATTTCGATCGCGATTTTTGGCGCATGCCCTGGCGCCCTTCCATGCTCGATGTCGAGCCGTTCTGGCGCCGCGAGTTGACGGCGCACGCTACACCGGCGGTCGATATTGCTGAGAAGGAGAACGCCTACGAAGTCACAGCCGATCTGCCGGGACTTGAGGACAAAGACGTAGAGGTGGAACTCTCGAACGGCAGCCTGACGATCAAAGGCCAAAAGCACGAAGAGAAGGAGGAGAAAAAGAAAGACTACTACGTGCAGGAGCGCCATTTCGGCTCATTCGAGCGCTCATTCTCGGTTCCCGAGGATGTCGATCCCGAAAAGATCGAGGCGAGCTTCAAAAAAGGCGTTCTCACCTTGACTCTGCCCAAGAAGCCCGAAGCGCAGAAGCCCGCCAAGAAGATCGAAGTCAAAGCCGCTGCTTAAGGGTTCGAGGGCGCCGCGATATCCGGCGCAAAGTGAGGCGATCATGAACGAGGACGTGCTCAATATGAGCGTGCGAAAGTTCCTCAAGAAGGTCGGCGTCACTTCCCAACGGGAGATCGAGGACGCCGTGCGCGCGGCCGTGAACAGCGGGAAGCTCAAGGGCAACGAGTCGCTTCCCGCCAAGGTCACCCTGACGCTCGGCGGCATCGATCTCGCCGTGGAGATCGAAGGCGCGGTCGAACTGGAATAGAAGCAGGCGTTGCTGTTGCTGAGACGGGAAGGCCCAGGCGCTTTGAAGCGGACTGGGCCTCCGTTTGGGGCATGATACTCTGCCCCTGCTAGCCTGGGCAGGCTAGACGAGTGGGATCCGGCACGACCCTTTCGGGTCGCATTAAGGCGCCGTTCCCAACACAAATATACTCCCGAACCGAAACGCTTTCAAATGACGAAATGAGGAGTGGGCGATCGGAGAGGGAACCGATGAACGACGTCGGCAGCTTCATTCGCGCCGGCACACTTGACGAGTTGCGCAGCCGAGGTCGCATGGTGCTCGGCACCCCGGGTGGCGCAGTGCTTGTCGTCGCCGAAGGCGAGAACGTGGTGGCGCTTGACAACCGCTGTCCGCATATGGGTTTTCCGCTCCACCGCGGCAGCGTCGAGGACGGCATCCTCACCTGTCACTGGCATCATGCCCGTTTCGATCTGCGCAGCGGCTCGACCTTCGATTTGTGGGCGGACGACGTGCCGCTGCGCGCGGTGCGCGTCGTCGATGGCGAGGTCTGGGTCGCTGCGACGGCGGCTCCGCGCGACGAAGCGACGCATTGGCGCCGGCGCCTCCACGACGGCCTGACCCACAACATCAGCCTCGTCATTGGCAAAGCCGTGCTCGGCGCAACCGCCGCCGGGATACCGGCAACCGAACTCGTGCGCGACGCCTTGCTCTACGGGGCTGCCCACCGGGACCGGTGGGGCGTGGGGCTTACAACGCTCATGGCCGCCGCCAACCTGATGCCGATGCTTGATGATCAGGATCGCTTCCTCGCATTGTTTCATGGGATTGCGGCAGTCGCCGACGACTGCGAGGGGGAGGCGCCGCGCAGCGACACCGAACCGCTCGGAGGGACTGTTCCGTTTGAAACGCTGGCGCGCTGGTTCCGGCACTGGGTCCGGGTCCGCCACCGCACCGGCGCGGAGCGCACGCTGCGCACCGCGATCGTCGCTGGCGCTACTCCACAGGGGCTGGCCGCTACTATCTTGATCGCGGTCACCGACCGCTATTTCGCTGACGGCGGCCATGCACTCGATTTCGCGGCCAAGGCCTTCGAGGCGGTTGACCTCGCCGGTTGGAAATACGCCGATGCCGTTCTGCCGTCGATCGTGCCAGTACTGACCGCATCCATCGGCGGCGAAGAGATGGACAGCTGGCGTCATCCAGTCGATCTCATCGGGATGGCCGAACGGGCGCAGCCCGAGTTCGCCGAGGCGTTGGCCGCCGGCCGCTCCCGGCGCGGCGGCTTCCGCGCCCATGCCGTGCTTGGCCGTGGCGTGCTCGGCGACGATCCGGAAGCCATCTTTCGTGCGCTCGTTACTGCGCTGCATGATGGTGCTGCGCCTGCCGATGTAGCCCGCGCGGTCGCCTTCGCGGCCGCTTTGCGCATCGCGCATTTCGGCACCAGCAACGATCACTCCGATTGGGAGACCGCGCATCACGCCTTCAGCTACGCCAATGCCGCATTCGCCCTCATGGTCCGGGCGACCGATGGCGCTGCCGATGCCGAAACGGAAGCGCTGTGCCTGCGCGCAGCGGTTCACGGCGCGCTCGCGGTCTATCTCGCCCGCTATCTCAACGTCCCGCCGGCGCGTCTTCCCCGCGGCGGCGAGCGAAGCCTCGCGCCGGGAGAGCTTCGCCGAGCCTTCCTCGATGCCTGCGACCGGCAGCAACAGGTCTTGGAAGCGGCGCAACTTGCCGCTTCCCATCTGGCGGCTGGCTATCCGGCGGCCGAATTGATTGCGCTCCTTGGCCACGCGCTGCTGCGCGAGGATGCCGGCTTCCACATGATGCAGAATCTGCAAGCAGCCGTTCACGAGTACCTCGCCTGGCACGGCGAAGCGGAGGCCGCGCCGATCCTGATTGCTGCGGCACGTTACCTTGCGGCGCATTCGCCCACACTGCGGGCGCGCCGGCAGACGGCGGATGTCGCGCGCCGCCTGATGCGCGGTAGCCCTGTCCACGAGAACGACGCTGCCTTGCCGGACCAACTCGACCGGAGTGACTAACGTTCGTGTTTCGGATAAAGAACTTACTCGGCTCGCTCGAAAGTCCGGATCGAGACGATTTGCTGGCCGGTATTGGTGTTCAGGAACGGCTGATATCTTTGGTCCTAGCGGGAAGGGCATCTTGATATTAGAACCGAGCGGTCGCGTAGCATACGTAAGCATGCGCGCCAGCCTTCCTACGTAAGTTTGCGTCCAACGATCGATTGAAGGGCACCGCTGAGGAAGACAAAGCGATTGTAGAAGGCAGCTACGCTTTCTTCGGACTTACACGGTCAACGAGGCGGATCATACCTTTACGGTTCACGTCGAGGGCGCCACGTTCCCGAACTTCGACGGGCCGACCAAAAACGAACATTCACACTGGCAGGTGACGAATTGAGGTACACCAACCCGGTGGCGACGATCGGACAAGGCGTTATCTTGAGTCGGTTTGGACGCGCGCCAGGTAGAGAGCACGAGTGCGATCGAGGGCGCGCCGGTCTGGGAAAGCGCAAGGCCGACCGCTTGTCCTCCGAGACCTGATTTTCACGCGGCCAAAACTCGAAGCAGAACACGAATTCCCGCGGAGAACGCGAATATTTATTTCGCCTTAGCGAACGCCGTGGTGATCTCGCGTGCCGTCTTGATGAATAGCTGTGCTAGCGGGCTCAACGTGCGTTTTCTGAGAGTGATAATTCCGATCTGTCGTTCCGTTGCAGACAGTTCGACCGGAACTCTCTTGATGACCGACTGCAATGCCGCAAATTTCAAGCTTGAGGCTGGAACAACCGCGAGGAAACGTCCTGTTGCTGCCAACCTGATCCGCGCATGGAAGGGATCAGAATACACGGTTGCCCGCGGGGGCTCGATGCCGCTCGCACGGAACGCCGCTCGCACTAGCGATTCAAAGTAGCTCCCTTCTGTGGGCCAAGTCCAAGGCTCGTCGACAAGCTCGGCGAGCTCGACCTTGCGGCGGCGTATCCATGGATTGTCAATACCTGCAACGACTACCAGGGGTTCTTCGGCCAGTAAAGTCAAATCCATGTCCTGTTCCACTGAGGGCCCATAAAGACGCCCACAGGCAACTTCTACGCGACGCAATCGCAAGTCATCGTACATCCCAGGATTGGTGATGATGACGAGGTGGAATCTCACTCGAGGATACTGCTGCGAGAGCCGATCGATTACGGTCGTGACAATCCCCTCGATCATTGCTGCGCTGGCCCCCACCCGCAACTCTCCGGCCCCCGGATCGGAGAGGAATTCGATATCCTGCACGCCTTGCTTCAACTCGTCGAAAACGGCAAGGCCGCGATAAATCAGCGCTCGGCCGTACGGCGTTGGTTCGATACCTTGCGAGCTGCGGTCGAATAGCGGCGCCCGAAGAGTATGCTCCATGTCGGCAATCGCTCTTGAGACCGCAGGCTGTGAAATTGAAAGTCGTTTCGCCGCTTTCGCCATGCTGCCCGCATCCGCCACGGCAAGCAGGATATTCAAATCGCGAAGTTTGAGCCTGCGTCCGACTCGGTGATCCCAATGCATTTCCGCCCTATAATGCTGTAGGCATAGCGGCATCAAAATATAGCATTACGCCATTATACCGGCCGATGCTATTGGTTCTTCGGCGTTCACTTGGAGGTCTCTGATGGTCGGCTCAATCAATCGAGAAACCCTGATTCACAAGGCCGTAGGCCGCATTCTGCCCCTCTGCGCGGCAGCCGGAGTGACATTGCTCCTCGCCGATTCCTTATCAGCGCAAAATTACCCGAACCGGGTCATCAAATTCATCGTCCCGTTGGCGCCCAGCTCTCCGATTGACGTGATTGCGCGGATGATAGCGCCCGCGCTGTCCGCCCGCCTCGGACATCCAGTCATCGTCGAAAATCGGCCGGGAGGCGGCACTACGATCGGCACGCGAGCGGTCGCTAAAGCTTCACCCGATGGCTACACTCTCCTATTCACCGGCGCGACTCATACCGTTGCACCAGCGCTCAGCAAAAACCTTGGATACGACCCAATTAAAGATTTTGCCGCGATTGGAAGTGTCGGGCGCGGATCGTGGGTTCTTGTCGTGAGGCCGTCAGTACCGGCTCATTCGGTGCAGGAACTGGTCTCCTACGCAATGGCAAATCCGGGAAAGCTAAATTGGGGGTTTGGCCGCAATGCAGGACCGCATCTGCTCGGCGAACTGTTCATCTCAGAGACCCTCATCGACGTAAACCGAGTGCCATACAAGACCGGTGCCGAGGCAGTGCCGGACATGCTGGGCGGCCGAATCGACATGAACATAGGCACCGTCGAAAATCTCTTGCCGCTCTTACAAGACGGCAAGCTGCGCGCCATTGTGACCACAGGCGAACTCCGCAGCAGTGAGCTTCCAGAGGTCGCCACGATGAAGGAGTCGGGCTTGCCGAAACTGACAAAAGGATTCTGGGCAGGTCTGCTGGGCCCCTCGGCACTGCCCCATGACATCGTGACAAAGCTCAATGCCGACCTGAACGCGATCCTGACCACCCGGGATTTGGCCGCCAGCCTGACGAATTTCGGGATAGAGGCGAAAGGCGGAAGGCCGGAGGAGTTTGCAACGCTTATCGACGAAGAGATTAAGGCCTGGCAAACCGCGGCCAAGCTAGCCGGGATCGAACCTGAATAAGCCGCCTGCCACAAGAACGAACGCATAGAGCAGAAAGAAACCCGTGACACTCATTTTGTCGAACGAAGAGATCGAGGAAATCCTGTCGATGGAGGACCTCGTGCCTGCCATCGAGGAGGCCTATCTGGAACTGATAGAAGGCCGAGGTGCCAACCGATTGCGCTCCGATATCGTTACGCCGACGACCTATTCCAAGGATGGGCTGTACGCTCTGAAATCCATGGATGGCGTGATCCCGAAGTTTGGCGTCGGGGCCATTCGGATCAACTCAGACATTCTGAGCTTTCCCGAGGAAGACGGGCTGATGCGTCGGGTCAAAATTCCAGCAGCTCCCAACCGTCGCTATGTTGGTCTTGTGCTTCTGTTCTCCACTCATGACGGCGCACCGCTCCTGATCTGCCCAGACGGCGTGATGCAGCACATGCGCGTGGGGGCGACCAGCGCGGTTGCCGCCAAGCATATGGCGAAGAAAGGGAGCTGCATCGCCACGATCGTCGGATCGGGCTGGCAGGCACGTACCCAACTCCGTGGACTCGATGCGGTGTTCGATCTCAAAGACATCCGCGTATTCAGTCCGAACGGTCAGAACCGGGAGCGCTTTGCACGCGAAATGGGTGCCGCGCTGGGCAAGGAGGTGAAATCGTATCAGTCGGGTGCGCAAGCCTGTAAAGGCGCCGACATTGTCGCGTGTGCCACGAACGCCGTGCAGCCGGTGTTCTTCAAAGAATGGCTCGAACCAGGCATGCACATTGGCACCATCCGGCCCGCGGCGACCGAAGTCGAGCGCCCCGCGTGGGAGAAGATCGATCTGTTCGCCGTACTCGATCACCACGACGCGCCCGAGATCATCTACAGCCATGCTGTGCGAGTCGGTGAGGATATTGCCGGGCAAGGGATGGGCATGGCGCACGACGAATTTCATGCCTCTCTGCCGTCACTGCCGATGATCATGACCGGCCGCCATCCGGGACGGACCAGCGATACGCAGGTAACATGCTTTCTCAACAATCTCGGCATGGGCTACCAGTTCGCGGCGGCAGGCCATATCGTCTATCGTAAGGCGCGTGCGGCAGGTATCGGGCGCGAACTCCCAACAGACTGGTTCACCGAGACGGTGCACCCCTGACGCGGGCCGAGATCGCGAGCGAAGCAAACATGACTCTCATCCTCAACAACGACCAGATCGCCAGCCTTGTTTCAATGCGGGACGTCGTTGACGTTTTGGAAGATGCGTTTCTCGAACTTGCTGAAGGCCGAGGTGCGTTCCGACGACGTAGCGACATCTGTACGCCGAGTGCGCACTCCAGCGGCGGCATGTATGCGCTCAAGTCAATGGACGGCGTGGTGCCAAAGCTCAGTGTTGGCGCGCTCCGACTCAACTCCGATATCCTAACCTTTCCAACCATCTCCGACGTGAAACGGCGCGTGAAGGTGCCGGCCGCGCCAAACGACCGTTATACCGGCCTCGTGCTCCTGTTCTCGACCACGACCGGGGAACCGCTCGCGATCTTTCCCGACGGAATGATCCAGCCCATGCGGGTCGCGGCCACGACTGCGCTTGGCGCCAAGGCCTTGTCGCGCGAGGACGCCAGCGTCGTCACCATTCTCGGTTCCGGATGGCAGGCGCGCAGCCAAGCGCGTGCCATCATGTGCGTGCGCAAGATCAGAGAGATGCGCGTCTACTCGACCCGCTTCCATATGCGCGAGGCGTTCGCCGCCGAGATGTCGCCCATCGTTGGGCTTTCGATCAAGGTCTACGACGATCCGGCCCAGGCCTGCGCCGGCGCCGACATTATATTGGCCGCCACCAACGCGATCGTGCCGGTCATGAAGCCCGAGTGGATCGAGAACGGCATGCACATCTCGACTATCAAGCCCGGCGAGTTTAGCCCGGCAGTTGTAGCGAGAGCCGACGTGCGCGCCACGCTAATAGAGGATTGCGATCCGGTCTTTATCACCAGTCACGGGATGCACGTGCCGGAAGAGCCCGGCGGGGAACTGCAGAATCTGGCTGAGGAGATCGGCTGGAAGAGCCTCATCACCTTGCCCGAACTCCTTCACGACTTGCAGAAAGGCAAGAACGACACGCGCGGCCGGACCTCGCCCAGTCAGGTGACCTGCTTCCTCAATCCGCTGGGCCTGGGCTACCAATTCGCCGCCGTCGGCTCGGTCGTCTACAGGCGCGCGCGGGAAAAGGGCATCGGCCACGAACTGCCGACCGACTGGTTCACCCAGAAGGAAATTCCTTAGCTCGGCGACAGCGTTCGACGTTTTTTGGCGAAGGGGGTAGAAGCCCGGAACACTCGTCGGAAACACCGGAGGTTTTGCGCTTGGATTTCTGCTCCTGGCACGCAGGGATTTTCACTGCGGCGCAGCAAAAATCGGCAACTGCTTGTGTAATGTAACGCCCTTTCCGAGCCCCTTCCGCGGCTGGTGTGGCGGGTGTAGCCTCGCTGGGGCGATCGCGACCGTGGCGGCGGCCGCGAGCCATTGTTTGTCGGCAGGGAGGTAATCGTGTTGAAGCGAAGCACCACGGCGGCTGCGGTCGCAATCGCAATGGCCGCGGGATTGCCAATCGCCACTGGCGGCGCGCTGGCGTCCGAGGACGGAAAATATCCCGACTGGCAGGGTCAGTGGTCGCGCTTTGGCTCGCCGCAGGCGCCGTGCCCTTACGCCCGTTGCCAGCCTTCTCACGACCCGACGAAGCCGTGGGGCAAGGGACAGGAAGCGCCTTTGACCGCCGAATATCAGGCGGTGTTGGAAGCAAGCGTCGCAGATCAGGCCGAGGGCGGGCTCGGCAACTTTCCAACCACGCTCGGGCGTGCGGCCGGCATGCCGCACATGATGATGGCGTTCATTCCGATGGAGTTCGTGGTCACGCCCGAGGCCACCTATATCCTCGTCGGCATGTACGATCACTTTCGTCGAATTTTTACTGATGGGCGAGACTGGCCCAAGGATATTACCCCGACCTATGCCGGCTACTCGATCGGTCGCTGGGTCGATGGGAACGGCGAGGGCCGCTATAACGTGCTCGAAGTCGAGACGCGCGGTTTCAGGGGACCACGGGCGTATGACGAACTCGGCCTGCCGCTCGATTTCGACAACCAATCAATCTTTAGAGAGCGCATCTATCTCGACAAGGCCAATCGAAACCTCCTTCACGACGAGTTGACGACCATCGATCACGCCTTGACGCGCCCGTGGACAGTCGACAAGACATATGCGCGCAATCCAGATCTGCGCGCGGAATGGCCGGAATATTACATCAGCGACGGGAATGCCCAGATCGGGATCGGCAAGGAAAACTATTTCCTCAGCGCCGATGGCCTATTGATGCCGGCGAAGAAGAATCAGGCGCCGCCCGATTTGCGATATTTCAACCAGACGCGAAAGTAATGGATCCCGCGGCGGCCATTCTGTTCGGGATTCTTGCACTCTATGCGGCCTCGGGGCTGACGATCGGTGTTGCCTTTGTGGTTTACGGCGTCACGCGTGTGCAGCCGGCCCCGGCCACCATTGGCGCCCGCATCCTTTTCCTGCCTGCCGCGATAGTTCTATGGCCAATCGTCCTTGCCCGGTGGCTCACATCCCGAAGAGTTCAATGAGGCGATCGCAGCGCGTGGTGCACCGGTTGCTCTGGCCGATCCTCATCGTGGTTGTCGGGATCGGAGTGAGCATGGCGCTTTGGCTCCGGCCGCCCCCGGAGGAGCCGCAGGCGCAAGTCGAGGTCGTGCAATGAGCCTCGGGTTCCGGGCCGTCCAGTGGAATCGCGAGAAGATCGTCTACGATGCCATCCTCCTCGGCGCCGTCGCGGTATACATCGGCTTCTTCCTCGGAATTGTGACGGGGCTCGATAAGCCCAAGACATTCCTCGATTGGATCGACATTCCGATTCGCGCATTCGGCAGCTGCGCCTTCATCATGCTTACCATCGTCCTGGCAATCGGTCCGCTGGCGCGGATCGACCGGCGTTTTCTGCCGCTCCTTTACAATCGCCGGCATTTCGGGGTGCTTACCTTCATAGTGGCCGCCGTGCATGCGTCCTGGATGGTCGAATGGTATGCGGCTCAGAACGCGTTGCCCAACATCATTGCCGAGCTGACGAAGTGGACGGACTACGCCAAATTCATTGGCTTTCCGTTCAAGACCCTCGGCCTCACCGCGCTCGTCGTCCTGTTTCTGATGGCGGCGACGAGCCATGACTTCTGGCTCGTCGTGCTCACCCCGCGAGTGTGGAAGTCACTCCACATGGCCGTCTACGTCGCCTATGCGCTCGTGGTGATGCACGTGGCGCTCGGGTATCTGCAGGATGACCGAACGCCTGTAACGATCGGCATGCTGATTGTCGGGTTTGGCTCCGTCGCCGCGCTCCATCTCGTCGCCGGTTCGCGGGAGAGAACCAGGGATCGCGGCGTCGCTCCGGGCAAGGACGGCTGGCTCCCCGTCGGCCCGGCGGCAGCGATCCCGGACAAGGCCGCGCTGATCGTGGCCGCGCCCGGCGGCGAGCGCATCGCCGTATTCCGCGACGGCGCGCAAATCGGAGCGCTCACCAATCTTTGCGCTCACCAGGAAGGCCCCCTCGGCGAAGGCCGCATCATCGACGGCTTCATCACGTGCCCCTGGCATGGTTACCAGTATCGGCTGGCGGACGGCTGCGCGCCGCCGCCGTTTCCCGACAAGCTTGCCACCTACCGGGTTCGCCTGCGTGACGGCGTTGTGGAGGTCGATCCTCACCCGCTCCCGCCGGGTACGCCCGCGGCAATCACGTGTCCGCCACAAACTTTGTAGGGTGGGCAAAGGCGCGACGCGCTTCAGCGCGTGCCGATGCTACAGCCCCTCGAATATCGTCCCGTGGTCCAAACCAAGGCGCGCGAGCCGAAAGCTGATGCTGGTCTTCAACACGCCCAATCCATAAACCAAGCTGCGACGGAAATTGATTGACGAGGCTTCGGCAAAATATTTTGCCGGACATGAGACTTCGCCGATGCAAAATCCTTTGTAGATCGCCTGGGCCAGCATCTGGTTGTCGAATACGAAATCGTCCGAATTGCGTTCCAGGGGAAGCGCTTCGATGACGCGCCGGGTAAAACCTCGGTATCCGGTGTGATATTCCGAAAGCTTGTGCCCAAGCAGGATGTTCTCCACGAACGTGAGGGCGCGGTTGGCAATGTATTTGTATGGCGGCATGCCGCCGGCGAGCGCGCTTAATCCAAGAATGCGCGAGCCCAGCACCACATCGAATAATCCAGAACTCAGCATGGAGGCCATCGCCGGCAACAATTTCGGACTGTATTGATAGTCCGGGTGCAGCATGATGATGATGTCGGCCCCCCGCTCCAGGGCGACGCGATAGCAGGTCTTCTGGTTGCCGCCGTAGCCTCGGTTCTCATGATGGGCGACGGCAAAGATGCCTAGCCTCTTTGCCACTTCCAAGGTGTCATCCTTGCTCGCGTCGTCGACCAGGATGACGTCATCGACGACATCGCGCGGAATCTCTCGAAAGGTCATTTCGAGGGTGCGCCCCGCATTATAGGCGGGCAGCACGACACAGATTTTCCGCTTGGCAATCATGCGAAATTCAACCTGTGCTCATTGTGCAGTTTTCGGTGCACTCGCCGGGGGCTTAGGGGCTATATGCTTACTTGCGCACTGAGCTGAAATGGCCCATGTTGCCGCACAATATCGAAATTTCTGGGCGGACTCGGCCAGACTTTTCCTCCAATCCGTCTGTAGTTTTCGACCCTCGGATGACCGCCCAACCGCTTGCAGTCCCCACCAAGGATCAACGGTCATTTGCGTTCGGCGCGCTGTTCACCGCCTGGCGATTTCCTCTTGCCCTGGTGCTGATCTGCGCCGGCGCGGGTCTCGTCTCGGTCATTTTGGGCCCGGATAATTATTGGGATTTGCGCTTTTACCATCTCTACGGTCCCTGGGCCTATCTGCACGACCGCTACCTTTACGATATCGGCCCGGCTCAGGAGGAGGGATTTCTCAATCCGGTCGCGGATTTTCTGCTCTATGGCTTGATCTCCTCGCCGCTTAACGGCATGCCGCGCCTCGTTGCCTTCATCATGGGGGCCGTGCATGGCATCAACGCCGCGATCGTTTTCGCGATCGCATGTCATGTAATTCGGCCGTCCGGCATGCCGGAGCGTTGGACGCTGCGGAGCGCAGCCTTCCTGATGGGCGTGTCAGGAGCCGGCTTCATATCTCTGCTCGGGACCTGCTCCAATGATCTCACGACGTCATTATTCATCCTGGGCTCTGTATTGAGTTTGCTCAAGGTTGACGATGGAGAAGAAGAATACAAGCCGTGGCTCGGCTTTACGGCGGCAGGATTGTCGGCCGGCATCGGAATCGGACTGAAATATACATCCGGGATGTTCATCCCTGGATTGGGCATTCTCGGCGTTTGGGTCGCCCTTCGGCGGAAGACGATCGGCGGCCTTATGGCTTTTGTGATTTCGGCTGGCGTGGGAGGTCTTCTGGTCTCTGGGCATCACATGTTGATCATGTGGAATGATTTTCAGAACCCTTTCTTTCCCTACTTCAATCAGATCTTCCATTCGCCGTGGTTTGAGTCCGAAGCGATCGTCGAGGATCGGTTCCAGGTGCACGGCCTTGAGCAGCTGATTGAATTTCCATTCCGTTGGGCGAAGCTGGCGAGCTATGTGGTCGTGGAACCGCTGTTCCGCGACTGGCGTGGCGCCACCGCTTACGTCGCAATGGCCGTCGGTGTAATCGCCTATGCGGCGAGCCGGCTGCGCAAAGACGATAGCGAGGCATCCGCGCCGACACACGGCCTCGGCCTTGTCTTCGTGTTCGTGGCCGTGTCGTACATCAGTTGGGCGCTGGCTTCCGGCTACTACAGGTACGTGATTCCGCTCGAAATGCTCACCGGCGTGGTCACGATGGGGGCGTTGGTGTGGGTCTTTCGCGATCCCCGCCTGCGCGTCATTGGCGCCGCCCTGGTTCTGACCATGGCCGCGGCAACGACCGTCTATCCCGAGTGGGGCCGGAGACCTTATGGAGACAAATACGTCGACGTGCGCGTGCCGCCATTGCCGGACGACAGCATCGTCCTGCTGGCGACCGGAGAGCCGGTGTCCTATTTCATTCCCTTCGCCAACCCGAAGGCCAAGTATGTGGGCATCGAGAACAATTATCTAAGGCTGTCGCAGCACAATAAACTAGCCGCGGAGGTCAAGGACGTGATGCGGATCCAGGGGCGGCCAAAGTTCTTGCTCAATGTCGATGAACTCGATCGGGATAAATGGAACGATCTGTTGAAGCAGTTCGGCCTGCAGTTGAGCGCGTCGCCCTGCGAGCCGATCCGTTCCAACCTGCCGCCCCACGCGCTGAGCCTCTGTCCGCTCACTGAACGATGAGGCCCCACGCGCGTGCGCAGCTATCGGCGCGCGCGGCGGCGGCCCGAAGCAGCGCTGCCGGCAGAGGTCCTCGATATCATCGTCTTCATGCTGCTCCGGGTGATTGCGGGGATACACGTCAGCATCTTCTGATAAATAGGCGATTGCGGGAAGCTTTATCTCTTGCGCGTGCACAGCCTGACTCCCGATGACGACGATTTCCGGATCACCGGATATCCGGCTTGCCGCGCGGATGATATGCTCGAGCTGAGTACGATTCATAGATGGCGCGGCGTTCGGCATCCGTCAGAATGCCACAAAACGGGCTTGACTGGCGAAGTCGTGTCGCCCTCTCAGAAGGTTGTATCAACAAAGCAATCACCTGATGGATCGGACCGCGGATGACCTGCTCCCATTCGGCCAAGGCAGGTGAAGGGCTCGCGCTCGCTTGCTGCCATCGATGTAGATTATCTCGTGCTTTGTCAAGCAGTGCTGGCGAGGCCTCAATCTTTTTAGCAATAAGGCGATGCAGAGCGAGACTGCGCTCGTCAAGCCTCCTGTGATCGCTGTAAGAGGATTCCATAATCGAAACCAATAGCATGAAAACAGTGTTTTGTGAATTTCTATCCCACGGGGCTGTCGCGGTCAGGAGGCTTGGACATCCGTCGCTCTGTGGAGCAATGGCCCGGAGCAGCTGCTCGGGCTGCAGCGGGGACTACATGCACTCGACCTCACGGCCCCGCGTGCAAACAACTGTGGGTTACCGCCGTCGGCACTTGCGCGCCAAGGGCGAATCACATCGCAGCGTGATAAGCACACGCGAGTCGATGACCCGATCGCTCACCGATCAGGTCTTGCAATACGTCACGTCGCGACACACAGGACCGTGCCTTGAGTCAGGCAGAGCTTGTCGAACCCCGTCGCCCTTCCGCACGGAGGGGGAAGTTCATCGTGGCGCTCACGCGCAACTCCGCCCGCATGCGCACGGCCGACAGCCCGCTCACGCGCGAAGCTGCCGCGCATATCGTGCAGCGCGCATTCGCGGCGCAGGTAAAGCCGGGCCGCCGAGTTCGCGGATCGCCAATGGCGGTCGCGGCGAGCGCATTGCTGATCGTGACAGCGTTCGCGATGGCCGCTGTCGGGCTGGTCATGAATGCGCGCTTTGCCGCCTCGTTCGGGCAGACCGCCGAGGCGGCGGCGCTCCTGGCCATGATCGGGCTCGCGATCGACGTGCTCGCCGTGGCGCTGCCGAGCGTCGCCGCACAACTTTGGCATGATCGAAACCGCGCGGCCGCGGCGATAGCCGCCTCGATCTGGCTTGTGGCCTTGACCATGAGCCTCTTGGCGGCGACCGGCTTTGCGTCAACGAATATCGGCGATGCAGTTGCCTCCCGGGCCAAGATTGCGGGCGAGAATGCCGCGCTGATCGAAAAGATCGACCAGCTGCGGAAGGAGCATGCAGACATCACTGAATCCCGTGCGGTTGCCGCAATCCAAGCGCAGCTGCAGGAGGCGCAGCCCGGCGCCCAGGCAGTATGGCGGATCACTGACGGCTGCCGCGATGTTACCCGGACGCGCTCCGGGCGCGCCTGCGCTCAAGTGCTGGCGCTGCGTGAGGCACAGGCCGCCGCAGAGCGCCGCGACGCAATCGAGGCGGAACTGCGGGACGCACAGGCGCGGCTCGCAAGCCTGCCGGCGATCGTGACCGCAGACCCGCAGGCGAAAGCCGCCGCCGAGATCGTGACTTGGCTCACCGGCGGGCTCGTGGTCCCGGCGCCGCGTGACATTGCCTGGCTGCGTACCATTGGGCTCGCGGTGATGCCTTCACTCGCCGGTCTCGTCGTGCTGCTCGCGCTGTCGCTCGGGCGCCAGCGGCGCCCGGCGTGATCTACGGCAGAAGGTAGGGTGGGCAAAGGCGCAACGCACCCCAGCGCGTGCGCCATGCCCACGCGGACGAGAGCACGTGGGCACGGCGCTGTCTTTCTCCGTGTGGCGTCGCTCGTGCGTTTGAACCGCGCCTTTGCCACCCTACGGAAGCTTCGGCGCCAGCGGCGCCCGGCGTGAGCTACCCGCGCGCGAGCGCGGCCTTGACCCGCTCGGGGGTGAACGGCACGCGCCGCAGCCTCACGCCGACGGCATCGAAGATGGCGTTGCTGATCGCGGCTGGCAGCGGGCCGATCGCCATCTCGGCGGCACCTGAGGACGGCTCTTCGGGACGGTCGATCAGCACGATCTCGATCGACTTCGGCACCCCATCCATCTTGATCACGGGATACGTGAGCCAATCAACGCTCGTCACCATGTTCTGATCGAACTTCACTTCCTCATGCATCACGCGGCTTGTGCCCCAGACGAGCTGCCGATCGATCACATGGCGGATGGTTTCCGGATTGACGATCAGCCCGCAATCGTGGGCGCAGACGAGCCGCGGGATCTCGACCGCGCCGGTGTCGCGATCAACCCGCACTTCCACGATCAACGCGATGTACGTACCGGCGAGCTGCCGGTAGGCGAAGCCGCGCCCGACCGCGACAGCAGTGTTCTTCTGGTCGTTGCGCGGCGAGGGCCGGGTATCCCAGCCGTATTGCTTGGCGGCGGCGGCAAACAGCTCGTGCTCGCGGGCTTTGAGGTATGGCAAGCGAAGCTCGATCGGGTCGCGCCTGGTGGCGACTGCAACCTCGTCCAAAATGCCCTCGCTCCCGAACAGAATCGGCAATCCAAATGGATCGCGGATATGGGTCGAGCGCAGCGGCGATGAACGGTCCATCAGCGGCGCGATGACTTCCCAGCCCCAATGGGCATTTTCGAATTCATAGTCGTTGCCGGGAATGCCGAAGGCGGGGCGCCAGTTGAGCGGCACCCCGAGCGCCATGCCGGCGAGCGTATCGGCCGGATGCTGCTCGCGGGTGTTGCAGTCCTCCATCGAGAACGCTTTGCTGATGTTCTCGTAGGCGACGATCTTGCCCGCGGCATCAAGCCCGACCCTTGAGCGGTTGATGGTGGCGGTGCCCTTCGGATCCCAGGCCAGCGCCTCGTTGCGCGAATACATCACCCGCACCGGCCGGCCGAGATGTTTGGACAATAGCGCCGCGTCAGCGGTCGCGTCGCCCTGGCCGTCACGGGCATAGCCGCCGGTGCCGAACATCCAGATCGCCCGCACATTCTGCGGGGGCAAGTCAACGAGTTCGGCAATGCCGGCCGCGCAGTCGTGCGGCTTCTGGGTGCTGGTCCACACGGTAGCGCGGCCGTCGCGCACGTCGGCAACCGCGCAGGCCGGCCCCATGCTGGCATGGGACTGGGTGGGATATTCGTATTCGGCTTCGAGGATGGTGACGGCCTTTTTGAATCCGCCCTCGACCGATCCGACCACGCGGGGGGCGGCCGCTCCAACCATTCCGGGATCGGAGGAACGCGCCACCACCGGGGCTTGGCGGATATGATCGAAGAGCTGCTCATGGCCTGGAAAGTTCGGCTTCGACTCCGACCACGTGACCTTGAGCGCCCGCGCGGCCTTAACCGCGTTCCATTCCTTCTCGGCGACCACGGCGAGGAAATTCTTGATCCAGATCACCTGGGCGCCGGGAATATTCGCGATCGACTTCTCATCGACCGCGACCGGCACGGCGCCGGCAACGATTGGGCGGATGGTGCGTGCGTGCAGCATTCCCGGGAGCCGCACGTCGCTGCACTCCTGCAAGGTGCCAAACACTTTTCCGGCGATATCGCGCCGCGGCATCGGTTTGCCGATGACTTTGAATTGCGCGGGCTTTTTGAGCGGCGCCTCGACTTTGACCGAGAGCCGCTGCGCAAGCCCGCGCCAGGCGATCGGCGCCTCAAGGTTGCGACCGCCAATGAGCTCCGCATACGAGATGCGTTTCTCCGGATCGGCGATCGCATGCACGACGCCATCCGTCACGGTGAGATCCGAAGGCGAGACGCCGAGCTTCTTCCCGGCCATCTCGATCAGGAGCCGCCGCGCCTCGGCAGCGGTCTGCCGCATGATTGTGCCGCCCTGGCGGACGCCGTTGCCGGCAGTGGATCCGCCCATGTCGACGGTAAGCCCGGTGTCGCCCATGACGACGCGTACGCGCTCCCAGGAAACGTCGATCTCTTCGGCCACGAGCTGCGCAATGGCTGACTCCAGGCCCTGGCCGCCGTCGATCTTGCCGTAGAAAGCCGTCACGGTGCCGTCGCGATTGATTGCGATATAGGAGGAAAGCTTGTCGGGCCGCACGATCGAGCGATCGATCCGGTCGGAGTCCGCGAATGCCTCTGGAGCCGCGACTGCGACCACGAGCGCGCCCGAAGCGGAAAGGAAAGCGCGGCGGGTGAGGATGGGCGTTACGTTAGTGATCATGGCCGCCTCCTTCATGCCTGCCCGCTGGCGCGCTTGACCGCTCTCACGGCGGCATTGTGGGTGCCGCAGCGGCAAATGAGATCCGCGAAAGCGCTGCGGATCTCGGCTTCGCTCGGATGCGGATTGCGTGCGAGCAGGGCTGCGCCGGTCATGATCCAGCCGCTGATGCAGTAGCCGCACTGGTTCACCTGCTCGGCGATCCAGGCGGTCTGCAGCGGATGCGGGTTCTCGGGCGTGCCTAGTCCCGCGAGTGTCGTGATCTTGCGGTTTGCCGCCGCCGCGACCGGCGTAACGCATGAGCGCGCCGGTTCGCCGTCGATGTGCACCGTGCAGGCGCCGCACTGAGCGAGCCCGCAGCCGAAGCGCGGGTTGTCGAGCCAAAGCTCGTCACGCAACGCGTAGATGAGCGGCATGTCGGGATCATCGACCGTGATCGTATGGCTTTTGCCATCGACGAGTAACGTGAAGTTCTCCGCCATGGGCGACGCTCCGCGCGAGGCGATCGTGAATTTACAGTATCACATTGCGCGTTTACTGGTCTACCGAGTGTGACCCGGGGCGCGCGCTCGCGCTGCCAGGGCGAGTCGAAGACGCGCGTAAACGCGCTGAATGGCATCCGGGAGACACAGTTCAGAGCCATAGCAAAGGCGCTTCATCGGTAGTGGGTCGGCTAGGCTAACCTGATCTGTTCGAGTATGGTCCGCTGACTGCGAATGGCCAAAGCTCCGGCGAAGCCGGACTGGAGCAAACCATGCACATCATCGATTCGCACTTCCACTGGCGGCCGCAGACGCTCTTGGACTGGGCCTGCAAATCCAATGGCTATCCGCGCGCCGAGCGCGACGGCGAGGGCGGCTATATCTGGATGATCCGCGAAGGTTATTCGGTGAAGATCCGCAATAACCATCCGGCCTGGGCGCCGCTTGACATCATGCTGGCGCACATGGACGGCCTCGGCCGCCGCGTCGACGTGGTGTGCACCATCGGGCCGCTCTCGGTCTATTTCTCCGAACTGCCGCCGGGAGCAGGGCGCGACGCCGCCATGCTGTGGAACGAGGAGATGGCGGCAGCGGAGCGCAAATTCCCCGGCCGGTTCTGGGGCACGGCGGCGGTGCCGCTCAAGGACACAAAGATTGCAATCGAGGTGCTCGACCACGCCGTCAACAAGCTCGGTCTGTGCGGCGCCAACCTTCCGGGCAGCGTCGGCACCGACCCGTGCATCGATGCCGAGCGGCTGTGGCCGTTCTACGAACGCGTCGAGGAACTCGGCATCCCGCTGTTCCTGCATCCGACCGACGCAATCTTCGAAAACATGCTGGCCGGCTACAACGACACTCTGCATTTCAGCCTCGGCCGGGTCATGGAGGTGAGCGTCGGCGCCGCGCGGCTCATTCTCTCCGGCCTCATGGAGCACTGCCCGAAGCTCAAGATCATGCTCTCCCATACCGGCGGCGCCTTGCCGTACCAGTCCGGCCGCATGGACAGGAACACCAAGGCCGCGGACCTGCCGCGTCCGGTGAGCCACTACATCAAGCGCATGGTCACCGACACAGTGTCGCCGCACGCCGCCGGCATCAAGTTCGCGATCGATTACTACGGCATCGATAACGTCATGTATGGCTCCGATTATCCGTGCTGGGAGCCCGCCGAGGCCCTCGAACTTATCTCCACCATCGATCTCAGCGAAGCCGACAAGCACAAGCTGTTCGTCGGCAACGTGCGCCGCATCTTCAACCTGCGCGATCCGCAGGGCGCGAGCGTGCCGCGCAAGGAACCGGCGCTGACCTGACGCGCGGCGCACGCGCGTCATCCTGAGCGCGAGTGCGCGCGCCTCGAAGGAGGATGCGCCCAATTACACAACAGGAGCCCCGAATATGTTTGCGCAAATCAATCACATGGCGATCTGCAGCCAAAACTGGCCGATGATGGCGCGCTTCTATGAGGCGATGTTCGGGTTGCGCGGCACCGGCCGCAGCCGGCCGATGAACGGTGCCACCGTCGGCGACGGCTATGTCGGGCTCAACATCAACCCGGTGCGCGACGGTTACGTCGGCGGTCTCGACCATTTTGGCATCACGGTGGAGGATGCCGGCGAGGTTCTCGATCGTGCCCGCCGAAAATTTCCCGACGCCGCGATCGTCAAGCGGCCCTCGACCCGGCCGTTCGCCGCCTATAGCGGCCACGATCCGGCGGGGAACATTTTCGATCTCTCGGAACGTGACAAGAGCAAGCTCGACGGCATCTATGCCGATCAGAAGGTTGAGGGCGGCTGGAGCCAGGATCGCTATCTCAACAAGTACGCGATCCGCACGCTGTTCGCCGACAAGGTGGCGGAATTTTACGCCGAAGTGTTCGAGTTCAAGCCCGTCAACACCAAGGCGCCGCCGGGCGCCCATGCGATGACCGACGGGCGAGTGACGCTCGCGATCATGCCCTGGTCGATTCCGCTGTTCGAGGGCATGGCCATCAAGCGCCCCGGCCCTGACCATATCGGGTTCAAGGTCGAGAACATCGACACCTTCAAGCAGCATATCCAGGATGTGGTCGGCGCCTGCACCTATCTGGCGCCCATGCCGCTCGGCGGCAACAAGGAGGCGCAGGCCCGCAAGGCTTTTCTCGCGGCGAACGCCTCCGGCAAGTACCAGATGGCCGACCCTGACGGCACTTGGATCGATGTCACGGATGAGTAGCGCGGGAGGATAGTCGTGAGGTTTCGCAGCGCGACGCGCGCGCTTAGCGTTGCAGCGATCGCCGCTGCGGCCGTGGCAAGTGCGGCTGCGGCCGGCAATGCGGCAAGATACCCGGAGTTGAAAGGCGCGTGGCTGCGCTGGTTTCCGCCGGACGCCGTGCGCGACGTCGGGAACGGCGGCTTCACCGCCGGCGGCCAGCCCTCGCACGACCAGACCAAGCCCTGGGGGCGAGGACAGGACGCCCCGCTGACTGCGGAGTATCAGAAGGTCTTCGAGGAGAGCCTTGCGGACCAGGCCAGCGGCGGCGAGGGAAATTTTTTCGACCATGCGGTTCGCTGCATGCCCGGAGGCATGCCGATCATGACGGTCGGCTTTGGCCCGCTGGAATATATCGTGACGCCGGATACCACCTATGTCGCCGCCAGCAACAGAGAGCCGCTTCGCCGGATCTACACCGATGGGCGCGACTGGCCCGCAGAGCTTGACCCGGTTCCGACTTATGCGGGTTACTCGATCGGCAGATGGATCGATGAGGACGGCGACGGCATCTATGACGTGCTCGAAGTGGAGACGCGCGGCCCTTTCAAGGGCCCGCGGACCTACGACGCAACCGGGCTGCCGCTTGCCTTCGACAACCAGTCCGTCTTCAAGGAACGCATCTTCCGCGACAAGGCTGATCCGAATATTCTCCACGACGAGATCACGACGTTCGATCATGCGCTGACGCGGCCTTGGACCGTGGACAAAAAATACAGACACAATCCCAATCCGCGGCCGCGCTGGGCCGAGGACAGCTGCTCCGAAAGCATGAGCACCTCGTTGATCGCCATCGGCCGGGAAGCCTATTACATGAGCGCTGACGGTCTGCTGATGCCGGTCCGCAAAAACCAGCCGCCGCCGGATCTGAAATATTTCAAAAAGGCGCCGCAGTGACGACCACGTATGATCTTGGACGCAGCCTGCTGCGCGGGCGAACAGGCATGAAAATTTCTCGCAAAGAGTTCTTGCAGATCACCGCAGGGGCTGCCGCGTTTCCGATGCTGTCGAGCGCCGCCATTGCCCAAATCTATCCCTCCCGGCCGGTACGGCTCGTTGTCGGCGTCACTGCGGGTGGGGCCAACGACACCGTCGCGCGGCTCGTGGCGCAATCGCTCTCGGAACGGCTTGGTCAGCAGTTCCTTGTCGAGAACAAGCCCGGCGCCGGCGGCAGCCTCGCCAGCGAGGCCGTCGCCAATGCGGCGCCCGACGGCTACACGCTGCTGTTCGTCACTTCGGCGAATGCAATTGGAGCAAGCTTCAACGAGCGGCCCGGCTTCGACTTCGTACGCGACATCGCGCCGATTGCAAGTCTTGTACGCGGACCGCTGATCATGGAGGTGAACCCGTCATTTCCGGCAAGCACCATCCCGGAGTTCATCGCTTATGCGAAGGCCCATCCCGGCGAGGTAAACATGGCTTCCGCCGGCATCGGCAACACCACGCATGTGACCGGCGAACTGTTCATGATGCTGACCGGCACGAAGCTCACGCACGTGCCCTATCGCGGCGGAGCGCCGGCAGTCACCGACCTGTTGGCCGGACAAGTGCAAGTCTATTTCGACGGCATATCCGGTTCGCTCGAATATGTCAGGACCGGAAGGCTCAGGGCGCTCGGCGTCACCACCGCGGCGCGTGCCGCCGTGCTGCCGGAGGTACCCAGCATCGGCGAATTCGTGCCCGGCTATGACGCAAGCGGCTGGTACGGCATCGGCGCCCCGAGAGGCACGCCAGCAGAAATCATCGGGCGGCTCAACAGGGAGATCAATGCCTCGCTTGCCGATCGGAAACTGAACGCGCGCCTCGCCGACCTCGGCTATACGACGGTCGCAAGCTCGACTGCCGAGTTCGGCAATTTCATTGCCGCCGAAACCGAGAAGTGGCGCAAGGTATTTCAGTTCTCAAATCGTAGGGCGGATTAGCGGCCCGCCCTACGGTCCATCGGCGGCACGCTCGTGCTTGAGCATCCAGGACGCGAGGTCGCGCCGGCGCGCGAACCATACGCGGTCGAAGCCTAGCGCGTAACGAATGGCGCGTTCGAAGACCGGCATCAGGGTCGGACGTCCGCCGAGATCGCAATGGAGCAGAAGGTCGACCCATTTCGGATTTCCCTCCCGGCCCTCCTCATACAGATAATCAAACGTTTCCTTGAACCCTTCGAAATACGCACTCGGCGGGTTTTGCGGTCTCTGCCAGACGATGAGGTCGTTGGTCGGAAAGTTCACGCGCGGCACGACGACCAGCGGCTTGCCGCCGATCAGGCGCACGAAGGGCACATCGTCCGACGCATCATCGCCGTTCCACAGGAAGCCCTCGTGGACCATGTATTGCATGGTTCGCGCCGAGCCCAGGCTGCCTGGGCTCACCCAACCGACTGGCCTCTCGCCATAGCCAGCCGCGATGGCGGCTGCCGTATCGCGTATCGATTTCAATTCGCCCTCAGGATCGTCGTCGGCGACGTGAACATCGTTGGCCCAGCCGTGGCCGGCAGCTTCGTGGCCGCCGTCGCGCATAGCGCGCAGGATGTTCGGATGGCGCTCGGCGGCGAGGCCGCCGACATCGAACGTCGCCTTGATGGCATGACGCTCGAGCGTCTTCAGGATACGCCAGACGCCGACCTTGGGCCCGTACTCCGCATATGAAAGCGAGAAATGGCTGACCTTGCCGGGCTTCGTCGTCGCATGTCCGTAATGACCGTGAAAAAGGAACGCCTCGAACGCGATCGTCACGCTCACGCAGATGCAGGCGTCGTTCGGCAGCCGGATAGGCGACCGCGGACCGGGATAATGTGCCATGGCGAGTTTCCTTTGTGGGCCGCCTTGCGGTTCCCTTCGTAATTCATCGACAGTTTTGCGGCAGCGCAATCGAAATCGTCAGCGATGGATGAGATTTCGCCTTGCGCTCGCGCGCAGTGGCTCTTCGGCGATAATTTTTGGAACAGTTCGCACCAAGGGCTGTTGCTTTTAGGGGTCACTCAAAGAGAGATGGAGACTCATGAAAATGCGTGCGTTATTCCTTTCCGCCGCGTTGCCTCTGGCGCTGACCGCTTCGGCCTTCGCCCAGCAACCCGGCGGCACTCAGCAGCAGCGTTCTGGGCAGCAGGCTCAGCAGCAGAATCCGGCGCAGCAAGGCCAGCTTCAGGCGAAGATACGCCAGAATCTCGCATCAGCAGGCTTCACCGATATCCGCATGATGCCAAGTTCCTTCATGGTGCGCGCGAAGGATCGGGACGGAAACCCGGTAATGATGATCATCAATCCGGATTCGATCGAGGCGGTTACCTTCGAAGGCGGCAGCAATAATAACGGCAGCACCACCGGACAGGGCTCCACGAATCAGCAGCCGGGCGGCCAGAACAATCGACCTTCCGGCAATAACCATCCTGCCGGGAACAAGTAGCTGCCGGCAGTTTTGTTAGTACGCGTATTGCGTCAAACGCCGCTGGGGCTTGCCTGAGATTCGGGCTGCCCCGGCGTGTTCTGTTTCATCGTCAGGTATCGAGCATGACCACCACAGTAATTACCGGAGCGAGCGCGGGCGTCGGGCGCGCGGCAGCCTTGGAGTTCGCGCGCCAAGGCTCAAACGTTGCGCTCTTGGCGCGCGGGGCCGAGAGACTCGAAAGCGCGGCACGCCAAGCCAGGAGGTTCGGCGTAAACGCACTGCCGATAACGCTCGACGTTGCCGATCACAGCCTCGTCGAGGACGCCGCCGAGCGGGTGGAGGATGAGCTTGGGCCCATCGACATATGGGTCAACAATGCGATGGTCACGATCTTTGCTCCGGTAAACGAAATCGAGCCCGAGGAGTTTCAACGGGTCACCGCGGTCACCTATCTCGGCCAGGTCCACGGCACCATGGCGGCGCTCAAGCGCATGCGGCGCCGAAATCGCGGCACTATCGTGCAGGTGGGCTCGGCGCTGAGCTATCGCGCGATCCCTCTGCAATCGGCCTATTGCGGCGCTAAATTCGCGGTGCGCGGATTCACCGATTCGCTGCGCACGGAGCTTGCCCATCAGGGAAGTGCGATCAAGATTACGATGGTGCAGCTGCCGGCCGTCAACACGCCTCAGTTCGATTGGGCGCGCAGCCGCATGCCGAACAAAGTCCAGCCGTTGCCGCCGATCTTCCAACCGGAAGCGATCGCGCGCGATATCGTCAGAGCAGCGCGTGAAGCGCCGCGCGAACTTTGGATTGGTCGCTCGTCCTTGAAGGCGATCCTCGGGACGATGCTGCTCCCTCGCCTTGGCGATCGCATCGTTGCAGCCGAAGGTTATGGCGGCCAGTTGACCGACGAATCCCAGGACGCCAGCCACTACGATAATCTGTTTGCGCCGCCGCCCGGCGATCCAGGCGCTCATGGCCGCTTCGACGATCGCGCCGAATCGGTTGCGGTAGGATTTCATCCGAGTTGGCTCCGCACAGGAGCGCTGTGCGCAATGCTAGGCTTGGTCGCCGGCGCGTTTGCGGCCGGTCGCTCCGGCAATGGCGGCGCCACCGTAGGGCGGGTTAGCGGCCCGTCGACAAACCACGACGATGCTCGCCGTAGTCGGCGGGCCGCGTAACCCGCCGTCGAGGAATGTCGAAGGCGGCGCAATACGCTTTGCTATTGCGCCCTACGTGTCGGCTCCACGCCCGATAACCCGTCCCGACAGACCCAGCGCGGTCGTCACCAAACCGAGGTGGCTGAGCGCCTGCGGAAAATTGCCGCTGAGATGGCGGCCGCGGGTGTCATATTCCTCCGAGAGTAATCCTACGTCGTTGCGCACTTCGAGCAACCGTTCGAGCGTAGCGCGCGCTTCGCGCGTCCTTCCCTGCAATCGCCGGCAATCTGCAAGCCAGCAGCTGCACACCATGAACGCGCCCTGCGAGCCTCGCCTCGAACGCGTGCTGCGATAGACCAAGCCGTCGTCCATCAGTTCGCGCTCGATCCGAGAGATCGTTGCGGCGACGCGTGGATCGTTCACAGGAAGAAATCCGACGATGGGCATGAGCAGCAGCGATGCGTCGGCGTCTTGACCGCCGTAGTACTGGACAAAGCTGTTGAGCCCGCTGTCGAACCCCTCGCGACACACGTCGTCATGGATTTGCGTTCGCAGCGCGTCGATGCGCGTAAGCACCTCGCGATCGACATCGCCTCCGGAAGATCGACGGCGCAGGAAACGGTCGAGCGCCACCCAAGCCATGACTTTCCCATAGACGTAATGTCGGGGCTCGCCGCGATGCTCCCACATGCCGTGTCCGGGCGTACGCCACACGGCCTCGACCCGATCCACGATTGCCTGCTCGACTGCCCTTCCGTGGCACCCGAGTTCGATGCCGGCACGGGCAGCCATGTCCATTGCCTCGACGAGTTCCCCATAAACGTCGATCTGCTTCTGTTTGGCTGCCGAATTGCCGATGCGGACCGGTGCCGCCCAGCGATAACCGGGCAGCCAGGAAGCCTTCCATTCATCGAGGTGCCGGCCGCCGTCGATCCGATACATGATCTGAATGTGCTCGGGCGTGCCGGCGATTGTGCGCAGAATCCAGTCGCGCCACCGTCTCGCCTCCGCCTCATAGCCTGCGTTGAGCAGGCTTTCGATGGTGAAGCTCGAATCGCGCAGCCAGCAGTAACGATAATCCCAATTCGCCTCGCCGCCTGGAATCTCCGGCAGCGAGGTCGTGAGCGCCGCAACGATCCCGCCGGTCGGGCCATTGATCAGCGCCTTGAGCGTGATCAAGGAACGCCGAACCGCGTCGGGCCAATCGGTCGGCTGGTCGAAATGATTGATCCAGTCGCGCCAGAACGCCTCGGTCTTGGCCAGCGCGCGATCTGCGTGGAGTGGCGCCGGGGGATCGCAGATTGCGGGCCCGAATTGCAGTACGAAGGCGTGGGATTGCCCCTGTCCGACCGTGAATTTGGCCGAGACATCGTGGCCATCGCGGGCCAGCGGCAGGTCGGCATAAAGCACCGTCAGGTCGGGACCGACCCTTCCGACGGCGCAGCGCTCGCCCATTTCCGGCCACGGCGGGACGACGCCGTAGCCGAAGCGCAATCGCAGCATCATCTGCATCGGCACGGAGCCCTCGATTCCGCGAACGAGTCGAACCACAGCCGGGTTGCCGTCGCGGATCGGCATGAAATCGACTATCCGGACCGAGCCCGCATTGGCGGCAAAATCGGTTTCGAGAATCAACGTGTCTGGTCGGTAGCGGCGGGTCACCGCCGCGCGTCGGTCCTGCGGCGCCAGCAGCCAATGGCCGTTTCGCTCGTCGCCGAGCAGTGCGGCAAAGCAGGCGTCGGAATCGAAGCGGGGCCAGCACAGCCAGTCGATCGAGCCGCTCTTGCCCACGAGCGCACCCGATTCGCCATCGCCGATGAGGGCATAATCTTCGAGCGGAGCGGTCAAAGCGGGCCCATTCAAAACCTGACGGCCTGCTAACGTGCTCTCACGCCGGAAGTTCGTAGGGGCGCTGCTTCAACCTAATCTAATTCCATGGCAAGGATCGAAGTGCCTGCGGGGGCTGCGCACTCTTATGTTGTGCTCATGGCCACGAAATCGCTTTGAGCAGCAGGAACAGCATCATGAGCGCACGCACAGGAAGCCGCGATAACGATCGGCACCCTCCGTTCTCAACCGAGGAGGCGCGCTGGCAGGCCGTCGAGGGCCGCGACAGCGCTGCGGACGGCCGCTTCTGGTACTCGGTCGAGACGACCGGAGTCTACTGCCGGCCGTCCTGCGCGGCGCGCCGCCCGCGGCGCGAGCATGTCCGGTTCCATGCGAGCCCGCTGGAGGCCGAACGCGCGGGTTTTCGCCCGTGCAAGCGCTGCCGGCCGAACGCAGCTTCGCTCGATGAACAACGGGTTGCGGCCGTGGCCGAAGCATGCCGCGCTATCGAGCAGGCCGAGTCGCTGCCGGGCCTCGATGTGCTGGCGAAATCGGCCGGCATGAGCCGCTTCCATTTCCATCGCGTGTTCAAGGCTTATACCGGCCTCACTCCGAAGGCTTATGCTGACGCCCATCGGGGGAAGCGGGCGCGCGACGAACTGAGGGGCCCTCGCACGATTACGCAGGCGATCTACGGATCGGGCTTCAATGCGAGCGGGCGTTTCTACGAAACTGCGCCCGATCTCCTCGGCATGACGCCGACGCAATATCGCGCCGGAGGGCGCGGTGCGACCATTCGCTTCGCAGTGGGGCAGTGCTGGCTCGGAGCGATTCTGGTGGCCGCCAGCGAGCGGGGCATCTGCGCCATTGAACTGGGCGACGACCCTGATCGTCTCGTTCGCGGCCTGCAAGACCGGTTTCCGCAGGCGCAATTGGTCGGCGGCGACCCCTCGTTCGAGCGGCTGGTAGCGAGGGTCGTCGGGCTCATTGAGGCGCCGGCAAACGGAGCCAGCCTTCCCCTCGACGTGCGCGGCACCGCATTTCAGCAGCGGGTCTGGCAGGCGTTGCGCAAAATCCCGCCAGGATCGACCGCGACCTACGCCGAGATCGCGCTCCGCATCGGCCGGCCGAAGGCGGTTCGCGCCGTCGCCCAGGCCTGTGCGGCCAACGAGATCGCCGTGGCGATCCCCTGCCATCGCGTGGTGCGCACGGACGGCTCGCTCTCCGGCTACCGGTGGGGCGTCGCGCGCAAGCGCGCGCTGCTCGAACGGGAGGCAAGATCGACGGCACCGATCAGTTGATCTTCAATCCGGCGCTCTTCACCACGGCGGCCCATTTCGCGATCTCGGCATCGAGCAACATGCGAAGCTCCTCGGGTGTTGAGCCGATCGCCACATAGCCGATTTCCGCAAGCTTTGCTCTCACCGACCGATCGCCGATCGCCGCAACGGCGCGATCGTGGATTTCTCTGATGATTTCGGGAGGCGTCTTCGCCGGCACGAAGAGGGCTTGCCAGGACATCACTTCGTAGCCCGGCAGGCCCGCTTCGGCGACCGCCGGGACTTCGGGGGCGGCCGGATCGCGTTTGGCTCCGGTCACGCCGAGTACGCGAATCTGACCTGCGCGTGCGTTTTCGAGAAGCGAACCGCTGGCGAAATACAGGTCTACGCGTCCGGGGATAAGATCGTTGAGTACGAGGCTTGCACCGCGGTAGGGGGCATGCGGCATATCGAGCCCCGCCATGTGTTTGAACAGCTCGCCGGCGAGATGCGGGGTGCTGCCCGTGCCCGGCGATGCAAGCGTCAATTGGCCCGGATGCACCTTCGCATAGTCGATGAATTCGCGCACCGTCTTCGCCGGCGAGGAATTGGGCACGAACATGTAGAACGGAAAGCTGAAAAGATGCGAGACCGGTGCAAAGTCCGTGACCGGATTATAGCCGAGGCTTCTGTAGAGGCTCGGAGCAACCGCCAGCGACGACGTGGCGTAAAGGATCGTATAGCCGTCGGGGGCGGATCGTGCGACGAGTTCCGACCCGATATTGGTGCCGCCGCCCGGCTTGTTCTCGATGACCACCTGCTGGCCCCAGCTTTTCGACATCGGTTCGGCAACCAGTCGCGCGGCAATATCGGTCGGCCCTCCGGGCGCCAGCGGCACGATGAGCCGGACATAGCGGCTTGGCCAATTCTGAGAAAAGGCAGGACGGAGCAATGCAGGAAACGCCGATACGGCGGCAAGTGCGACAATTCTACGGCGTGTCGGCATGTTGGAGGCTCAATTTGGCTGATCCAGCAATGACCTGATCTTGGCGCCAAGATCGGAGGGTGAATAGGGCTTGCTGATCAATACCACATCCGGGTCCAGGCGGCCGTGATGGACGATGGCGTTCCTCGTGTAGCCGGTCGTGAACAGCACCTTCAGATCTGGCCTTCGCTCCCTCGCCAGCGCGGCGAGTTGGCGGCCGTTCATGCCGCCGGCGATCACCACATCGGTAAACAACAGGTCGAGGTCCTTTTCTCGATCGAGGATAGCGAGCGCCGTTGCTCCATTGGGAGCATCGAAAATGCGATAGCCGAAATCGGTCAGGACCTCGACCGTGTAGGCGCGCAAGGCCTCATCGTCTTCGACCACGAGAATCGACTCGCTCCCGATTGCGCCGGGGCTCTCGCTTGCCCGATCGCTCTCCTCCTGATGTTCATCGTTGCCGAGAAACCTCGGCAGATAGACTTTGATGGCGGTGCCTTCGCCGGGTTCGCTGTAGATTTTTACGTTTCCAGAGGACTGGCGAACAAATCCGTACACTTGGCTGAGCCCAAGTCCCGTTCCTTTGCCGCTCTCTTTCGTCGTGAAGAATGGCTCGAAAGCGCGTTCGATCGTCGCCTTGTCCATGCCGCAGCCGGTATCTGTCACTGCGATCATCACGTATTGCCCGGGGGATATCGGCTCGGTCAATGAGGAGACATAGGATTCATCGAGATAGCAATTGGCAGTCTCGATCGTGACCTTGCCGCTCCCCTTCATCGCATCGCGCGCATTGAGCGCCAGATTGAGCAGCGCGTTTTCGAGTTGCTGCGGATCGGCATTGATGCGCCAAAGTCCCGCCGCAAGGACGGTTTCCAGAATCACCGCCTCACCCAAGGTACGGCGCAGAAACTCGCTCATGTTGGCGACAAGCTTGTTGGCATCGATGGGCTTCGGCGCCAGCGGCTGCTGGCGGGAAAAGGCGAGCAGATGATTGGTGAGAGCAACGGCGCGCTGTGCGCCCTGCACGGCCATTTCGCGTGCGCGCGCGATCCGTGCCGCCGGCACCGAAGCCGGCAGCAGCTTGATCTGTCGCTCGATGAGCTCGAGGCCTCCGAGCACGATGGTCAAAAGGTTGTTGAAGTCGTGTGCGATTCCTCCAGTGAGCTGGCCGACCGCCTCCATTTTCTGCGCCTGCCGCAGCAAGGCTTCAGTTTTGAGCCGCGCTTCCTGCTCGGCTTCGAGTTGACGGGTGCGTTCCTTGACGCGTTCTTCAAGCATTTCCGTGAACGCGTGCAGCTGAACGAGCCCGCGCTTTCTTTCAGTAACGTCGGCACTCACACCCACGACCCGAGCCGGCTTGCCGCCGGCGTAAAACACGATATTGCGCGCTTCCATCCAGCGCAGCGCCTCGTCGCTCGGGCGAACGATACGAAATTCGGCCTGCCAGTCGCGCTTGCCCGCCGCAAAGGTGCCTTCAACGAGATGCAAAATGCGGGGGACATCCTCCTGGAACAGGCATCCAACCCAGCTTTCATAACGGCCATCGAACTGCGTCAATCCGTAGAGTGAGAGCAGCTTGGGAGAGAGGCGCACGACGCCCGTTTGTACTTGCCATTCGAACAGGCCGAGCTGTCCTGCCTCCTGGGCGAGATTCAACAATTCCTCGGCGTCTTCACCCGACGTCGACATTTGAGGACGAGCCCGTTCGAGTTCTTGGCGTCTGGTCACGGCGTGGTCGTGCTATGCATTCGATCCGCCAAGCAGCCGTTTTGCATCGGCCATCGCCTTGAGCTTTCCGAACGCGGTCTGCCGCGGCAGGTGATTAAATCCGCATGAGCTGGTCACGATGGTCTGCTCGGGAGGCAGCCATTTGTACGCAAGAATGCGCTCGGCGATCGTCTCCGCGCTCTCGACCTTCGGATCCTGCACATCCACCGCTCCGACGCCGAGCTGCTGGTTTCGCAGGCATTTCTCGAAATGCGGGGTCATATCGTATTCGATGAGATAGGACGAGCACTCGATGTTGCAGATGAGGTCGGCCTTGTAGCGGCCGCTGTCGAAATAGCGATGGCCGATCTGGCCGTCGTATTCTTTTCCGACCGCGTAGTTCCCCTGGCACACGTGGACGGATAGGTGAACATCGTCGGGGATGTCCTCGATCGCGAGGTTGATGGCATCGACTGCCGCGCGCACCTCGGCGTCGGTCGCGTCGCTGAACAGCGGCTCGTCGATCTGGACATGCCGGCACCCTGCTTCGACGAGCATGCGAAGATTCCGCCGCAGCAGCTTGGCAATATCGAGCATCATCTTGCCGATATCGCCGTAATATTCATCGTAGGCGACCGCCGCGAGGAAATGCGGGCCGGTCATCGTGATCTTGATCGGTCTATTGGCGAGGGCAGAGACCTGTTGGAATTCGTCCACCAGCCCAAGATCGATGTTGTCTCGGATCCGATCCTTGCAGGTCGCGGCGGGGTGGAAAACGTCCGGATCCTTCTTTGTGATCGGCTTCGGCCGAGTGCCGCCCTGGAAGGCGGGGATTCTCTGCCAGAAAAAGTTGAGCATAGCATTCGGCGGCGAGTGTCGGTTGTGTGTGCGCCGGTGCATCTCGCCGCCGGTGATGACGTCGATTCCGGCGAGTTCCTGATCCAGGATGGCCGCCTGCATGCAACGGTATTGCGCATCGGCCATGGAACCCATCGACAGGTGCCCTACCGCCATGAGTCGATCGAGCGCCTCGTACCAATCGGGAACGCTGTAGGCGCCGATTACCGTCGTCGAATATTTGGGGTAGAGCACTTCCCGTCCCGTCTGCACAGGTGCGCGCCTGAAGGCGGCCTACCCCTAACCGTGGGTCCCGACGAAAGTTCCCGGCGTCAGCACTGGTTCCGGCGGACCAAAAGGGGCCCATCGCACAGCGAAACATCATTCCTGCTTCGCAGGCTCCGGCACGGCGTATCGGGTCATCAGCGGGTATTGCAAAGCCGCGAACAGGAAGGTCAGCAGCGTCACCCCGAACAGTTTGAAGCTGACCCAGACCTCCGTAGTTTGCGTGCGCCACACAAGCTCGTTGAGCAAAGCAAGGGCGAAGAAGAACCCCGCCCAGCGCAAAGTGAGCTTGCGCCAGCCCTCATCGGTAAGCTGGAACACCGAATCGAGCACCAGGCCGAGCAGCGGTTTGCCAAGGAGTAGCCCGCCCATGAGAACAGTGCCGAAGAGCAAATAAATGATGGTCGGCTTGATCTTGATGAAGGTCTCGTCCTGGAGGACGAGGGTAAGGGTGCCTAAGACGAGCACCAGAATGGCGGTGACGATCGGCATCACCGGCAGCCGCCGGGTCAACGCATAATATATGGGCAGCGCCGGGAGCATCGCGACCATCAAGGTCGCGGTACCGACGAAAATCCCGTAGCGCCAATAGGCCAAGCCGAAGGCGACCAGCGGTCCGAGGTCGAGCACAAGCTTGAGGCCGGGATGAAGGCTGGGTCGGTCAGTCATGGCGGGGATGTAGCGTGGCGGCAGATGTCACTCAATGTGACCGATTCCCGCGCCGCGGGCGAGGCAGACCCGGACCGGATCTCTGGAGGGCGCGACGAAAAATTAACGCGCCCACCAGCGGCGGCGCGGCTGCACCAGCCTCAGGACCAAGAGCAGGATGACGGCCCCGATGGTGGCGGAGACGATCGCGGTGAGCATCCCGGTGCCGAGATGAATCCCCAGCTGCGGCAACAGCCAGTTGCCGATCAAGGCCCCGACAATGCCGATGCACAAATCGCCTACCAGGCCATAACCGCCCCCGCTTACCAGCCGGCTCGCGAGCCAGCCGGCGATCAGGCCGACAATGAGGATGATCAGCAGACTGTCCCCCGACATGATTTCCCTCCGGAAATTTTGCGCGCCTGTACCGAATCTATAAGCTTAATGGAGGTTATACGCTTTGATCGAGGTCAGCAATAAGCGCGGCCAATCGCTCAATGACGGGGTCATAATCACGAAAATCTCGCGCGGCATGATTCACAGCATCACCACCTCCGAGAGAATCCGCTGACCGACGCGACGCTTGAGCGAGCCTTTCGTGACCAAATCGACCTTGATTCCGAGAAGATCGCTCAAATCCTGCGGTAGCCAAAGCGGGCATCCTCTTTGCCGATCCTCTATTGCGTTCCCGATTGGCCGGCGGAACTTTGCAAAATCCCGGCTAATGGCGCATCTATCAGGGATGGGAAAGGAACACGCACAAAACTCGCCAGCAACCTTGGGCGACGTGCTCTTTGCCAAATCAAAGCCTGCCGTACCGGAGCAGGATTGGGCGGCCCTCGTCCAATCAATTGCCGGGGGCGATCAGCTGGCGCTGCATGCGCTCTACGATCGGGCTCATCGCCTCGTGTTCACTTTGATCATGCGGATCACGGCTAACCGTGAAAGTGCTGAGGAACTCACCATAGACGTGTTCCACGACATCTGGCGGCGCGCGTCGCTTTACGATCCCGTGAACGGCACTGTGCTGGGCTGGATCATGAACCAGGCGCGCTCGCGCGCCATCGATCGGCTGCGGTTCGAGAGGCGAAAGAAGCGCAGCCACGCCGGCGATGTGCAGCCGCTGGCCGAGGCGGCTGCCGATCCGCACGACCTCTTCGAGGTGCGCGAGCAGAGCGAATCGTTGCGCCGGGCCCTGGGGGCGCTCACGCCGGACGAGCGAGAGGCGATTGAAACGACGTTCTTCGCCGGACTTACGCATGCCGAAGCGGCGACGCGGCTGAACCAGCCGCTCGGCACCGTCAAGACGCGGATTCGTTCAGGACTGCACAAGCTGCGGGAAAGCTTGATCGCGGACGGGGGTAAGCATGATTAATTCCCATCATCGCAACCCCTGCGAGCAGAGTGAGGTCACGTGCGCGTACGCCGCTCAGGCGCTGGCGCCGAGCGAGGTCGCGGCGGCAGAAGCCCATATCGCCTCGTGCCCGGATTGCCAGGGGGAACTGGAGAGCCTTGGTCCGGTGGTCAATCGCTTCGTCTTCTGGCCCACCGATGTGCTGCGCCCGCCGACGACATTGCAGGACCGTCTTGCACTTCGTATCGCCGAGGAGGCAGGCAAGGAGGCGCTGCTGCCGCCGCCGCAGCAGTGGTCCGAGCCGGAATGGGAACAGGTTGCGGCCGGAATTGAATGCAAGCTGCTCGCGACCGACACGGAAAGGAATCGGGTCAGCATGCTGGTGCGGCTCGCGCCTGGGGCGAGTTATCCAGCGCATACGCATGCCGATGTAGAGGAGCTGCATCTCCTCGACGGTGAGTTGTGGATCGACGAGCGCAAGCTCTTTCCGGGCGACTACAACTACGGCTCGCCCGGAGCAGGCGACGAGCGCGTCTGGAGCGAGACAGGCTGCACCTGCGTTCTCATCACCAGCACCAAAGATACCCTTCGCTGAAGCGCCTGTGGCGCGGGTCGTCGGCGGGCACGCCCACGCTGCTGCGATACCCAAGTACCAACGATAATGCTGCCGGCCGGCTGACCACGCGCCCTTCTCGCCGCCACCACCGTGGACCAATCCAAAAGCTCGCGTTTGACGTTTGGGGGGCATGAACCCGGACTCAAACCTGAACCGTTGTGAGAGGGCCGAAGCAGCGTACGCCTACGCGCTGCAGGTCCTGCCGGCGACCGAAATGCACGCCTTCGAGGGGCACATGGCCTCTTGTCCGTATTGCCAGGGCGAGCTGGAGAGCCTCGGGGCGGTGGTCAATCGCTTCGTCTTCTGGCCCACCGATGTGCTGCGCCCGCCGACGACATTGCAGGCACGCCTTGCGCTTCGTATCGCCGAGGAGGCGGGCAAAGAGGCGGTGCTGCCTCCACCGCAGCAGTGGTCCGAGCCGGAATGGGAACAGGTTGCGGCCGGGATTGAATGCAAGCTGCTCGCGACTGACACGGAAAGGCATCGGGTCAGCATGCTGGTACGGCTCGCGCCTGGCGCGAGATATCCGGCGCATACGCATGCCGGCGTAGAAGAGCTGCATCTCCTCGACGGCGAGCTGTGGATCGACGAGCGCAAGCTCTCCCCGGGCGACTACAACTACGGCTCGCCCGGAGCAGGCGACGAGCGCGTCTGGAGCGACGGGGGCTGCACCTGCGTTCTCATCACCAACACCGAAGACGTTCTGCGCTGATCATGGTGAACCTCTCGCAGATGATGCTTTGCCGCGGCGTGTTTGTTGCAAGTTATAGAACAGTCCTAAGAATCAGCATGTCAGGTGTGTAATGTCATCAATTTCAGGCAACGATTTGCAGTTACCGATCCGGTCACCCATATGTCCCAGCTGCAAGAAGCCGATGCGCCTGGAGAGCGTATGGCCCGATAGCCGCTTCTTTAACCTGCATCATTTTCTTTTCAAATGCGAGTGCGGCTGCGATAGCGACCAACTTATAGCCAACGAACAGGCACGGGAGAAAGAGCAACAGACAGAGGTATTGGCTGAATTGGCTGACATGCGGCGCCTGCAGGAAATAAGCGTTCGTCTCGTTGAACAGGACAACATCGCTGCACTCTACGACGCCATCCTCGACGCTGCGATGGGCTTGCTGCGATCCGACATGGGCATGATGCAGTTGTTCGACCCGCTGAAGGGCAAACTCCGGCTGCTCAATGCGCGAGGGTTTGATTCCCACGTCGAGAAGGCATTTGAATGGATCGGCCCCGACAACGACACATGCTGCGCAGCTGCGCTGCGTGCGAGCCGCCGTGTCGTTGTTGCCGACGTTGATAACTGTGAATTTATTGTTCCGGGTAGTCCTGCCCATCAAGTTCTCCACCAGTGCGGTATTGGGGCGGTCCAATCCACGCCGCTGATTTCCCGCTCCGGCAGGGTGTTGGGCATTATCAGCAATCAGTGGCGTGCACCGCGTGAACCGAAGGAACGTGAATTGTTGATTATGGACGTGCTCGCGCGCCTGGCGGCCGATCTTATCGAGCGAAAACAAAATGAGGAGAAGATCACTCTGCTGGCGCGCGAAGCCGAGCACCGGGCCAAGAACATATTGGCCGCCGTGCAGGCGACAGTGCATCTTACCCAGGCTGAAACGGTGGAGGATTTCAAAGAAGCCGTCGAAGGCCGCATCCAAGCGCTTGCCAATTCCCATAACTTGCTGGTGCAGTCGCGATGGCAAGGCGCCGACCTTGAGAGTTTGGTGACGCAGGAGCTGTCCCCTTATTGTAAGGATGGAGAGAAGCGCACGCACATTCATGGACCATACGTTGTTCTGGAGCCAGGCACTGCTCAGGCAGTTGCGGCTGCCTTGCATGAACTCGCGACGAATGCTGCAAAATACGGGGCGCTATCAAGGCCGGACGGGCATGTGGAGATTTCCTGGTCAAATGACCAGGCTCCGGGAGTGTCGCTGCGGTGGATTGAGAGCGCGGGCGGGCGCATCCAGCCGCCGAAACACGAAGGTTTTGGGACGCGGATGCTCAAAGCACTGATACGCGGTCAAATGAAAGGGGACGTGCGGTTCGACTGGCGGACGGACGGCCTCATCTGCGAAATCACGCTGCCCAAGCACAGTGGGGCATAGGAACGGTCTGACCATAGCTGCGCAACGGCCGTGCTTCAGGCGCGAGCCGCAGGGCCACTGCGCCTTCATTCTTGTACTGGCGTCGTCAGTCTTTAAGAATCGCCTCGCCTTTTACGAACCACGAGATACCAAAGGCCACAGTAGCCAGCGATTCCAGCCAAAAGATTGGAGAAAGCGCGTGGATCGGTGAGTCGGCGGGCACAAAACCAAGTGCCACGATGAGGGCGATAGCCGCAAGGATTGTATAGCCGCAAACGGTATACACCTTGTTGCGAGCACGCTTCATGCGCGTCGGCGGGAGAGTTGGACGCGTCTTTCGGAATAGCACGAGCGCAAAATAGGCGAGCGCGAGAAAAAAGACGCCCGCAAATACCGTGTGTACATTAAAGGTGATTGCCTTTGTGCCGCTATCGCGTGGCGTGGGAAACAGCGCAACACCTATTGCACATACGGAAGCAATGGTTCCCGCAACCGCGTCACGCCAATCGTATCCTCTGTATGACCAAAGGAAGACGCCGACCGCGGACATGCTTCCGACGAACACGTTGCCCATGGAACTGTAATAGTAATAGCTGACGGAGCTGAGAATACCTGGCCCATCGAGTAAGATTTTTCCGATGGCGACGACGAACGGCAACAGCATGCCGATGATACCGACAGATTTGCGCAGATCGAGGTAGGAAAGTACGAGTGTATTATTGTTCTCTGGCGGTTCATTCATACGCACGATTCCTGCAAATATGCGTACAGCGTCGTCGCCTTTTATAGCGAAAGAGCCGCGGGCTATGCGCGGCTCTTTCGGGCTTGTTGGACTCTGAACTGGTCCAGAAGATCAGCTCACCCCTGGAGCAGTTGGACCCGCTCTTTCCAACACTTGGATTGGTGCCCCTGGCCG
>DATBHB010000011.1:0-3847 GCA_036557705.1 Xanthobacteraceae bacterium
CTTCAAACCGACCCTGACCACCGCCAATCAGATCAAGAGCGTCACCGTTCATGGCTGGAACCGCTCGACCAAGCAACCGATCACCGGCCGGGCATCGCTCGATGATCCGAAGAGCAAATTGAATCGCGATCTGTACAAACAGTTGGAGAACTGCGACGCGCGCGAGGAGCGTGTCGTCGACGAACCGGTTTGCAGCCAGAAGGAAGCCGATGAGCGGGCCAGGGGGATCCTGCTCGAACGCAGCAAGGATCTGGTTAAAGCGAGCGGCACCTGTGTCGGCCTCCCGGAACTGCGCGCGGGACAGCGGGTGAAGATCGCCGGTCTCGGCGCGCGCTTCAGCGGCGAATATTTTATTACCGATACCACGCATACGATCAGCGATGGCGGCTATGTCACGAAGTTCAATGGGCGGCGCGAAGAGCCGGCAAAGTGAGCTCAATGCCATGAAAGAAAATCTCGGCGTCGTGCCCGCAATCGTTACAAGCCTCGACGATCCCAAGAAGCAGGGCCGCATTAAGTTGAAATTTCCCAAGCTCGCGTCCTCGCTTGAGAGCGCCTGGGCTCCGGTGGCGGCGCCTCTGGCCGGCAAAGAGCGTGGCGTGTTTTTCATGCCGGAAGAGGGTGACGAGGTGCTGGTCGCCTTCGAGGATGGCAGTGTCAATTCGCCATACATCATCGGTTTTCTCTGGAACGGGGTGGACACGCCGCCGGAGACTGACCTGAAAAATCGGGTGATCAAGACGCCCGGCGGACACAGCCTGCGATTCGAAGATGGCGAGGGGAAAAAAGTCACCCTCCAGTCCAGCTCCGGGCAGACGATCACGCTCGACGACACCGAAAGCTCGATCACGCTCGCGGGCGGTGGAAGGATTCTCAAGATGAGCAACGGCATGGTGCAGATATCGTGAGAGGACAAATGCAATGCCGCAGGTTCTGACCACCAACGCGACGATCATGTGCCTACACGGCGGAATGGGCACGACCATCCCGACCGTCCCGAAGTGGCAGATCAACGGCGGCTACGTGGCCGTCGAAGGCGACGCCGGCACGCTCAGTTGCCCGTTCGCGCTGTTTCCTTGCATCGGTTATGTGCTGAGCTCCATGGGATTGAACGCGACCGAGATCGACGGCCGCAAAGTGATTCTCGTGACTGATTTCAATCAAAGCCTCACAGGTTTGCCCTTAGTTATGACGGAGTTTCACCAGACGTTCGATGAAAGCACGCCGGCGCCGATTCCGACCGGCCAGCCGGCGCCGCCGCCAAGCGACGAAATGGCCGATCTTTCCAAGCCGATCGTCACGCCGCCGCTGCAGATTTTTCCGTTCAGTATCAGTACGACCCCGACACCCGTCATTGCGACATTCAATCTGAGCGCCGCTCATCCGCTGCGATGGGTGCTGACGCTCATCAATACGACGGTTAAGACCCATTCGGATCTGACCCACGGCGCGCCAGGCGTGACGGTGGTTCCGCCAAACGGGCGATGGGACACACCGAGTCTGACGGTGACCGTGACCCTGACGCCGGCGTTTGTCGCGGCGCTGACTGTCGGCACGCATTATCTGTTTCTCACCGCGATCAGCCGGCGCGGCCTTTCCGACCACGGTGAAGCGCAGATCGGAGTTTCCCCGTGAGCCAGGGAGGCGCTAATCAACGCGACTTTCTCGGCGTCGGTTGGAAATTTCCGCTGCAGGTCACGCCGGGCGGTCAGATCGCGCAGGCTCGCTACGAACAGCGCATCGAAGAGTCGATCTATTTCATTCTCAGCACGGCCAGGGGCGAGCGCGTGATGCTGCCTGAATTCGGCTGCGGCATACACGATCTGGTTTTCGCTCCGAACAACTCGACGACGATTGCGGTCGTGGTCCAGACGGTACGCGAAGCGCTGGTGGCATTCGAGCCGCGCGTTGATGTGCTGGACATCAGCGCGGAGAGCGCGCCGGAAGCGCCCAATCTGCTGCTGATCCGGATCAATTACCGGATTCGCGCCAACAACGCGCGCGGCAATCTGGTCTATCCCTTTTATATTCAGGAAAGCGCCTGATTTATGCCGCTTGAAAATGCCCTTCCCCGCATCGACGATCGCAACTACGACAGCCTGATCGCCGAAGTGCGCACACGCATTGCGCGCTACACGCCGGAATGGACTCCGGTCTGGACCGATGTCAACGACAATGATCCGGGGATTACGCTGGCGCAGGTGTTCGCCTGGCTCACCGAGATGCTCGCCTATCGGATGAATCTCGTGCCCGAGCTGAATTACATTAAATTTCTCCAGCTGATCGGCATCGAGCTTCACGCCGCCGAACCCGCCGAGGCCGAGGTCACGTTCCCGCTGCAAACCGGGTTCGCCGAGCCTTACGTAATCGTGCCGGAACGCACGCAGCTGACCGCGCAAGCGCCGGATGGCGGACCGCCGATCACTTTCGAAACCGATCGCGCATTGATCGCCGTGCGCGGGCGGCTCGCCGCGCTGCTCGCCTATGACGGCTATGCCTACACGTCGGTGACCGCCGATAATGAGGAGGCGGTCCAGGGCTTTCAGCCATTCGGCCCGATGGCCAATGCGAACAGCGCTCTGCTGCTCGGGTTCGACGATCCGGGTCCGTTCCCGGCGGTTGAGCTGAATCTGGCGATCGTGACCCTGCCGGACAGTTCGGCGCCGGCCGCGTTTCAATGCGGTGTGCCCGACGGGCCTGGCTTCGCTTCCGCGACCTTCAGATGGGAATTCTGGAACGGCAGCGCCTGGCAGCGACTCAGTCTGCTCAAGGATGAAACCCGCGCCTTCACCCGTTCCGGTCACGTCTTTTTGAAAACGCCGACCAAAAGTTTGCAGCCGGTCGTCATTGCGCCTGAAAGCCGGCCGCTTTACTGGATTCGGGCGCGCATCGAGCGCAGCCAGTACGAGCGCCCACCGCGACTGCTGACAATTCGCACCAACACGATTGCCGTGCGCCAAGCCGAGACGGTACGCGACGAAGTGCTCGGCGGCAGCACCGGACGGCGCGATCAGGTGTTTCGCCTCGCCAACGCTCCGGTGCTGCGCGACACGTTGCGGCTCGAGATCGACGAAGGCTCCGGTCCCGAGATCTGGACTCGCGTCGATGATTTCTTCGGTTCCGGTCCCGCGGATCTGCACTACATGCTGAACCGCACGACCGGAGAAATTCGCTTCGGCGACGGGCTGAACGGCAATATTCCGGTCGCCAATCCGGAAAATCCCGAAGGCAACATCGTCGCCCGCGAGTACCGCTTCGGCGGCGGCAAGCAGGGCAACGTCGCTGCCGGCGCAATCAAGACGCTCACCACGTCGATCGATGGCATCGACACCAATGCGGTTGCGAATCTGCTTGCGGCGGACAGCGGCCGCGACGAAGAAACACTGGACGAGGCAAAGAAGCGCGCGCCGCACGCGATCCGCAGCCGCTACCGCGCGGTGACGGCGGAAGATTTCGAATTGCTGGCGATGGAGGCAAGCTCGATCAAACGGGCCAAAGCGTTACCGCTCTATCATCCGGATTTTCCCGGCGTCAAAGTGCCGGGCGTTGTGACGATCATCGTCGTGCCGGACGGTGACGGCCCCTCGCCGACACCAAGCGAAGGCACCTTGCGCAGCGTGTGCGCTTATCTTGATCAACGGCGGCTCCTGACGACCGAGCTCTACGTGGTCAAGCCGACTTACCAGCGGGTAGAAATTCGCGCCGCGATCGTCGCCAGCGATGACGCGGATCTCGGCGAAGTCCAGCAACAAGTCGAGCAGTCGCTGCTCGACTACTTTCATCCATTGAAGGGAGGCGAAGACGGACTGGGCTGGCCGTTCGGCGGCACGATTTATTACTCACGCGT
>DATBHB010000012.1:0-8647 GCA_036557705.1 Xanthobacteraceae bacterium
TGAAAAATATAGTCCGCCTTCGATGCTGGCACGCCGATAGGTGGGACATCAGTGCCTCGGACGCGTGGGCACGGCGCGCAAGCGCGCCTTTGCCCACCCTACAGAATATCCACCGTCGCGCGCAATGTCGGCACCGGGTCAAATCCGGCGCATGCCGAACGCCAGCCAACCCCGGCCGGATGTCCGCAGTGCCTCCGAGAGCGCCGTTGCTGCGCCGCAGCAAACACTCATGCGTTTCTTGATGGCTACCAGCACGCGATCTCTCATCTCCAATGCGACTTGCGCATCGATTTCGCCATTGACATGGACCATTGACCGGTCCGTTTTAGATCAGAATTGGAACCAAAGACCAGTCCAAGGTCCAGAGCGTGATGATACGAATATCAGTGACGGAAGCGAAGGCACAACTAGCGGAACTGGTGCGGCGAGCCGAGGCAGGAGACGAGATCATCCTGACCCGCCACGGCCAAGCCACCGTGCGCCTCGTACCCATCCAAGCGGTTCCAGACCGCAAAGGCCGCAGGAAGCTTCTTGAAGCGGTACGCGCTTCCGGGATGGCCAAGGCGAAGGCCGGGCCGAGCGCGGCGCGAAGTCAGGATTTTTTTTATGATAAGCGCGGTCTGCCCAAGTGATCGCGGTAGATACGTCTGCGCTGATGGCGATCATCCTTGGAGAACCGGAGGCGGACGCCTGCATCGAAGCTCTCGAATCGGAGGCGGACGTTCTGATCTCGGCCGGAACGGTGGCGGAGGCCATGATTGTCGCAACTGGCCGAAACGTAGCCGCAGAGATGACAAATCTGATCGACAGATTCGGCTTTAATATCGTGACCGTGACGGCGGCCTCCGCGCGCCGGGCTGCAGAAGCTTATGAACTCTGGGGCAAGGGAATAAATCCCGCCGCGCTCAACTTCGGCAATTGCTTTGCGTATGAAATCGCCAAGGAGAACTCCTGCGGCTTGCTCTTTGTTGGCGAAAATTTCTCGAAAACCGATCTGCAGCGCGTCCTGTAACAGCTACGACCTGCCGACTGTGGTCTTCAGCCCGGCTCGAGGCCTTTTGCCTTGAGCACCGAAACGGCCGCCGGAGTGCGCAGGAAATCAAGGAGTGCCTTGGCGCCATGCGCGTTGGCGGCGCTCGTCGCGACCGCGGCGGGAAGAACCGTGTACACTTGAAGCGCGGGCGGCAAGGGGCCGAGCAGGTCCACCCCCGGCGCCACGAGAGCCTCGCTGATCTGGGGAATGTTGAGATCGATCTCGCCATCCGCCAGCGCCTGCAGACTCGTTTTGCCCGGCTGCGAAAGCTTGAGCTTTGGCTTCATGTCGTCGGCAATGCCCAACCGCGCAAACATGGCCAGAAGAAACTGTCCAGTGGCGCCGGTTTCGCTGTAGCCGACCGATTTTGCTTCGAGGAGCACGCGCCGCAACGACTCGATCGTGCTCACGTCTCGTTTGGGCGACCCCTTGCGCACCGCGACGCCCGCGCCCGAACGCGCGATATCGAGGCGCGTCGCGGCGACGAGCTTGCCGTCTTTGATCAGCGCGTCGGCCACCGATGCGGAAAGGATGGCAAGGTCGAACGCTCTGCCATTCTCGATCTCTGGTTTCAGACGGCCGGACGCCCCATAGGTTACGAGGAGCTTTTGGCCGGCCGCGTTCTCGAACTGCGGCGCGAGCGCCTCCAGGGCCGTCTTGATGGCCGTCGAGGCGAGGACTCTGACCTCGCCGGTCACGCCGGCTTTGGCGGCGATGAGCCCGAACGGAACAAACACGCTCACGCTGCCGGCAAGCCTGATAAATTCGCGCCGTCTCATCTGGCTGCTCCAGGGTGTCTTACCGAGGGAGGCCATTTGTGGCACACTCGTCGCCCCGCGCAACAATAAACATCGGGAGGACAGGCGCATGGCAACCGAAAAGACGGACGTCGTCATTGTCGGACTAGGCGCGGCCGGCGGAGTGATCGCGGCCGAGCTTGCGCAAGCCGGCATGAAGGTCATCGGTCTCGAACGCGGGCCGCGCCTGAGCACGAAGGATTTTGCCTCGCCGGACGAGGTGCGTTTCTTCCAGCGCCAGGACCTGCGCCCCGATGTAAAGCGCCAGCCGGTGACGTGGCGGCCTAACGGCAACCGGCGGGGAACGCCGATGCGAAACCTCAGCTACGGCAATGGCGCCGGCGGCGGCACGATTCATTACGGCGCAGTGTCCTGGCGGTTTCACGAGGACGATTTCCGCGCGCGTTCCCACACGATTGAGCGCTATGGCGCGGCTGCTGTTCCGGCCGACAGTTCGCTTGCCGACTGGCCGATGACCTATGCCGAGCTTGAGCCTTTCTACGACAAGGCCGAGTACGACCTCGGCATTTCCGGCAAGGCCGGCAATCTCCAGGGTCGCAAAATCGCGGGCGGCAATATGTTCGAGGCGCCGCGGGCGCGCGAATACCCGCTGCCTCCGCTTACCGACGACCAGTCGGGCATTCTGTTCGACGAGGCCGCGAATAAGCTTGGGCTGCACCCGTTCGCAGCCCCGCATGCGATCATTTCGCAACCCTATAAGGGCCGTCCGGGCTGCAGTTATTGCGGCTTCTGCCAAGCCTTCGGCTGTCATATCGGCGCGAAATCGTCGATCCTCGTCACCAAGCTGCCGCAAGCGGATGCGACCGGCAACTTCAAGCTCATCACCGGAGGCATGTGTTATCGCATCGACAGCGACAACAGCGGGCGCGTGACCGGGGTCTCGTATTACGGTCCGGGCGGCTCGGATGACAGGATCGAGGCCGATATCGTCATCCTCTCGACCTTCATCTACGACAACACGCGTCTCCTGCTGCTGTCGAAGACCGCCAAATTCCCCGATGGACTTGCCAATTCGAGCGGACAGGTCGGCAAGCACATCATGGCACATATCGGAGCCAAGGTTTTTGTCGCCTTCGACGACCGCTACGTCAATAATTTCATGGGCCCGAACGCACAGAAGCACGCGCTCGACGATTTCAACGCCGACAATTATGACCACGCCAATATGGGCTTCATTCGCGGCTCACAGGTAGCGGTCGCAACCGCGAGCACGGAAGGCGGACCTATTGCGGCGGCAACCGGGATGGAGACGCCGCATGGCGTTCCGCGCTGGGGCGCCGCCTATCGCGATTTCTTCGCCAAATATTATGCCCGGCATGTAGTCGTGATGTCGGAAACCGAGAATCTGCCCTATCCCGACCATATGATCGACCTCGATCCGGACATGCGCGACGCCTGGGGCCTGCCGGCGCCGCGCGTGACCTACGACTGGCGAAGACCGAACGAGCAGAAAGCGGTCGCCTTCATCCATGACAAGCTCGAGGAGATCGCCCGCGCGATGGGCGCCGCGCATGTCTGGCGGGCGCCCCTCGGCGGCGGCGGTCCCGGCCCCCATACTCAGGGCGGCACCCGCATGGGAACCGATCCGAAGATGTCGGTTGTCAATAAATACAGCCAGAGCTGGGACAGTCCGAATTTGTTTATCGTCGGCAGTTCGACCAATCCCTCGATGAGCGGATTTAATCCGACGCTGACGATCGAAGCGGTCGCCTATATGTGCGCCGACGCGATCGCCAGCCGATACCGCAAGTCGCCCGGCCCGCTGATATGAAATACTGGTTTCCGGCCAAACGCTACGGTTGGGGTTGGGGGCTGCCGTGCCGCTGGCAAGGCTGGGCGGTTTTGTTGGCCTTTCTCGCACTGGTGGTGACCGGTCCTCTGCTGTTTCCGCCTGCCAAGAGCCTCGCCGCCTACGTCGTGTATGTGGCGCTGCTTTCGCTGCTGCTGATCGGGGTCTGTTGGCTCACGGGCGAGCCGCCACGCTGGCGCTGGGGAAACGATCGGGGAAGCGAACGATCCGAATAGAGCGCACCCGGTCAATTGAGGAACCCGGTTTCGTCTGCGGGGTTGGGGCGAGGGGGCCAGCGAGCCCTTCCCGTGCCTGCGAGAGCCTCCCACCACTATGACCGCTTGCGCAATGCCGCCGCGAAATACGGCGACGCGCGGCGGGAACTGTATACGCCGTCTTCCGCTCAAAGTCGGCGCGGTCTCGATTGGATGAACTTCTTCATCGCCGATGTGCAGACCGGCTTCGGCACATTCGTGGCGTTCTACCTCGCGCAAATGGGATGGGCGGAAGGCAGCGTCGGGACGGCGCTGACCGCGGGCACGATCACGGGCGTTCTCAGCCAGATACCGGGCGGCGCGCTTACCGATGCCCTGACATGGAAGCGTGCCTTGGCGGCCGCCGGCATCCTCATGATCGGCGCGGCGGCGCTCATTCTCGCGCTCGCGCCGAGCTTCGTCACGGTATTCCTCGCTGAGATCCTGCACGGTGCGACGGCCGGGATCATCACGCCGGCCATTGCGGCCATCAGCCTCGGGCTCGTTGGCCGGCGCGCAATGTCGGTGCGGGCCGGGCGAAATTATCGGTTTGCCGCCGCCGGCCATGCCGCGACCGCTGCCCTGATGGGACTGTCGGGGGCGTTTTTCTCGATAAACGCGATGTTCATCGCGGCCGCCGCGCTGTGCATCCCGGCGCTGTTTTTTCTCAGCCGGATACGCGCGGATGAAATCGACTATGCTCGGGCGCGCAATGCGAAAAAGGGCCAGGCCGCGAACGTCGCCCGCGTGTTCGACCTCGTGAAAAATCGAAGCCTCGTACTCTTTGCAGCGACGCTGGTGCTATTTCAATTTGCCGATGCGTCGATCCTGCCGCTGGTCGGCGAAAATCTGGCAAGGGCAGTGCATGACCATGCCTCGATTTGGATGTCGGGGCTGATCATTGTGCCGCAGATCGTTGTGGCGATTTTCGCGCCATGGGTGGGTTATCATTCCGAACGCAAAGGCCGCCGTCCATTGTTGCTGATCGGGTTTGCGGTCGAGCCGATTCGCGCCGGACTGCTCGCCGTCACCGCCGACTACCCTTTTCTCGTCGTGGCACAACTGCTCGACGGGATCAGCGGCGCGATCATCGGCGTCCTCACCGTGATCGTCATAACCGACCTGACCGCCGGAACCGGCCGGTTCAATCTCGCCTATGGCACCGTCGGGGCCCTGATCGGCATCGCGGCCGCAATCAGCACGAGCATCACCGGATTCATCTCACAAAGCTTCGGCCACACCGCAGCATTTTTGCTCATCGCCGCGATTGCCGTTTCCGCCGTCTTCATGTCGTGGCTGTTTCTCTCCGAGACACGGCCCGCGGAATACACGGATTGACCGGTCATCCGCCCACCGCACAGGCCTTGTCGGCAAACGCCACGGTTCCATGTCTCGACGACCTTAAGCTTCGGACGGCGACACTTCCGAAGGGCTCCCTTAAACAGTTAACTGTTTAGCGACCAGGTTTGATTGAGCAGGAAGCCGTCACATTGACTTCTCTGAAAAAGATGGCCTCATTACATGTGTCAAAGATAAAGTTCATAGATCAAAAGGGAGGATACTATGGGCAGAGGCCGAGCGACTGCGGGTCTGCTCGCAATTCTTTTGTCCGCTACCTCTATCTATGCGCTGGGTGCGGGCCCGGCGCGTGCTGCGACGAGTGACGCGACGCGCAACGCGCAGGCGCGTACCGACTGCGTGCGCGGCAAATTTGCCGATTATTACCTGCAAGGCCGCGGCGGCGATCCCCCGGCGGACTACCGCGGCCCAGTTTACCGGCTGAGCCAAGACTACCCGAACACGCTGCGGCCGGCGGAAGACTACCCGTGGCTCAGGATTCCGTTCCGCAACGGCGGCCCGGCTGATCCCGCTGCCTACCTCAAGGCGCTGCTCGATTACGGACTGGAAGGTAATGTTCAGGTCGATTTCTACGTCCAGAACAACTCTATCCGGAAGTGGTACAGCTTGCCCTGGATGGACTGGAACACCGAAGTCGCGTCGGATTGGCCGGGCACCGACGGGCGCGAATTCGTGCACGGTCTGACACATGAATTCGACACCGAGGGGAACACGTTCGGCAAGTCGCAGTCCGAGTTCGTGGACACCTGGGCGCAGGCGTACGTGAACGACCGCTACGCCTTCGGGATCGGACAGGTCTGGTGCCGCCCCGATGACCCGCAGCCCGACGCCCTGAACCCGGATCGCACCGGGCTTAACGACATGCCCAATGGTTCATACGTCATCAAGCTGCTGTTCTCCACAGTGACAGAAGCGGAACTGCCGACCGTGCGGGGCGCGTTCGAGTGGGCCGCCGACATCTACGTCAACAAGAGTCCGCGCTACCGCAACGAGGGGCCTTTGTCGCGCTACCAGCGCCACCTCGATCAGGTCCGGCTGATCCAGATCGACCTGCAGGTCCGCGACGACCGCAGCCCGACCGGGTGGCTGCTTGGCACCTACGGTTATGACGGGCGCGCTCCAGGGGCGACGCCCTGGGACCGGATGGTGCCGCTCGGGCTGCAATGGGGCAACAGCCCGACAGTGCCATTCGCCGACACCTGCAGTGGCCCGAACGGCCCCTGCGACTACAGCCTGCTGACAGAACAGTGGATCAACCTGCAGGCCGTCAAGGATCTCGCGACCCCGCCGCTGAACTTCAATCATCTCGGCTTCGGCGGCCGGCTGGCGGGACCAGTGGACAACCCAAAGAGCTCGTGCATCGGTTGTCACATGGCAGCGGGGTTCCCGATGGTGCCAATCCTGCCTGATTTCACGCCGAACAGTGCGCTACTTCGGCTCGATTCGCGCGCCCGTCCGGAGTTGCAGCAGGGCTTTCGCATGCTTTGGTTCGGCAACGTGCCCGCTGGCGTGGTGTTCAGCGATTCGCAGCTCTATTCGGCCGACTACTCGCTGCAACTGGCTATGGGACTAACCAACTTCGCCTCGCTGCGCTGTGCGAAGGATGCCGGGCTGCCGCGTCCGGTGCTGTGCGAACAGCTGACCGCCTGGAGTGCGGCTCAGCGGAAAGCAACCGCTGGGGTTCTGACCTTCGGCACGCCAGGCCCGGGCGGCGGCCCGATCGGTACGCCGGTAGAACCGCAGTAGCGACTCGCACGCAGTGGGGGTTGTCACGATGCGACGGCGGGAATTCATCACGCTTCTCAGTGGCGGGGCGGCTTGGCCGCTCGCAGCACGCGCGCAGCGGGACGGGCGCGTGAAGCGGATGGGCGTTCTGTGGGCATTCCGCGAGAATGCTCCTGAGGCAAACGCTCTCTTCTCTGCTTTGACGCAGGGGCTCTCTGAACTGGGTTGGATTGACGGCCGCAATATGCGCATGGACGTTCGCTGGGCTGGCGACAGTGTGGAACGAATGCGGTTGTTCGCGAAAGATTTGATTGATCTTCAACCCGACGTTATCCACACGGCCTCCACTCCGGCTACCGCGGCGCTCCAGCAGGCGACGCAGACGATCCCGATAGTATTTGCGGGGATTTCCGACCCGGTCGGCGCTGGCTTTGTTTCGAGCCTGGCGCGCCCCGGGGCGAATCTGACCGGGTTCATCGACATCGAGGCGTCATTGGCGGGTAAGTGGCTGGAGCTGCTTAAAGACATCGCGCCCGACGTCACCCAGGTTGCACTCATATTCAACCCCGAGACGGCGCCCAGCGGCGGAGATTACTATCTCTCCACCTTCGAGGCGGCTGCCCGATCAATCAAGGTGGTGCCGATCGCTGCCTCGGTTCGTAGCGACGCGGGAATTGAAACAGTTATCGCTTCGCTCGGACGCGAGGCGCGAAGTGGCTTCGTGGTCATGCCGGACAATTTCATGATCATCCACCGCGCGACAACCATACTGCTCGCGGCCAAATACAAAGTACCGGCAGTCTATCATTATAATCTCTATGCCAGAGACGGTGGTTTGCTCGCCTACGGACCCGACCCGATCGACGTCTTTCGCCGGTCAGCATCCTATATCGACCGCATTTTTCGCGGTGCCAAGGCAGCGGACCTCCCCGTTCAACTGCCGATCAAATTCGTTATGACATTAAACGCCAATACCGCCAGGACGCTTGGCCTCGCCATACCACCTTCGATCTTGCTGCGCGCCGACGAGGTGATCGAGTGAGGCGCCGCAAGTTCATCACGCGGCGGAGCGGCGGCGTGGCCACTCGCCAAACGCTCCGCCCGGGCCGCCGAAGACCGCCGTTATGACTTCCCATCGCTGCGCGGCCGACTATGATCCTGGGCCGGTTGAAAGTTGCACGATCGGCTTACGCCGGCTTGCGCACGTCAAGCCAAAGCAGGCGGCCGGAGAATCCGCACGCAAGTCCGGACGAATCCGGCAGCGTTAATTCCGCATGGGAGGACTACGATGAGGCATGCAATCAGGCTGACACTGACGATTGGCATCGCGGCTGGCGCGTTGACGATGATCTCGGGGGATCGGGGCTACGCCCAAGGCATCAACCCCAATGCAGCGCCTAATCCGTATAAGATGCAGGAAAACTGGGCGCAGCTTCCTGCCGACCGGAAATTTGGAGGCGTCATCAAGGTTCAAGTGGATCACAGCGACGGCAAGAGCATGTGGGTCTTCGACCGTTGCGGCTCGAACGAATGCACCAATTCGATGCTGCCGCCGCTCTTGAAGTTCGATGCGACCGGCAAATTCGAGCGCGGCATCGGCGGCGGCCTCTTCGCCGTTCCGCATGGGCTCTACGTCGACCGCGAGGGGAATGTCTGGGCCGGCGATCAG
>DATBHB010000013.1:0-18808 GCA_036557705.1 Xanthobacteraceae bacterium
CGTACTGAATCGCCGCAGTCCAGAGGTTCAGAGAAGACGGCCCTGGAGAGAACGCCTGCGACGATAACGGCGGACTCGGAAGTCCAGAGCTTTGCTCGGAAATGCCCGCGAAATGTGGGCTTTCTCACTACGTCAAATCGAGCCAGAGAAATTTCGCGAAGACACACTTGGCGGAGCGAGAGGAACCGGGATCCAACATTCTCCAGCTGTGGCCACCGTCAAGATGTCTCAATAGCGACGCATTTTCCATCGCGATTGTGCCTCGGGGTGCACTCTTGGGAGCCGCCCGGCCCCGGGGCCAAGTTCGAATCCCATCGCGTCCGCCTAACCCACAAACCGCGAGGCACAAGGGCTCGGCAAGCCGGAACCTTTGACTTCCTCGGCTCCACGCTACCTCCGCGGAACGAGCAGAAGCGGGAGCACACATTCGGCAGCGGCCGCGGGGGAAAAGCTCTGGCGGGTCAAGGTGACGATAGGTGGATGATAACCCGGCCGGTCGCGGAGCAGGGGCTTTACCTGAAGCAGGTAATCAATTGCTCCCCCTCAGTGCCCCGTTTCGGCGGCGCGCCGCCCGCGCCTTCAGCCGCCGCCAAAGTAAGCTCCATCGAGCTCGGCATCGAGATTGGACTTTTCGACAGGCGGTGCAGCTCTCCATGATCTTGAGAATGAGCGCCCGTTGCAGATAGCCGAAAGCACGGCCTCTCGTGCGTTCGGCGTAAGCTCGACCAGTCGCCGAAGATTTGTCGAGGAATCCCCTGAATAATTTCTTCAACCTCCTCGCGATAGGCCATGGTGATTTTCCTGACCTCCTCGCGATACGCGTTGATGGCACCGCCGGCGTCACGCGCGCTTTTCATCGCATTCTACGCCGCTGCTGCCTGCCTGATCGCTCGATAGGCCGCACCGCCCGCGCGCCTTCGTCTCGGCCGTGCACCGCTCTTTTCCAGTACCGCGCTAGGCGCGCTGATAGGTCATGTATGCCGGCAAGCTCGCGCCTTCTCCTGCACTTGCCGGACGATGTTAGCAGTGAGCCGCGCCGCTTCAATGGCGCTGTCGCCGCGCTGGTGCATCCTCCACATGTCTTCGCGGCTAACAGTGCTAGCGTCGAGCCCGTGCCAAACCAATAAGATTTCTACATCGTGCGACCATCGCTCGAACGGGATCATTGCCCAGCCTCCCGAACCGAATCAGTCGCGAGCAGGCTAGCACGGAACCTGCGGCGCCTTTTAGTGGTCGGTGCGCATGCTGTATTGCGGCGCGCGAAGCAGAGCCCGCAAACCTATCCCTGGCTGGCGCAGTTGTTGGCGCGGCGACCATTCAAGCTCGTGGCCATTGCGCTTGCCTTTAAGTGCCCTCACACGAAACGGGGCACGAAGTTAAGTGATGAAGCACGCGAGCTTTGTTCGGTGCCAGCTCTACGCAGCGCATCATGACAGCACCGTAACTCGGAGCTACCGCAGCGCCGCCGTGGTCAGGAAGCTTTCAAGACTGCAGCTTGGGGCACATCGGGGTCGCGATAACTCGCCCAGCTTTTCCGAAGAAACGCCATGCATTCCGGATCGAGATCGGTTTTTGGCATGGGCTCCGGATCCCAGTGTCCGTAAGCATCGGCGCCCCGCACCAGCGTCGCGGTACGGCGGCCCATGGTGGAGCGCACATGCGTGGGCATATAGAAGAATGCTATCCCAACCCTGCGTCGTGAGGACGGGTTTGGCATTGACCCATGGATCGTCCGCTCATGATGCATTGAGAATTGTCCCGCGCACACCGGCATGTAAACAGCTTGGCTGTCATCGAGGCCCCGGACTGTCTGACCGCGCGCCAGCAGGTTTTGCGGGTCGTAAGTCTCTTCGTGCACCGCATCTGGTCCCTTGTGAGAGCGCGGCATAACGCGCATGCATCCATTCTCCATGTCGGCATCCGTAAGGCCGACCCAGCAAGTGACTTCCTCCTTCGGATCGAGCCCGTAATAGGCCGCATCCTGATGCCATGACACGAAGCGACTATCGTGCGCCTTCTTCGAGAACATCGATGCGCCAAACAGCAGGATGTTCGGCCCGATGATCGATTCAACAGCATCAAGAATTTTCGGGTTGCGCGCCAGCTCAATGATCCACGGCGCTGCCACGTGGGCTTTGATCTTGAGCTGCTTCTGGCATTCCTCACGCAGAATCGCATCATAGCTGTCGAGCTTTGCAACGCAAGCCGCCGCTTCGGCGCTGCTGATTGCATCGAAGGGGAAAGCGTAACCCTCCCGGTAGAAGTGCTCGACTTGTGCTTCGCTGAGACTACCTGTCATGTTGGACCTCGTTTTGAGTGATACCGCTGCAGCCTGGTAGGTTTGGGAAAGGCGCCCCTAAGCGGCTACTCAATATCTCTCTGATCTCGCGCGCCGTGCCTATCGGTGTCGGCCAACCGCCATCAAGGCGGCTGCTTCGGTATAACCCGCCGCATGGTCTGCCGAATGGTCGACGGGGATCGATGGCATAGTACCCGGAGTAGATGCCGCGGTCCATGGGCGATATGGCAAGCCGGCATCGTGAACTCTGCAGGCCTTCGTCCACGATATGCGAAAGATATACCAGTGGTGCTGAGGCGTGAGAATTTGGCGCGCTGCCCCAGGCCGCGCCAGCTGATAATCTCTGCAAACTGTGGACCACGCATAAGATTGTCGCGGAAAGATCCACGCTTTGCCGAAGTAGCAGGGCTAAAATCGGCTAGAGTGGGGTGCATCTTTGCTACCTCTGATTACTGCAGCACCACGGAGGCCGGCATGGTCCAAAAGCAACTCATCACTGGTCCCAATTTCAAGCGCGGGCTCGGCGGCAGAATATGGAGCCCGGGGCTGAAGGTGGGGCCGTGGGTCTTCCTGTCCGGCGTTACCGCAATGGACTACAAGACGATGAAAACCGTCGGCGCCACCGACGGCACTTCAACGACGCCGCCGAAGATCGACCCGGAGGCGCAATGGCGACAGGTCCTCGGCAACATCAAGGAATTAGTTGAAGCCGCAGGCGGAACAATGGCGGACATCGTGATGGCGAACGTGTTCGTGACCGACATGCAGTACTACGCACATTACCAGCACATACGCGAAGAGTTCTTCACGCCCCCTTATCCCGTCTGCACTGCGGTCGCAGTGCGCGGCTTGGTGCATCCCGACTGGATTCTGGAAATAGAGGCGATTGCGTACATAGAGCGATGAGGCGCCGCGGCAATCCGTCCCCGCAATTTTGCGCATATGGACTTCGCGAAAAGATCATGCAAGTCTATTATAATTTCTGAAATTGGGGCGCCGCCGGGTAGCATGCCGCTGTTGGCGAGGTGGGCAGGATGAATAACGATCGTTACGGCAGCCTGAGTAAATTGGGCTATCAGCCAGGGAAGCTTCGGGCGCCGGCAATGTCCCGGCGTGCCTTTATCAGGAATGGTGCCATTGCGCTCGGCGCGGGACTCTCGGCCGGCTATCTTGTGCGACAAGAGCTGACTGCCGCGCGGGCCGCGGAAATGCTCAAGATCGGGGTGCCCGTCGAATTGACAGGGCCGATTGCCGAAGAGGCCGAAGAGATGGTGCACGGCTGGGAGCTCTATCTGAAGCAGCATGAGAATCTTTTGGGTGGCGCTCCCGTCAAGCTCTTTGTCGACGACATCCAGGCCACCCCATCCGTGGCCATCGCGAAAGCGCGAAAGGAGATCGAGAGCGACGGGGTGGACTTCATTGGAGGAGCGGGGCTCGCCCTCGATGCTTATGCGATCATCGAGGTCACAGCGCCGAGGCAAGTCGCCTACATGACGTCGATAGCGGCGTCCGACGATCTGACGCAACGCAAGCTCGTCCCGACCTTCGCGCGCGCCAACATGACGAGCAGTCAGCCAAACCTGTATTTCGGGCAATGGGTGTTTGAGAACCTGCACTACCGTCGCGTGGCAATGATCGTTCAGGATTATGCTTACGGATGGGAATCCGGCGGCGGGTTTCAATACGCTTTCGAAAAGGCGGGCGGCAAGATCGTCCAGAAACTTTACGCGCCACTTTCGACGACCGACTACACGCCGTTCGTCAACCAGCTCGACAAGAACGTCGATGCGGTTTATGGGATGCTTGTCGGCTCGAACGTGCCCCGCTTCGAGAAGACCTACAATCAGCTCGGCCTGGGCGGAAAAATTCCCCTGCTCGGGGGCCCGGACATGGCCGACGAAGACGCCCTGCATGCAGCGGGCAAGGATGCCGTCGGCATTACGTTCGTTCACGAGTACAGCTCACAATTGCCAATGCCTGCCACCCAACGGTTCGTGAACGACTGGAAGCAGGCGTATAATTCGCAAGTTCCGTCGTATTGGGGCGAGTCGACCTATACGATGGCGCACTGGATCGACAAGGCGATTACCGAGCACCGCACGAAAACCGGGATGAGCGCGGACGCCGTGCCCAGTTGGATCCGCCAGCAGCCAAAGGAGTTCATCGACGCGGTCGTTGCGACGAAACTCGATCAGACGCCACGCGGGCCTCTGCGCATGGATGCCTACCATAACCCGATCAACACGCTTCACATCATGCGGGTCGACGCGCCGAATCATGTGGGAATCCTCGCGACGATCCCGGAGGCGAACCAGTTCTGGATCGAGAAGCCGGAGGAGTTCCTCAAGCATCCCGTGTTCTCTCGCACCTTCCCGCAATGAGAGGCCGCGGTGCTCGTTTATAGCTAATGTCTCCTGAACGACGGGCCAAGGCGATCGGCGGGCCCAGGCGCGAGGCTATCATCTCGGTGCCATCTTCACGGGCCAGTTGAACGAATCTGATAGGGTCGCGATGCAACGGCAAAAAAGCCGGCGGCTGGCTGCGATGAGCAATTCCGGCTTGCCAGTCGCAATCGACGGATTGAGGCGGGTAGCAGCCGCGGGTGAGCGAGTTTGCTGGCTAATGTCATAAACGGTATCGCGTTCGGCGGGCTACTCTTCATTCTCGCCAGCGGCTTCTCGCTTGCGCTCGGCGTTCTGCGCGTCATCAACATCGCGCATGGCGCTTTCTATGTCCTCTGCGTCTACCTCGGGGTGACGATCGCCAGAACTGCCGGGGGTTTTCTCAGCGCCCTTGTCGTCGACTCCCTGGCAATCATGCTCGTTGCGGCGCTGTTGCACCGCTTGCTGCTGCGCCGCTTCAATCTCGCCGCGCTGCCGCAGGTGCTTTCGACCTACGGCATCACGTTGATCATCGCGCAATCCGTGCGCCTCATCTGGGGCGGATACACGGAGGTTATGGATATGCCGTCCGCGCTCGATGGGACCTTGCTCCTGTTCGGGACGATTGTGCCGGTCTACCGGCTGTTCCTGATCGGCGTGGCAATCGTTCTGGCGGTGACCCTATGGCTGCTGATCGACAGGACGCAGTTGGGCGCGCTGGTGCGCGCTTCTGTTGACGACGAGGAGATCGCAAGGAGCATCGGCATCGACGTCGACCGCCTCGCCACGATGCTCTTCGCGTTCACCGGCTTTCTCGTCGGCATGGGCGGCGCATTCGGGGCGCCCCTTCTCGGCGGCTACCCCGGGGTCGAGTGGGAGATCCTCACCCTGACACTGATCGTTGTCGTCGTCGGCGGTCTCGGCAGCATCGCCGGCGCTTTCATCGGCAGCCTGTTGGTCGGAGTCCTATGGAATGTCGGGATCGCGTATTTCGACCAATACGCATACTTTGTTCTGTTCGCTCCGATGATCCTCGTATTGAGCCTGCGTCCGCGCGGTCTGTTAGGTAAGAAACTGGTGATCGGCGAGTGAGGCGTAGCGTGGGTGGACGGCTCCTCGTTCGTCCGCAATCACCGAGCGGGTTTCGCCGGGATGCAGAGGTCCTGCCGAGGATTGCGGGCGTCGTCGCAATCCTGGCTCTGGCGGTGGGCCTGCCGGCGCTGTTCCCAGGTTACTGGCTTACCATTGCGACGCTCGCCCTGATCTACGCGATTGCGGCGATGGGCCTCAATCTACTGATGGGCTACACCGGTCTCGATTCGCTGGGACAGGCTGCCTTCTTCGGGCTTGGCTCCTACGGGCTCGGAATGTTGACGGCCAAATACGGCGTGGGCTGGTGGGCCGCGGCTGTCGCGGCCATCGCAATCGGTACCGCAGGGGCTGCCGTCATCGGCGCCATCGCAGTGCGCACGCGCGGCCTGTATTTCCTGCTCATCACTGCAGCGATGGGCCAAGTGCTCTGGGGCGCCGACTACCGCTGGGGCGCTTTCACCGGGGGAGCCAACGGCCTGGCGCTCGGCGGCGGTCGCCCCTCTCCCTGGTTCTACTCCGAACTGCATTTCTACTATTTCACGCTCGCCGTGTTCGCGGCAGCAGCGGCACTGATCTGCCTCGTCATCGTCTCGCCTTTCGGGCTTACGCTCAAAGGCATACGCGACCGCGAGGTTCGATCGCAGACGCTCGGCTACGTGACCTACACCCACAAGTTCCTCGCCTTCGTCATCGCTGGAATCGCAGCCACAATCGCCGGCATTCTCAGCGCTGCCTATAACGGAATCGCCAGCCCGACCGACCTGGCGCTCGACCAGTCATTCGCGATCATGCTGATGGTCATCTTCGGCGGCTCAGGCACGATGACCGGCCCGATCGTCGGCGCGATTCTGATTACGACGTTGCAGCTCGAGCTGAGTACGTATTGGCCCAATGCCTGGCCGATCATTCTCGGCCTTATTTATGTTTTCGCGACGATCTATCTTCCCGACGGGATCGTGCGCGGCCTTCCCAGCCTCGCCGGACTTTTGCGGACGCTGCGGAAGGCAGAGGCCCCGGGTGGTGCGCCGGATCTCCTAGAGCCCGCAGAAACCGTTGCGAGACCCACGACTGAGCCGCGCCCGTTTCCAGGTCTATCGGCCAGCCGCAGCGAGCGGTCCAGGCCCGCCGTCGCACTCGAAGACATCAACAAGCGCTTCGGCGATCTGCACGTGCTTTCGGGCGTTACCTTTTACGTCGAGCCCGGCGAGCGGGTTGGCATCATCGGGCTGAACGGCGCCGGAAAAACCACGCTTTTCCATGTGATCAGCGGTCTTGAACCGCCTTCCGGTGGATGCATCGCGCTCTTCGGGCACGACGTGACGCGCGCTTCTCCGAGCCAGCGGGCGGCGCTCGGCCTTTCGCGCACGTTTCAGATCACGCTGCTTTACCCTAGCTTGACTGTGCGGGAAAACATGGATGTCGCGCTGCTTGGTTCGACGTACCGCCGCTATCGTTTCCAAGTCTGGGCGCCGCTTGCCGCCTATCGCGACCTCGAGGCGCGGTCGCGGGAACTGCTTGAGGTAGTCGGGTTGTGGCCATACCGCGATACTCAAGTTCGTCGCCTATCTTACGGCCACCAGCGCCAGCTTGAGGTTGCGCTCGCGCTCGCGCCCGAGCCGAGCCTGTTGCTGCTCGACGAGCCAACGGCTGGTCTGGCCCAACCCGAGATTGCGAGCATGCAGCGGCTGCTTGGTTCGCTACCGCCAGAACTGACTGTGCTGGCGGTCGAGCATCACCTCGAGTTTATCTTTGAATTCGTCGAGCGTGTATTGGTCCTCCACCAGGGAAGCGTGCTGATGGATGGCTTGCCGAGTGCGGTGCGGCAAGATCCGCGCGTACGAGACCTTTATTTCGGAGCTCACGCCGCGGCGCACCTCGCTGGCCGCGATTGGCCCAACGCGGCCGGCTGATTGCAGAGATGCTCACGGTCAGCGATATCCACACTTATTATGGTGACAGCTACGTCCTCCAGGGCGTCTCTCTTACCGTCCTACGCGGCCGGATAACGGTGCTGATGGGGCGCAACGGCGCCGGTAAGACGACGGTAATCCGATCAATTGCAGGCCTCACGCCGCCTCGCCGCGGTAGCATCCTGTTCGGCGGCGAAGAATTGATGCGGCTGCCCACACATGAAATTGCAAGGCGAGGCATCGGACTCGTGCCGCAGGGCCGGCGCGTCTTCGCTTCACTTTCTGTCGGGGAGCACCTTGCCGTCGCTGCCAGCCGCAGACGTGAGGCAACCTGGACAACAGAGCGAATCTTCACGACCTTTCCGCGGCTGAAAGAACGCGTAAATCAGCGCGCCGCCCATCTTTCCGGCGGCGAGCAGTCCGTGCTGGCGATCGCGCGCGCGCTGCGCACCGAGCCGGAATGCCTGCTGATGGACGAGCCGACCGAAGGCCTTGCGCCGCTGTTCATCGACACAGTGCTCGACGTGATTCGCGAGCTCCGGTCGGCGGGCAAGCTGGGCATGCTGATCGTTGTGCAGGAGCTCCCGATCGCACTTGCGATCGCCGACCACATCTGTGTCCTCGATAAGGGCAAGATAGTCTTCGACGGCAACCCACAGGAACTGAGAGCGCATGCCGACATCCAGGCGCGGTATATCGGCATTGGGGTCTGAGAAAAAGCGAAGCCGCCCACCGTTGTAGCTTCAATGCTGTCAGAAATTCGGCACAGGCCGCTTTTGAAATTGCGGATCCGTTCATTCTAAGTCCGGTCGACGCGAGCTACCAATGAAGAAAGCAATAACGTTCCCAACGCAAACGTTGATTACAGGGGTGTTGGTGCACTATAATGATTTTTCGTGAGGCTTCAGCAGGCTCGGAATAATGCGTCCGGCATACGATCGGCGTAAGAATCGGAGATCAGACCATGAAGCTGTACATGCATCCAGCTTCGACTACATGCCGTCCCGTGCGACTTCTCATCGCCGAGAACGGAATCAAGTGTGATGAGGAAATGGTCGACATCCTACAAGGTGCCCATTATAAGGAACCTTACGCCACGATTAACCCAAACCGATTGGTGCCGATGCTCGAGGATGGCGACTTCCGCCTGACTGAAGCCTCTGCAATCCTGAAATATCTAGCCGAAAAATACGAATTAGCCTCCTATCCGAAAGACCTGAAGAAGCGCGCCAAGGTCAACGAGACGATGGATTGGCTGAATACGCAATTCTATCGCGACTTTGGCTACGGGCTGATCTATCCGCAGCTCTTTCCGCACCACAAACGCCGCAGCGATGAAGCGCACGCCGGCGCCGTAGCCTGGGGACAGCATGGCGCCAAGAATTGGCTGCAAATTCTCAACGACTACTGGATCGGGCCGAATAAGCGGTATCTCTGTGACGGCGAACTTACGATTGCTGATTATTTCGGCGCCGGCCTGGTGTCGATCGGCGAACTGATCGACTGCGACTTCTCTGGGTTTCCAAACGTCAAGCGCTGGCTCGGCAATATAAAGAAGCTAAAGTCATGGAATCAGGTCAGCGAGGCATTCGATGGTTTCGCCGCCGCCAATAAGGGCAGGGAGTTTGTACGCATATGAGCTCCCGCCTCAAAAGGCTCAGCACAAGCGGATAGCTGAACCAGCTACCTCATTAATTTTTTGGCGTTAATTGAGGGGTGACCGTATCGGGGCTTTACCTCTGGCACTCCATTCTGCAAAGTGGATAACTGTGCCCATTGCGAACGTCATCAAGCTGGCATTAGCCGCCTGGGAGAACTCGAAGGTCCTGTTGAATGCGTCGAACCCAGCTCTGGCCAAGTGCGACACACGCCGTTTTTGCTGCGCCTGGGCGCGTCTCGTTGGCGGCCAAGTTCATCAATCAGCTAAATTGGCGATTGTTTGAACCTAGCACGACCTCTAGGTACGAATGATCGGTGCAACTTTGGTCGCGAAAAGCTCGATTACCCGCGCGACAAGTGCGAACGGCAGCCCACCGATGTCGATTTGCGCCAGGAAGCGTTGGTGACCGAGCAGCTCGCGCTCATACAGGATCTTGTCGATGATCTGTTGCGGACTGCCGACGAAGATAGCGCCATGCTGGCTCGCGCGTCCGTGAAAATCGGCCCGCGTGATCGGCTGCGCACGATATTGCGAGGGAGTGTGTGCAAGAAAATAGGCAGCGTAGTACGGGTAGAACTCATTCAGGGCGTCCTGCGAGTTTTCCCGAATGTACATGTGAGTCGCCAGACTGACTTTCAGGTCCGACGCATTGTGTCCGGCTTGCAGCCCGGTATGACGGTAAAGATCGACCATCGGCGCCAGTTTTGCCGGTGGCAAGCTGATATTAGCGAGTGCTAGGGGCAGTCCGAGTGCGCCGGCTCGCTCGATGCTGCTTTTGGTGCCGCCACTCCCGATCCAGATCGGCAGGCGTCTTTGCGCAGGACGCGGGGGTATCGGGGCATCTTGCAGGGGAGGTCGAAAGCGGCCTTGCCAAGTGACGCGCTCTTCAATGTTGAGCTTCATTAGCAGGTCAAGCTTTTCCGCGAAGAGCTCATCGTAGTCGGCGAGATCGTAACCGAACAGCGGAAAGGATTCAGTGAATATGCCGCGGCCGGCGATAATCTCGGCGCGCCCGCCGGAGATGAGATCGACGGTGGCAAAGTCTTCGAACACCGTAACCGGATCGGCTGTGCTCAGGATGGTGACCGCACTCGCTAAGCGAATCCGTTGCGTTGTCGCCGCCATCGCGGCCAACACGACAGCCGTCGCAGAAACAGCCATATCCAACCGATGATGTTCGCCGACCGCAAAAACGTCGAGACCCGATGTGTCAGCAAGCTTTGCTGCGGCAAGGATTTGCGCCAGCCTTTGCTGGGCGCTAATCGCCTTTCCAGTCTGCATGTCCGGCGTGAGATCTCCGAAGGTGTAAAGCCCTAACTCAAACGCCTCGCCCATGTCGCTGTTTCCGCCTTATTATTGCACTATGATGATCTATTATTATCAGGAGGAACTATCCGTCTTAAGCTTCCAATCGGCCGCGATGGGCGGCTCCGATGTTTGGTTATAAAATCGGCCGATAACGAACGCACCCCTCGGTTTTGAGTGCCGAAGCGGCGTGAAAACGTCATGGGGCGCAGATTTTGGTTCAATTTACGTCGAGCCTTCCAGTGCAAGCGCGCCCAGCACCCATGCACGCATGCTCGGGTCAGGCCACGCGAATGGGGCCCATAGATGAGCAGACCCACACTGCGGACAACTATCGGCATCCCCGCCGGGCTTAAAAGAAGGCAGACCGCCGGAACGGAACACCCATGGCAGTGAGCCTGGGAAGGGAGAAGCCGGCCGACCTTCGCGCAAAATATACCCAAGTGATCAACCTCAAGACCGCAAGGACGCTCGGCCTCGAAATCCCGCGGCACGGGTGCCGGCGAACCATTCGCTGAGAAAGATCCGAAAGACGATGCCGCTGCCAACAGGATCGGGGGATAGATGGCCAGCCAACCCCACCGTGAGGCGCTTTCCCGGATTGCACCATTGCTGCGGGCGGATATGATTTTCGGGACGGACGGGCACTGCAGATGCGTAGGTTGACGCGCCGTGCACCTATTTGACGACGGCCCTCGGCTGCGGCCGATGCAGCGGGTCCGAGGTTTAAGCGGGGAGGACGGCTGTTGCAGGAGGTCTTGTCGGTCTGGGGCGTGAGCAAAGCCTATCGGGGCGTCACCGCGCTCGAAGATGTCTCGTTTTCGCTTCGGCGCGGAGAAATTCGAGCGCTGTGCGGCGAGAATGGCGCGGGCAAGAGCACGCTCGTCAAGATTCTCATGGGGCTGGTCGCGCCGGATCGCGGCTCGATCGCCATCAACGGTCAAACGCAGGTCATGCGTTCCCCGCAGCAGGCACAAGGTCTGGGCCTCGGCCTGGTGGCGCAGGAGCTTAGCCTCGCGCCGCATCTCTCGATCCTCGACAATATCTGGCTTGGCAGCGCCGAGGTTCCGTTTCTGCACCGGCGGGCCAAGTTCCGCTTGCGCGCGCAACAGGCCTTGGCGACGCTCGGCCTTGCCGACTGGGATCTTAATCGCCCGGTTGCCTCGCTGACCATCGGTCAGCGCCAACTGATCGAGATCGCGCGCCTGCTGGCTCGCGACGCGCGGGTGCTGATCCTGGACGAGCCGACCGCGACGCTGTCCGATGCCGACATCGATCGCATTCTCGGCATCCTCAGGGGTCTGCGAGCGCAAGGCCGCTCGATAATCTACGTCACGCATCGGCTCGGCGAGGTCTTCGAGCTCTGCGATTCAGTCACCGTGCTACGGAACGGAACGCATGTGACGTCCGGCCCGGTCAGCGAGATCACGCGGGCGCAGCTGATCGAGCTGATGCTCGGACGCTCTTTCAACGACATGTATCCCAAAGCGGTGGCGCGGGCGGACCGGGGCGCCCGCATGATCGTCAACGATCTGCGCGTGCCCAGCGCGGTGCACGACTTCTCCATGGTCGCGCCGCGCGGCTGCATCGTTTGCATCGCCGGCCAGATCGGCTCGGGCGCAAACATGGTCACGCGGGCGCTGGCTGGTCTCATGCCCTCGGCGACCGGCAACGTGATGGTTGACGGCCGGCCCATGCGCCTCGGCTCGGTGCCGCATTGTGTCGGGCGCAATGTACTCTTCATCCCCGACGACCGCGCGGCCGAGGGTCTGTTCCCGCAGCTGACGGTGCTGGACAATCTGGTAGCGAGCCGGCTCGATGCCGGCGTGTGGATGGGCGTGCTGTCGTGGCGAGAGCTGCGCCGGATCGGCGCCAGTCTCGCGCAACGCGTCGGCGTCGACGGCAACCGGTTGACATCACAGTCGATCACACTCAGCGGCGGCAATCAGCAGAAGCTGCTGTTCGGCCGCGCGCTGGCGAGCACTGAGCCCGGCGTGCTGCTGATGAACGAGCCGACCCGCGGCATCGACGTCGGCGCGCGGGCCGAGATCTATCGGATCATGCAGGAGCTTTGCGATCTCGGGGCGGCCTTGGTCGTGACGTCGTCCGATCTCGAGGAGGTGGTCGGCATCGCCGACACGGTAATCACGCTGTACCGCGGCCGCGTGGTCGCGCGCTATCAGGGTGACGATATCACCATGGCTTCGATTCTTGCCGACATCACGCATCCCATACAGTCGGTTGCATGACCCAATATTCTACCGCGGAGACCGATGTTGCTTTGCGGGCCGGCGCGCGGACCCGTCTCGATCGGGGTCACCTGTTCGCATGGCTGCAGACGATCGGCATCGTCATCCTGGTCGTAGTCATCCTCGCGACGCCCGGCTTCCTGGCCGGGCCGAGCATCCTGGCGCTGCTCACCACGGTGTCGTTCATCGGTTGCGTGGCGATCGGCATGACGCTCATCACCATCAGCGGCAACATTATGTCGTTCGCGCTCGGCGCCACCGTCGGCGTAACGGCAATGGTGTTCATCCTAGCCGCAAACCGGCTGGGCTTCGGGGCGGGTCTGCTCGTCGGGGTGATATTCGGTTCGCTGCTGACCGGACTGCAGGGACTACTGATTGGCTCGGTCCGCGCCAATCCGATCATCATAAGCATTGCCGCGCTGGCCCTGATTTACGGGGTCACCCAAGTATTCTCCGAAAAGGGCACGATCTACGCCGATCAGGGGACGGTCCCGGCGCTGGCCAAAGGCAAGATCGCGGGCATTCCGATCGAGTTTGTCGTATTCCTCATCTCCGCCGTGATCGCGCAGTTCATCCTCTCGGCGACGCGGTTCGGGCGGAACCTGTTCATGGTCGGATCGAGTTTCCGTGCCGCGGAAGCGGTTGGCGTCAGAACCTGGCGAACCATCACCGGGGCCTATCTGTGGGCCGGCTTCTTCACCTCGCTCGCAGGCATCATGCTCGCCATTCGCTACGATTCCGCCAACATGGATTACGGCGTTGCCTACGACTACGACGCCATCGCGGCGGTGCTGGTGGGCGGCACGGCGATCGGCGGCGGCAGCGGATCGGCGCTGCGAACATTCGCGGGCGCGATGGTCATCGCAGCCGTACAGGTCATGCTACTGCTCAAGGGGCTGCGCCAGGAGTGGCAATATCTGGCCGCCGGACTGATCGTGCTCGCGGTCATCGTGCTGCAGGCGCGCGGGCGCGGGCGATGAACACGTGGCGCCAGCTTGCCGGTCCACATTGGCGGCCGTTCATCGTCCTCGCGGCCTGTATCCTCCTGCTCGCGGCACTCGATGCCGGCCACAGAGCGTTCCTCAGCGCAGCGACCGCCTACAGCACGCTCCAGATTTTCGCGACCGTCAGCCTGGTGACTCTGGGGCTCGGGCTGACCATGATGATCCGCGAATTCGACCTGTCGGTGGTCGGCATGTACGGCATGGCTGGCTGCATCGCGGTGCTCACCGGCACTCAGCATCCTTGGCTCGGCTTCTTCCTCGCGCTGGCGATCGGTCTCGCCGCCGGCATCGCTCAGGGATTCATCATTGTGCGTCTAAACCTGTCGTCGGTCGGGGTGACGCTCGGCGGTCTGCTGGTGTTCGTCGGCATCGCTTTCGTGCTGACCGCGAGCCGCTCGCTACCCTACGACAATCTCGCCGTCGCCCTCCTGCTCAACGAGCGGTTCGGCGGTATCTTCTCCATTCGCAGCATGGTTGCGCTTGCTTTCTTCGCCAGCGCAGCGATCATCTTTGCGTGGACACGTTTGGGCCGCGACATCATCGCGATTGGCAGCGACCGCCGCGCCGCCATAACCACCGGCGTCAAGGTCGACGTGCTGATCATCGGCATCTTCGCGTTCTCCGGGCTGTGCGCCGCGCTGTCCGGGGTTCTGCTCAGCTACAGCCTTGCAGCGGCGTCACCGGTGGGGCTGTCGGATGTCATTGCGCCGGCTGCGGCGGGCGCAATCCTCGGCGGCATCTCGCTTGGCGGCGGCACCGGGCGGCCGCTCGGCATCGCGGCCGGCGCGCTGACACTCGCGGTGCTCCGCTCCGGGCTCAATGCTGTGGGCGCGCCCCCCTTCGTCAACGACATCGCCATGGGCGCCGTGCTGCTGACGGTGGCGGTTCTGGATGGTCCCGACCTGGCGCGCCGGCTAATCGTGGCGCGGCGATTGGCACGCCGCTTGCCGGCGGCTTGACTGGATGTATGGACCGGCCGTGCTTTGCAAGAGAAAACGATAAGCCTGGAGAGAGTAGGGCCTTGCATCAATGTGTCAGGCCTCGTGTTGGAGCCCATGCTTCGGACCATCATGGAAATCCGCGCGCGTCCAACTGGATTACCGGCCATGCCTCGAAAGGCTATTCGGGGCATCAGTTCTCGGATGCGCCGGAAGAGCTTTTCTCCATCTCTTCTATTTCTCTCGCAGACCTCGGTGGGAATATTAGTGCTGAGGATTACCGCCCACTTGCGAAGCGCTTTATTCGGCTCACCAACGCGTTCTCGAAGAGGATCGGGAACGACTCTGATACGCTGCTCACGATGTGCAGGAGCCGATTACTCGCCCGGCTGGACGGTTGCGCCGCCTTGACGCGCGTCCTACAAATAAATGACGAGGTTGTGCTTGGAGGGAGGCAGACATGATGAAGCTAGCGGTTGCGCTGATAACTGCACTGAGCTTGTCGTTCCTGATCCCTGCCGGAGCGGGCGCCACTCCGAAAGGCAAGAAGATCGCATTTCTCGTCACGTCCCCGACACATCCGTTCATTGCCACTCTGAGCAAGACCTTTGTTTCCCGCGCAAACTCATTCGGCATGGAGATCAATACGGTCAGCCAGCATTTCGACGCAGCGTTGCAGGCGCAGCAGGTCGACGACGCCATCGCCCGCCAGTTCGACATGCTGGCCATCATTGCCGCCTCCGAGCAGGCTATCGTGCCGGCGCTGATCCGCGCCAAGCAGGCCAGCGTGCCGGTGATCCTGATCAACTCCCCACCCCGCGACGGCTCTGAGGACCTCTACCTCAGCTTCGTCGGCGAGGACCACGTCGAGCTCGGCCGCATCACAGGGCTATCGGTATTGCAGGCGCTTAAGGAGGGCGGCCGCGACAGCGGCAAGATCGCGCTCATCACCGGCTCGCTGCAGGAGGGTGTCGGTCCGCGCCGGGTCGCCGGCTTCCGCGAGGCCGTGAAGGCCAATCCGAAGGCTCAGATCGTCGCCGTCGAGGACGCCAAGTGGCAGACCGACCTCAGCGAGCGCATTGCCGGCCAGTTGTTCGCGCGATTTGCAGCCCAGGGCGGGCTCGACGTCGTCTATGGCATGGCCGACAACCAGGCCGCCGCCATCGTGCAGGCCGCGAAATCGGCGGGCATTCCGCTCGGCATCGAGAAGGGCAAACTGATCGTCGTCGGCAGCAACTGCCTCAAGCAGGGCATTGCCGGGATCAAGGCCGGCGAACAGTACAGCACGGGCACGCAGGTCCCGACCCGTACCGGGCTCAAGGCGGCCGAGATGATCGCCGATCACTTCAACGGCAAGACGCTCCCAAAGAACGAGATCCTCCCGGTCGAGACAATCACCAAGGCCAATGTCGACAAGTGGGAGGAGGCCTGCTCCTACTGAGGCGACAGAAGCCTGTCCTTATGGCCGGCCGTATGCGGACCATCGACGCGCGGCGCATAGAGGGGCAACCGAAGCATGACCGAGCGGGCATTGCAGAGCGACGCCGAATTCTTCAAGCAGCGCGGGTTTGGGCTAAAGATCGGCTTCGGCGAGCGGCCGGCGCTGCTGGTCATCGACATGCTCAAGGCCTTCACCAATCCACAGATGATGCTCGGCGCTAATCTCGACAAGGAGATCGAAGCGATCAAGCCGCTGCTGGCCGTTGCGCACGAGCGGGATATCCCGGTGATCTTCTCGACGGTGATCTACAGCGACGCCGACCTCAAGGACGCCGGCATCTGGGCGCTCAAGCAGAAGGGCGTGGTAACGCTGAAGGGCGGCAGCGAGGGCGTGAAGATCGACCCGCGGCTCGATTTCCGCAACACCGACAGCCTGCTGGTGAAGAAATACGCCTCCTGCTTCTTCGGCACCGATCTGGTGTCGCGGCTCTTGAGCCGGCGCGTCGATACCTTGATCATCGTCGGCTGCACCACCAGTGGCTGCGTGCGCGCCACGGCGGTCGACGCCGTCCAGACTGGGCTGCGGCCAATGGTGGTGCGCGAGGCGGTCGGTGACCGATCGGCGGCCGCCCACGAGCAGAGCTTGTTCGATCTCAATGCCAAATACGCCGACGTGGTCTCGCTCGACGAGGCGCTGCAGTACCTTCGTACCGTCGGCCACAACGTGAACGCGTAGAGCGCACAAGGATCGGAGCTATGTCCCAAGCTTCGCCGGCCCCCCAGGAGCAAGACCGCTATCCTTATTCGGCCATCGTCGACCGCAAGCCGCTGCGCTGGCCGAACGGCGCACGTGTGGCGGTCTGGGTCATCCCAAATATCGAGCACTTTCTGTTCGACCGGCCGTCCACGTCGGTCACCGCGGTGACCGCAAGCCTGGTCCCCGACGTGCTCAACTATTCCTGGCGCGACTACGGCGTGCGAGTCGGCATCTGGCGGATGATGGAGGTGATGGAGAAGCACGGCGTGAAAGGCACCGTGGCGCTGAACTCCGACGTGTGCCGGCGCTATCCTCGCGTCATCGAGGGCGGCAAGCAGCTGGGATGGGAATGGATGGGCCACGGCAACAACAATTCCACGCTGATCAACCGGCAGTCCGAGGACGAGGAAAGAGAGCTGATCAAGAACGTCGTCGACACCATCAAGTCGAGTACCGGGACGCAGCCGCGCGGCTGGCTGAGCCCCGCGCTGAGCGAATCCCACCGCACCCTCGACATTCTGGCCGAGAACGGCATCCAATATGTCGGCAACTGGGTCAACGACGAGCAGCCGTATCCGATGCGGGTGAAGTCCGGGTCGATGATCTCGATGCCATATTCGATCGAGATGAACGACATTCCCGTGTTCCTCGACCAGGGCCAGGCGCCGGAGACGTTCGGCAGGATGATCTGCGATCAGTTCGATGTGCTCTATGAAGATGGCGCCAAGACCGGCCGGGTCATGTCGATTTGCCTGCACCCGTTTCTGATCGGGCATCCGCATCGCAGCAAATACTTCGATCAGGCTCTGGCCCATATCAGATCGCGCCAGGAAGTCTGGGTGACTACCGGCGGCGAGATCAACGACTGGTACCGGAAGAGCTATCTGAACACGTAGCGTGGCGACGATGTCCATTTTTGCGGTCAACCATCTCTGTCGTGAGGTTCTGCGCGACCATGCTTTCCGTGCGGCGATGAAATCCGATCCGGCAAAGGCGCTCGCCCCACTCGATCTCAGCGACGGTGAGCGGCGCGCGCTGCTCGCCGGCGATGTCGGCATCCTTTATCGAATGGGCGTCAACGCGTTCCTCATGAACTATCTGGCGCGCTTCGAGGTTTGCGGGCTCAACGTGAAAATCTATAATCAGCGCATGCGCGCGGTGAAGGTCGACGAGATCGGGCAGCCGGTATCGTAAGACACCTCAAACTGCCGGTGACTCGGTTCCCGTGCTCGCGTCTAATAATGCCCCGAGGGCCAACGTAGGCTTGGTGCCATGGCGCAAATCGTTGCCGGCTTCGGCGTTCCGCACACTCCGATCTTTCCCCATTTCGTGAAGCGCGACGGTCCCGACTGCGAGACCGCAAAACTCTTTGGAGCTCAGAAAGCGCAGCTCGCTGCGGAACGGCCGGACCTGATCGTGATGTTCGACACGGATCATCTGAACACGTTCTTTCTCGACAGCCTGCCGATCTTCGCAGTCGGCATCGACAGGACCTTCAAGGCCCCGAATGATGAGCCGCGGGACGTGCCGAATTACATCGTGCCGTCTATGCTTGACGTGGCTGCACACATTCGCTCGGCCCTCATTGCGGGCGGGTTCGATGTGGGCATGACGCAGAACTACTCGGTCGATCATTCCGTCACAGTGCCCCTGCACTTCCTCACGCCGGACATGACAGTGCCGGTCATTCCGTTCTTCATCAGCGGGCACGTGCCACCGCTCCCTTCGGCGCAGCGCTGCCATGCCCTTGGCCGGGCAGTCGCCCATGCCATC
>DATBHB010000014.1:0-7544 GCA_036557705.1 Xanthobacteraceae bacterium
CGCGCAGGTCATCGTGATCGACAGCATTAATGGCTACATGAACGGAATGCCCGAAGAGCGCTACCTCGTCCTGCAACTTCACGAGCTGCTCAGCACCCTCAACCAGCTCGGGGTCGTGACGATCCTGGTCCTGGCGCAGCACGGGCTGGTGGGTCCGATGCAGACGCCCCTTGATGTCAGCTTTCTCAGCGACGCGGTATTGATCCTGCGCTATTTCGAAGCGGAGGGGCGGGTGCGGCGCGCCCTTTCGGTCGTCAAGAAGCGCGGCGGCGCCCATGAGGACGCGATTCGCGAATTTCGGCTGACCTCTGAGGGAGTGCGGGTTGGCCCGCCGCTAACCCAATTCGAGGGGGTGTTGTCGGGTGCACCACAGTATCGCGGCGGTGCGACTCCGTTGCTTCCAGCCAATCAAGCTGACCGCCGTGACGAACCAGCCGGCTGAGCACGGTCGCGGAATTGTTCTCATCCTGGCCGCAACCGGCCGGGACCGTCGAGCCGCCTGCGAATTGCTGGGGAAGGCCGGAGTGGCGTGCGACCCCTGCGCCGGCATCCAGGATTTCCAAGCCAAGTTGCAGGCCGGAGCCGGCGCGGCGATCGTCGCCGAGGAAGCTTTGATTGCAAAAGACCCGGCGCCCCTGTTCGACTGGGTGCAGGCGCAGCCGCCCTGGTCGGATTTCCCATTTATTGTCTTGACGACACATCATGACGATCGGCGCGTGCCGCAGCACACCGTGGGCCTTCTGGATCGGCTGCGGAATGTAACCCTCCTCGAACGTCCGGTGCAGATGCTAACACTGGTCAGCGCCGCCAAGGCGGCGTTGCGTAGCCGTCAGCGGCAGTACGAGACGGCGACTTACCTGATGGAGCGGGAGGAGCTAGCCGACCGCCTCGAAGGCCTTGTTGACGAGCGGACCCGCCAACTCCGAGAAAGCAACGATCGGCTGGCCTCGGCTCGTGATCGGCTCAGGATGGCGCTCGAGGCCGCTCAGATGAGCACCTGGGACTTGGACCTCGAGGACCATCTGAAAACACGGTCCGCGCTGCACGAGCGGTTCCTGCAGTACGCATCGCTGCTGCCGAGATGGGGCCGGGCAATCGCCAAAAAGCACATCCTCCCCGAGGATCACGAATTGTTCGAGACCGCGTTCCGGGAAGCCTTTCGGACCGGCGAGTTCCGGCTCGAATGCCGAGTGGTTTGGCCGGACGAAAGCATCCACTGGGTGGTTGCCGAAGGTCGGCTCTACCGCGACGAACGCGCCCGCCCTGTGCGTCTGACAGGGACGCTCCGGGATGTGACCGAGCGCCGGCAAGTCGAAGAGAATCTACGGCAAATCCAGAAGCTGGAGGTGATCGGCCAACTTACCGGTGGCGTCGCTCACGACTTCAACAATCTTTTGACCGCGGTCATTGGCAATATCGAACTGGCAGAACTCCGCACCAAAGATCAAAGGCTGCTTGGCATATTGCGAAGCGCTGCCGCCGCGGCCGAGCGCGGCGCCAAGCTGACTGGCCAACTTCTTGCCTTTGCGCGCCGCCAGCATCTGGCGCCCAAGGTCGTGAATTTGAACGAACTCGTGTCGAATATGAGCGACCTCTTGCTTCAGACGATCGGCGCCACGGTGCGTATCGAGACGGTGCTCGAAAAGGACCTTTGGCCGGTAATGATCGATCCGACTCAGTTGGAGCTCGTCATACTGAATCTGGCAATCAACAGCCGTGATGCAATGCCGCATGGCGGGCGCCTAACGATAGCAACCAGGAATATCGCGGCCACGGGTTCGAGCCTTCCGGGCGGTCTGGGGTTCGCTGACCATGTTGCGCTCTTGGTGAGCGACACCGGTACCGGCATGGCGCAGGACGTTGCCGCAAAGGCATTCGAGCCGTTTTTCTCGACGAAGAAGACAGGAAAGGGGACGGGGCTGGGTCTGAGCCAGGTGATGGGGTTTGCACAGCAATCCGGTGGCGAGGTTCGTATCGACACCCGCCTTGGAAAAGGGACCACCGTCACGCTCTCCCTGCCGCGAACCCGAGAATCCTTGCCCATTCCGGCCGCCTCAAACGACGAGGAGCCGCAGCGCACGTGTGCGGCGTCAATTCTTGTCGTCGACGATGACAACGCCGTCCGGGAGCTGACCGTCCAAGCTCTTGCGGCGCTGAACTACCGGGTGATGGACGCGGCCAACGGTCGGACTGCGCTCGATATATTGAGATCGGGCGAGGCCGCGGACCTAATCCTGATCGACCTGGTCATGCCGGACATGAACGGCCGTCAATTGGCGCTGCGCATCCGCGCCGCCAATCCGGCGCAAGCCATCCTGTTTATGACCGGCTACGACGACCTCTCCGGGCGAGATGATCCGTTCGCCAGCGAGATAGTGATCAAAAAGCCGTTCAAGCTGGTCGAGCTGGCGGCAGCAGTGGAGCGCGTCCTGGGAACACGCGACCGCGGAGAGCGGGCCGGGAACATCATACCGCTGCGCTTGTCGAAATCTAACGCGTGAGTGCTACTTTATCGGCCGCAACATCTGCAGTCGTCGGAGATGGGCCATCACTGTCCGAAACGCTTAGTGGCACGAGCGACCGTTTCGGGCCGTGAAGACTTGTTCCCGCCGCCCTGGCTGAAGGCCCGCTGTCCGTTCAATTTAAGGGCCTTCGCCGGGACGCCCGCAAGGTGCGAGACGCGCCGCTTCCGGCTGTTCGCCCGAAAGCGCAACCGAAGGGGCCGGCCGATAGCGGTCATTTGGCGGCGCTCCGATGATGTCCCACATCAACGACCTGTGGTGGCCGTGTTTGACCACGATATGATCCGCTTGGAAGTCGGTCCCGACGAGGTCCGCAAATGAGCGCGACGCCCGACAGCACGTTAACCGACCCCGAGCCGCTGATAGCAGATTTGCGACGTCAGCTTGCCGAACGTGAGGCTGAACTTGCCGAAGCGCGTGAACAGCAGACTGCGACGGCCGAGGTATTGCAGGTTATCAACTCCTCCCCCGGCGACCTCGCCTCGGTGTTCGACGCCATGCTCGACCGGGCGATGCGGCTGTGCGGCGCCGATCACGGCGGGCTCGGGACCTGGCGAGGCGGCCGCTTTGTCTGGGACAATACGCGCGGCCTGCCGCCGGCTCTCGCTGAGTATTTGATGGTAAACGATGTTTCGGTCGGTTCGCGGAGCGGTTTTGCGCGGGTTGCACGTGGCGCGGGCCACGTCCACACCCTCGACCTCACCGCCTCGCAGCACTACCTGCGTGGCCACCCGTTTACCCGCGCCATTGCGGATCTCGGCGGCGCCCGCACGACGCTGACGATTCCGTTCGGCAAAGACGATACGGTGCTCGGCGTGCTCGGTTTTTTCCGCAAGGAGGTTAAACCGTTTTCTGACCGGCAAATCGCCTTGCTTCAGAGCTTTGCGGCGCAGGCGGTGATCGCAGTCGAGAACGCGCGGCTGTTGACCGAAAGCCGCGAAGCATTGGAGCAGCAGATCGCCGCCGCCGAGGTGATGCAGGCGATCAACGCGTCACCCGGCCATCTGCTGCCGGTGTTCGAGGCGATGCTCGACAAGGCCATGCGGCTGTGCGAGGCGTCCTTCGGCACGCTGTGGGCTTATGACGGCAGCCGCATGCGGCCGATGGCGATGCGCGGCTCGTCGCCGCAATATCTCGAATTTCTGCGGCGCGGGCCGCACCAGCCGAGTCCCGTGCAGCGGCGCTTGATTGCTGGAGAAGGTGTGATCCAGGTCGTCGATGTCGCGGCCGGCGAGGGCTACCGCTCCGGCGACCCGCTCGCCCTGGCACTCGTCGATCTCGGTAATATCCGTTCTCTTGTTGCCGTCGCGTTGCGCAAAGACGGCGCATTTCTGGGCGCAATCACAATCTACCGCCAGGAAGTGCGGCCGTTCACCAGCAAAGAGATCACGCTATTGCAGAATTTCGCTGCGCAGGCGGTCATCGCAATCGAGAATGCTAGGCTCCTGACCGAGACGCGCGAGGCACTGGAGCAGCAAACCGCAACCGCCGAGATTCTGCAGGTCATCAACCGCTCTCCGGGTGATCTTGCGCCGGTGTTCAACGCCATTCTGGAAAAGGCGCATAGCTTATGTGGGTCCGGTCAGGGCGTGCTGGCTACTTATGACGGCGAGCACGCCCGGGCGGTTGCGACCCATGGCTTCTCGGAGCCGCTCGCCGAATTGTTGCGCCAGCCGTTCCGTCCATTGCCGAACAGCCCCTACACGCGGCTGATCCGCGAGAAGCGGGCAATCCAGATCCCCGATCTGATGATCGAGACGGGGTGGGACCGGAGTGATCCCAAATGGAGCGCGGGCGTCGAGGCGGGCATACATACGATGCTGTTCCTGCCGCTGCGCAAGGATGACGGCCTGCTCGGCTGGATCACTGCCAACCGGCTGGAGGTGCGGCCGTTCTCCGACAGGGACATTGCCCTGCTCGAAAGCTTTGCCGCGCAGGCGGTGATCGCGATGGAAAACGCGCGGCTGTTGACCGAATTGCGCGAATCCTTGGATCAGCAGCGGGCCATTGCCGAGGTCCTGCAGGTCATCAATTCATCACCGGGCGATCTCACTCCGGTATTCCAGGCGCTGCTGGACAAGGCCCTGGCATTATGCGGGGCCGCTTTTGGCGTGCTGTGGACCTATGATGGCGAATACCTCCATGCGGCTGCGCTGCACGGGGTACCACCGGCGTTCGCCGAGTTCTTAACCCAGCGTCCGTACCCGGTCGGCTTAGAGAACTCGCACGGCCGGCTGCTCTCCGGCGAGCCCGCGGTCCACCTCGTGGACCTCACGGCGGACGCCGCCTACCGATCCGGCGACCCGATCCGCCGCGCCCTTGTCGAGCTGGGCGGCGGCCGTGTCTTGCTCGCGGCGCCACTCCGCAAGGATGATGCATTCCTGGGCATTTTTGTGATCTATCGAACAGAAACCCGACCGTTTTCGGAGAAGCAGATCGCCCTGTTACAGAGCTTTGCGGCGCAGGCGGTGATTGCGATGGAGAACGCGCGGCTCTTGACCGAGACGCGCGAGGCTTTGGCGCAGCAGACCGCGGCCGCCGAAATGTTGGAGGTTATCAATTCCTCGCCCGGCGATCTCGCTCCGGTATTTCAGGCGATGCTGCATAAGGCGCACACACTGTGCGAAGCGTCTTTCGGGGCGCTGATGACCTATGACGGGGAGCGGTTTTTTGCGGTCGCCCACCAAGGCACGCCCGCGCCGTTCCAGGAATTCCTGAGCTCGGGCATTCGTCCGGGGCCGGCAGACCCGTTTAGGCGGATGGTGGAGGGTGCGGAGCTGTCGCACATCCACGACCTCGCCGAGGTCGCGGCACGGTCTCCCGGCGCGCAACTGCCGCGCGTTGCGGTCGATCTCGGCGGCATTCGCACGCTGCTCGTCGTGCCGCTGCGCAAAGACAATGCTTTGCTCGGCGTCATCACGTCCTATCGTCAGGAGGTGCGGCCGTTTACCACAAAACAGATCGCGCTCTTACAGAACTTTGCGGCGCAGGCGGTGATCGCGATGGAGAACGCCAGACTCTTTGACGAGTTGCGCCAGCGTACCGAGGAGCTGGCGGCGCGGCAGGCGGAATTGCGCCTGACCTTCGAGAACATGGGCGATGGTGTGGCGATGTTCGATGCCGGACGGCGGCTTGCTGCTTGGAACCGAAATTTCCAGGAGATGCTCGATCTGCCGGACGCGTTTCTCGCCGGGCGGCCAAGCACCACCGAATATTTCCGCTATCTCGCAGCGCGCGGCGAGTATGCCGGCACCGGGCTCGAAGCCGAGCTCGCCAGCCGCCTCGACAATCCCGAGCGGGAGATGCGCTTCGAGCGCACCCGACCCGACGGGCGGGTCGTCGAGGTGCGGCGCAACGCTGCGCCCGATGGCGGGTTTGTCGTGATCTACAGCGACATCACTGAGAGAAAGCGCGCCGAGGCCGAAATCGGTGCCGCGCGCGACGCCGCCGAGCGGGCGCTGGCCGAGTTGAAGACGGCGCAGGCGAACCTGGTTCATGCCGAGAAGATGGCCTCGCTCGGCCAACTGACCGCCGGGATCGCGCACGAAATCAAAAACCCGCTCAACTTCGTCAACAACTTTGCCGGGCTGTCGGTCGAATTGCTCGACGAATTGAAACAGACCGCCGCCCCGGCGATTTCGATACTGGACAACGAAAGGCGTGCCGAGATCGACGAAACAATCGACATGCTCAGCGGCAATCTCGACAAGATCGCCGAACACGGTCGGCGGGCCGACAATATCGTCTCCAGCATGCTGGAGCATTCGCGCGGCAGCAGTGGCGACCGTCGCAGCGTCGATCTCAATGCCTTGATTGAGGAGGCGCTCAATCTCGCCTACCACGGCGGGCGCGCCCAGGATCAAAGTTTCAACATCACCCTGGAGCGCGATTATGCCAACGCGATCGCGCCGATCGAGCTTGTCCCGCAGGACATCACCCGGGTCTGTCTCAACCTTTTCGGTAACGGATTTTATGCCGCCGCTAAACGCCACAGGGAGGGAATCGGCGGGAGTTTCCCCACACTGAAGGTGTCCACGCGCGATCTCGGCGACGCCGTGGAGATCCGTGTCCGCGACAACGGCGCCGGCATCCCGCCCGAGATTCGCGACAAGCTGTTCCAGCCGTTCTTTACGACAAAGCCTACCGGTGAGGGCACCGGGCTTGGCCTCTCGATCAGCTGGGACATCATCACCCAGCAGCATGGGGGAACCATTACCGTCGATAGCCAGATCGGCGAGTTCAGTGAGTTCACGGTTCGATTGCCGCGCGTTATGGGGTGACCATCGCAAAGGCAGCATCATGATTGCGAGCTTGGCTGTGACCGATCTCCACTCCGCGCTCGACGGAACATTGCCCCGCTCATGACGGGAAAGCCGCCGGAAGGCGTCTCCGACCGGATTATCCTTGACCGATAATATTGCCGATGCAGATGGCGGTTCGCTGGATTCAGCGCGAGTAAGGGTGTGCAATGCTCTTCGCTCGGCGGTCCTCTGCGGTCGAGAGCTTGTGGAAGCGAGAATGACGCGAATAGTCCAATTTGTGATCGTGGCGTCGGCCTTGGGTCTCTTCGCCTGCACAAACCCGTATGATCCCGTTCAGCGCGGCCTCGGTGGAGGCGTGTTGGGAGCCGCCTCTGGTGCTGCCATCGGAGCAGCGGCAGGTGGCGGCTCGGGAGCCGCGCTGGGAGCGGCAATTGGAGGGGCAACCGGGATATTCGGGGGGGTCTCTACTACACCTCCACCACCACCGGGCACCTATTACGGCTACCCACTTTATGGGTACCCCGCCTACGGCTATCCTGCCTACGGTTATCCAGGCTATGGATACCCAGCTTACCCACAGCCCGGCTACGGATACCCAGGTTATTCGGGTGCACCAGGACCAGCGGCTCCGCCAGCCTATGAGTATCAGGGCGACGCAGGATACCCCCACTACTCCGGCCCTACGGGCTAAGTTCCCTGAGCGACTTGGAACGGCAGGGCTACCTCGGCCCCGATTATGAACGGCGAACGACTTGGACTA
>DATBHB010000015.1:0-131601 GCA_036557705.1 Xanthobacteraceae bacterium
CCTCGCGAACTGCAAACCGTGTCCCGACGGTATCGGGCAATCCTAGATTGGAGAATTCCGGTGATTAGCGCTGTGTTTTCGTACAAGACGAAAAAGTCCGGCGCCGCTGCCGAGGCGAACGCCGGACTCAGGAGATTGTTACGTGACGAAACTTACACCCTTACAAGCCACAGAGAAAGCGTCAGAATCAGACCGCAAGTGGTTTGCTCGTAACCCGCATCGCGAGTATCGAATCCGACGAAGCATCCCAGGAGAACTCCAAGCTCCTGGCGAGCCGCCCGACCCGCGGTACAGCGACGCAACCGTTTGGACTCGATGGACGCTGATCAAGCAGATCGAGCCCGGAATGCGCGTTCGTTGCGGCGTCGGAGTATTACGCGGCGCGGAGCCGATCGATGCTGACTGGGCCATCGCGCCGTTATTCGAAAAGGTTGCCACGGGCGCGTTTCACGCGGATGCAAGGGAGGGCGGCGGCCAAATAAAACAGCAGTCAGCGTCAGGCGCGGCGATCATGGGCGCGTTTTTGCCTCCGAGCGCTAAAGGTTCGGAGACCGCGCAATGACTGCCCAGGCCAGAAATTCCGCCCCCTCGATAGGCGATTTGCTGAATGGCTACGCGCCTCAGCAGCAACACGTCTCGCCACTCGCCGAAACGGTTGTTACCATACCGAAGATTTACCGGCCCGAGGAACACGATGTTCGAACGGCAATCGCGTTCCTGAAATTGCTCGACAGCAACGGCGTTCACACTCTTTGGGCAAGCGAACCAGATGGCAGAAAGGACGGCAAGGTTTTTGCTCCGGGCGATTGGGACGCGATTGCGCAATTCGTTCGGTCGCATCAAGGTTGGAACCTCCATTACAACCCGAACGAAATAAAACCCGATGCGGGCCGCCAACCTGACTGGCGCGGTAAGGCGAAGAAAACCGATGTCGCCAATATCCGCGCCGTGTGGCTAGACATGGACCCGAATGCGGAGCGCGAAAAGGCGGGCGAAGGACAGGCCGAGCGCGCCAGGATCAAAGAGACTATCGAGGATATCGATGGCGACATGCTCCCCAACGTAGTGCTTGACTCGGGTGGCGGTTATCAAGCGCTTTGGCTGCTGAAAAACAAATTGCCGGCCGACCAATTCGGAACCCAAAGCGAAAACCTGAACCGCGGCATAGCGAACCGCTTTAAGGCTGATTCGGTCGCAAACATCGATCGGGTTTTGAGGCTTCCCGGGACGGTCAATTTCCCCGACGCGGCGAAACGCGCGCGGGGCAGAACAATGGCAAGAGCGACCATCCTTTCGCAGGAACACGATCCAGAATCGTTCTACACGCTGGACGAAATTGCGGACTGGACGCCCGGAATAGCCAGCGGGTCAAGACTGCCCAAGAGCCCGTCAGCTGGCAAGATCATAGTGAAGCAAGACGAGTGGGCCTGTGAGCGGGCTTGGGATTGGCTTTGGTACCACTCGCCGGTAGCGGTGGACGGCGAGCTAAATAATATGGCTTACGCCGTGGTGAACCGTTTGCTGGATTTCGGCGTGAGCGAGAAAGACACATTGATTGATTTCATGTGTTGGTGGGCCGAAGCCCGATGCCTGTCTTGTACGGCGGAGGGAGCGCGCCCTTATGTTAGCGACATCATCGACAACGCGATGCGTTATCGTAAGAGCGCGATCGGATGCGACCACCCGCTCGCACCCGGCTTCGACCCGGTAGAGATCGCGCCACGCTTCAAGGACGAGTCCGATGCTGCGGAAGAACCCGCCACGGGCGCGGAGCGAACCGCAGCAACAGAGGCGCCGGTAAGCGATGCTCCTGACGCGGTGGGCGACACTGCCTCGAACGACGCTGCCCCGCGCCTGACGGTTGCAGAGCGTGTAGCAAGAAGCAAAGCGCTAGACGATGCTAAGGCTAAACTCGGCAGCCTAGCGACTCGTTGGAAGCCGGTCGATCCGGCCAACATTCCGGCGCGAGATTGGCCGGTCCCCGACGTGCTCTGCAAAAGCAACGTCTCGGCACTCGCCGGGCCGAGCAGCGCCGGAAAGACGACGTGGTACCTCGCGCTCGCGCTCGCGATGGTCACGGGTCGCAGCGATATTCTCGGCATTCCGATCCACAAGCGTAGCCGTGTGTGGTTTTGGAATCAGGAAGACGATCAGTCAGAGCTAGATCGGCGGCTAACGGCCCTGATGATCGCGTTCAATATCAAGCCTTCGGAGCTTTTCGACGAGAACGGCGACTCTATGATTTGGATTAACTCGGGCGTCAACCATCCGTTTCAGTTGGCGTGGACGGAAGGCGACCGAAAGGTGAAACGCGGAGATGATGTGGACCGTGCGATCGCCGACATTAAAAAGTTTGGCATAGACGCATTCCTGATGGACCCGACAATCGAGTTCCACGATTCGAACGAAAACGACAACGTGCAAATGCGGAAGGTGCTCAGCTTCGCCCGTGAGATTGCAGTAAAGGGCGAATGCGCCGTTGGGATGGGCGCGCACACGCCCAAGCCCGACCGGGCCTCAAGCAAAAGCTATGCTGGCGACCTGAATGCAATTCGTGGTGGTGGAGCGCAAGGCGGCGTCGTGCGTGTAGTTCATACGCTATTCGGGGCCTCAGAAGACGATGCCAAGAAATGGACCATGGGCACACGGTCGGGGTACGTGCGGCTTGACATGGCCAAGAACAATTTAGGACGGAGATGGCCGGAGCCGCTCTGGTATCAATTCGAAGGTGTTCCGGTAGGCATGAACGGCGAACCCGTTGGCGTGTTGCGACCGATCACATTGGAGCGGAAACAGAAGCCCGCCACTGAGCAGAACTTAGCCGCCTCACTCAGCGCCGCGCTACGCGACCACTTGGCTTGCAACCAGTGGCACCCACTAAGCGCGATCGTTCCACACTTGCAGCGGGCGGATGCCGAGCGGCTCAACAGCAAGAACCGAAGCCGGACGCTCGATGAGGTATTCGACGGCGCAAACGAGACTATGACCGATGCCGGTATCTTGGCGCGTGATCCAGGTAGGGGACGACGGAAAACCACTCTGATGCTCCGTAACTCCTCAATTCCTCAAACTCCTAAATGAGGAATTGAGGAATTGCTAAGCTATTGAAAAAATTCAAGAATCAGGCTTGCTCCTCAATTCCTCAATTAGTAACTGAGGAGCTAAATCTGAAACGCCTGTAAATCCAATGGGTTACTCAATTCCTCAATTCCTCCTACTACGTAGGGAAGCGCTTTGAGGCGCTACCCACTACGTAGGCTGCCCCTGGTAGAAGAATCGAAATGCGACAAAAATTGAAAGCCGGCCCATGCTGGACCGGCGCCTAGGAAGCAGCCCGTAGCGCGCGCAATCGCCGCCCGCGCCCTTCGGTGCTCCGAAACAGCGCAACGCGCCAGCGGCCGATTGTGGGGGCTTCACGCCCGTGCTGCGAACGCGATCACGTTGGGCTTAGCTCGCCGCTGACCCGCGGACCAACACACGGGGTGCATTACTCTTGGGCAGCGCGTCCGGCTTGGTGCTTGTCGCGCCCGGTAATTGACACCAGGATAGCCGAAAGCTGGACGGCAGGGTGGCGGCTTCGTTAAAAGCTCGCATGGGCAAGCGTAGCGTACCGCGCCAGCGTCCGGTGATCCGGTGGCGCATTTCGGTGATGAGGCATCGGCTCGAACCGCTGGGCGATGTCGAGGCGCCCGACGAGGTCGGCGCCATAGCCAAGGCGATCAAGGAATACCGGATTTGCGAGCCGTGGCGGCAACGGTGGCTGATGGCGAAGCGGTACGCCTGACGGCGCCGGCGACCGGGTGTAGGGGCAGTGATATCAAAGCTTCAGTCAGACTACCACGCCCTGGTCGATACTGTTACGTGCGAGTTCAAGCGCTTCACCCTCTGTCGTGGTGGCCGGTGTCCGGTAAAAAGTACGCTGGTGGCTTCCGACCTGACTTCCGAACCGTCCGCATGGGCAACATGCGCGTACCATTTGCTGAGGCGCCCGAATGTCACAATCCGAAACCCCTTGTATTCGGTAGCGGCCATCCGTTGTTCCCTCAGAGACCCTGGTGCGGAAAGCCGGCGGGCCGTTAAACACCCGAAGAATTGCCGGGTTCGTCCCGCCTGATGGCCCGCCTTACGCGGCCGTCCGGCTGAACGCGAGCTAGGCCCGTCCAGCCCGAAGCGCCACAACGTTATCAGCGCTCGCAGCCGGCCGCGGCGTATTACAGAACGCTTCCCAATCGGCCATCAGCCGGCGCCTCTTTTCGAATAGATCGCCGCGCCGGTACGCGGCTTCGACCTTGTTGCCCACCGTGTGCGCCAGCGCCATCTCGACAACCTCGCTCGGGTAGTTGGTCATTTCGGCGGCCCAATCGCGAAACGCGCTACGGAAGCCATGCACGGTAATTTCGCCGCGGTTCATGCGGCGGAGCGTTTCAGTCATTGCCATGTTGCTTAGCGGCGCGCCCTGCTTCCCACCGGGAAACACATACGGAGTTTCGGCCGTGCGCGCCTCGCTCATGGTTTCCAAGATCGCAAGTGACCCTTCCGAGAGCGGGACGCGGTGCTCTTTGCCGGCTTTCATTCGCTCCGCCGGAATCGTCCAGAGCTTTTCCGCCGCGTCGATTTCATCCCATCTCGCGCCGATCGTGTCGCCAGTGCGAGCCGCGGTCAAAATCGTAAACTCAAGTGCACGGGCCGCAACACCCTCCTGGGCGCGTAACGCCTTGATGAAATCGGGAAGCTCGGAATAGGGAAGCGCCGCATGATGTTTCACGCGGCGGACCTTCGACTTTGCCGGCAGCATGTGATCCAAATGGCCGCGCCACCGCGCAGGGTTTTCGCCTTGTCGCAGGCCCCGGGCTTTGGCTGCGTCAAGGATCGCTTCAATCCGCCCACGAAGCCGGCCGGCCGTTTCAGGCTTCGCTTGCCACAGCGTCACAGCCGGCTTGCCCGCCGCGCCGCACACGTCCTGCTGAAGAACCTTCAGCACTAGGCCAGTATCGATCACTTGAACCGCCAGCGCGCCGATGGTCGGATAGGCATAGGTGGCAAGCGTGTTTTCCCATTGCGAAGCGTGCTTGGCGTTGCGCCAACCGGCACGGTGGGACGTGATGTAGCTTTCAGCCGCTTCCTTGAACGTCGTGGCTTTCGCCGCTTCTAATTCACGCTGTGCGCGTCCAGTCTTGCGGGCTTCAATAGGGTCTACGCCCTCTTGGCGAAGCCGCCGGCACGTTGCGGCTTGCTCCCGCGCATCGGCAAGGCCGATCGCGCAAAGCGAACCCAAGCCCATCTCACGGGCTTTGCCGTTCAGTGAGAAGCGATAAATCCAACTCTTGGCCCCCTCGCCTGTGACTTGCAGATAAAGGCCCGCGCCGTCCGCATACATGCCCGGCCGCTTGGCCTTTTCGACTTTCAGGGCCGTGAGCCGTTCAACCTTTCGCGCCATGTCCCTACCCCCATTTCCCACAATGCTACCCACAATCATAACCCGGATTGCCGTGGACGGCAATGTACAATGGGGGACAACTTAGGCCCGTGCTATCGTCACTTGTTCAGGAATTATGGACAGTGATGGACAGCTAGGAACAGGCTTCTGGCGGAAGGGGTGGGATTCGAACCCACGAGGGAGCGTGAACCCCCTGCCGGTTTTCAAGACCGGTGCCTTAAACCGCTCGGCCACCCTTCCACAGCCGTAGAATCAATGACTTAGCGATATAGTGAGCCTGAACACTTTGACAACTGCTATTGGCTTGGACCCAAGTTGATCTCGCCGGAGCCAAACCTGCGCGCCCGCAACGTGGTATTCTGCGTTACGGCTCTCCGCAATGAGACAATGAGAGGGGCAGATGTCAGTGAATATCGGGCGGCGTCAGGGCCTGGCCTTCGTTGCCGGTTTGGCAGCGTGGCCGCTTGCGGCGCGCGGGCAGCGGCAATCCCGGCTTGTAATAGGCTATCTCACCGCTGCTAACGCGCCGTTGGCCGCATTCCATGACGGCTTGAGGGAGGCCGGCTACACCGAAGGGCAAAACGTGACAATCGAGTATCGGAGCGCAAACGGACAGTACGATCGCTTGCCCGCGATGGCGGCCGAACTTGTAGCTCGCCGGGTCGATGTGATTGCGGCTTCGCCTACGCCCGCGGCTCTGGCGGCCAAAGCGGCGACCACAACGATCCCCATTGTCTTTTCCGTTGGAACGGACCCGGTGCAAGCAGGGCTCGTTGCGAGCCTCAACAGGCCCAGCGGCAATCTTACCGGGTTGAGTTTCTTCACCTTCGCTCTGATGAAGAAGCGTATCGAACTACTGCATGACCTGGTGCCGCAATCGCCGCTGGTCGCCGTGCTCGTCAATCCGGCTAACGAGAACGTACAGTCCGACCGAAAGAGCGCGCAAGAGGCTGCGCTTGCCTTCGAATGGAAAATCCAAATCTTTGACGCGCGCACGGCAGGCGAGATCGACGCCGCCTTCGCGGCTCTTGTCCAAATGGGCGCGAGCGCACTTGTGCTCGGCAATGATCCATTTTTCAACAGTCGCCGCGATCAAATCGCGCAGCTTGCCATACGCCACGCGATCCCGACCGTCGTTCCTCTTCGGCAATACGTTGCGGCCGGCGGGCTCATGAGCTACGGCGCGCGGATCGATGATACTTTTCGACAATTCGGCGTCTATATTGGCCGCGTGCTCAACGGCGAGAAACCGGGCGACCTACCGGTGATGCTGCCGAGCAAGTTTGAGTTTGTCATCAATCTACAGACGGCCAGGATCATTGGAATTAAGGTGCCGCCGACGCTGCTCGCGCTCGCCGACGAGGTCATCGAGTAGCCCTCGCGGCTGACGAAGCACTCGCTATCTGCCGAACCAAACTTAACATGCCAGGCCCCGGAACGTCGTCCCACGTACCGCGGGGGTTTTGCGATACCTCCCTGAACTGCTCCTCGGGTATCGATCGCAAAACGGCTTCGCCCACCCACCGCGCAACCGGTGTTACTCCAGATAACTGCGCCTGCCGGTGCCGATCAGTTCGTAAAGCGCGCGGATCTCGTTCGGCAGGCGGTTGTAGTTGCGCCAGTCCTTGTATTGCGGAAAGGTCAACGTGCGGATCGCCTCGTCAACGCTTATTCCTTTGGCCACTGCATCCTTCACGGTCGCATATTCGTCGGCGAGCATCGCGCCAAGCTCCTCGACGTCGGCACGCGTCGCGACGTCGCCATGGGCGGGGAGGATTTTATCGATATCCATGGCGGCCACACGGTGGAGCAGATTTATCCAGTTCTCGACTGAGGTGGTGAATGCCATGTTGGGCATGCTGTGCCGCGCGAAGGCGCCGGGCGTAAATAGCATCCGCGCGTGCGGGAACGTGACGAACGTGTCGCCCGCCTGCTGGCCGGGACCATAATAATTAAGCCGGACCTCGCGCCCGCCAAGCCGGATTACTGCCTCGCTGTCGAAGGTGAGATCGGGCAGGACGAGCTTTACCTCGTTTGGATCAAGCCCGCGGCTTTTGAAGCTGCCGATGCGGCGCGCCATTTCCTTGGGATAGAGGTGCTCCATCAGCCGGGCGGTTTCCTCTTGGGCCACGAAGACCGCCCCGGTCTCCTTGAATACGGTGTTCCCGAAATTATGGTCGCCATGGAAATGGCTGTTGATCACCCATTTCACCGGCTTGTCGGTCACTTTGCGGATGCGGTCGAGCAGGTCTTTCGCTTCGTGAGGGTGCGTCCTGGTATCGATCAGGAGCACGCCGTCGTTTGTCACCAGAAACACTGCGTTCGAGCCGGCATAATCGAAAAAGAAGTAGAGGTCGCTCGCAACCTGCTTGACCTCGGGCGGCGGTGGCGTCGTCTGCGCGCTGGCCGATTCCCCCGCAAACGGTGCTGCGGCGAGCAAAGCGATTCCAGCAATGAGAACGCGGCAAAGCCCGCGCCGCATCCTTTCCGGAGACGCGGCTGCGACCAAGCTTCGTGTCTGCATAAATCGTCCTCCCTTTTTGGCAGATATCGGATGACAGAGGTCAGAAGTTCGACATGCTCATTCGATCACATCGTCGGCCAGCGCGAGCAGCCGATCCGGCACGGTCAGGCCGAGCACCTTGGCCGTCTTGAGATTGATCACGAGTTCGAACTTGGTCGGCTGCACCACCGGCAGGCCCGCGACTTTCTCTCCTTTGAGAATTCTTCCTGTGTAGGCGGAATGCCACCAGTAATTCGGCGCGCTCGATGGCCGACGAGCCGCTGAGAAACCCGATCACCGGCATCGTCGGCTGCTGTGCGCGCGCCCCACGCGGCCGCGCCGCCGCACCGGCGAGAAGCGTGATGAACTCGCGCCGCTTGATGCCGAGCATGGCGCCCTCCTGTGCTCAGCCAGGAGGTTAGCATTACAATCGTGCAGCAAATAGGCTGCTGCTGCCGAGCGGTCGTTCTGTACTGGCGTGAGGCCGCGGAGGCTTTGCCACCAGGCCTGCCGGCGTGGGCGCAATGACGCACCGCTTCTCGGGCTTTCTACATACGCAGCGGGGGGCGTAGCGCTCATAGCGCCCCAGGAGCCCGGCAATGCGTATGGCTCGGTTAATCCGCCTTGATGTTGGCGGCCCGGATGATCGGCGTCCAGCGCGCGATTTCGTTCTTCAACAGCACTCGTAGGGCCTGCTGGCCGCGCTGCGATTTCTTTGGAATGTCGTTTGCCAGTGCTACGAGGCGCTTGCGCGTGCCCTCGTCATCCAGCGCCCGGTCGAGAGCGTCGGTGAGTCTGTCCAGAATCGGCTTGGGGGTCCTCTTTGGTGCGAACAGGGCAAACCAGCCCGACGCCTGAAACTCAGGAAGCCCAGCTTCTCTGGTCGCGGGTACCGTCGGCACCGCCGGATTGCGTGTCGGTGACGTGATCGCATACGCCTTGATCGTGCCTGCCTGTAGTTGGGGCGCGGCAGTAACAACGTCGGCACACTCGTAATCGACCTGACCAGCCACCAAGGCGCTCATGGCCGGCGCCCCGCCACTGAACGGCACCAGCGTCGGCCTCACATCCAGAATCGAATCGAGCAGCAGGCATGTCGAGAAAAATATGGAGCCCACGCCGGCGTGCCCGACGTTGAGTTTGGCGGCGTTTGCCTTCACGAAGGCGATGAACTCTGTGAGGTCCTTCGGCGCAAAATCCTTTCGGGCCACCAGCATCAAGGGGATTTCGGAGACCATGCCGATAGGCTCGAAGTCGATCTCTGGCCTGTAGGGCAGGTTTGGGTAGAGCGCAGGTGCGGTGGCATGCGTCCCCATATGCCCCATCAGGATGGTGTAACCGTCAGGGTCGGCACGCATCGCACGGGTCGAGCCTACAATACCGCCAGCACCGGGAAGATTTTGAATGACGATCTGCTGGGCGAGCGTGCGCGCCATGTGCTTGCCGACGATCCGGGCGGCAACGTCGGTCCCTCCACCCGGAGCGAACGGGACGATCATGACGATTGGGCGCGACGGATAGCTTTGCGCCCGCGCACCCCGCGACGCGGCTGACAGCGCAGTAACGCCAGCGGCCATATGCAGGAACTGTCTACGGTGGGGGCATCTCATCATGGCTCTCGCAGGTGTGCGCTGGCAGCCTACTCCACACCCGAAGCCGTCGGCAGTCGTGCCCCCAGGCGGTCGATCATAATTCCATACCGCCTCGGCGCCGCCGGCCTGCCTCTCGCAGGTCGGTGAGCGACAGCCTCTTGGGCGCGGACGGCGCGGGCAGTTTCTGTTCGGCGGGGGGTGGCGCAGATGGCTTCACTCCCGTTTGCGCCGCCGGCGGCAGCTTCGCCGGGGGCGCCACGTTCGCCGGGGGACTTACTCGTCTCGCCGACTCGGCGAGCCTCCTTTTCGCCAGCGCCTCATCCTCGGCCGTCACAGTGCCGGCAAGCTTGGCATCAAGGTCGATGCGGGACGCTCCCGCTGATAAGGCACCCAAATAACGGGCGTTGCTCGTGTAGGCTCGAAGTGCAGATTTCAGGTCGCGGTGCTGGACCGCATCACCGAGCGCGGTCAGAACGTCGGCGTGTATACCCACCTTGAGCGGCCGAGGATCGCGGCGGTTGAACGTGTGGGGGAATTGATCGCTCAATAGCTTGATGATGGCGCCGATCCTGGCGCGCGTACCTGTTTTGCTCATGGTCGCTCGGAATTACACATGCCTTCCGCCGCGCCAGAAATGCAGTGCGGCATAGTACGGGCGCTCGCCGGAGGAGAAACACCCAGCCTTGGGCGGCGCCGACGGTCGCGCGTGATAACTCAGACCGACCCGTAAGGTTTCAGCCTCGGAAGGCTTCACAAGCTGGCAGTAACGCAATACCCCACAGAGGGTCCAAGCCAAGTCGCACGCATAGTTCTCAGCATAGTAACCGATCACGAACTTTCTTCGGGTACACCCGCCTGAAAGGTTCCCAAACGGGCACATTCCCGTTCCGATGTTGGAACTGCCGACCCAACATTCCCGCTCGGGAACATGCGGTCAGAACAGGTGCGAAATGGATAACGACGAGGCCGTTGTGGAGCGTCGGGCTTTGCAGGCGGCCCTGGCATTCGGGTCCATGATCCGCAGCCGGCGGAAAGGCCTGAAAATGCGTCAGAATGATCTCGCTCTAGCAACGGGAGTCGGCCGCAGATTCGTGATCGAACTCGAAGCAGGCAAGCCGACCTGTCAGCTAGGACGGAGCTTGGCGATCGCTGAGGCGTTAGGGCTCAAGTTAGACAATGTGCTCGCCGCTGGCGCAGCGATCACTCCCGACCTCGAATTGCCCGAACTGGCTGAAGAGGCGACAGAATGACTTCCGTACCTGTCTACTTTGAGCAGCGCCTCGTTGGGACCATTGATGTGAACAAGGACGGTCCAGGATTTACCTATGATCCCTTCTGGCTTGGGTTAAGAGGTGCGTTTCCAATCTCGACGACAATGCCGCTCAGATCCGAGCGCTTTTCCCCTGAGATTTTCCTTCCCTGGGCAGCAAACCTGCTGCCTGAAAGCGAACAGTTGCGCACGCTTGGCCAACTGCTTGGGATGGCAGCTGCCGATGTGGTGGGACTGCTCTCAGCAATCGGCGGCGACACCGCTGGCGCACTCTCTATTGGCCAGCCCGGGAGGACCGCCTCTGTTCACTGGCGACCGCTGGTCAACCCTGAAGATCTTGAACGCCTTATGGAGGAGTTGCCGAACAAGCCATTCCTCGTGGGCGAGGAAGGGGTGTCCATGTCGCTCGCAGGCGTGCAGACCAAGCTCGCCGTTGCGGTCGACGACGGCGGCTGCATCTGCGTGCCGATGAACGGTTCACCCTCCACGCATATCCTCAAGCCGGACTCTCGGCGCCTCCCCGGCAGCGTTCAGAATGAGGCGTTTTGCTTGACGCTGGCAAAGCGGCTGAAAATACCGACCCCAGATGTCACCACGGGCAAGGCAGGAGAGCGGACTTTTCTCCTCGCGAAGCGCTACGATCGAGCAAATGTGGGCGGCCGGTGGCGTCGCTTGCATCAAGAGGACTTTTGTCAAGCACTCGGAAAGCCGCCGTCGGCCAAGTACGAATCCAATCGGACGGGAATTCCCGGTCCGACCTTAAAGCAGATGTTCGAGGTAGCACGGCAACATATGCCGGCAACCGATATCATCCGGTTGCTCGATATGATCGTGTTCAATGTAATTGCGTGCAATACGGACACACATGCCAAGAATTACTCCATCATGATCCGATCCAGCGGGGCATCGCTCGCCCCAATTTACGACGTCACGTGCGGCGAGGTCTGGGGGAGTATCACCAAAAACCTCGCCCAAGCGGTGGCAGGGGAGAGCAGGGGAGACCGCCTTACGAACAGGCATTGGCGGAGCTTCGCACGCGAGTGTGGGCTCAATCCTAAGCAGGTCTTGGACCGGGTTGGGGCGCTCGCAAAAGCCATTATAACAGAAGCTCCCGCGGCCGAACGTGACGTGACCGCGATGCCAGCAGGCGCACACGAAATCCTGGTCCGGGCGCGAGCGGAGGTGGAGCGACGGGCGCATATCCTATTGGCCCAGCTTTCCGAGGCGGAGAACAATTCAGATTTTGAAGAAGTCGACGCAGCTAAGGCTAAAGCGGCCCAGCCCGCCTCGGTCGCTTGCTAGGGGCGTTGAATCCCGTTCGCTTATTGAGTTACCAAAGCCGCAGCGTAAGCGTCCGGTGAAGACCGCGGGGTAACGCTGGACAACGTCCCGCAACGAAACCGCAACGAGCGAGAACAGGGACCAAACCCGCCGAAGGCTTCGACAAATTGCCCAACTGGCGGCTGCTATCCCCGGCCGCGATACGGCGGCACCGCCTGGTCCGGCACCCACACTCCCACCGGTAGTTTGCCCGCTTGCCAGAATACGTCGATCGGCATGCCGCCCCGCGGATACCAGTAGCCGCCGATCCGCAGCCATTTCGGCGCGAGGACTTCGACAAGCTTCTTCCCGATCGCGACGGTGCAATCCTCGTGGAAGGCGCCGTGATTGCGAAAGCTGTTCAAATAGAGCTTCAATGATTTCGATTCCACGAGCCATTTTCCCGGAACGTAATCGATCACGAGGTGGGCGAAATCAGGCTGTCCGGTGATCGGGCACAACGACGTGAATTCCGGCGCGGTGAACCGTGCCAGGTATTCCGCGTCCGAATGGGGATTGGCCACGCGGTCGAGCACCGCCTGCGAGGGCGATTCAGGAATGCGGCTCGGTTTGCCGAGATGGCGTAGTGTGCGGGGCATCGCGATTTTCCGGTCCAACGCCGGTAATGTGGTTTCGCAGTTCGATGGGATGCGCGATCCGCAGAAGCGGCTCGAACCCCGTCCCGGTGCCGCGCACCGTCACGTTGCCGAAGTCGAGGAGCCGTCCGAAGATCGACTGGTCGACGTCTACGCTCTCCACTTTGTCCATCATCATTTCGAAGGTATCGCGGCGGATCAATCCGGTCTTGTAGATGATCCGATGATTGGTCACTGCGATCTCTGTCGTCCACCAGGTGAACCATTCAGGAATCAGCAGGCCCAACGCGATGAGGGCGAACACCGCCGCGACGACCTCCCACAAGATGCTGCCGCCCGCGCCCAACTCGGCCCAGCCGATGGTCGCGAGGGCAGCAAGCGTGAAAATGAGCCCGGGCAAATAGATCATCCAATGAAGCGAGCCGAGATAGCGAACGACCTCGCCGGGCTGTAGGACGCGCTGCACATAGCTCATCGGGAGCCTCCGCGGCGCAAGATAAAGGAGAGGGCCACCGTTCGCCACATCGCGTGTGCCAGCCCTTGCGCCGCATCTTTGGTCCTGTAGAGAAGCCGCCGGCGGAGATCGATCACCGAGGTTTCCTGCCCGGGTTCCTGCGAGGATCGCGATTAATTTCACAGGACGCGCATGACCGCCATCGTCGATATCATCGGGCGTGAAATCCTCGACAGCCGCGGCAATCCAACGGTCGAGGTCGATGTCGTTCTGGAAGACGGCTCGCGCGGCCGCGCCGGCGTGCCTTCGGGCGCCTCGACCGGCGCACACGAGGCGGTCGAACTGCGCGATGGTGATGAGACCCGCTATCTCGGACGCGGGGTGCGCAAAGCCGTCGAAGCAGTCAATGGCGAGATTTTCGGGGCCGTCGGCGGCATGGACGCCGAGGCGCAGGTCAAGATCGACGAAACCCTCATCGCGCTCGACGGCACGCCGAACAAGGGCCGCCTTGGCGCGAACGCGATTCTCGGAGTATCGCTCGCCAGCGCGAAGGCTGCGGCGGCCGCCCATGGCGCGCCGCTCTACCGCTACATCGGCGGCGTCGCCGCACGGCTTCTGCCGGTGCCGATGATGAACATCGTGAACGGCGGCGTCCACGCCGACAATCCAATCGATTTCCAGGAATTCATGATCATGCCGATCGGCGCCGCGTCTTTTGGCGAGGCGTTGCGCTTTGGCGCCGAAATATTCCAGACGCTCAAGAAAGCGCTTCACGATGCCGGGCACAACACCAATGTAGGCGACGAAGGCGGATTCGCGCCCAATTTGCCGTCGGCCGACGCCGCGCTCACTCTAGTCATGAAGGCAATCGAGACAGCGGGTTACAAGCCTGGAGAAGATGTGGTCCTGGCGCTCGATCCCGCGGCAACCGAATTTTTCAAGAACGGGGCCTATCATTATCAGGGCGAAGGAAAAACCCGTTCGATCGAAGAGCAGGTCAAGTATCTCGCCGAGCTCGCCTCGCGTTATCCGATCGTCTCGATCGAGGATGGAATGGCGGAGGACGATTTCGAAGGCTGGAAGGCGCTTACCTCGTTGACCGGGAACAAGTGCCAGCTCGTCGGCGACGACCTGTTCGTGACCAATGTCGCGCGGCTTGCCGAAGGCATCCGGCAGGGCATGGCGAACTCGATCCTGATCAAGGTCAATCAGATCGGGACGCTGACCGAAACCCTCGCCGCCATCGAGATGGCGCACAAGGCTGGCTACACAGCGGTCATGTCGCATCGTTCGGGCGAGACCGAGGACACGACCATCGCCGATCTCGCTGTCGCGACCAATTGCGGTCAGATCAAGACCGGTTCGCTCGCCCGCTCCGATCGTACCGCCAAATACAACCAGCTTCTGCGCATCGAAGAGGAGCTCGGGCCGCAGGCGAAATTCGCGGGCAGGACGGCGCTCAAGGCGCTTCGCACGTAGCCCGGATTGCGTCGTCGCGCCCGGCTGGTGAAATTCACCCCCGGCTCTTGACGGGATGACGCATTCCGGGGCGTCCAGGTCAGGTCCCGGGTTTCGCGGCGCGCCGCCCGGAGTAGGGTCCGCAGCAATCATCAGCGCCGCTCAACTCGGGCTACATTGCCCCGGAATAACCACAGGGATGACTTGCCCGCGCCGCCAAATCGCGATGGAATCCGCTTGACCATTGCAATCGGGGCTGTTGGGGCAGCATGGACCAGTTGATCGGCTTGAAGTCATTGGATCGACAGCGGGCAACGGACCGGCTGAGCCAATTCGTTGCCGCCGCAGTCGATGCGGCGCCCTTGAGCGAAGCGCCGTTCTTTCATTTGCGGCTCGATCGAGCATTTCCCGACGACGTCTACGCCGCAATGCTCGCCGCGATGCCTTCGGCCTCCGACTATCGGCCAATGTCCGGGCGCGCAAAGGAAAGCGATATGGCCGACGGTACCCATACCCGGGTCAAGATCGATCTGTTTCCCGAATATATCCGGATCTTGCCGCCGGAGAAACGAACGGTTTGGGACGTGGTAGGTCGAGCACTCTGCTCGGAGGGCGTCAAGGACGCCTTCATTCGGAGGCTTGCCCCTGGGCTCATGCGACGATTCGGAGGCCAGTTTGAGAGGGTCGGCATGTATCCGCTGCCGATCCTGACTCGCGACATCCCCGGCTACCGCATACCTCCGCATCCTGACACGCACTGGAAGGGCATCACCGCTCAGTTCTATCTGCCGCGTGATGAGTCCGCGATGCACGTCGGAACCATCTTCCACTCCCGGGGGCCCGACGGCAGTCTGCCGAAGCATACGCAGATGAAGTTTGCTCCGAACACCGGTTACGCCTTCGCGGTCGGCGAGGACACTTGGCATTCGGTGGATCCCGTAGGGCCTGAAGTGACCACGCGTGATTCGATCCTCCTGACCTATTTCGTCGACGCCGGGCTGCTGCGGTATCTGCGCAACCGGTGGAAGAGAGTTGGAAACTTCCTGCTCAACGAGATCCGTGGCGCTGGGCGGCGGTAGGTCGGGACACACTGACGAGACTGGTACGACGATCGGTGCGTTAAACGGACCTTAATTTGGCCCCGCCATTCTGACCGCCATGGTCACTCGCCGCCGGCTTCGCTTGTTTCTGACTGCATTGAGCCTCTATGCCGTCGCTGCGCTTCTGATCGGCTATTTCGGTATCAATGCCTATACCGGTAATCACGGGTTGCGCGCCAAGCAGGATCTCGACCACCAGATTGCGCAACTGACGACCGAACTGTCCGCGCTCGAAGCCGAGCGTACGGTCTGGCAGCGCCGGGTATCGCTCCTGCGGTCCGAGAGCCTCGATCCCGACATGCTCGACGAACGTGCTCGCGCTCTCCTCGATTTTGCCAGTCCCAACGACCTCGTGCTGCGCCTCGGACCCATTTCGGGCGGCACACGTTGAGGACAATACTGGCGATCGCGCGCAGCCTCATAACTGCGTTTGAGACGCTGGGGGCGACGGCGAGCCCGGTGGTAATTCGCCGGGATGCCATTGGCGCCCAGCTTTCGTCCCTGCGGGATTTCGGCTAAGTGAGCAAGCCTTTGGCCTTGCTTCGGAGCGAATTCGGAGGACCCCCATGGCTGCCGCCAGCAATCCTGTCGCAGCATCAACCGCTCCAGCACGCCGCCCCGCGGGCGACCAGTCGGGCTCCCGTGCCGCCCCAATACCGGAACTGGACCGGGAGCAGGAGCTGGCGGCATTGCGAGCCATGCTGCTCATTCGCCGGTTCGAGGAGAAAGCCGGGCAGATGTACGGGATGGGGCTGATTGGCGGATTCTGCCACCTCTACATCGGCCAGGAGGCCGTTGTGGTTGGAATGCAGATGTCGCTCAAGCCCGGAGATGAAGTGATAACCGGCTATCGCGACCACGGCCATATGCTGGCCTGCGGCATGGATCCGAAGGGCGTCATGGCGGAGCTCACGGGGCGGCGCTCAGGCTATTCAAAAGGCAAGGGCGGCTCGATGCACATGTTTTCCGTGGAGAGAGGCTTCTTCGGCGGCCATGGCATCGTCGGCGCTCAGGTGCCGATAGGGACCGGCCTTGCGTTTGCCAACCGCTATCGCGGAAACGACAACGTATCGCTCACCTATTTCGGCGATGGCGCCGCCAATCAGGGCCAAGTCTACGAGAGCTTCAACATGGCCCAATTGTGGAAGCTGCCAGTCGTCTATGTCATCGAAAATAACCAATACGGCATGGGCACCTCGGTGAAGCGTGCCTCGGCCACGACGGATTTATTCCATCGCGGTTGCGCTCACGGCATCCCCGGCGAACAGGTCGATGGAATGGACATTCGGGCGGTCAAGGCCGCCGGCGAGAAGGCGGTGAAATGGTGCCGCGAAGGCAACGGCCCAATCATTCTGGAAATGCTGACCTACCGCTATCGCGGCCATTCCATGTCCGACCCGGCCAAATATCGGCCGAAGGAGGAGGTGGACAAGATGCGCACGGAGCATGATCCGATCGAGCAGGTGCGCACGCGCTTGATCACCAAGAAACTCGCGACCGAAGAGGCGTTGCGGAAGCTCGATCAGGAGGTGCGCGCGGTCATCAATGAAGCTGCCGAATTCGCGACCCACGAACCCGAACCCGATTCTGGCGAGCTGTACGCGGACGTGTATCCTTGAGATATTCTCGGAAAACTCCAAGCGAGCCCCGCCCCTATGCCGACCCCGATTTTGATGCCCGCGCTCTCGCCGACAATGGAGAAGGGCAACCTCGCCAAGTGGCTCAAAAAGGAAGGCGATGCCGTCAAGTCCGGAGATGTCGTCGCTGAAATCGAGACGGACAAAGCCACCATGGAAGTGGAAGCGGTTGACGAGGGAACGCTGGGCAAGATCCTGATCCCAGAAGGGACCAACGATGTCGCGGTCAACACCCCGATCGCAATGATCTTGGCGGAAGGGGAAGACGCTTCCACGCTGAAGATCGATGGCAGCAAACCGGCGCGCCAGCAAAAGGCTGCGGAATCGGCCCCGCCCGCGGTAGCGCCCGCAGCCGCCAAAGCTCCGGCACCGGCAAAATCGGCGGTCGCGATGCCGCCTAAACCGCAAGTCGAGCCCCAGCCCGAACTGCCGACCGGCACCGAAATGGCAACGATCACGGTGCGCGAGGCGCTGCGCGACGCGATGGCGGAAGAGATGCGCCGCGACAAGGACGTTTTCGTCATCGGCGAAGAGGTCGCCGAGTATCAGGGCGCATACAAAGTTACCCAGGGGCTGCTGCAGGAATTCGGCGCCAAACGCGTGATCGACACTCCGATCACGGAACAAGGCTTTGCCGGGCTCGGCATCGGCGCGGCGCTGGCAGGATTAAAACCTATCGTCGAGTTCATGACCTTCAATTTCGCCATGCAGGCGATGGACCAGATCATTAATTCCGCAGCAAAGACCCGGTACATGTCGGGCGGCCAGGTCGGCGTGAGCATAGTCTTTCGCGGACCGAACGGACCGGCGGCGCGTGTTGCGGCCCAGCACAGTCAGGATTACAGCGCCTGGTACTCCCATATCCCGGGGCTCAAGGTAATCGCTCCCTATGGGGCGGCCGATGCCAAAGGCCTCTTGAAATCGGCGATCCGCGATCGAGGTCCGGTTATCTTCCTCGAAAATGAAATCCTTTACGGACACAGCTTCCCGGTACCCAAACTCGACGATTACCTCGTGCCGATCGGGAAGGCTGCGGTCAGCCGGGAAGGGACGGACGTCACCATTGTATCCTGGTCGATGGGCATGACTTACGCGCTCAAGGCAGCGGAGGAACTTGCCAAGGACGGCATCCATGCGGAGGTCATTGATCTTCGCACGCTCAAGCCGATGGACCTCGTAACCATCGTCGAGTCGGTCAAGAAGACGAACCGCCTCGTGACGGTCGAGGAAGGCTGGCGGCAATCGGGAGTCGGTGCCGAGATCGCCGCGAGCGTAACCGAACAGGCATTCGATTGGCTCGACGCGCCGGTGCTGCGCGTCACCGGCAAGGACGTGCCCATGCCCTATGCCGCCAACCTTGAAAAGCTCGCACTGCCCTCGGTCGCCGAAGTGGTGGAGGCCGTAAAGGCAGTCAGCTACCGGTGAACCTATGGCATCTGAAAAAGCGCCTCCCGCCTTCGACGCGCTCCGCGTCCCACCAGCCGCGATGGAATTGGGCGGCTTCGAAGTCCTGCGCGCGGTCGTGGTCGAGGGTGCTTTGCATGTCTCGCTGCGCCGCGCGTTTGACGATCCGGAAGCCTGGGGGATGCTGATCGCGGACATCACTCGCCATGTCGCGCGCATCTACGCGACGGAAGCTAATTTTCCGGAAGACGAGACGGTCGAGCGCATTCGCGCGCTGTTCAATGCCGAGATCGACTCGCCCACATCGCCCGTCAACACCAGCGCGCTCAGTTGAAGCCCTAGCGAGCGTGTCATGCCGGTCAACATCCTCATGCCCGCGCTTTCGCCCACCATGGAAAAGGGCAATCTTGCCAAATGGCTGAAAAAGGAGGGCGACAAAGTCAAGGCCGGCGATGTGATCGCCGAGATCGAGACCGATAAGGCGACGATGGAATACGAGTCTATCGACGACGGTGTGCTAGCGAAGATCGTCGTTCCCGAAGGGACTCAGGACGTGCCAGTCAACCAGCTCATCGCGGTCCTGGCAGGGGAGGGGGAGGACCCCAAAGCTGCGGCGGCGGCGGCCAAGGGGGGGGAGGCGCCAGTAAAATCTACCGCTCCGGCAGCTGCATCGCCCGCCCGGACCGAGACGGCAGCTTCCAGTCCGCCGCCCCACGCTGCTGCGCCGGCACCGGAAGCAAAGCCGGCAGCCGCCACGGCGGCGACCGCATCGCCTATCAAGCGAGGCAATGGTGAGGCGATTTCCCCAGCGCCGCGCAACCGCGTTTTCGCTTCACCGCTCGCTCGGCGGCTGGCCAAGGACGCCGGCATCGAGGTTTCGCGCATCCAGGGGTCGGGGCCTCACGGCCGGGTAGTTGCGCGCGATGTGGAAACGGCGAAATCGGGCAAGGGTCTCCTTGCGCCGGCTCCTGCGGCTCGGGCTCCCATTCAGGCGCCCTCCGATGAAAAGATACGCGCGCTGTTCGAGGAAGGAAGCTACGAAGTCATTCCCCACGACAATATGCGCAAGATCATCGCCCGCCGGCTGGTCGAGGCGAAGCAGACGGTTCCGCATTTCTATCTCACGCTCGATTGCAACATCGGCAAGCTGCTCGCGGCACGCGAGGAGATTAACGCCGCCGCACCGAAGGACAAGGACGGCAAGGCCGCATACAAGCTTTCGGTCAACGACTTCGTGATCAAGGCACTCGCGCTCGCATTGCAGCGGGTGCCCGATGCCAACGTGACCTGGACCGAGGGCGGAATGCTCAAGCACAGGCATTCCGATATCGGGGTCGCGGTCTCGATTCCCGGCGGCCTGATCACGCCGGTCGTGCGCAAGGCTGAGCAAAAGCCGCTGGCGGTGATTTCCAACGAGATGAAGGATTACGCGGGCCGCGCTCGGGCGAAAAAACTGAAACCCGAGGAATACCAGGGCGGCACCAGCGCAGTGTCCAATCTCGGCATGTACGGCATCAAGGACTTCGCCGCAGTCATCAATCCTCCGCACGCGACGATCCTCGCGGTCGGCGCGGGCGAGGAGCGCGCGGTGGTAAAAAGCGGCAGAATCGAGCCGGCCTGGATCATGTCGGCGACGTTGTCGACCGATCACCGCGCGGTAGATGGCGTGCTCGGCGCCCAGCTCCTCGGCGCTTTCAAGGCTCTGATCGAAAATCCGGTGATGATGCTGGTGTAATTTTGATTCGCCCAAGTCGAGGTAGGCGCGGCAGGCCGAACCAAGCAGGTTCGCCTGTCGAAGTGATGCCGTAGTGCGCCATGGCACCTTGCAAACACAACAGAAGTGTTGTATTTTTTCAGTGAACAGCGATCAGGCCGTCGTTTTCTTGCCCGGCATGGATGCGCGTTCGAACGGGGCAAGGGCGGGCACGTTTTGGTGCGGCGCGGCGACCGAACCTCTACGCTTCCGCAACACGGCGGTCGCAAGCAACTCGGCAAAGTCCTTTGGTCGAAGATCCTCAAGGATCTGGGGATCGAGGAGGAGGAGAAGTAGTGGTGCGCTATCCCGTAAAACTCACTCGCGATACCAACGGAACGATCTTCGTTACCGCACCCGACCTACCGGAAATCGCGACCTTCGGCGAAAATGGCAACGATGCGCTTGTGCGAGCCGCGGATGCCATTGCAACGGCCTTGCAAGGCCGGATCACGGCGCGCCAGAAAATTCCCGCGCCGTCAGCACCTCGCCGCGGGCAAAAGCTTGTCGGGCTTCCAGCCATTGTTGCTGCAAAGCTTGAACTTTATAGGGCCATGATCGAGACCGGCACACGCAAGGCTGATCTCGCGCGGAAACTCGGAGTCCATGCCCCGCAGGTCGATCGGTTGCTCGATCTCGACCACAAATCAAAACTGGATCAGATCGAGGCTGCAGCGAGAGCGATTGGCCGAGAGTTCCACATCGAGCTCCGGCCTGCGGCGTGACTTCAGGAAGGACCAATCTGGTGGCCGAGGCTGCATTCGACATCATCATCATCGGTTCGGGCCCAGGCGGCTACGTGACCGCGATCCGGGCTGCACAGCTGGGGTTTCGCGCCGCAATCATCGAGCGCTCCTATCTCGGAGGCATCTGCCTTAATTGGGGCTGCATTCCCACGAAGGCGCTGCTGCGCTCTGCAGAAATTCTCCACTACCTCGAAAATGCCAAATCATACGGCCTCTCCGCGGAGAAGGTCGCGTTCGACCCCGCGGCCGTGGTCAAGCGTTCCCGCGTCGTCTCGAAGCGCCTCAACGACGGCGTCGGTTTCTTGATGAAGAAGAACAAGGTTGCCGTGATCTGGGGCGAAGCAACAATCACGGCCCCCGGCAAAATCGCCGTGAAGGCGGCGGAGGGCGAAGGGCCAAAGGGGGCCCTTGGACCAGGATCCTATGAGGCCAAGCACATCATCCTGGCGACCGGTGCGCGGCCGCGCGTCCTGCCCGGGATCGAGCCCGACCAGAAGCTGATCTGGACCTATTTCGAAGCGATGGTCCCGCCGCGGATTCCGAAGTCGTTGCTCGTAATCGGCTCCGGCGCGATCGGCATCGAATTCGCCTCCTTCTTCCGTACGTTCGGCGCCGAAGTGACGGTCGTCGAAGTGCTGCCGCGGATCTTGCCGGCCGAAGACGCCGAGATTTCCGCGTTTGCCCGCAAGGCATTCGAGAAGCAGGGCTTCAGGATTTTCACCGGCGCCAAGGTGACCAAGATCGACAAGAAATCGGATTCAGTTACCGCGACCGTGGACGACGGCAGAGGAAAGACGCAGACGGTCGCGGCCGAACGCGTCATTTCCGCAGTCGGCGTCACCGGGAATATCGAGAATCTCGGCCTGGAGCGGCTCGGAGTGAAGACCGAGCGCGGAGCGATCGTTGTTGATCCGTTTAACCGTACCAGCGTACCGGGCATCTACGCAATCGGCGACGTCGCCGGTCCGCCTTTGCTCGCCCATAAGGCGGAGCACGAGGGGGTCATATGCGTGGAAGCGATTAACGGCCTCAAACCGCATCCGATGGACAAGCGGCTTATTCCCGGCTGCACCTATTGTGCGCCGCAGGTCGCCTCCGTGGGCCTCACCGAAGAGGCCGCCAAGGAACAGAAGCGCGAAATACGCGTCGGCCGTTTTCCTTTCGTCGGCAATGGCAAGGCCATCGCGCTCGGCGAGGATCAGGGCCTTGTCAAGGTTATTTTCGACAAAAACACCGGCGCGCTTCTTGGCGCGCACATGATCGGTGCCGAAGTGACCGAGTTGATCCAGGGTTATGTGATCGCGATGAACCTGGAAACCACCGAAGAGGAGTTGATGCACACCGTGTTTCCACACCCGACCCTCTCAGAGATGATGGGGGAGGCGGTGCTGGACGCCTATGGGCGTGTGCTCAACATCTGAGCCCGGCATCAACCTTAATCAATCCCGTTTTCGCTTCCCGCTGAAACCGATTCGCCCGCAGCGCTCGCTGTCTGCACGCTGTCTACTACATTCATGCTGCGTTCACGTTGGTTCAGGCAATTCTGTATTTGGGGGAAACAATAACCAGCCGTTCTTCGGCCCCGACGGCGCGCCGTTTAGTGTTCGGCCCAAATGACTGATTTGAGTGAGCCGCTGCGCGCCTACGCGGCCAAGCGCAATGCCCAATCCGTCCCCACTGTCACGTGGCGGGCCTTCGGCACGCGAAATCCCGAATACACCATTGATTTCACCGGCCGTCAGATCGGCGTCGTGTTCGTAGCTCTCGCGGCGATCACGTCAATTCCGATCCTGCTCAATCCGTGGCCGCCGCTGAGCGACTATATCAACCATCTATCGCGAATGTACGTCATCAGCGCGATTGGATCGGATCCGGATCTGGCCCGGTTCTACGAAATCGACTGGCAGATCATCCCGAATTTGATGATGGATATCGTCATTCCCCCCCTCGAGCGGGTGATGAATGTTTTCGCTGCAGGCCAAGTATACACGATCGCGAACTTTGTCCTGATTATTTCCGGCACGCTTGCGCTCAACCGGCGCCTCTTTGGGCATTGGTCGGTCCTGCCGCTGATCGCATTTCCGCTTCTCTACAACATCGTGTTCCTCGTCGGCACGATGAATTACATATCCGGGATCGGGCTCTCACTTTGGGCGCTGGCCGCCTGGCTATGGTTGCGCGAGCGCAATCCTGCATTTCGCCTCGCGGTATCGACCTTGTTCGTCCTTGCGCTTTTTTTCTGCCACCTATACGCAGTCGGGCTCTACGGTCTCGGGCTCCTTGCCTTCGAGCTGCATCGTTTGTTGCTGATTTACGGCCGCCGGCCCGCGGGGTCGGAATTGGTCCCGCGTCATTTCCTTAGATCAATTTTTAATTTCGCGGCCGCGGGATTGCCGTTCCTGCCAGTGCTGCCCTTGCTGATGATGAGTTCCACTTGGGGTTTGCGCGGCTCATTCGAATGGGAATTCTACGGCAAAACCGATGGAATCGCGTTCATTGCCGAGGTATATTCGCATTTCGCCGCATTCCTCCTCACCGGGATAGTCGCCTTCGCAGCGGGCTGGGCTGTGCATCAGCGCGCCCTCCAGTTCCACACGTTTGGGTGGGTGCTGCTGGTGGTTGCGGTCCTTGCTTATCTGGCGCTGCCCCGCATTCTTTTTGAAACCTATATGGGCGATACGCGATTGCCGATCTCAATTGCCTTCATGGTGATTGCCTGCGCACGCCTTGACCTTCGCCATGACCAGGTGCGTTGCGGCTTCGCGACGGTTCTTGTGCTGCTGCTCGCGATCCGCGTATTCGAAGTTCAGACCGTGTGGTCGGAATTGTCGCGGCCGATGAATTCCTTTGCCGAGTCGGTCCGCCATATCGAGCGGGGCTCGAAGGTGCTCGTCGCCTATGCCGAACCGGATGGCGGGGATGCTCTTCAGGATTTCGGCCTAGTCCATGCCGCCTGTCTTGCGATCATCGAAAGATCGGCGCTGGTGACCACCGCATTCACCGTCGTGGGCAAGCAGATCATGCACGTGCGCGAGGAATACCGGGCGCGAGTGGATCAGGAGGACGGCACGCCGCCGACGATCGAACAATTAATGGAGGCGGCGGACAAGCCGCAGGCGGGCGAGCAGAATTATTGGGCGCATTGGCTGACCGACTACGATTACCTTTACGTGCTGTTTACCGATTCGGAATCCCGCAACTCGCCTTCGCCGCGGTTGGAACCGATTTATGCCGGCGACAGGTTTGTCCTCTATCGAATCAAGCCGGCTCCGGACTCCGATGAGTTGGAAAACCAACATCCGGCTCCTGGAAAGATCGAGCCCCAGCCGCAGGTCGCGTCTGACGGCAAGCTTGGCCCGGATCGGGCTGACCTGGGCTCGCCCTTGCCGCGCCTGGCTGACACCAACACCTTGGCTTCCGACCAGTAGCGGGCCGTTTCCGTCGCCTGCGGCTGCGTTGCTCAGGACGACCCGCATACCTTCACGACACTTGCCCTGCTTAGAGCTCCTTTTTGAGCTATTAAGCACCTATGTAAGATATCTGAACCGAGCGGTTGATCCATGGCTGTTGTTCTCGATACCGCAGATCCGCAGAAGCGCGTGCGCCATCCGGAGAAGGCAGGGCGCCCAGACCGCCCGGCGGTGAAAAAACCTGCCTGGATCCGGGTGAAGGCGCCGGTCTCAACGGGCTACGTGGAGACGCGTGCAATCGTGCGCGCTCAAGGCCTGGTTACCGTCTGCGAAGAGGCCGGCTGTCCCAACATCGGCGAGTGCTGGGATAAGAAACACGCAACCTTCATGATCATGGGAGACACCTGCACGCGCGCTTGCTCTTTCTGCAACGTGCGGACCGGATTGCCCGGACCGCTCGATGCCGACGAGCCGCTGCGCGTGGCCGAGGCGACGGCGAAATTGCGCCTCGCCCATGTGGTGGTCACTTCCGTCGATCGCGACGATCTCGACGACGGTGGGGCAGGGCATTTCGCTGAGGTCATCAAGGCGATCCGCGCCCGTTGTCCGCAGACAACTGTCGAGGTCCTCACCCCGGACTTTCTGCGCAAAGCCGACGCGATTGAGACCGTGACGGCGGCTCGGCCGGACGTGTTCAACCACAATCTCGAGACCGTCCCGTCGAAATATCTCACGGTGCGGCCGGGGGCGCGCTATTTCGCTTCGGTACGGCTCTTGCAACGTGTCAAGGAATTGAACCCGGCCATCTTCACGAAATCGGGCGTAATGCTGGGCCTGGGCGAGACCCGCAATGAGGTGCTCCAGTTGATGGACGATCTGCGCGCCGCCGACGTGGATTTCCTGACGATGGGCCAATATCTTCAGCCGACCCGCAAACACCACGAAGTGGTGCGCTTTGTGCCCCCGGATGAGTTCAAGAGCTATGAGACCGTCGCCTATGCCAAGGGGTTTCTGATGGTCTCGGCGAGCCCCCTCACGCGTTCCTCGCACCATGCCGGCGAGGACTTTGCGCGGCTCAAGGCGGCGCGCGATGGAATGCTCGCGCGCGCGTGAGAGGGTTCCAATTTCTGATCCGCAATGCCGCAGTTCACGACCACGCGACGGATCAGGCATACCGCAGCCGAAATGTTCGATTTGGTTGCAGATGTGGAGCGCTATCCGCAATTCGTACCTCTGTGCCGCGAGCTGCGAGTGCGGAAGCGCATTCCCGAGCCAGAGGGAATTGAGATACTGATCGCGGATATGACGGTCGCGTATAAGCTCGTCCGCGAGTCATTCGTAAGCCAAGTGACGCTCGACCGTCCCAATCTGCAGATTCTCGTCGAATATCTCGAAGGACCGTTCCGTCATCTCGAAAACCGATGGGCGTTTCACCCGATCAATGACTGTTCCTGCGAAGTGGATTTTTTCATCTCCTACGAATTTCGCAGTCGCACGCTCGGCATTCTGATGGGGTCGATGTTCGAAGCAGCGTTCCGGCGAATGGCAGCAGCTTTCGAGCGGCGGGCGGATGCGATCTATGCGAGAAAGCGAATAGCGAGTAGTGAGTAGTGAATAGAAAGTCTTCGTTCACTACTCACTACTCACTACTCACTACTCACTACTCACTACTCACTACTCACTACCTCGGGCGAGCTCCATCAACATACCGAGTGCGTCGAGAACGCTGGCCCGACGTACCTGCGCCCGACCGATATCGCCGAAATTGCGCTGCCGGTGGAGCACTCGGCCGTCGCGGGCCGCCGCAGCAAGATGCACGAGGCCCACGGGTTTCCCGGCCGTCGCGCCGCCCGGCCCCGCAATCCCGGTAATCGAAACGGCAAGATCGACGTCGGATTCGGTCAGCGCCCCGCGAGCCATCGCTTCTGCGGTTTCCCGGCTGACGGCGCCATGCTGATTGAGTGTGGAAGCGCGCACGCCCAGCATGGCCGATTTGGCAGCATTGCTATAAGTGATGAAACCGCGGTCGAGCACGTCGGAAGAACCAGGAATTTCCGTCAATGTCGCGGTCAGCAGGCCGCCGGTGCACGATTCGGCGGCCGCGATCCTGAGCTTTCCGCTTCGGCAAAGATCGAGCAGGGCCTGCGCGGCGGCGAGCAAGTCCACATCGACCATTCAATCGCTCCAGGGCAAGCGGATTGTCGCATTGGCGAAGGCCACGATACCCTCATGACGTCCCGTGAAGCCTAGCCGTTCGCTTGTGGTCGCTTTCACTGCCACTCGGCCGATGGGCAAACCGGCAATCTCGGCGATCCGAGCCCGGATCGCGTCGCGATGAGGCCCGATCCGAGGCGCTTCGCAGACGACCGTTACATCGAGATGCGCAATACGCCCGCCGCGCGCCTGGACCCGCTCCGCCGCAAAGGCGAGGAAGCGTTCGGAAGAAGCGCCGCGCCATTGTGGATCGCTCGGCGGGAAGTGCGCCCCGATATCTTCCTCCGCCAGAGCGCCGAGAATTGCATCCACAAGCGCATGCAGCACGACATCGGCGTCGGAGTGGCCGGCGATGCTGCGCGGGTGGGCGATCCGGACGCCTCCCAACATGATGTGGTCGCCCGCAGCGAACGGATGCACATCGAACCCGAAACCCGTGCGCACATCGCTTAAGGCCGCGATCTCTGTGGCCTCGAACCGGGCAAAATCCTCGGGCATCGTGAGCTTCACATTTTCGATTTCGCCGTCGAAAGTTGCGACCTTGAGACCTGCCCATTCGGTGAGTGCCGCGTCGTCGCTGAAGTCCTCGCGGCCCGCCGCCTCGGCGCGCCTGTGCGCCTCGTTCAGTAGGGCAAAGTCGAACGCCTGAGGAGTCTGCACCGCGCGCAATTTCGTGCGATCGAGGGTCCCGGCCACACTGCCTGAATCGTCGATCGTCTTGACGGTGTCGACGAGAGGGACGACCGGAACTGCGGCGCGATGATTCACAGCGGCCGCAATCGCCCGCGAGATGAGGCTGGCGGACGCGAACGGGCGAACGGCATCATGAACGAGCACCAAATCGGGCGCAAGCGATGCCAGCGCCTTGAGCCCTGCGCGCACCGAGGCCTGTCGCGTCGCACCGCCGGGAACCGGCGCCAAAACCGAGAGGTCGCCGCATGACGCTTCATAGAGGCGTTCATCCTCGGGATTGATTACCGGCTGAACGGCCGCAATCGCCTTATGGGCCGCAAGGGTGGTCAGGCTGGCGCGGATCGCCGGCGCGGGGCCGATATGGCGATACTGCTTGGGTATGCTGCCGCCCGCGCGCAGCCCCCGTCCTGCTGCGACAACGACCGCGGCGACCTTTTCTGCCATCTTGCTACGGGTCCGAAAATCCGCCCCCCAATTAAAGCATTGGGCTCAATTGCAAAAGTCCCGCTCCTGGCGCGCTCGCGCCCGACCGGATTTCCAGAATATTGCAACGCAAACACTTGCGGAATGGACGCAAATGGCTAAACTCTAAGCACGTCCAGGTAACGCCTATTTAGTAGGCATTGGTGTCCAGCGTGACAGACAGGCCCGAACCGATGCCTATTCCGTCCGGTGTTGCGGATGCCGTCCTCGACGCGCTCCCCCACCCGGTCATTCTGGTGGCGGCGGACGACAATGTTGCCAACGCGAATGCGGCCGCGGAGGCATTTTTTGAGGCCTCCTTGCCGCTTTTGCGGCGCCATAAGCTGAGCGAATTGGTGCCATTCGGCAGTCCATTGCTGGCGCTCATCGAGCAGGTGCGCGTGCGGGGGGCGGCGGTCAACGAGTACAAGGTCGATCTCGGAACGCCGCGCAATCCGGGTGAGCGGCTGGTCGATTTGCATGTGGCCCCGGTCTCGGACCGTCCGGCACACGTGGTTGTCATGCTCCAGGAGCGTACGATTGCCGACAAGATGGACCGCCAGCTTACCCATCGTGGGGCGGCGCGCTCGGTGACTGCGCTCGCCGCAATGCTGGCGCATGAGATCCGAAACCCGCTGTCCGGCATTCGGGGAGCGGCGCAACTGCTCGAACAATCAGTCGGCGATGAGGACCGCAGCTTGACGCGGCTGATTTGCGAGGAGGCGGACCGCATCGTGAAGCTGGTCGATCGGATGGAGGTGTTCACGGACGAACGGCCGGTCGAACGCGAAGCAGTCAACATTCACCTTGTGCTCGGGCATGTGAAGCGTTTGGCGCAATCCGGTTTTGCCCGCGGCATCAGATTTATCGAGGAGTACGACCCGTCATTGCCCCCGGTGCTCGGCAGTCGCGACCAGTTGATTCAGATTTTTCTGAACCTCGTGAAGAATGCCGCGGAAGCGATCGGCGAGACCGCGTCCGATGGCGAGATTGTTTTGACCACCGCTTTTCGTCCCGGCGTACGGCTCTCGCTTCCCGGCACCAAGACACGAGTGTCGTTGCCGCTTGAATTCTGCGTGAAAGATAACGGTTCCGGCGTTTCCGAAGATTTATTGGAGCATTTGTTCGACCCATTCGTGACCACGAAATCGGCGGGGTCGGGCCTTGGTCTTGCGCTGGTCGCCAAGATCGTGGGCGACCACGGCGGCATCATCGAATGCGAGTCGCAGGGGCGACACACCATATTCCGCATTCTCATGCCCATGTTTTTGGGCGACGGCGCCAGCCGGGCGGCGTTTCCTGAAGAGGAGCCCTGATGCCCGCTGGAAACATTCTGATTGCTGACGATGACGCCGCAATTCGCACTGTTCTCAACCAGGCGCTGTCGCGCGCAGGTTATGAGGTACGCTCGACGAGCAACGCCGCGACGCTGTGGCGTTGGATAAGCCAGGGCGACGGAGATCTCGTCATCACCGATGTTGTGATGCCGGACGAAAACGCTTTCGATCTGCTGCCGCGCATCAAGAAAGTCCGACCCGAACTGCCGGTCGTGGTTATGAGCGCCCAGAACACGTTCATGACGGCGATCCGCGCGTCCGAGCGTGGAGCTTACGAATACCTGCCCAAGCCATTCGATCTCAAGGAACTGATCGCGGTCGTTGGCCGCGCGCTCTCGGAGCCAAAGCAACGGGCAAAGCCGCCTGCCAAATCAGAAGAGATCGATCAAATCCCGCTTATTGGCCGTTCGCCGGCCATGCAGGAAATCTATCGCGTGTTGGCGCGGTTGATGCAAACCGACCTCACCGTGATGATCACGGGGGAATCGGGGACCGGCAAGGAACTGGTCGCTCGAGCCCTGCATGACTACGGCAAGAGGCGTAGCGGACCTTTCGTCGCCATCAATATGGCCGCCATTCCGCGCGATCTCATCGAATCCGAATTGTTTGGACATGAGAAGGGAGCGTTTACTGGAGCGAATACGCGCAGTTCAGGGCGCTTCGAGCAGGCCGACGGCGGCACCATGTTTCTCGATGAGATCGGCGATATGCCCATGGAGGCGCAGACGCGACTTCTGCGCGTGTTGCAACAGGGCGAATACACAAGTGTCGGCGGTCGCACGCCGATCAAGTCGGATGTCCGCATCGTCGCGGCGACCAACAAGGACCTTCGCATTCTCATTCAGCAGGGACTCTTCCGCGAGGACTTGTTCTTCCGGCTTAATGTTGTCCCCTTGCGGTTACCGCCTTTGCGCGAACGCATCGAGGATGTGCCGGATCTCGTTCGCCACTTCCTTGCTCTGGCCGAACGGGAAGGCCTGCCCCCGAAGCAACTCGATCAAGCCGCGCTCGAGCGACTCAAGCACTATCGCTGGCCGGGCAACGTTCGCGAACTGGAAAATCTCGCGCGCCGGCTTTCGGCGCTCTACCCGCAGGAAGTGATTTCGGCCGGCATCATAGATGCCGAACTGGCGCAGCCGTCGATGAAGCCAGGCACGGATGAAATGCAGGCGGAGGAGGGACTATCAGCCTCGATCGAGCGGCATCTGACGGCCTATTTTGCCAGCTTCGGAGACCGCTTGCCGCCGCCAGGGCTCTATCACCGGGTATTGCGCGAGATCGAGCATCCCCTCCTGACGGTGACGCTTGCGGCCACCCGGGGAAACCAAATTCGCGCGGCTGACCTCCTCGGGGTCAATCGCAATACGCTACGCAAGAAGATCCGTGATCTCGATATTCAGGTCTTCAGGAGCGGCGGCGGCTGAGCTCGCCGCGGATTTGTCGCAATTCTGCAACATTGTTGTAGAAAAGCCTCATTGAGGCTGGTCTCAAAGGGGGGCCTTTTGCCAGGATTTTTCCAGTCACGGCATTTGAGCAAATGACTAACGTGGGCCAGGCCGCCGTCGCCGAACTCGCCAGCGCTGCCGCACCGACGCCTGGGTGGCTCGCCCGGCTGATCGGCATGGCTGCTGTCGCGCTTGCGATGTTATCGGCGGCAGCGACTTTTCTTGTGCTCGCCAATCTCACCCCGATTCTGCCTACCGATAAAGTCGTTCGGACGCTCCTCCTGATCAATGCCTTTACCGTCCTGCTCCTCCTGGGAGTGATTGTGCGCGAGGTGTGGCGCGTATTTCAGGCGCGGCGGCGGGGGCGCGCCGGGTCGCGCCTGCACGTGCAGATCGTTGCTCTATTCTCGGTTATCGCCGCGGTCCCTGCGATCCTGGTAGCCGTAGTGGCAAGCGTCACTCTCGATCGCGGGCTCGACAGGCTGTTCTCGCGGCAGACAAATACGTTGATCGAGAATTCGCTGATTGTTTCGCAAGCCTATGTGCGCGAGCACGCACAGATGATGCGCTCTGAGGCGAGAGCTATCGCTATCGATTTGGCCCGGGCAAAGCCCTTGTTCGACCAGAATCGAGAACAGTTCCGCCAGTTCATCACGGGCCAAGTACCGCTCCGCGGACTGCCCGTGATCGAAATTCTCGACAAGGATCTCAACGTCGTTGAGCGGGCCGACGTGCAGATCAATCAGACATTCATAAAGCCCACGCGAGAGGCACTCGCATCCGTCAACGACGACGAGCCTCAGATCGGCGTGTTTCTTGACGCCAACTATGTTGCCGGCGTCATTAAGCTGCGTGGCTATACGGACGACTATCTTTATGTCGTGCGGCTGCTCGATCCGCGCGTCGTCGCACAGTTGCAGGCAACGCAAGAAGGCGTGGACCAGTTCGCCGAGCTTAAGGAGCGGCGCCTCGGCGTGCAGCTCGCGTTTGCCCTGATGTACACGGTGATTGCCCTCATCGTCCTGCTGTCGGCAGTGTGGATGGGGCTTACCTTCGCCAATTACCTCGTCGCGCCAATACGACGGCTCATTGGCGCCGCGCAAGTCGTATCGACCGGCAATCTTTATGTGCAGGTGCCGACGCGCAGTTCCGAGGGCGATCTGGCCCAACTTGGCGAAACCTTCAACAAGATGACGCAGGAACTGCGGACCCAGCGCGATGCCATTGTCCGCGCCCGCGACGTGATCGACAGTCGCCGGCGGTTCACCGAGGCGGTCCTGGCAGGCGCCAGCGCCGGGGTCATTGGCGTCGATGCCGAAGGCCGAATCACCATTCTCAACCGCTCGGCCGAGCGGCTGATCGGCCGCAATGAGGCTGATGCGCTCGGAAAGCCGGTCAAGGACGTGGTTCCGGAACTCGTGGATCTGCTTGCTAACGCTCGTTCCGGAATGCAGCGCCTCGTGCAGGGCCAGGTGACGATTAACCGCACCGGTCGCGAGCGCAACCTGTCTGTGCGCGTCACCAGCGAGCAATCCACGGCTGGTCAACCCGGTTACGTGATCACTCTCGATGACATCACCGAACTGGTTGCTGCGCAGCGCACGTCCGCCTGGGCCGATATCGCGCGGCGCATCGCCCACGAGATCAAGAACCCGCTTACGCCGATTCAGCTCTCGGCCGAGCGGCTGCGGCGGAAATACGGCTCTGTGATCAAGGAGGATGCGGCCATCTTCCATCAGTGCACGGACACGATTGTGCGCCAGGTTGACGACATCAAGCGCATGGTCGATGAATTCTCGCAATTTGCCCGCATGCCCAAGCCCGTGATCGGGACCGAGGACGTCGCCGATGTGCTGCGGCAGACCGTCTTCCTTCAGCGAGTCAGCAACGCGGATATCGATATCGAGGTCGCGATTGCCGAGGATCCGATGCCGGCGCGGTTCGATCGCAGGCTGATCTCGCAGGCGCTCACCAACATCATCAAAAACGCCACCGAGGCAATCTCCGCCGTGCCGCCTGGCGAACTCGGGAAGGGACGCATCCAGATATCGGCGACCCGCGACGGCGGCAATATCATCATCGATGTTATCGACAACGGCATTGGGCTGCCGAAAGAGAACCGCAGCCGATTGCTTGAGCCTTATGTCACGACCCGGGAAAAAGGTACCGGCTTGGGGCTCGCCATCGTTGGACGAATCCTCGAGGAGCACGGAGGGCGCATCGAGCTTTACGATGCCGCCGAAAAACTACCCGGACAGAGGGGCGCTTGGATGCGCCTCGTTTTCGCAGCGGAACCGGTTTCCGGCAGCGAGAAGAGCGACGCCAAAATCCGCGAAGTTGTGAGCAACCGTTAGGCAACCCCCATGGATATCCTCATCGTTGACGACGAGGCCGACATTCGCGAACTGGTCGCAGGCATTCTGCAGGATGAGGGTTATGTCACGCGGACGGCGCGCGACAGCGACGAGGCGCTTAACGCCGTCGCGACCCGCCGTCCCAATCTGGTCTTTCTCGACATCTGGTTGCAGGGCAGCCGGCTCGACGGCCTCCAGCTGCTCGATGCCATCAAACAGCAATATCCGGAATTACCGGTGGTGATGATATCGGGCCATGGAAACATCGAGACTGCCGTGGCGGCGATCAAGCAGGGTGCCTACGATTTCATCGAAAAGCCGTTCAAGGCCGATCGGCTGGTCCTGGTCGCCCAACGGACGCTCGAAAATTCCCGCCTCAAACGGGAAGTCAGAGCCCTCAAGCAACTCACGCCGGCGACGATGGTGGGCAACTCGCCGTCAATCAATCAGCTACGCCAGACCATCGAGAAAGCGGCGCCGACCAACAGCCGAATCCTGATTGTCGGGCCATCGGGTTCGGGCAAGGAACTCGCCGCCCGCATGCTGCACGAGCTTTCCGGCCGCACTGAGGGGCCATTTGTCGTCATCAATGCGGCCGCAATTACCCCGGAGTGGATGGAAGTCGAGCTGTTCGGAACCGAGCAACCCAACGGCAGCCAGGAACGCAAGATCGGCGCGCTCGAAGAGGCACATGGCGGCACGCTGTTCATCGACGAAATCGCCGACATGCCGCGCGAGACGCAGAACAAGATATTGCGGGTCCTGGTCGATCAGACCTTCCAGCGAGTGGGCGGCACGGCCAAAATCTCGGTCGACGTGCGCATCGTGTCCTCGACCGGCCGCGACATCGAGGCCGAAATTGCCGCTGGCAAGTTCCGGGAGGACCTGTTTCACCGACTCTCGGTCGTCCCGGTCCGGGTGCCGCCGCTTGCCGAACGCCGGGAAGACATTCCCGAACTGGTGCATTATTTCATCGATCAGATTTCGCAGGCGACTGGCCTGCCCAAGCGTGTGATCGGCGAGGACGCCATGGCCGTGCTGCAATCGCACGATTGGCCAGGCAACGTGCGCCAACTCCGTAACAACGTCGAACGCCTCATGATTCTAGCCAGCGGCGACCCGGATGCCGTCATCACTGCATCGATGCTGCCGCCCGATGTTGGCTCTATGATCCCGGCAATGCCCAACGGGGCCGGCGGCGAGCAACTGATGGGGCTTCCCTTGCGGGAAGCCCGCGAGGTCTTCGAACGCGAGTACCTGGTTGCGCAGATCAGCCGGTTCGGCGGCAATATTTCGCGAACGGCAGAATTCGTCGGCATGGAGCGCTCGGCGCTCCATCGCAAGCTCAAGGCGTTGGGCATAGACTGACCAGGGATCAGGGATCAGGGATCAGGAATCAGATGTCAGGTATCAGATGCCACTCCGCTGCCCTGATCCCTGACGCCTGATAACTGAAGCTGATGTCGCGCATTGCCTATGTGAACGGCCGCTATGTCCCGTGCCATTTGGCCGTGGTCCACGTCGAGGATCGCGGCTACCAATTTGGCGATGGGGTCTACGAAGTCTGCGAGGTGAGGAGAGGGCGGATTATCGACGCGCGCCGCCATATGGAACGGCTTGTGCGTTCGCTCCGGGAATTGCGGATTCCGCTGCCGATGTCGCTTGCCGCGCTCGACATTGTGCTGCGGGAGACGATCCGCCGCAATCGCGTCAGCGACGGGATCGTTTACCTCCAGATCACCCGTGGGGTCGCTCGCCGCGACCATGGCTTTCCGCCGCCCGGCACCAGACCCGCCATCGTGGTCATGGCACGCAATCTCGATGGTGCGGAGAACGAACGGACCGCGGCGCGAGGCATTGCTGTCATCACCGCTCCGGATACCCGCTGGGCTCGGGTCGATATCAAATCGATTGCGCTGCTTCCAAACGTGCTGGCCAAGCAGGCCGCGCGCGAGCACGGGGCCAAGGAGGCGTGGCTGGTCGATCGCGAGGGACGGGTCACGGAAGGCTCCTCGAGCAATGCCTGGATCGTGAACGCTGCCGGACATGTGGTGACACGTCCCGCTGAGACCGTAATCCTGCGGGGCATTACCAGGGCGGTCTTGCTGGAGGCGATCCGGCGGCAGGGCTTGGTCCTGGAAGAGCGCGCCTTTACGGTTGCCGAGGCCTATGACGCGCGCGAGGCCTTCATTACCGGCGCGAGCCAAATCGTCATGCCGGTTGTGCGCATCGACGGCCGGCCAATCGGGAATGGGAGGCCCGGACCGCTGGCAACGGCTTTGCGAAGGGATTTCCATAAATATTCGGAATGGAACTGAGACCGCGCCTGGCCCGACAAAGGGCAGCTTCGATCGGGGCTGCTGCCAACTTCCGCTTGCGCGGCCCCCCGCACTGCCCTGTAATGACGGTTTGTAATCCGCGTCACGAAACTGTAAATACGAGCCGTGAAAGTTGACTGGACGATAAAAACCGCGGCGAGAAGGCCCGCGAGCAAGAAACGGAAAAACACCAATGGCAGCCGATCGCTCGCAAAACCTGCAAGACACCTTTCTCAACCATGTTCGAAAAAGCAAAATGCCGCTCACAATTTTTCTTGTGAATGGGGTCAAGTTGCAGGGGGTCGTGACCTGGTTCGACAATTTTTGCGTGCTGTTGCGACGCGATGGACACTCCCAACTCGTCTATAAACACGCCATCTCGACGATCATGCCGGGTCATCCGATCCAGCTGTTCGAAGGGGCCGAAGAGCCCTCGATCGGAGATAGAGGCTGATTGGAGCCGCGCCGTTTCGATAAGCGCATTGACCGTCTGGCCCCACGGGTCTCGGAGACGGGCCGCGCGATAGTCATTGAGCCGTCGCTGCGCAGCCGCAGCGGGAACGCGGGACGGCAAGCGGCACATCTCGCCTTGCGTTCGCCGGACGCGCGACTGGAGGAGGCTGTGGGTCTTGCCCACGCAATCGATCTCGCCGTCGTCGAATCGGGAATTGTGGCTCTCAGCGACATCCGTCCGTCAACCTACCTTGGCAAAGGCAAGGTCGAGGAAATCGCCGGGATGGTGAAGACCGAGGACGCCGGCATCGTGGTGATGGACTGCGCCCTCTCGCCGGTTCAACAGCGCAACCTGGAGAGGGCATGGCAGGCCAAGGTAGTGGACCGAACCGGGCTTATCCTGGAAATCTTCGGCCGGCGCGCACATAGCCGTGAAGGCGCGCTACAGGTCGAGCTTGCGCATCTCACCTACCAGAAGAGCCGACTGGTCAGATCATGGACGCATCTTGAGCGGCAACGCGGCGGGTTCGGCTTTCTTGGCGGACCGGGCGAGACTCAGATCGAATCCGATCGCCGGATGATCGAAGAGCGCGTTGCGCGTATCGAGAGCGATCTCGAAAAGGTCAAGCGGACTCGTCAGCTGCATCGTAAGAGCCGCAAGCGCGTGCCTTACCCGATCGCGGCGTTCGTCGGCTATACCAATGCCGGCAAATCGACGCTCTTCAATAGATTGACGCAGGCAAGCGTCGTATCGGCAGATATGTTGTTCGCCACTCTTGACCCGACGATGCGCGCCGTCGATCTGCCGCGCGGGGCGCGGATCATTGTATCCGATACGGTCGGATTTATCTCCGATCTGCCGACCGCTCTGGTGGCAGCATTCCGCGCCACGCTCGAGGAGGTAATCGAATCTGATCTAATCCTGCACGTGCGCGACGTGTCGCACGCCGATACTGAAGCCCAGGCGCACGATGTAATGGACGTGCTGCGACAACTCGGCATCGAGCCCGGGCAGGGCAGCCGCACGATCGAAATCTGGAACAAGATCGACCGGATCGATCCCAGCGGCCGCGCCCGGTTGCAAAATCTGGCCGAGCGGCAGCGGGATAATGAGCGGCCGGTGCTCATTTCCGCCATCAGCGGGGAGGGGATAGAGGAACTCACCGCCCTCATTGAGCAGAAACTCAGCGAAAGCCGCGTCGTCCTCGAATTCATCGTCGATCCCGCGGACGGAGCCGGCGTGAGTTGGCTATACCGACATACTGAAGTCATTCACAAGTCGGTACGCGACGACGGCCAGTTGGGGATGACCGTGCGCGCCGATCCCGCCAATGCCGAACGCGCGCGCGCCCGATTTGGGCTGCATTAGATGACGCTGTCCGGGGCCAGGCGGCACGCCTGCTCGCTATTGCCGGCTTCGATTTGGAGCGTCACGTGCCGGATTTTGAAACGCTCAGCAAGCTCATCTGCGGCCTGTTTTAACAGTTCATCGTCGAGACCAGCACCCGGCCGAACCAAGTGTGCCGTCAGGGCAACTTCTGTTGTACTCATAGCCCATATATGAAGGTCGTGTACTTCGCTGACCCCGTCAAGCGCGCCGAGATAGTCGCGCACTTTCGACGGGTCTACATCCTCCGGCACGGCTGCGAGCGACAGCATCGCGGCCTCGCGCAGAACGCGCCATGTACCCCAGACGATCAGAGCGGAAATGATCAGGCTTGCTGCCGGATCGATCCAGTACCAGGAGGTGAGCGCAATGATGCCTCCGGTAACCACTACCCCGAGCGAGATTGCCGCATCGCCGAGCAGATGGAGCGATGCCGCCCGTATGTTGAGATCGTGCTTGCGTCCTGCGCTCAACAGGAAGGCCGATGCGCCATTCACCAGGATCCCGATTGCCGCTACCGCCATCACGGTCACGCCCGCAACTTCGCTCGGGTTGTAAATTCGCAGGATGGCCTGCCAGGCAATGGCACCGGTTGCGACCAGCAGGATGAGGCTGTTGAGCAGCGCTGCCAATATTGAGGCCGATTGAAGCCCATAGGTATAGCGCTTGGTCGGGACACTGCTTGACATCGCGTAAGCGCCCCACGCCAGCAACAATCCCAGCACGTCTCCGAAATTGTGCCCGGCATCGGCAAGAAGCGCGACCGAATGCGCGAGGACTCCGTACACGACCTGCGCGGCCACCAAGGCAGCATTCATGAACGATGCGATCGCAAAAGCGCGCCCGAACGGCGCCGGCCCATGCACGTGAGGGCCTTCATGCTGGTGGGTGTGAATATGGACCACGATATCCTCGCGCCTGCCACCCTCTTATTTATGTCTCAAGCCCTCGCGCTGCACAGCTGTGCGTGCTAATGGTGAAAGTACGCAACGATGTCCGATCTTCTCGTCAGAGGCGCGCCGGAGGCGGACGTGTCCCATACCACTCGCGACAAGGTCAAGCTGCTCAACCGGGTGCGCCGGATCCGTGGCCAGATCGAGGCAGGCGAACGTTTGACCGACGTCGTGCGCACATATCTCAAGTGATCGACGGGGCCGCTGGCATCAGTGGAGAATTCGCGATGATCCCTCGCTTGCGTCTAGTGCTCCCGACACTGCTGCTCTTGGGTTCCACGTGGGCAGCTGCCGCCGAGCCGATTACGTTGCGCTACGGGCAGGCCTATTCGGCTCTCCGAAGCATTTTTGCGCTGCCGTTGCTCGTGGCCGAGCGCGAAGGCTATTTCGCGCGCGAAGGACTCAACTTTGTCACTGTGCCTATCCCCGGGGGCGGGGAGAAGCTGGTTGAGGCGCTCCACGACGGGACCGCCGATATCAGCCACGTCGCGACGCCATTCCTGATTCAGGCCGCCCTCAAGGGCTCCGACGCCGTCGCCATCGCCACGGAGTTCAACAATCCGATCTACAGCCTCATCGCGAAGCCTGAGATCAAGAGCTACGCCGATCTCAAGGGAAAGCTTCTCGGCATGGCGGCAGAGAACGGCTCGATCACCATTTCGATCCGCAAATTGCTGAGCATGCACGGAGTGCCGCCTGACGCGTATCGATCCAAATTCGTAGATGGCACGCCCGAACGCCTGTCCTGCCTTACCGCCGGCGATTGTTACGCCGTTCCGCTCGGCCAGCCCCAGGATTTCGTGGCGATGCGCCAGGGCTATCGCCAGCTTGGGATATCGACGGAAGCCGTGCCGGAATTCGTCTATACGGTTACGGCAGCGAGGCGTTCCTGGGCACATGCCAACAAGGATGCCGTCGTCCGCTATGTCCGTGCGCTCGGCGCCGCATTCCGTCTCATCCGCGATCCGGCCAAGCGCGATGACGTTGCGCGCACCATCATAGAGACGACGGGCTTCGCCGAGGCGAACGCTCGCCTGACGCTCTCGCTCTATTTCGAGCCCGAACGCCACGTCCTGCCGATTGCGGGCGAGATCGACCCCAAGGGATTGGCCACTGCAATTGCGTTCATGGCCGACGCCGGTGTCCTCAAGCCGCCGCTGCCGTCGCCGGAGCGGTTTGTCGATTTGCAGTATCTGCAGGCAGCAGGAGTGAAGCAGTAGAGCAATCGCTCATGGCAAAGCCCGACACATCCGCGCTGACCCGCTACGACGAGGACTACCATGGCTGGATCGTCGGACAGGTCGCCTTGCTGGAGCAGCGCCGATTTTCGGCCCTGGACGTCTCAAATCTGGTCGAGGAGCTGAAGGCCTTGGCGGCTTCGTACCGGCACGCCATCGAGAGCCGACTCGGCGTACTCCTCCTGCATTTGTTGAAATGGCGCTGGCAATCCGACCGGCGGAGTGGCAGTTGGGAATCTTCGATTATCGAGCAACGTTCGCGAATAGCACAGCGGCTGAAAGAAAGTCCGAGCCTGAAATCCTACCCTGCCGAAATTATCGCCGAGGAATATCGCCTGGCCCGGCGCAAAGCGGCCGCAGAAGCAGGTCTGCCAGTATCTGCCTTCCCCGAGCAGTGCCCGTTCACGATCGAGCAGGTGCTCGACCCCGATTTCCTCCCCTGAGTCTCAGATTCCATCCGTTGACGATCGTGATTTATTACCCATCCGTTATTGCGATTCTGCTGCCTTCGCTTCGTTCCACAGCACCTCCATCTCGGCGAGCGTCGCCTTTTCCGGCGATTTGCCGCGCGCAATAAGCGCGTGCTCGATCGCCGCAAAGCGGCGCTCGAACTTCTGGTTGGTGGCGCGCAGCGCACCTTCGGGATCGGCATCGAGGTGACGGGCGAGGTTCACCACCGCGAACAGGAGGTCACCGCTTTCCGCCGCGGCTTGCCTGCGATCATCCGAGCGAATCGCTTCCTCGATTTCGTCGGCCTCTTCGCGGATTTTTGCCAATACGGCCAGCGGATCGTTCCAATCAAATCCAACCTTGCTGGCCCTCTGCTGAAGTTTGAGCGCACGGGTAAGGGCAGGGAGGGCAACTGGAACACCGGCCAGCGCGCCCCCGCTGGCCTCATCACCGCCGCCATCGGAGCGAACGGCGACCCCAGCGGCTTTCTCCTCGCTCTTGATGCGGTCCCACTGATGCTCAACCGCCTGCGGCGTCAAACCACGCGCATCGCCGAACACGTGCGGATGGCGCCGGATGAGCTTCCCGGTGATCGCCTCGACCACATCTCCGAAGTCGAATGCGCCTTGCTCCTGCGCCATCCGGGCATGGAAAATGACTTGCAGCAACAGGTCGCCTAACTCGTCGCGCAGATCTCCGAGATCGCCGCGCGCGATGGCGTCCGCGACCTCATAGGCTTCTTCGAGCGTATAGGGTGCGATGGTCGCAAAATCCTGCTCGAGGTCCCACGGACAGCCCGTCCCCGGCGTGCGCAACGCCGCCATGATTTCGATCAGTCTACCGATGTCGCGGGAAGCGTCCATTGAAACGACAGTCCTGTTGTGCGTGCGGTTGCGCAGGGGCGGCTAAGGGAGCGGTCGAGACGGCCGCAGGGAGGACGACCCGCCGCGGAGTGAATAACTGACGGATGCCGAAGCGAACGGCATGCCCCACCTCGACCATGATTCGCATAAGGTATATTATGGAATATTCCGGCTATTCGCATTTTCCGGGCATTTTACGCATTCTCCTCGACGCCGGCCGGCATCTTCAGGTTTCATCCGACAATTCGAACATAAGCCCGTCAAATGCCGGCTCCACATGTCGCGGCAAGCGGGCGCGCAACGTCTCATAATCGAGGTCGCTGTGCAGATTGGTCAGGATCGCGCGCCGGGGCCGGATGCGTTCGATCCAGTCAAGGCTCTCGTCCAGGCTCAGGTGACTGGGATGGCTGCGGTAACGCAGCGCATCGATGATCCAGACATCGAGCCCGCACAGCATCGCCATCGACTCCGAAGGCAGGCCATTGAGGTCGCATGAATAGGCGAGCTTGCCGAAGCGGAAACCCAGCGAGGTGATATCGCCGTGCTCCTGGAGGAACGGGAGCGCGCCGATGGGCCCACCCGCTCCGTCCACGGTGACTGGCTGTCGTTTCGCCAGCCGATGCTCCTCGACGATCGGCGGATAGTCACTGCCCGGCGGCGACGCAAAGCAATAGCCGAAGCGCGCCCGCATGGTCTGCGACGTGCGTTCGTCGAGATAGATCGGCACCCGCCGGCGGCGCGCGATGAACAAGGCACGCAGGTCGTCGATGCCATGGGTATGGTCGGCGTGTTCATGCGTGATCAGGACGGCATCGAGCCAATCGACGGCGGCATCAAGCAGCTGCTCTCTCAAATCGGGTGACGTATCGACCAACAGCCGTGTGACGCCGGCAGCGGCATGCTGCTCGACCAGCAGCGACGTGCGCCGCCGGCGATTCTTCGGATTTTTTGGATCGCAGTCGCCCCAGCCGAGCGCCGGGCGCGGCACGCCGCCCGAGGAGCCGCAGCCCAAAATCGTAAACCGCAGGCTCATGCGGCTGCGGCAGCCGGATGCGGCACCTTCTGGAACAGCCGGAAAAAATTTTCTGTGGTCTGTCGCGCAAGCTCGTCATACGCCATATCACGGACCTCGGCGAGGACCTTGGCGGTCTCGACCACATAAGCCGGCTCGTTGCGCTTGCCGCGCCAGCGGCCGGGCGCGAGATAAGGCGCATCGGTCTCCACCAGAAATCGATCGCGCGGCAGCGAGGCGGCGATCAGCCGCAGATCATCGCTCTTCTTGAAAGTCAATATCCCGGTGAAGGAAATGAACAGTCCAAGGGCGATCGCCCGGTTCGCGAGATGGTGAGAGCCGGTGAAGCAGTGCAGCACTGCCCGAAAAACCCCCTGCCCCATCTCATCTTCGAGGATGCGCGCCATGTCTTCATCCGCATCGCGCGAATGGATGACGAGCGGCAGCCCGGTTTCCCGCGCCGCCGCGATGTGATTGCGAAAGCTGCGCTCCTGCGCATCGCGCGGCGCATGATTGTAGTGATAATCGAGGCCTGCCTCGCCGATCGCCACCACCTTGGGATGGCGCGCGCACCCCGCAAGGTCGGCCACTGATATGTCGAGTTCCTCGTGGGCATAGTGAGGATGCGTTCCGACCGAGCAGAAGACATCGGCAAAATGTTCGGCAATAGCCAGGACCTCGACGTGATGCCTCATCCGGGTTGAAATCGTAACCATGCGGATGAGACCAGCGGCTCGCGCACGCTCCACAACGGCATCGAGCTCGCCCTGGAAATCGGGAAAATCGAGATGACAATGGCTGTCGACCAACGGGGCTGGCGAGATCATCAGCGGGTGCTCGTATCGTTCTCGACGTAGCGTGGGAACACCGGCGCAGGCGGCGGCATCACAGCGCCGGGCGCAATCCGGCGACTGCCGCCAAGCTCGGAAAAGCAACGTTGATTCGCAGGGACCGCGAGCAGATCGAGAAGCCTTGCGGCCGAAGCCGGTATGAACGGCTGGATGAGAATTGCCACTTGCCGGATCGCTTCTGCGGTGACGTAGAGTACGGTGCCCTGCCGCAGCGGATCGGTTTTCGCAAGCGCCCACGGCGCCTCGGCCGCGAAATAGCGGTTTGCATCGGCAACTGTCGCCCAGGCGATGTTCAGCACCTGATGCAGCGCCTGCACTTTCATCGCGGCCCGCGCCTTGTCGATCATCGCATCGGCAGTCGCCAGTATTGTTTTGTCGGATTCGTGCAGTGGTCCGGGTTTAGGCAATTGGCCGCCGAGCTGCCGCGCAACCATTGTGAGCGAGCGCTGCGCCAGATTGCCTAGATCGTTGGCGAGATCGGCATTGATGCGGTTGACGATGGCCTCGTGGCTGTAAGTACCATCCTGCCCGAACGGAATCTCACGCAGAAGAAAGTATCGGAGCTGATCGACTCCATAGGCGTCGGCAAGGGCGAACGGATCGATTACATTGCCGAGGGACTTGGACATCTTTTCTCCCCGGTTGAAAACAAAGCCATGGGAGAAGATGCGCCGCGGCAGGTCGATGGCGGCCGACATGAGAAAAGCCGGCCAATAAACCGCGTGGAAGCGTACGATGTCCTTACCGATCACGTGCAGATCGGCAGGCCAGTAACGACGAAATTGTTCGGAATCGGTATTCGGAAAGCCTACTCCGGTGATATAGTTAGTGAGCGCATCTACCCAGACATACATGATGTGACGGGGATTGCCGGGTACCTTGATCCCCCACTCGAACGTCGTGCGCGAGATCGAAAGATCCCGCAGGCCCGCGCGCACGAAACTCGCGACTTCGTTGAAGCGTTCCTTCGGCAGCACGAAATCGGGATGATGTTCATAATAGTCGAGGAGTTTTTCCTCATAAGCCGAGAGCCGAAAAAAATAGCTCTCCTCCTCGACCCATTCGACAGGCGTCCCCTGGGGGCCGATACGCTCGCCCTTTTCGTCGAGCTTTGTCTCCTCCTCGTCGTAATAGGCTTCGTCACGGACCGAATACCAGCCGGAGTATTTGTCGAGATAGATGTCTCCCGCCCCTTCCATGCGCTGCCAGATCGCTTCCGACGAGCGGTGATGGCGCGATTCTGTGGTGCGGATGAATTCATCATTCGAACATTCGAGCCGCTCCACCATCGCCTGAAAGCGGGGTACGGTGCGCGCGATCAATTCCCGGGGCGTCAGATGCTCCCTGTTGGCGGTTTGCAGCATTTTGATTCCGTGCTCGTCGGTCCCGGTAAGAAAGAACACGTCGTAGCCGTCGAGTCGCATAAAGCGTGCGATTGCATCAGTGGCGATCTCCTCGTAGGCGTGGCCGATATGCGGCGGACCATTGGGATAATGGATCGCCGTGGTGACGTAATATTTCGGTTTGTCGGCCATCACGAATAATCGCCAAATGCCCTTGCAGGCGACCAAAGCAGCCGCCTTCTCACGATGAGGCGGACAGACGTATCAACGGTGCGCGGCCTCGGCAAGCCAGCCGAAGACCCGGAACACCAGCGGCTTTCGTTCCAAATTGTAGATATCGGCATCGCGTGCGGCGATATTGATCCGATCCCATGCCTCCGCCAGGCGAAAGCGCTCATCGACAGTGCGGCGCGGATCCTCCAGACGGTCGGCCAGCCATACGTTGACCGCGTCGATAAAATTTTCGAGCTTCTGCGGCTCGGTACCGCCAATTGCGTCGCCGATCGCGTGCAATGCGTGCGGATCGAGAGCGGGCAGCCGCTCGAGCAACTCGCTCGTGCGCTTTCGCAAAGCCAGTGCCGGTCCGCTGGACAGCATCACGGCCCGGCCGATGCTGCCCTCGGCTAGCGCAGCGATCTGGCGCAGGCGAGCGTCGCTTGGATCGCGGCAAAGCGCTTGCGCCGCGCCGGAAATGACATCCTCCTCAGCGAGAGCGCGCAGCCCGAGGCGCCGGCAACGCGAGCGGATCGTCGGCAGCAATCGCGCCGGCGCGTGGCTTACCAAAAGGAGAAGCGCCTGCGGGGGCGGTTCTTCCAAGACCTTGAGCAGTGCATTGGCTGCTTGCGGGTACTGTAGCTCATCGGCGCTGTCGACGATGCAGACGCGCCAGCCTCCGGCGCTTGCAGTCGAGCCGAAGAACGAGACAGTGCGACGAACCTGATCCACGGTGATGACTGTGCGCAGTTTTCCGGTTTCTCCCTCCGTGCGTTCCAGCGCCAGAAGATCGCCGCGACCCTGGGCCGCGATCTGGCGGGCGACCGGGTTGTCGGCGGGAACCGCGAGCGAAGCGGCAGCTTGCACGGGAGGCGCCGAAGGGTCGGGATAGGCAAGCACGAAGCGGGCCAGACGATAGGCGAGCGTTGCCTTGCCGATTCCGGCAGGGCCGCCGATCAGCCAGGCATGAGGAATGCGGCCGCCGCGATAGCCATCGAGCAGTGCCCGCTCGGCATCGCCATGCCCAAAGAGCGCTTGCATTGCCCGCGGATGCGGCGGCTCAAGGTTTTCGTCATCGTCCTCAAGGCTCATGATGCTATGTTTGCAAGGAGACCGACGCAGTTGCCGGGTCGAGCCGTTGCGTTACGATATTCCAGATTCGCTCGGACACTTCGCTGCGCGGTGCGCATCCGTCGATCAGCACGCAGCGCTCGGGCTCGCTTGACGCAAGCCTCCGAAACGCCTCTCGCAGCCTGTCGTGAAACTCCGCGTGTTCGCCTTCAAATCGATCGGGTTTGGCCTCGCCGCGACGCTTTTTCGCACGCGCCATGGCGACGTCCGCCGGCACGTCGAGGACGAAGCTTAGATCCGGCTTCAGGTCGCCCACCGTGATGCGTTCGAGGCCATCGATAAGCTTGAGGTCCACCCGGCCAACGATGCCTTGATAGACGCGTGTCGAGTCGGCGAAGCGATCACAAACCACCCAGCGGCTGCCTGCCAGTGCCGGTTCGATCATGTTGCGGACGTGATCCTGCCGTGCAGCGGCAAACAGGATCGCCTCTGCTTCTGCTCCCAGGGACCTTGCCGCGCCGGACAGCAGGATCTGACGGATCACCTCAGCGCCTGGCGAGCCGCCGGGCTCGCGGGTGAGCACCACGTCGATCCTCTCTGCCTGAAGCCGCTGCGCAAGCAGCGCCGCGTGAGTGGACTTTCCGGCGCCCTCCCCGCCTTCAAAGGTGATGAACCGTCCCCGCATTTACGGGGAATTATAGCCTCTGGATTCCAGCGCGGAACAGGCCGATGAGAAGCTCGGTTACGGCATCAAAAGCGCGGCGGTGAAGCGGACCTGGCCCGACGTCCTCGGCAGCTTGCAGCGGCACTTCGAGCACCAGGTCATTTCCCCGCCAAACTTTGAGCGTGCCAACTTTCTGGCCTTGGTGGATGGGCGCGCGCACTGGACCCGAATAGACGACCCGTGCGATCGGCCGCTCGCGAACATTGCGCGGCACCATCAATTTGACCGCGCGCCCCGCAACCAAAGGCACATAGGCGCGATCGCCGCCATAGGTTCTTGCCTCGGCAATGGTGGCCCCATCCTCGAACAGCAAATCCGCCTGGACATTGTTGAAGCCCCATTCAAGGAGCCTCTTGCCCTCGTCGGCGCGCTCTTTTTCGGTCTTGAGGCCGTTGATGGCTACGATCAGCCGCAGCCCATTCTGCACTGCCGACCCGACGAGCCCGTAGCCGCCCTCCTTGGTGAATCCGGTCTTGAGGCCGTCGGCGCCGATGTTCATCGCCAGCAGTGGATTGCGGTTTTGCTGCCGGATCTTGTTGAAGGTGAATTCGCGTTCGCCATAGAGTCGGTAAAAGTCCGGATAGGTTGCAATGATATACCGTGCGAGCTGCGCAAGCTCGCGCACCGTCATCAATTGCCGGGGGTTCGGAAGCCCGTTCGAGTTGCCGAACGTGGCTTTGGCGAGGCCCAGTTCGCGCGCGCGCTTCGTGAGCATCTCGGCGAATTCGTTCTCGTTGCCGGCGATTCCTTCCGCGAGCACGATACAGGCGTCGTTCGCCGACTGAATGATGACGCCGTGCAAAAGGTCATCCACCGTCACCTTGCTGTGCACTGGGATGAACATGCTCGAAGTATGCGAAGGCGCGCCGCCCGTGCGCCAGGCATTGACGCTCACGAGAAACTCGTCGCTGAGCTGGAGGCGCCCCTCCTTGATCTCGTTAAAGACCAATTCCGTCGTCATCAGCTTGGACAGGCTCGACGGCGGCACCAATTCGTCGGCGTTCTTTTCGAAGATGATACTGCCGCTATCGGCCTCCATGAGAATGGCGTAGGGGGCCGCGGTTTGGAAACTGCCGTCGGGGGCTTTCGGAGCGGGCGCCGCCGCGACGGCCGTTGCCGCGAGGCCGACGACGGCAGCAGCGCACAGGCTGAGCGCGCGCCGCAGCAGTCCAAATATTCTGCCGTGAAGGATCATGGGATGATGGCAACTCGGCCCGACAAGGCGCTCGCTTGCTGCCGCCCATCTCTGATTACCAACTCCGGCTCACGGAAAGCAACGCTGGCGAAATCGCCCTGCCTATCCGACCCGCCTTTGCCGTACGAGTCAGCGCCGGTCCGAGCCGCGCTCAATAAAGCCCGCGCCCGGTTATGAATGACAACCCCGCGCTCCCTGTAGACGCAAACGACTCCGTTGGAGCCCCCACCGGACCCGGCGTGCTCGATGCAACGGTTTGAGAGGCTGATTGCCCTGGCAGCCTCAAGGCGGATTGCGCTGGAGCCTGCGCGAAGGAAGCCTCCGCCATTGCAGTCCGTTCCAGGAATCGGGTTCTCGCGCTGCCGAGCGAGAATGGCCGTTCTGGGGGCAATGGCGGCTTCTCCAGGGCCACCTGAACCACCGAGGGGGCGGAAGCGGGCGCTGGCGCTGGCCTGCCCTCGCGCAGCGTCGCCATCAGCAGGGCGTCGTCTGTGCCTTCGAGCGGCGCGCGCCCGACATACTCGACCCGCACGCGCGCCAAGCCTTTGGAATAGAAATCCAGGGCCTTGGCGGCGCCAATCGAGAGATCGGCGACCCGGCCGCCATAGTAGGGGCCGCGATCGTTGACCCGCACGATAATCGAACGCCCATTGTCAAGGTTGGTGACGCGCGCATAGCTTGGGATTGGCAGCGTCGGATGTGCCGCCGTAATCGCGTGCATGTCATAGATTTCGCCGTTGGCGGTGGGGTGGCCATGGAAATCGGGCCCATACCACGAAGCCAAGCCTTCGGCGCGATAGCTCGGATTCTCAGCCGGATGATAGGTGTGGCCGTTCTGGCTGTACGCTTGGCCGACCTTGTAGACGCCTCCGCCCTTGGGGATCGGCTCCCCGTCGTCGATCACCCGCCTGCTGAACCTGGAACTGTTTGCACCAAAAGGGCTGGCCGAACAGCCTGCCATCGCCCCGCACACCAGGATAAGCACGCCGGCGCGCAACGCTTTGGAGGTTCTTTGCCCCCTACCCTGCCCCATGAGAATCCCCCGATCCCTGTCACCATATCGTCATTCGATCGCGGCCGGAATGGGGCCGTCGCCAGGGGAGGTCGCCGAAGCCGCCCAATGCGGTAAAGCAATCCTTACCGGCGCGCGCATCTTTTCGGGCACGGCAGATCGCTGTTGGACGCGGGACTCGTTGAGGCAGCTCAGTGGCTTGCACCGCTCACTGTCGCGAGCAGCGCCCTCACCTCCTGCGCGGGATCGAGAGCGCGCATGACACTGCCCATGGCTGCGATCCCGATGGGGCCGGCCGCGAGCACCTCGGCGGCGCGGGTCGTATTGAGCCCCCCGATGGCGAGCACGGGAACGCGCGCAACCGTCGCGATCTCGGCCAACCCCTTGCGTCCAATCTCGGGGCCGTAGCCGGGCTTGCTGGCGGTTTCGAAGGCGGGGCCCGCAATGGCATAGTCCGCCACCTCCGGATCGATAGCCTCGGCCTCGATTACCGTATGGATCGAGATGCCGATGAGCCGCTCCGGCCCGAGCAGCGCTCGGGCCGCCTCGGCGTCGCTCCCCGCCGGGAGGTGGACGCCATCGGCCCCGCAGGTATTCGCCAGGGCGGCTTCCCCATGAACCGTCAGCCGCGCGCCGCTGCGGCGGATCATCGGCAGCAAAGCGCGGGCCAGCGCGATCTGCTCGGAGTCGGGCAGGTCCTTCTCACGCAGACTGATCCAACGGCAGCCGGCTTCCAGCGCCGCGCGCACGATGGCCGGCAACGGCAGCCGCGCCTGATGACGGTCGGTGACAAGCAGAAACGGCGGTTTCGGCAGCTTCACGTACCGACAAGACCAAATTGCGGGCTCGATGGTTCGGCGTGGGCGAGCTTGGGAATGCGGCCGGCAAGGCGCGCCCCGCGCCCAGCCTCGACGGCCGCGCGCATGCTCTTTGCCATCACCACCGGATCGCGTGCCTTCGACACCGCGGTATTAAGGAGCACGGCAGAGCAGCCGAGCTCCATGGCGAGCGCGGCATCCGACGCCGTACCGATCCCGGCGTCGAGCACAACGGGAATCGGCGAGCGTGCGCATATGAGCTCGATCAAATGTGGATTGGAAATGCCGAGCCCGGAACCGATTGGAGATCCGAGAGGCATTACGGCGGCCGCCCCCGCATCGGCGAGCTTGCGGCAGACCACCGGATCCTCGGTGCAATAGGGCAGCACTACGAAGCCCTTGGCTGCGAGAGTCTCAGTTGCGCGGATCAACTCTTCCGTATCCGGATAAAGCAATTCGCGGTCACCGATCACCTCCACCTTGATCCAATTGGTTTCCAGTGCCTCGCGGGCAAGCTCTGCGGTGAGCACGGCGTCTTTGGCGGTTTGGCACCCCGCCGTGTTGGGCAGGAAATGAATGTGGGACGGGATGAGATCGATCAGGCTCTCATCGTCCCCTGCGAGGCTGATCCGCCGGATTGAGGCGGTCGCCATTTCTGTGCCGCTGGCCGCCAAGGCGTCGAGCATCAGCTGCCGGTTCGGATAACCGGCGGTGCCGAGGAATAGCCGTGAGCGGAATTGGCGGCCGGCAATGACAAGGGGATCGGACATGAAACGTTCTACCTTCACCCACCTTGGCGGGCACGGACAATCTCGACGCGGTCGCCGGAGCGCAGCGGCGTGTGCGCCCAGGCCGTGCGGGGCACAACCTCCCCGTTGACGGCAACGGCAATGCCGCGCTGCGCAACGTCCAGGGCCTTTTGTTCGAGCAGGGCAGCGAGCGTTGCGGCAGCCAGGACTTCGTCCTGGCCGTTGAGACGGATGCGAGCGGCGGCGGCTTGCGTCATGAGGTGAAACTTATTCGGCAGCGCGTGCGGGTGCAAATCGCTCGATCCCGAACGGCCGGATTGCCGAGTCCAGTGCCCCTTCGAGCACGAGGCGCGCGATTGCATCGGCCGTAATCGGCGCGAGCAGGATGCCGTTGCGATGATGCCCGGTCGCGTAGATGAGCCCTTCGAGCGGGGCCGGCCCAAGAATTGGGGCGTCGTCGCGGCTACCAGGGCGATGCCCGGCCCACATTTCTTCAACTGGTAGTTCCTCGACCGAGGGAATGACGCGCCAAGCCGCTTCGAGCAGCGTGAGAAGCCCGCCTGCCGTGATCGTGGTGTCGAATGCCTTTTCCTCGACGGTGGCACCGACAATCAGGCGGCCGTCGCGGCGCGGCACGAGGTAGACGCCGGGCGCCCAGACCACATGCTTGAGAAGTGGCGCGGCAGCATTCATGCGCACGGTCAGCATCTGTCCCTTGATCGGTCGCACCGGCGGCCGTAGCTCCTTCGGTAGTCCGCCAATACTTCGCGACCACGCGCCGGCTGCGAGCACCACCACATCCGCTGAAATCCTGGTTCCGTCCGCAAGCACCAGGCCGTTGGCGCATCCTCCGGCAGTCGAGATTTCGCTCACCGGCGCATGCTCGCGCACTATTGCACCTGCGGCCTTCGCTGCGAGCCGCAGCGCATGCGCAAGCTTGCGGTTTTCGACTTGGTGGTCCTGCGGACTGAACACCGCACCGGCGAGCTTGCCGGCGAGATGTGGCTCGCGCCGGCGGGTCTCCGCTGCCGTAATCCATTCCAGAGGAAGTCCAAGCTTATGCTGGAACACGAGCTGATGATGGAGCCGCGCCTGATCGTCCGCGGTCGAGGCGACGACCAGCGTGCCTTCGGTACGCAGCTCCACGTCAATCCCCGATACCTCCTGCACCTCGACAGCAAAGGATGGCCATCGTGCTTGGCTCTCGCGGCCGAGCGCGATCAGCGCCTCCTCGCCAGGCTCTGCCTCGCAGCAAGCTGCCAGCATGCCGGCGGCGGCATGGCTGGCGGCCGCGCCGGCCACATCGCGATCGAATATTTCGACTGTGGCGCCGCGCGCGGCGAGCCGCCAACCGATACCCAAGCCAATAACGCCGGCGCCGATGATGGCGACCTTAGGTTTGCTGATGCGGACGGCGCGATCTGGCAACCGGCGGCTCCCTTGGCGGCGAATGAACCAAAAAGGTTATACCGCAAGTAGGTCCAAGGACTTGTACTGTCAAACCGCGCTTGCGCTCGCGACCGCGCTGCGCCGAACGCCGGCAACTGCGCATTGAGGCGGCGGGCCTGCTGGGCCGCCGCCGATTTGATGTTCGCACTACGCCCGCGTGCGACGTGTCTTAGGCCTTTGGCGGCAGGATCGCGAGGACTTCCACTTCGAGCAGATATTCCGGATTGGCGAGCCGCGAGACCTGCAGCAGAGTGGACGCAGGCAATGTCGACTTGTTGCTGAAATAGGACGTGCGCACTTCGCGGTAAGCCGGGCCGTCTCGGTCGATGTCGAGCATGTAGGTGTTGAGCTTGACGATGTGCTCGAACCCGCCGCCGACGGAGGCGAGCGCGGTCTTGATGTTCTCCATCACGCGCGTGGCCTGGGGGCGGATGCCGCCCGGAACCACTTTGCCATTCGTATCCTGCCCGGTCTGTCCGGCGAGGAAAACGATGCGGTGCGGCCCGTTTACTTCCACGACTTGGGAATAGGTGGGAGGCGAGGACATGCCCGGCGGGTTGGTGTGGCGAACGGAAGCGGTTTGTGCTTCCGCGGGTGTGGACGAAACCGCTCCGGTTGCAGCCACCAACGTCACGGCGGCGGCAACGACCTCGCGACGGGACGTGCCCGGCTCGTTGGCGCTCGCGGACGTGGAAGGCGTGTACTCGATGGTCATGGTCGGCTCCTGTTGATTGGACTCGCGGCGATGCCTCTCCTGCTTGGAAGGAGAAGCGTCATGGGAGCCTATCGCGGAAGAGGCCGCGGCGAAATCAGGACTGCCGGCTCAGAGCGCAGCACCGGCGCGGCGCTGGTTTTTGTCCAGGCGTTTGGCATTCGTCGGGGCGTTTTGGCGTTTGGCGATGGCCACGGTGTCCGCGTGTTTCGCATGCGCCGGGGCGTCTGCGTGGTTCGGATGCGCCAGGCTGTCGGTGTGCTTCGGATGCGCCAGGCTGTCCGCCTTCCTCCCTTGCGCGGGGCCATCCACGTGCTTCGCGGTCCCCGCGCTTGCCACCCGTTGCCCGTTCACGCCGCGGTGGTCTGCGTATTCCTTGCCGTCGATGGGCCCAACATGCGGGGGATCTTTATCGAGATAGGGCCTGCCGATCCCAAATTCCTTGCCGCGCGCGTCGATCCATTTCCATAATTCTTCGCTCGATGCCTGTCGGTCGGCACGGGTCTCACCTTTGACGCTTACGAGGTCGGCGGCAAGCCCATGGCCGTAGCCGCCGTGCCGGCTGCCGCCGTGATACGAGTTGTCGGAAGCCGCCTTTTTTCCGGCTGCGATCGATTGCCGGTAGTCGTCGCGGAAGGCGCTCGTAATACCGGGTTCGAGCCCCGCATCGTCGAGCGCGCGCAGGAGGCGGTAAACTCTCAATTTGAAATCGTGATCCATGCCCCCGATCACGTAATCCATGGTGGACATGCCGACTTTTTCCGCCGCATCGGGATCCTTCCAGCCGAAGTCCTCATTCATGAACTTGCTAATTGTTTTCTCGACGTTGTGGAGCTTGCCCTTCTTCTTGATCGAGACGCTGACATGTTCCTCGGATTTGACGGTGTCGAGCTTTGGCGTCCGCTCATAAACGGCCCAGAGGTATTGATTGATGCAATCATCCAGCAAAAAGCAGTCTGCGGAGGTCTGGGCCGAGTTTATCTTCACCCCTGGCTCGAGGGCGGCGAGTTTTGGCTCGGAGGATTCCGGCCTTGCATCCGGCTCGGCGGGAACAGCGCTCAAATTCCGTTCGGCAACCGCAGCCATTAGATCTCGATCCGATGATGCCGACGGTGCGTCCGCACCGGCAGAATTGTCTATCGGGCCCGTATCGGCTGGTACCGGCAGAACTGCGCTTTTCGGAGCGTCCACCGCGACGGCTTTGTCCAGTTCGATAGGCGCCGCTTTTTGCTCTTGAGCGGCAAGCGCGAACCCTTCCTGAGGCGGCGTTCGATCCAGAGCGGGTGCCCGCTCTGGAAGTACAAGAGCGGGGCTGAAGCCTCGGTCAGGATTTGCAGGACCGCCATAGAGGAGCGCCGCCACGCTGCCCCACAGCAGACATTGGGATCCCAGGATGAATCTCACGGTACCCCCCAACTTGCCTTGCCGGCACCTCATTATCGGCCTCAACAATGGACAGAAAATGACAGCCGATGCAAAAATCAGCGGAAAAAGGTTACCGGTTCGGCAGGCCTCCGCGACCGCTTCGGGTATCAATCTACCCCAGGCGACTGGGCAGCGTATTTTTTCGCCAGGTTATCGAATTCAATCAGCTGGCGGATGAGGCTGTCCATCTGCTTTAGCGGCACCATGTTTGGTCCATCTGAAGGAGCCGTGTCGGGATCCTGATGCGTCTCGATAAATATCCCCGCGATTCCCACTGCCACCGCCGCCCGCGCCAGCACTGGCACGAATTGCCTCTCTCCGCCCGAAGAAGCCCCCTGCCCGCCCGGCTGCTGCACCGAATGGGTAGCATCGAAAATTATCGGCGCGCCGATCGTCTCGCGCAAGATCGGCAGCGCGCGGAAGTCGGAGACGAGCGTGTTGTAACCGAACGAAGCGCCGCGCTCGGTCACGAGCACGTTGCGGTTGCCGGACTGAGTAATCTTGCCGACGACATGAACCATGTCCCAGGGCGCCAGGAATTGGCCCTTCTTGACATTAATGACGCGGCCGGTCGCACCCGCCGCAGCAAGAAGATCCGTCTGCCGGCATAGAAAGGCCGGAATTTGCAGCACATCGACGACCTCAGCGACGCGCGCGCATTGATCGGATTCGTGGACATCGGTGAGCACTGGAACGCCGACCGAGGCGCGGATTTCGGCAAAGATCGGCAGCGCGGCGTCGAGCCCAAGGCCCCGATTACTTCTTGCGCTCGTCCGATTGGCCTTGTCGAAGGATGTCTTGTAAACGAGCCCGATCCCGATTTTCTCTGCCACCTCCTTGAGTGCCGAGGCCATTTCGAGCGCATGACCGCGGCTTTCGAGAGCGCACGGCCCGGCAATCAAGGCAAGCGGCAGGCCGTTGCCGAAGCAGACGTTGCCAGCGGTAACGATCGAGTTAGGCGCCTCGTCCTCAGTCATTTTCTTTCGCTTTCTTCAAAGACAAGCGTTGCGCCGTGGGCGGCATCCGGCGGGATGACAAACGTCCCCATATGCGTCGAGACGGGTACATTTTCACCCCTCGCCCTGGCCAGGAAATCGGCGCCGTTGCCGACAGCAAAGCGCACGGCTGCAAGCCGCGCGCCAACTGAAATGTCGGGAGGCAAAACGCCGAAATGCAGCCGGAACGCGGCCGGGTCCATTACCCGGATGTCGCCGCGCGGGGTCGGCGCGACAATCCCGCTTGAAGTGGCTTGCAGCTCACGCACGCCGACGAAGGCAGAAAGAAAAATGTGGAGGTCGCTCGGGTTTTCGGTGACCAGCACAGCACCCGCGATTCCCATTGCATCGTTGGCATGCTTCTGCAACGCCGGAGCCCAGAAATTTTCCGAGGAATGCTGCTGGCAGACGCCGAAACCGATTTCGGGGGCACGAGGTTCGCGGGCGAAAGCCACCGAAAATCCGAGTCGCACTTTTCTGCCGTCCGGGTTCGTTCCTTCGCGCTCGAAACGCAGCGCGTCGGAAACCCCAATGCCGGACGCCCGAAACTCGGCCGCATCGGAAGCCGCGTTTCCACTCTCCAGCATGACGAAAGAAAGTCCCTCCTGCCGCTTGAGAAACAGCCGATTAAAGGTGCCGAACAGCGCCGCAATCGGATCGCTGCCAAGCTTCTCCGGCTCGATGACGGCCAACAGTTCGAGAAAACATCCCGGAAACTGAATAATGTGGTTTTGGGTGCCCCACGGATGGTGGTTGCGCACCCCGACCGTGAACCCCAGCCGGTGATAGAAATCGGCAGCCGCGTCGAGGTCGCGCACCGCGTGAACGACGTGATCGAGACCGCGGGCCATGCTAGCCTGCCCCCGGTGTGTCCCGGATGCGGTGCAGCGCGAGCGCGCGCCGCGCAAGTAGGCACCGTTCCGGCTCCTCGATTGCGCGCGCGAGTGGTGCACCGCTAATCCGGGACCGCCAAGATCGAGCTTCTAGCGGCCCCGGTTCTGCGGCGCATCGCGGCTCTTGTTCTGAGCCGTCAGAGGCCGCGCTGCGCTGCGCCCGGGACACGCGCGCGCTTCACGCTGCGTCGAGGGCGGCCTTCACCCGCTCGGGCGTGAAGGGGACGCGGCGCAGCCGTACGCCGGTCGCGTCGAACACCGCGTTCCCGATCGCCGCCGGAACTAACCCGAGCGCCATCTCGGCGGCGCCGGACGGGGCCTCCTCCGGCCGCTCAATCAGCACAATGTCGATCGTCTTCGGCACCGAGTCGATGTACAGCACCGGATAGGTCAGCCAATCGACGCTGGTCACCATGTTCTGATCGAAGCGCACTTCCTCGAACATCGCGCGGCTTGTCCCGTAGACCAGCTGCCTGTCGATTACATGCTTGAGCGTCTCGGGGTTGACGATCATGCCGACATCGTGCGCGCAGACATACCGCACCAGGTCGATCTTGCCCGTCTTACGATGCACCCGCACTTCGGCGATGAGAGCGATGAACGTCGAGAAGTGACGCCGGAACGCGATCCCACGGCCGACCGCCACATCCTTGTCCTTCTGGTCGCTGCGCGGTGAGGGCCGCTTCTCCCAGCCATAGCGTTCCGCCGCTATCCGCACCGCGTCGCGATCGCGCGGGTTCGTAAGGTAGCGCAGCCGGAAATCGACCGGATCGGTATCGGTCGACGCCGCAATTTCATCCATGAAGGACTCGCTGCCGAACAGGATCGGCGGACCATAGGGATCGCGCACATGGGTCGTGCGTAGCGGCGAAGCACGATCCATGAGCGGGGGCACGATGTCCCAGCCAAGCCGGCCGTGATCGAACGTGTAGGAGGCGACCGGAATTTCGAATGTCCACTGCGGCTTGAGCGGCAGGCCGAGCAGATGTCCCGCGAGCACGTCAGAGGCCCGGCTCTCGCGCGTGTTCGTGTCCATGCGCGAGAACGCCTTGCTGATATACTCGTAGGCGATGACCTTGCCGGAAGCATCGAGGCCGGCGCGGCCGGTATTGACAGCCGCCGTTCCTTTCGGGTCCCAGGCAAGGCCCTCGTGGCGCATGTATTGGACACGCACCGGCCGCCCCAGGTGTTGTGAGAGCACTGCCGCATCCGCAGTGGCGTCCCCCTGGTCGTTGCGGCCATAGGAGCCGGTGCCGAACACCCAGATCGCGCGCACCTTTTCCCGAGGCAGGCCCAGCAATTCGGCCACGCAGGCAGCCGAGTCATAGGGCTTCTGGCTGGAGGTCCAGATGGTGGCCTCACCGCCGCGCACATCGGCGACTGCGCATGCGGGCCCGGTGCTGGCGTGGGACTGGGTCGGGTACTCGTATTGCCCTTCGATGATGCGGACCGCCTGCTTAAGCCCCTCCTCGACCGAGCCGTTCTCCCGCTGGATCCCGCGCTTGATCACCGTGGCGTTGCGGATGTGCTCGTGCAGCTTGTCATGGCCGGGGAAATTCGGGTGCGACTCCGACCAGACGACTTTGAGCTTTCGTGCCGCCTTGACGGCATTCCACTCTTTCTCGGCAACCACCGCGAGAAGGTCCTTGATCCAGACCACCCTGGTACCCGGAATATCCTCGATCGACGATTCGTCGACCTTGACCGGCACAGCTCCCGCAACAGTCGGGCGGATCATGCGGGCATGCAGCATTCCCGGCAGCCGGACGTCGTTGACCATTTCAAGCGTGCCGAAAGCTTTTCCCGGCAGATCGCGCCGCCGGAACGATTGTCCGATCACCTTGAACTCGGCAGGCTTCTTAAGCGGAGCTTCGGTTTCGACCGCAAGCGCGCTCGAAGTCTTGCCGTTCCATTTCACCTTGCTGTCGAAATAGCGCCCGCCGATGAGCTCGGCATAGGAGATGCGCTTGGTTGGATCAGCGACCGCGTGCACCGCGCCATCGGTCACGGTGAGGTCATCCGCCGGCACGCCAAGGGAGTTCGCGGCCATCTCAATCAACAAACGCCGCGCTTGGGCTGCGGTCCGGCGCAGCATCAAGCCGCCATGCGATACCCCAATGGCAGCGCTCGCCCCGCCCATGTCGAGGGTGAGCGCGCTGTCGCCCATGACGACGCGCACGTGTTCATACGGGACGTCAATTTCCTCCGCCACCATTTGTGCGATGGCGGTGGCGAGCCCCTGCCCACCATCGATCTTGCCGTAATAGGCGACGACGGTGCCGTCGGCATCGATCGTAATGTAGGAGTCGAGTTGATCGCCGGTCACAGGCGGGCGCGTGGCTGAGCCGTTGGTTGCGCCGGCGGCCCAGCTGGGCGGGCCAGCGAGAGTGACCAGCAAGGCTCCAGTCGAGGTAAGGAAAGCCCGGCGGCTGAGAGTTTCGATGTTGTCCATGGTCTCTCTCCTCACGCCTGCCGAGCGGCGCGCTTGACGGCACGCAGCGCCGCCCCGTGCGTCCCGCAACGGCAGATCAGGCCGCTTAGCGCATCCTTGATCTCTTCGTCGGTGGGGCTGGGATTGCGATCAATGAGTTCTGCCGCGGTCAGAATCCAACCATTGATGCAGTAGCCGCATTGGTTGACCTGCTCTTCGATCCAGGCCGCCTGGACGCGGTGCGGCTTCTCGGGAGTGCCGAGGCCGGCAAGCGTCGTGACCTTCCTGCCGCCGACCGCACGCAACGGCGTTACGCAGGAACGCACCGCATGGCCGTCGAGCTGCACGGTGCAGGCCCCGCATTGACCCAACCCGCAGCCGAAGCGGGGATTATTCAGGCTAAGGTCATCGCGCAATGCATAGAGCAGCGGCATATCGGGGTCATCGACCTCGATCGTGCGCGCGCTGCCGTCGACGGTCAGCGTGAATTGCGCCATCTGGTGATTCCTCCTGCAGCACATAAGTTCCTGGTGGAGATTGGCACAATCTTAGCACAAACCGCCGCCGCCGAAATGGCCCTAGCGCGGCACACCCACCGGCCACTCCGTCTCATCGGAGCGGCAAACTCACTCGGACTGGGGTGCGGGAATTTCTAAAATGATACTTGAATACCGCGCGTGAGAGCGTCCAAAATCTACAAGGGGGACAAGCGGATTGCACAGGGGAGAACATCGTGAAGTATTGGCGCCTGATGACCTCGATCGCTGTGGCACTGCTCATCCTGCCACAGATCGCGCCCGCCCAGGACCTCGCAACCTCTATCATCGGAGTATGGAAACTCACCTCGTTCAGCACCAAGGAGGTGCCGACAGAAAAGGTAGGCAAGCCCTTCGGCGAGCATCCGTCAGGCTATTTCTTCTTCACGCGCGGCGGCAAGGTGGCTTTCTTTGCCATTGGGCAGGATCGAAAGCCGCCTGCATCGACCGCGCCCACCGACGCCGAACGCGCTGAACTGTACAAGACGATGATTGCCGCCTTTACCGGAACCTACAAGGTCGAAGGCGCAAGGGTCATCATGCAAGTGGATGCGTCGTGGAACCAGGCATGGACGGGAACACAGCAACCTCGCAACATACAAATTGCAGGCAATCAGCTGACTGTCACGACGCCGCCGCTCAAGAGTCTTATTTCTGGTCAGGAGATCGTGGTTACTGCAGTCTTTGAGCGTGCCGAATAGAGGACTGGGTATCGATCCGTGAAAGTCATTTAGTGCGAACAGGGAGGATGGGGTCATGCGACCTGAACAAAACCATCCAGCCTTGTGGCTTTTCGGTCCAATGTCGCGGTAACTTCGGATCCATACGCCGGATTCACCCGAGCCATCAGCGCATCGACGAAGTCTACTTGCCCTTTTTTGTAATCTTCGAGACTGGCCCGTACGGCGTCGTGATGTTCCACAATCCGATCGCCGCCGATCAGCAGCCCTTCAGTCGCTGCTGCGATGTCGGAGCGCCCATACCCATACGACACCGCCAGAACCCAGGCGAACTCCGCGAGAACGATCGAAGCGATGAACCCCGGCGATTCCGGCGTGCAGTGGCGACTGAGAAAGCGCTTCGCAGCTTCCGCCTGTCGAAGATCATCGTGCACAACGAGACGCACGAGGACGTTGGTATCGAGGCCGATCATCGCTTTCGGCCGACGGCGCGTTGGAAACGGTTGGCCACCGACTTTCGTATAGCCTCGTCCATTTCCTCAAGCGAGACAGTACGTTTCGGAGGGGGCAGAAGGCCTGCCAATTCGCTGAGACTCCCCACGAGCCCGCCCGTTTTGATCCCGGGCCGACGAAAACCGCGCGGTTAAAACGACGTAAAATCCCGCGGTGCAGCACTCTGTTTGTCGCAACCGCGCAGTGCTATCCTCCTGGCTGAGCACAGGAAGGACAGATACGCCCCCAAGAACCAGTTGAGGTCCTGCCTCACAGGTAGCCGATGGCCGGCATCAAGCGGCGGCAATTCATCACGCTTTTCGGCGGCGCGGCGGCATGGCCGCTATCGGTGCGCGCCCAGCAGGACGGCCGCGTGCGACGCGTTGGTGTCCTCATGCCGTCTGACGACCACGATCCCGTGATAAAGCCTCGCGTCTTTGCGTTCGAGCGAGCGCTTGCGGACTTGGGTTGGACCGATAGCCGCAACCTGCGGATCGACGTCCGTTGGGCCGGCGGCGGCATTAAGGCCATAAGAGCGTTCGCGCAGGAGTTGGTCGGCTTGCAACCGGACATCATCCTTGCGGACGGGGCGCAGGCGACCGCTGTGGTCCAGCGGGAGACGCGAACGATCCCGATCGTCTTTGTGAACGTGGGCGATCCCGTCGCCAGCGACATCATCGCGCGGCTCGACCGCCCCGGCGGGAACGTCACCGGGTTCGCAGACTTGGAAGCCTCGCTGGGAGGGAAGTGGCTTGAGCTTCTCTCGGAGATAACGCCCGGGCTCACGCGGGCCGCCATCATGTTCAATCCTGATAGCACTCCCGTGTCGGCTTATATGCCGTCATTTGAGACGGCGGCCCGGTCGCTCAGCATCGTGGCAAGCGCTGCGCCGGTTCATAGCGATGTCGAAATCGAGACGGCCATCATCGCCCTTCGGCGCGAGCCGGGAGGCGGTCTTGTCGTAATCCCGGATGCATTCATGATCGCCTATCGCGCGACAATCATATTGGCAGCGGCCCGAAACAGGGTACCGGCGATCTATTCGCTATCTTACTTTACCAGAGATGGTGGTTTGCTCTCCTACGGAGTCGACCCGTTGGACACTTTTCGTCGCGCGGCGTCTTACGCCGATCGTATCTTGCGCGGCGAGAAGCCGGGCAATCTTCCGGTGCAATTTCCGCTAAAGAACGAGATGGCCGTGAACCTCAGGACCGCCGGGACACTCGGTCTTGCCGTGGCCCCATCGATTCTGCAGCGCGCCGACGAGGTATTCGACTAGCTTGGTAGACCTTCGGAGATTCGTAAAGAAGTAGCTCCTATACCAGCCGGCTCTGCTCCACGGCCGCGCCGACGAAGGAGGCGAACAGTGGATGCGGAGCAAACGGCCGGGATTTGAGTTCGGGATGGAATTGCACCCCGATGAACCACGGGTGGTCCTCGTATTCGATCATCTCCGGGAGGAGACCGTCGGGCGACATCCCAGAGAAGCGCATCCCGTGCTGCTCGAGGCTGCCGCGGTAATGGGTGTTCACCTCGTACCGGTGGCGATGGCGTTCTGAAATGTCAGTTGCGCCGTAAATCCGGGCCACCCGACTGCCGCGCTGGAGGCAGGCCGGGTAGGCGCCAAGCCGCATCGTGCCGCCGAGGTCCCCGCCCTCTGCGCGTTTGTGCAGTTCGTTGCCCTTCATCCATTCGGTCATCAGCCCCACCACCGGATGCGGCGTGGCACCGAATTCGGTCGAGTTTGCATCCATGATGCCGCACAGATTGCGCGCCGCCTCGACCACAGCCATCTGCATCCCGAAACAGATACCGAAATACGGCACGCGACGTTCGCGGGCGAATTGCACAGCTTTGATCTTGCCTTCGGCGCCGCGTTGGCCGAAGCCGCCGGGGACGAGAATGCCATCCACATGATCGAGAAACGGAATCACGTCCTCGCGCTCGAACATTTCCGACTCGATCCAGTCGAGATTGACCTTCACTTTGTTGGCAATCCCGCCGTGGGAAAGCGCCTCGATGAGCGACTTATAAGCGTCTTTCATTCCGGTGTACTTGCCCACGATGGCGATGGTGACGTTGCCTTCGGGACTGTGGATGCTCTCGTTGATCAGACCCCAGGTGGTGAGATCGGGCGCAGGAGCATTTTCGATGAGGAAAGCAGCAAGCACTTCGGCATCGAGACCGGCGGCGTGATAGGCCTCCGGGACAGCGTAGATGTTGTCCACGTCGCGCGCTTCGATCACCGCGGCCGGTCGCACATTGCAGAACAGCGCGAGCTTGCGGCGCTCCTCCACCGGAATGGGCCGATCGGTGCGGCAAAGCAGGATATCCGGTTGAATGCCGATCGATCGCAGTTCCTTGACGGAATGCTGGGTCGGTTTCGTCTTGAGTTCGCCCGCCCCGCTGATGAACGGGAGCAGCGTCAGGTGAATGAACACCGCGTGACGGCGCGGCAGATCGTTGCCGAGCTGGCGGATTGCCTCGAAGAACGGCAGCCCCTCGATGTCCCCCACCGTGCCGCCGATTTCGCATAGAACGAAATCGAACCCGTCATTGCCGTTGAGGATGAATTCCTTGATGGCGTTGGTGACGTGCGGCACGACCTGGATGGTGGCCCCGAGATAGTCGCCGCGGCGCTCCTTGAGAAGGATCTCCTGATAGATTCGGCCGGTGGTGATGTTGTCATGCCGTGTCGCCGGGCGCCCGGTGAAGCGCTCGTAATGACCGAGGTCGAGATCGGTTTCGGCGCCATCGTCGGTGACGAAGACTTCGCCGTGCTGATAAGGCGACATCGTCCCCGGGTCCACATTGAGATAAGGATCGAGCTTACGTAGCCGGACCTTGTAGCCGCGTGCCTGAAGCAGCGCGCCGAGCGCTGCTGCTGCGAGCCCTTTGCCCAGGGAGGAAACCACGCCGCCGGTGATGAAGACATACCGCGCCATGGGACCCAATTTCTAACCCCGTCGCCGCGATTCGACGAGGGCTTTCAGTGCGCTGTGGACAGACCGCCGCGCCCCGCCAGCAGTTGCAACCATTTCAGACGCTCTGGGAGGTATTTGGGTCATTGTTCTGCGGTTGGAATCGAGCTTCCGCATTTTCCCCCGTGCGCTACTTCCCCAAAGCCGAGGGGCCGGTTTCCCGGCCCCTCTGAAAACTGCCCCTATTTCGATTGCGGCACCTGAGGTCCCGCGGGCGCGGGCGCCTGCTCCTGCTGGCGCAATGTGTCGAGAAGTCCGCCGCCCGACCCGGACTGACCGCCGCTCGGCGGGGCGGCCGGCGTCCCCGGAGCTGACGCAGGCGGAGGCCCGCCCGTCGGCTGCACGATCGAAGCTGGGTGGCGGCCTAGCCCCGCTAAAATCGACAGCAACAGGCTCGTTGCAAAAAAGGCGCCTGCCAGGATTGCCGTGCTTCTGCTCAGGACGTTGGACGTGCCCCGGCTTGTCAGGAACCCCCCCGTCGAGCCAATTCCAAGACCCCCTCCTTCGGACTTCTGCAAGAGCACAAATCCGATCATGGCCAAAACGATCATGAGGTGAATGATAATAACCAGCGTCTGCATGAGCTCTTGTTCCGTTGCGCGCTAAGGCGCACCCTCTTGCCTCCCATATAGGAAGAGTTCGGGGTCTCTACACGACCGAGAGCGGCTTTTCTATGGTCCTACCGATATGCGGCGGCAATCCCGAGGAAATCCTCGGCTTTGAGGCTCGCGCCTCCGACCAAGGCGCCATTGACCTCATCGACGCACAACAGGTCGGCTGCGTTCGAGGGTTTCACCGATCCGCCATAGAGGATCCGAATTCCCTGCCCTGCTTGTCCGTAGCGAGAAACGAGCTGCCGGCGGACGAAACTGTGGACCTCGGCAATATCCTGCGGCGTCGGAGTGAGGCCCGTTCCTATGGCCCAGACCGGCTCATAAGCCACGACGACATTATCGGTCGTGGCGCGATCGGGCAGCGACTGTTCGAGCTGGCGACCGATGAGACCAATTGTCTCCCCCGCTTCCCGTTGGGCGCGCGTTTCGCCGACGCATACAATCGCCATAAGCCCTGCCCGCCAGGCGGCAGCCGCTTTTTGCCTCACCTCACCGTCGGTCTCGCGATGGTAGCGACGCCGCTCCGAATGTCCGACGATCACGGCAGCGGCTCCGGCATCCTTGAGCATTTCAGCGGATATGTCGCCGGTGAACGCTCCGAAAGGCTCGCTGCGGCAGTCCTGCCCGCCGACTGCAACCGCCGACCCTCGCGCCAGTAACGCAAAGCTTGCTACCAACGTGGCCGGGGGGCAAATCATGAGCCGGACCTTAGAAGCCAGGTCGGGCGCCGCTTCGATTATCCTTATGAGTTCCGCAGCCGAATTGGTAAGGCCGTTCATCTTCCAGTTGCCCGCCAGGAGTGGGAGCGACCCGCCCGGCATGCCCGATCTCCTGATTTGGCCTCTGCGGAACCAAGCCCCTAGCAAAGCCGCAAAGCACCCGCCAGCCGCAAGCTGGCGCCGGAGGCGTTTTCTCGCAGGGATCTCCGTTGCAGCGGCGGGGCCCCATCCCTATGATGCCGGCCCTTGCATTTGCAATGGCCAGCGCCCAACCGTGGTAACTTGAACGATGCTTCGAGGCTTGCGAAAGGCTTCCGAGAACTGGCTCGGCCGAATCGTCCTTGCCGGAGTGATGGGCCTCCTGGTCGTGAGCTTCGCGATCTGGGGCATCAACGACATTTTCCGCGGGTTCGGCCGGTCGACCTTCGCCAAGATCGGCCGCACTGAGATTTCGATCGATCAGTTCCGCGATCTCTATCGCGACCGGCTCCAGCAGCTCAGCCGCCAGCTCGGCAGAAACATTACGCTCGATCAGGCACGTGCGGCGGGTCTCGATCGCCAGATCGTCAGCCAGATCGTCGGCGATTTCGTGGTCGATGAACGGGCTCGGCAGCTCGGGCTGGCCGCATCCGACAGTGAGATCAGCCGGCGCATCACTTCAGAGCCGAGTTTCCAGGATCCGAATGGTCAATTCGACCGGCAGCGGTTCGAATACGTCCTGCGGCAAGCCGGATTTACCGAGGGCCGGTTCATCGCCGAGCAGCGGCGCGAGATGGTTCGGCGTGAACTCGCCGGCACGATCGTTGGACCGCCGTTTGCGCCCAATGCGGCCGTCGAAGCCGCGGATCGCTATCAGAACGAGCAGCGAACGATCGAATACGTCCTGCTCGACCGGGCGCAGGCCGGCGAAATCCCAACGCCTGCGCCGGAGATGCTCGCATCCTATTTCGATGAGCACAAGGGTTCGTTCCGCGCGCCCGAATATCGCAAGATTGTCGTCCTGGCGTTGACCCCCGGCGAACTGGCGCACTCGATCGAAATATCGGACGAGGATGTCCAGCGGGCTTACGACGAACGCAAGGCCAGTTATTCCGCGCCGGAGCGCCGAGACGTTCAGCAGATCGTCTTCGACAATCCCGACCAGGCGCATGCCGCTTCCGAGCGTATCGCCAACGGAGAAGGCTTTGATGCGATCGCAAAAGAGCGCAACTTGACGGAAAAGGACATCGATCTTGGAACGGTCACCAAGTCGGCAATGATCGATCAGACAGTCGCCGATGCGGCTTTTGCTCTCAAAGAGGGCGAAGTGAGCACCCCGGTACAGGGGCGGTTCGGAACGGTGCTTTTGCGGGTAGTCAAGATCGAACCGGCGAAGGTCCCGACTTTGGATGAGGTCGCCGGGCAGATACGAAACGACCTTGCCGCGGAGCGCGCCAAAGAACAGCTCAACGACCTTTACAACAAGGTCGAGGACGATCTCTCGATCGGAAAACCCCTCGCTGAAGTCGCGGAAAACCTCAAGCTTTCCTCGCGCACGGTTGAGATCGACCGCGCGGGGCAGGATGCTTCAGGCAAGGCGGTGACTGATCTGCCGGACGCGCAACGGATTGTTGCCTCGGCGTTCACGACCGAGATCGGGGTTGAGAATGATCCAATCCAGTTCGAAGGCGGATATGTCTGGTACGAAGTCGCCGGAATCACGCCGTCACGCGACCGCACGCTTGACGAAGTGAAAGACCAGGTGGAGACACGCTGGCGTGACGACGAGATTGCGAGTCGGCTCAAGGCCAAAGCCCAGGACATGCTGGACAAGGTCAAGGGCGGAACCTCGCTCGCAGATGCCGCGGCCGCGGCCGGCCTCAAAGTCGAGACCAAATCCGACATCAAGCGGCGCAGCGCTTCGAGCCCGCTCTCAGCGCAGGCGGTCGACGTGGTCTTCCGAACTGCAAAGGACGCCGTCGCGAGCGCGCCCGCCGAGCAGGCCGGAGAGCAGGTAGTATTCCGGGTGACGGATATCGTAGTGCCCAAATTCGATCCCGACTCCCAGGAAGCCAAGCGGCTGCGCGACTCGTTAAACAGCGCTTACGCGGACGACATATACGGAGCCTACATCGCCAGCATCCGGGACAAAGTCGGCGTAACGATCAGCGAAGCCGGAGTAAGACAAGTCGTCACCGGTCAGACCAATCCGGTCGACGAAAACTAAAATCCCGTGCACATTGAGCCGCAGGCCACGAGCTTCGCCAAGTGCTATGCCGCAGGCGAGGCCCAGGTGGTATGGACAACGCTCGTCGCCGATCTGGAGACCCCGGTCTCCGCTTTTCTGAAGATTGCCGACACAAGGCCGATGAGCTTTCTGTTCGAATCGGTCGAAGGCGGCGCAGTGCGCGGGCGCTATTCGATTATCGGACTCCAACCTGATCTCATTTGGCGTACCATTGGCGGACGCGCCGAAATCAACCGCCGCCCCCACCCTAACCCTCCGCCGCAAGCGGGCGAAGAAAGGCTCGGGGCCGGTCAAGGTGGTTTCGTGCCCTGCAACGAGCCGCCACTGGCGGCACTTCGCGCGGTCATCGCTGAAAGCCGCATCGAATTGCCGGATGTGCTGCCACCCATGGCGGCTGGCATTTTCGGTTACCTCGGTTACGACATGGTGCGGCTGATGGAGGAATTGCCGCGCCCCAACCCCGACCCGATCGGAATCGCAGATGCCGTGCTGTTGCGTCCGACGATCGTGGTTGTTTTCGACTCGGTCAAGGACATGGTCACCATCGTCACGTCGGTCCGGCCGGAAAAGGGCGTCTCGGCCAAGACGGCGCTCGCGCGCGCTGGCGAACGGCTAACAGCGATCGTCGACGCACTCGAACGGCCGCTCGACCATTCGGGCGCGAATGGCGATGCCGGGCCGCTTTCGGTTTTTCCTGCCTCCAATACGTCACCCGCGGAATACGAGCGGATGGTCCTTGCCGCAAAGGAATACATAGCGGCCGGCGACATCTTTCAGGTGGTTCTGGCGCAGCGCTTTGAAGCGCCGTTTGGGCTGCCGCCGTTCGCCCTTTACCGGGCACTGCGGCGGGTTAATCCATCGCCTTATCTATTTTTCCTCGACTTCGGGGAATTTGCCGTTGCCGGATCGAGCCCCGAGATCCTGGTCAAGCTCTCGGGGGGTACACTCACAATCCGGCCAATCGCCGGAACGCGACCGCGCGGCGCTACTCCGCATGAGGACAAGGCGCTCGAGGCCGAATTGATGGCCGATCCCAAAGAACGTGCCGAGCACCTGATGCTGCTCGATCTCGGGCGCAACGATGTGGGTCGAGTAGCCCAGATCGGCACCGTCACGGTGACGGATCAGTTCTTCGTCGAACGGTACAGCCAGGTGATGCACATCGTCTCCAATGTCGATGGCCGGCTCGCCGATGGCCGCGATGCCGTCGATGCGCTCGCGGCGGGATTTCCGGCGGGGACGGTGTCGGGCGCGCCGAAGGTGCGCGCCATGGAGGTCATCGACGAACTGGAGAAGGAGAAGCGCGGGATCTACGCGGGCGCAGTGGGCTACTTTTCCGCCGGAGGCGACATGGACACGTGCATTGTCCTGCGCACCGCACTGATCAAGGATGGGAAGATGTACGTCCAGGCCGGCGCCGGTATCGTCGCCGATTCCGACCCGAAATCCGAGCAGCTGGAATGCATCAACAAGGCCAAGGCGCTCTTTCGCGCCGCCGAAGAGGCCAAACGCTTTGCAAGCGCGGCGCGGCGGGGGCAATAACGGACAATCGGCCGTGATCACTGTTACACTCGTCGAGGCGAAAGCGCACCTTAGCGAACTGCTGGACAGGGTCGAGACCGGGGAAGAAGTCGTGATTACCCGTCATGGCCGACCGGTGGCCCGCATCACGGCAGAGAGGCAACCGAAACAGCCGGTTCGATCGCTTGCTGCGTTTCGAGCCAGGATGCCGCGTCTGCGAAAACCGAGCGCAGTTCTGTTACGGGAGATGCGGGGCGAGGAACGCTGAGATGAACCGAAACGCGCCGAAATGGAAGCATGACGGCGTACGGGTGATCCCCGGCCATGCGCTCGATTCCAATACGCCGCAGACGCCGGGAATGCACCGCAAGGCCGCCATCAATTTTGCCCGCGCCGGAGCCCAAAAACTCTGGGCCGGCACGGTCGCCATTCAGCCGAATGCCAAGACCGGCGCGCACCATCACGGCGAACTTGAGAGCGTAATCTATGTGGTGCGCGGAAAGGCGCGCATGCGCTGGGGAGAGCGGCTGGAATTCGTGGCCGAGGCCGGGCCCGGAGATTTCATCTTCGTGCCGCCATATGTGCCGCATCAGGAGATCAACGCCAGCACGGACGAGCCGCTCGAATGCGTGCTCGTGCGCAGCGACAACGAAGCCGTCGTGGTCAATCTCGATCTCGATCCTGTCGAAAAACCGGAGGAGGTGAAGTGGATCGATCCGATCCACAAGCACTGATCGGTGACTGAGTGCTGATTTATCTCATAGACAATTACGACAGCTTCACCTTCAACCTCTTTCACTATCTCGGTGGATTGGGCGCCGATGTTGTCGTGTATCGCAACGACAAGATCGCGACTGCCGACGTGATCGCTGCCGATCCCGATGCGATTGTGCTGTCGCCGGGGCCGTGCACGCCTGACGATGCCGGCATATGTCTCGATCTTATCGCCAAAGCTTCGGCGACTGTTCCGATATTGGGCGTCTGCCTCGGCCATCAGGCAATCGGTCAGAGTTTCGGCGGCCGTATCGTGCGGGCGCCGGTTCCGGTGCATGGCAAGCTCTCCGTCATCCGGCATCAAGGAGCCGGAGTTTTCCGTGGGGTCAATGGTCCATTTCGCGCCACGCGCTACCATTCGCTGGTGGTCGACGGCGCGGCTTTCCCGGCCGACCTCACTGTCACGGCGCAGACCGACGATCATCTGGTCATGGGGCTTGCGCATGTGCGACTACCGGTCCACGGTGTCCAGTTTCATCCGGAGAGCATCGCCTCCGAGCACGGGCATCTTGTTCTCAAGAATTTTCTCGATATCGCGGCGGCGTGGAATCTCGCGCATGGCCGCCGGTCCGGCGACGCTGAAGGGCGCAGGCGTGCGGCGCGGTGAAGGGGGCAGTACTTGGTCGACGATTTCAAAGCCCTGATTGCCAAGGCTGCGACGGGCGCTTCGCTCTCGCGCGAAGAGGCGGCACGTGGGTTTGACCGGATGATGTCAGGCGAAGCAACGCCCTCGCAGATGGGTGGTCTCTTGATGGCGCTGCGGGTGCGCGGCGAGACCGTAGACGAGATCACCGGGGCGGTGACCGTCATGCGCGAGAAGATGCTGCGAGTTGCTGCCCCGGCCGATGCTGTCGATGTCGTAGGCACCGGAGGCGACGCCTCGGGCTCCTACAACATTTCGACCTGCGCCGCCTTCATTGTGGCCGGGGCTGGCGTGCCGGTCGCCAAACACGGAAATCGGGCGCTGTCCTCGCGCGCGGGGGCAGCCGACGTTCTGGGCGCCCTCGGTGTGAAGATCGAATTGACGCCTGAGGCTGTGAGCCGCTGTATCGAGGAAGCGGGAATCGGTTTCATGTTCGCGCCTGCTCATCACCCGGCCATGAAGAATGTGGGAGCAATTCGGGTCGAACTGGGGACGCGGACGATTTTCAACCTGCTCGGTCCGCTCTCCAATCCGGCCGGCGTCAAGCGGCAGATGGTCGGCGTGTTCTCGCGACAGTGGATCGAGCCATTGGCGCAGGTGCTAAAAAATCTTGGATCGCAGGCTGCCTGGGTCGTACATGGCTCCGATGGACTCGATGAAATGACCATATCCGGGCCGACCTATGTGGCGGCGCTCGAGAACGGCTCGGTGCGGATGTTTGAAATCGTGCCCGAGGAGCTTGGCATCAAACGCGCAGGGCCGGATGCATTGAGAGGAGGCGACGCCGCGGATAATGCAGAAGCGTTGCTCGCAGTGCTCAAGGGCAAACGAGGGCCGTTTCGCGACGTCGCCATCCTCAACGCGGCGGCGGCCCTGGTAGTGGCGGGACGCGCCAGAGAGCTCAAAGACGGGTTGATGCTGGCATCGAAGTCCGTCGATTCGGGCGAGGCCGAAGCCCGGCTGGATCGGCTCATGGCGATCTCAAACGGCTGAGGCGCAACGATGGGCGATATCCTGAGCACCATCGAGATTTACAAGCGCGCCGAGATCGCATGTGCAAAGCGCAATCGCCCGGCGGCGCAGATTGAACAGGCAGCCCGCGCCGCCCAGCCTCCGCGCGGGTTCCTCGGTGCTGTCGAGTCGCGGCTTGCGGCGGGCGGCTATGCGCTCATTGCCGAGATCAAGAAGGCCAGTCCCTCGAAGGGGTTGATCCGTGCCGATTTCGATCCGCCGACGCTCGCGCGGGCTTATGAACGCGGCGGAGCAACATGCCTCTCCGTGCTGACTGACGAGCCCTCATTCCGCGGCAGACCCGAATTTTTGACGCAGGCGCGATCAGCGGCGCAATTGCCGGTGCTGCGCAAGGATTTCATGTATGACCCTTACCAGGTCGCCGAGGCGCGTGCCTGGGGGGCCGACTGCATTCTGATCATCATGGCCGCCGTGGACGATGCGGCAGCGAAGGCCCTTGAAGAAGCTGCTCTCGATCTGAAGATGGATGCCCTTCTCGAGGTCCACGACGAAATCGAACTCGCCCGCGCCCTCAAGTTGCGGTCACGGCTCATCGGCATCAATAACCGAGATCTCAAGACGTTTGAGACGACGCTCGCGGTCAGCGAGCGTCTCGCCGAGAAGGTGCCCTCGGGCCGTGTGCCGGTAAGCGAGAGCGGCCTGTCGAAGCCGGAGCACCTTGCTCGGCTTGCGCGCGCCGGCATCCGAACATTCCTGGTTGGCGAGAGCCTCATGCGCGAGAACGATGTAGAAGCTGCTACGCGCGCACTCATCGCCGGCGAAAACCGCCCCTCCCCGACCCTCTCCCGGTCTCGGGAGGAGAGGGTTAGGGAGGGCGGAGCGGAGTAGCCCGTGGCTCGTGGAGGTCTCAGCCACCTCGCTCGCAGCGGCGAAGCGCGCATGGTCGACGTGTCGGCCAAACCTGCAACCGAACGGACGGCCGTCGCTGAAGGCAGAGTCGTGATGACGCTTAAGACACTCGATCTGGTGCTCGAAGGAAATGCCAAGAAGGGAGACGTGCTGGGAGCGGCGCGCATTGCCGGCATCATGGCCGCAAAGAAAACCTACGAACTCATCCCCCTGTGCCATCCGCTCCCGCTGTCCAAGATTGCGGTGGATGTCGAGCCCGACCGCGCCCTGCCGGGCCTTACGGTGCGGGCGACCGCGAAAGTGGCAGGACAGACCGGTGTCGAGATGGAGGCATTGACCGCGGTCTCGCTGGCGTGCCTGACCATCTACGACATGGTCAAGGCGGTCGAGCGCGGCATGCGAATCGAAGGCATTCGCCTGATCGAAAAGAGCGGCGGCCGGTCCGGCCGCTACCGCGCCAAGGAGTAAACGTGTCCCTGATGTCCGTAGCGGAGGCGCTGGCGCGCGTCCTCGAACATGCGGGGCCTCTCGATCCCGAAGCTGTGCCGCTGCTTGCGGCGCATGGTCGCGTGCTCGCCGACGATCTCAAGGCGCTGCGCGCGCAACCGCCTGCGAACGTCTCGGCCATGGACGGTTACGCGGTGCGTGCCGCCGACGTAGCGCGGGTCCCGGCGAAACTCAGGCTGATCGGTGAGGTTCCGGCCGGACATCCGTTCGGTGGTTCCGTGGGGCCCGGCGAGGCTGCGCGGATCTTCACCGGCGGAGTTTTGCCGAGCGGCGCCGATACGGTGGTGGTCCAGGAGAATACGACGCGCGAGGCCGACGCTGTCATCGTGACCAGTGGCGCCGTCGAAGGCAGAAATATTCGCCCAGAGGGGCTCGATTTCGCGCGCGGGGCGACGTTGCTCACGAGAGGGCGCCGCCTCACCGACCGCGATCTCGCGCTTGCGGCCGCAATGAACCATGCGTCGCTGCCGGTACATCGAGGCCCCAAGGTTGCCGTGTTGGCAACCGGAGACGAATTGATTGCACCAGGAGGCGAGCCGGGACCGGGCGAGATCGTATGCTCGAACGGCTTTGCCACCCTCGCTTTGGCTCGCCAGGAGGGTTGTGAGGTCGTCGATCTCGGTATCGTGCCGGATCGGCTGGCTGAAACGGCGCAGGGCGTCCGTCGCGCCCGTGAGATCGGAGCCGACATCCTCGTCACATCCGGAGGCGCTTCGGTTGGAGATTACGATCTGGTGCAGCAGGCGTTTGCCGGTGAAGGGCTGTCGCTTTCGTTCTGGAAGGTGGCGCTGCGGCCCGGGCGGCCGATGATGCACGGCCGGCTTGACGCAATGCACGTACTGGGCCTGCCAGGCAATCCAGTATCATCTTACGTTTGCGCCGTGTTGTTCCTCGTGCCGCTCATTCGGCGCCTCGCCGGTCGCTCCGACTGGGAACCGCGCCTCGAACCGGCGCTCCTGGGCTGTGACCTTGGGCAGAATGACGAGCGTGCCGACTACCTGCGTGCCGCGCTCAAACCTTACGCGGATAGCCTCCCTGTGGCGACGCCGTTTCCGGTCCAGGACAGTTCAATGCTGGTACCGCTCGCGCGGGCCGACTGCCTGCTGGTCCGGCAGCCTCATGCCCCATCGGCCAAGGCAGGCAGCCGCTGCACGATTCTCTGCATCGGGAGCTGATACGACCAGCAGCTAATTGACACCCTGGAATTCCCTGCGGGCGACCACAGAACGGATGCGCTCGATGTCGCAGAGGATTTCCTCGACCGCATTGAGTCGCTCGTCACGCTCAAGCACAATCGCTGCAGGCATGTGACGTGCAAGCGCATAGTCAAGCAATGCGAGCGCCGTATCCGGAACCGGGTGAGAGTGAGAATCGATGAGCAACGGCTGTCGTAAAAATGGCTCGCTGACGCTCACGCCGCCGGCAACGTGCATTTCCTTCACTATCCCTTCAGGCAGCGAATCGAGAAAGCCGTAAGGGTCGAACCCGTGATTGGAAGCATTCAGGTGGAGATTCTCGATATCGAGGAGTAGCCCGGCTCCGCTCTCGCGGCAGATCAGCGAGAGAAAGTCGGCATCGGACAAAATCGAATCCGGCCAATCGAAGAGATAAGAGATATTCTCGAGCAGAAACGGAACGGAGATCCGAGACTGCACGATGCGAATCTTCGCAATGATCGATTCGGCCACCGCCTGTGTCTTCGGCAACGGAAGCAGGTTGGCAAGATCGCGTCCCGGGACCCGAGTGAAGGCAAGATGCTCGCTGTAGGCAGGCGCATTCAGGCGGTCCAACAGTGAAGCGACCTTGTCGAGATAGGCGAAATCGAGCGGCGCATCGGTGCCTATCGAAAGTCCGACACCATGGGCGGTCAGCGGAACGCGGTCAACAAGCTCGAAAATAGCATCTCGGGACGGTTCGCTGCCGGCGAAGCAGTGGTCTAGAGTGATTTCGAGTACGTCGAATTTTGTAAGATTGCTCCGGATCCAGTCGTTGATGCTGTATCGGTAGCCAATTCCAATCGCAGGTTGCGGCCTCGTCATCGCACTATGGCTCGGTGAGAATGGGCGCGGTGCCGTCTGGACACTGCCTCGCCATAGCCCCTCCTCCTGAATTTGATATTGGTGTCAAATCCCCCGTGCGTCGAAACTCAAACACCTCTAGCATTCTGCTGAAAACAGAACAACATTCTCATTCTCGTAAGCTGCGTCGCGATCGCGGACTGCGGCTTTGGACGACCCCGGCCCCGGGTTCACCGAGCCAAGCCGTGCTCTCTCCTCCTCCTCGGCCCGAGAGCCGCCGCGGCTGTCATTCGTCTTGTTCACCTCAAATTAAAGACTTGCGGAACACATATGGAACGTATAGGGTATGTTCATGATTTGTTTTCGGCCGAGTCGTCAGGCTCAGCCGCAGCCGGGGGAACAGAGAAGAATGCTCACTCGCAAACAGCTCGAGCTACTGCGTTTCGTTCACGAGCGGCTCAAGGAAACGGGAGTGCCGCCTTCGTTCGATGAAATGAAGGATGCGCTTGACCTGCGCTCCAAGTCCGGAATCCACCGCTTGATCACAGCGCTGGAAGAGCGAGGGTTCATCCGCCGCCTGCCCAACCGGGCTCGCGCGATCGAAGTCATCAAGCTTCCCGAATCGGTCGGCCACGGGTTGGGCAGCGCGCGGACACGCGGGTTCACGCCGAGCGTCATCGAAGGAAATCTGGGGCGGGTACGCACCGCCTCGGAAGATGAAGGCGGCCGTCCTGTCGCCATACCGGTAATGGGCCGGATCGCGGCCGGGACGCCTGTCGAGCAACTTGAGAATAAGATCAATGTAATCAATATGCCGCCCGACCTGTTGAGCACAGGCGATCATTTCGCGTTGGAAGTGCGAGGCGATTCGATGATCGAAGCGGGCATCCTCGACGGCGATACCGTGCTCATCAAGAAGACTGGGACGGCCGACACGGGCGACATCGTGGTAGCAAGGATCGTCGATGACAATGAGATGACCTTGAAGCGCTTTCGCCGCCGTGGCGCTTCCATAGCCCTCGAGCCGGCTAATTCGGCCTTCGAGGTTCGGATACTTCCACCTAACAAGGTTCATATTGAGGGCAAGCTGGTGGGCCTGTTTCGCAAATACTGATCGGTTCAACCGCCGGGCTCGATGTCCTCCGGGCGTGGCGTGGCATCGCGCGGCTGCACGGGCAGTTTGCGTGGTTGCGCTTGGCCCTCGTCTTGCCGCGCCGATCGCGCGGCCCATGGACGCGCATAGCCGTCGGGACGGGCCGCCTCGATGTGCCACCCCTGCCCTGCCCGCCGCAGAGCGAGCGCGCCATAACGCTCCCAGGTCTTCCGCTCGACAACGAGGGCGCCGCAATCGGCCGGTACAGTCCTCGCGGTAATTACGAGGGCCGCTCGCCGGCAATCCTCCTCCAGCGCTTCGTTCGTGCGCGAGATCGCAACGGTTGACCCATCGGCGAGGTGCCCGACACAGCCTCCGCTGTCGCAGGACAGGCCGTTCCCCAGCGCCTTTTCCTTGGCGGAGCGCCCGTCGGCATCGGCTGCGAGCCAAAGCTGGATGGCGAAGGTGTCGCTACTCGACTTGAACATCGCGAACTGGCCGGAGGCAGCGCGGATTGCGACCGCCTCCCCGTTGGGAGCAACGATTACGTCGGGTTGTGCAGTGCGCACAGCCCACACCACGGCGGCCGCAACCAAAGCCCCGCCGCCAAAACGCAGCGGCGACTTCAACAGGCACAGCACGATCAATCCTGCGGTACCCAGAAGGAGCGGGCCGACCCCAAACGCGGTTATCCTTCCGACCGCGCCGGGCAGGCTCGTGACCCAGAATGCGACCGCGATCATCCAGTCGAGGCCGTAGCCCATCAGCTGCCAGAAAATGTCGTCGAACCCGAACGGCACCAGCAACGCGCCGGCAATCCCCATGGGCATGACCCAGGCCGAGACCACCGGCATTGCAAGAAGGTTTGCGATTGCGCCGTACGGCGCCAGACGGTGAAAATGATAAGCGGCGTAAAGCGTAGTGGCGGATCCGGCAACCAAGGACGTGAGAAGAAGCGAAACCATTTCCCGTCCGCCCCACAGCGCCAAACGAGCGCCAAGCGGCGTATCGGCACCGCTGCTCATCCATCGAACGCCCCCTGCATAGCCGGAGACGAGCGCAAGCGTCGCCGCGAACGACATCTGAAAACTGGGATGGACTACGGATTCCGGCGCCAGCAGCAGCACCCCGAACGCCGCAATTGTCAGGGTTCGCAACGTCAGGGCTGGCCGATCGAGCATCACGCCGATAAGCACGATGGCGATCATGATGTATGAGCGCTGCGTCGCGACCTGCGCGCCTGAGAGCAGCAGATAGAAGGTCGCGGCGGCGAATGCCGCAACTGCGGCCCATTTCTTGATTGCGTACCGACCGAACATCGGGATCAGGGCAAACGATGCGCGCACGACAAAGAACACGATCCCGACGACGACCACCATGTGGAAGCCCGAGATCGACAGCACGTGCCCAAGTCCAGAGATGAACATGGCATCGTTCACGGGCGTCGAAATGGCGTCCTGCGAGCCTGTGATCAGCGCCGAAGCGATCGAGCCCTTGTCTCCCGGCAACACGGCGCGGATACGCTGGTCGATTGCATGGCGCATGTCGTCGATTATCGCCAGATAGCGAAGCCAGAAGCCGCCCTCGGCCGCCGCCTTCGTGATCTGGATACGGCCGAGCACAAATCCGGATGCTCCGATCCCGTGGAAATACATATCGCGGGCAAAATCGTAGCTGCCTGGGCTGAGCGGCTCGAGCGGCGGGGACAAGCGCGCTTTGAATTGCACAAAGCTGCCGACCGGAGGCGCCATGCCCTTGCGCACCGAAAGGCGCACACGCTCGGGCTTCTCCGCAAGCCGCGCCGCCTCGATGCGGTTGACCGCAACGACGATGCGGTCGGAGCGCTCGCGCTCTTCCCGGGTCTCGACGAAGCCAGCAATCTGAACATTCCAGGCCGGGGACTGGAGCACCGGATGGGCGATGATGATGCGCTTGAGAGTTGCGGTTGAAAATCCCGACGCAATGACCGCGATTGCGAGCGCAACCGGAAAGCCGATCGGCCTCGCTCGGGCCGCGACCGCGGCGGCAATCGCGACGGCTGTGCCGAGCGCCGCCGCCCACATCGCCGGCTCCCGATCTGCCGTGAAGTAGAGGACGATTCCCGTCCCAAAGCCGATCGCGAGCCACGGGACCAGGCGACCCGCTGCGATTTCGGCCAGAGCCCAGGACCGAAGATAACCGATTATGAGATTGGTGAGCCGGGTGAAGCTACCCGGCCAGACGACCGCGGGCCGCCACGCGCCCGCGCGTTCGGGCCGCCAAGTGTCCGCTCGACCGCGCGCTCTGCCTTGGTCCGGCACGTCCTCCGCCCCCCGCCTCTGCTGGGCATGTTACACCCCGGCGTGGCCTATGTGCAGGGCTGCGGGCTGCTGGACATGCAGGAAACTTCATCATGGACATCCTGCGACTTTTCGCCGTTCTCGCCGTCGTCTTCTACCTGATCCCGGGCGGAGCCCACGTTCTCGCAATGGCCAACAAGCTGGCCCTGCCACCGGCACAGTATATGGTCGTGCAAGGCATCTACGCCGGCTGGGATCGGACGGCGTACGCTCTCCTCGCCGGACTCGTGCTGACGCTCGCGCATGGCATCGCCGCGTGGCGCCTGCCCGGGGCGCGCTGGCTGTCGCTCTGCTCGTTTCTGGCCCTGATCGCAAATCTCGCGGTGTTCTTCGCCTACACCTATCCAATGAATGTGCTTACGCGGAATTGGACCGTGACGCCGGACAACCTGGAGTCGGTGCGGCGCCAGTGGGAATACTCGCACGCAGCCAATGCCGCCCTGGTCCTGCTGGCACTGGTGCTGATTATCCTGGCCGTCCTGGCAAGCAGTCGGGATGCGGGAGCGCGACGGGTTTCAGAACTAGCGCCCCGGTGTGGACGCGTGTGAGCGCCGCGCACGAAAGCAGATTCCAGTGCCGCCCGGTCCCCGAGCCGCTTTACATTGCGCCAATGAAGTAAAGCTGCAATCTGGTACGCTGGTGTCACCTCTCAGGCACCAGTGCCCCTGGCTTCCTTGTGCCGCACGCTGTGCTTCCGCCGGCTCGGTTGCGCTCAGCAGCAGAACCGCGGCGAACGTCGATATCAAGGCGATCACTGTTCTCATGATCTGTTCCCTCGCAATAGGGTCCTAGAAGATACCAAGCTTTCAACGCCCCTAATGTTATCGCCAGCCGCTCCGGCGGTCGAGCTTGGTATTCGCAGGGGTCATCAACTGACCGTGGCACCTCACGACTTTCGCTGCGTTGCACAAATTATGCCGCTACGTTCCGGCGGCAATTTTGGCCCAGCTGTCGCGAAGGCCAACGGTGCGGTTAAACACAGGCCTGTTCGGAGTGGCGTCGGGATCAGGCGCGAAATAACCATGACGCTCGAACTGCACAGCAACGCCCGGCTGCGCGCCGGCAAGCGCCGGTTCGATCCGGGCACCCGACTCTATTTCAAGCGAGGAGGGATTGAGATCGGCGGCGAAGTCCGCGATGCCGGGCTCCGGCCGCGCGAACAACGGGTTGTAAATCCGAATCTCCGCCGCCAGCGCATGTTCGGCCGAAACCCAATGGATTGTTGCCCGTACCTTGCGTCCGTCGGGTGCATTGCCGCCACGCGTCGCAGGATCGTAAGTACAGCGAAGCTCGATGACTTCGCCCGACGCGTCCTTCACCACGTCGCGGCAGGTAACGAAATAGGCGTAACGCAATCGGACCTCACGCCCTGGGGAAAGGCGAAAAAATTTCTTCGGCGGGTTCTCCATGAAATCCTCCCGCTCGATATAGAGTTCGCGACCGAAACGAATGTTTCGAGTACCGGCGGCTGGATCGTCCGGATGATTGAACGCTGCAAGCTCCTCGCTGTTTGCCGCCGGGTAATTTTCAAGGACGACTTTGAGCGGACGCAGGACCGCCATGCGGCGCAGCGCTGACCGGTTGAGAACCTCGCGAACCGAGAACTCGAACATGCCAACATCGACAAGACTGTTGGCCTTCGCCACGCCGATCCGTTTCACGAATTCCCGAATGGCCTCGGCCGGCACTCCGCGCCGGCGCAAGCCGGCAAGGGTCGGCATCCGCGGGTCGTCCCAGCCGCGAACGTAGCCGCCGCGTACCAACTCGGTCAGGACCCGCTTCGACAGCACGGTGTGAGTCAAGTTGAGGCGAGCGAATTCGTATTGGTGCGGACGTGACGGAACGTTGAGATTCTCCAGGAACCAGTCATAGAGCGGCCGGTGGTCTTCAAATTCCAGGGTGCAGATCGAATGGGTGATTCCTTCGATCGCATCGGATTGGCCATGCGCGAAGTCGTAGCTCGGGTAGATGCACCATGCCGTCCCGGTCCGCGGATGAGTAGCATGGAGAATTCGATAGAGCACGGGATCGCGCAAGTTGATGTTCCCCGAGGCCATATCGATCCTGGCTCGCAGAACCCTCGCTCCGATCGGGAATTCGCCTGCCCGCATCCTGCGAAACAGGTCGAGATTCTCCGCAACCGTTCGCTCGCGATAGGGACTGTTACGCCCCGGCTCGGTCAGGGTACCGCGCGCCGCACGTATCTCAGCCTGGCTCTGATCGTCGACATAGGCTTTGCCGTCCCGAATGAGATCTTCCGCCCATGTGTAAAGCCGCTCGAAATAATCCGATGCATGGTAGAGGTGCTTTCCCCAATCGAAGCCGAGCCAGCGCACGTCAGCTTTTATGGCATCGATATATTCCTGCTCCTCCTTGGTCGGATTGGTGTCGTCGAAACGCAGATGGCATCGGCCGCCGAAATCCTCGGCGATGCCGAAATTGAGGCAGATCGACTTCGCGTGGCCGATGTGGAGATAGCCGTTCGGCTCCGGTGGAAAGCGGGTCACCACGGTCCTGACCCGCTGCGCATCGAGGTCCGCCCGAACGATATCGCGGATGAAATCCTGCCCCGCCTCGCGCACCGCCGTCGCAACTGCCGCCATTGTCCAATCCTGTTCCATGCTCTCGCCGTGACGCCCTTGGCTCCGAGTACGCGGGACGCCTCTGGAACTACCGGCGAGCGCGGCCTATCTGCCAAATCCTTGGCGATGGGCCAAGTGCGATGGCTTTGACATCTTGGTTCACGGCTATGCTACAGGGAAGCGCAGCATTACCGCTCTCGATAAACTCCTCACCGCGAGATGACCGAACCCGTTGTAACGCGCTTTGCACCCTCTCCGACCGGATTCCTCCACATTGGCGGTGCCCGAACGGCACTGTTCAATTGGCTTTATGCCCGTGGCCGCCACGGCAAGATGCTGTTGCGTATCGAGGATACCGATCGGGAGCGGTCCACCGAGGCCGCGATAAACGCCATCTTCGACGGCCTCGACTGGCTCGGCATTCACTGGGATGGCGAAGTCATCTATCAATTTTCGCGAGCGGGGCGACACCGCGAGGTGGCCGAGCAACTGCTGGCTGCCGGCAAGGCCTATTACTGTTACGCAACTCAACAGGAACTCGATCAGATGCGGGAGGCGGCCCGGCGCCAAGGCCGTTCGCGGCTTTATGACGGACGCTGGCGCGATCGCGATCCAAGCGAAGCACCCCCTGGGGTCAAGCCGGTAATCCGTCTCAAGGCGCCGCTGACCGGCGAGACCGCCATCGAGGACCAAGTCCAGGGTCGAGTGGTCTGGCAGAACGAGAACCTTGACGATCTTGTTCTTTTGCGCTCGGACGGAACTCCAACCTACATGCTTGCAGTCGTCGTTGACGATCACGACATGGCCGTCACGCATGTGATTCGAGGCGACGACCACCTCACCAATGGGGCTCGGCAGAAGCAGATTTACGAGGCGCTCGGCTGGCGGGTGCCCATCATGGCGCACATTCCCTTGATCCACGGACCCGACGGCACCAAGCTTTCCAAGCGGCATGGTGCGCTCGGCGTAGATGCCTATCGGGCGATGGGTTATCTGCCGGCCGCGATGCGCAATTACCTCGTCCGGCTGGGCTGGAGTCACGGCGACCAGGAAATCTTTTCGACGAAGGAAATGGTGGCAGCCTTCGACCTGCCGCAGATCGGCCGCGCGCCGGCCCGTTTCGATTTTGCCAAGCTTGAGAGCATCAACGGCTACTACATGCGGCAGAGTTCCGACGACGAGTTGCTTGCGGCGCTCGATCGCGTGCTGCCGCACATCGCGGGCGGTTTGGAGCTTGCCGCGAAGCTTACTCCCGCACGACGAAAGCAGCTGCTCGCGGCCATGCCGGGCCTTAAGGAACGCGCCAAAACCCTGGTGGAATTGGCGGACGCGGCACGTTTCATATATGCCGACCGGCCGATCGCTCTCGACGAAAAGGCGCTGAGCCTGCTCACCAGCGAGGCGAGGGCGCTACTCGACGAACTTGCGGGCGAACTTGCGTGCGTCGACGCATGGAACGCCTCGACCACCGAAAACGCGATCCGCGCCTTCGCAGATCGCAAAGCCCTGAAGCTTGGCAGTGTGGCACAACCGCTCCGTGCCGCCCTGACCGGCCGCACCACTTCGCCACCCATCTTCGATGTCCTTGCCGTGCTCGGGAAAGAGGAAAGCCTCGCCCGAATCGCGGACCAGGCATCTCGGCGACCGCGGCCCCACCATATTGCTGCGCAATAGGGAGAACACCACATTATTGGCGCGACCTGGCCGCCAATAATGATCACCGACAGTGCCTTATCTTGCAGCGCACACTTGAATGGGGTACCCCCACAATGCCCCCGCCGATAGGTGCCGGGCTGGCCGCCCCAGGGTTGCAATTCACAGGGCTAATCAATCGAGGGCTCGAATATGGACGCCAAGTCCAATTCCACCAAAGCTGCTACTCTGACCCTGGGCAACCAGAACTGGTCGTTCCCCGTTTACGATGGGACGATCGGTCCGTCCGTAGTCGACATCAGCACGCTCTATAATCAGGCCGGCGTTTTCACCTACGACCCTGGCTATGCCTCCACCGGAAGCTGCGAATCCAAGATCACCTATATCGACGGCGACGAAGGGGTCCTGCTTTACCGCGGCTACCCTATCGAGCAGGTAGCGGAACACGGCGACTATCTGGAAACCTGTTACCTCCTGCTTTATGGCGAGTTGCCGACACCGGCCCAGAAGGCCGATTTCGATAACCGCGTGACCCATCATACGATGGTTCACGAGCAGATGAGCCGCTTCTATCAGGGCTTTCGGCGCGATGCCCACCCGATGGCCATCATGACGGGATGCGTCGGCGCACTGTCAGCCTTCTACCACGATTCAACCGATATTTCCGATCCGCATCAGCGGATGGTCGCTTCGATCCGCATGATTGCGAAAATGCCGACTATGGCATCAATGGCTTACAAATATTCAGTCGGGCAACCGTTCATCTATCCGAAGAACGAGCTCGACTACGCGAGCAATTTCCTGCGCATGTGTTTTGCAGTGCCAACGGAGGAATATCGGATCAACGCGGTTCTGGCGCGCGCCATGGATCGCATCTTCATTTTGCATGCCGATCACGAGCAGAATGCCTCCACCTCGACCGTGCGTCTCGCCGGCTCGTCCGGCGCCAATCCATTTGCCTGCATCGCTGCCGGCTGCGCGTCGCTCTGGGGGCCGGCACATGGAGGCGCCAACGAAGCCGCGCTGAAAATGTTGATGGAGATTGGCCGTGTCGACAGGATCCCGGAATATGTCAAGCGCGCCAAGGACAAGAACGATCCGTTCCGGCTGATGGGCTTCGGCCATCGCGTCTACAAGAACTATGACCCCCGCGCCAAGATCATGCAGCGGACCTGCCACGAAGTCCTGGCGGAGCTCGGGATCAAGGACGATCCCCTGCTCGACGTGGCGATGGAACTCGAGCGCATTGCGCTGCACGACGATTACTTCATCGAGAAAAAGCTTTATCCGAATATCGACTTCTATTCCGGCATCACGCTCAAGGCGATGGGTTTCCCGACCGCAATGTTCACAGTGCTGTTCGCCGTGGCCCGCACCGTGGGCTGGATCGCGCAGTGGAAGGAAATGATAGAGGACCCGGATCAACGGATTGGACGTCCGCGCCAGCTCTATACCGGAGCGCGGCGCCGCGATTATACCCCCATCTCGCGGAGACGGTGAGCGGCCAGGAGGTCGAGCACGGCACGGGCTGCTCTTGTGCTCGGCGTGTCAACGCCGCAATCCAGAATCCCTTCAAGCTTGTGGAATGCCTCGACTTGGCGACGACGGGCCGGCGTGTCGCCGAGGAGTTCGGCCAGGGCGGGTGCGAGATTGGCCGCCGTGCAGCGGTTTTGCAGATATTCAGGAACAATGAAATCGCCGAGCACCAGGTTGGCCAGGATCACGGAACGAACGCCGACCGCAGGATGAACCCGGGCCATGAACCGCAGAACGAAACCTTCGAGGGGCGGAATGCGATAGGCGGCCACGCTCGGCACGCCGGCGAGCGCGAGTTCCAGCGTCACGGTACCGGACGCCGCCAGCGCGGCCCGCGCCCGCCGAAATGCGGCGCACTTGTCAGCTTCGCTGGTGACGATGAGCGGGTGCACCGGCCAGTTTTCCGTCAAACCTGCGATTTCGGCTGCCAGTTGCGGGAGGGTCGGCAGGACTGCTTCGAAAATCCCGCGACGGTCAGCAACGCGGCCGAGCGTGTCCCCGAAGATTCCGCTCAACCGCCTGATCTCGCTGGGCCGGCTCCCGGGCAACACCAGCACGAGCGGCGGATCGGCGGCGCGCATATCGGTTTCGTTTGCGCTCGGGCGCAAATCGCGAAGCCGCGTCAGCAAAGGATGACCGACATAGACGCAAGCCGGCCCGCCAAGCTCGCGATGTACCGCCGGCTCGAACGGGAGCAGGGCGAGAATGAGATCGATGGATCGGCGCATAGCTCGCGCGCGGCCCGGGCGCCATATCCAGACCGTTGGAGACACGTATTTTACGATCGGAAGCTTTGGCAGGCGACTGCGAACCCGCGCGGCGACGCGGTGCGTGAAATCAGGCGCGTCTATGAGGATCAAAACATCCGGCGGATGAGCGACGATCATCTCCACGGTCTCGTTTAACCGCCGTAAGATAGTGGGCAGGTTGACCACAACGCTGGCGATGCCCACTTTGGTGAGCTCATCGATGCTCCCGCGGTTCACGAGCCCGGCTTGGCTCATGCCTGGGCCGCCGAGACCGCGAAATGTGATACTGCTCCCCTGCATCGCGCGAAGTGCGCCCATCAGTTCAGCGCCAAGCACATCCGCTGAGGGCTCGCACGCGACCAGGAACACATCGAGATTGGATCGATCCGGCATTCGGACCCGCCGCCTCACGGCTCCGCATCCGGATTAGGGCTTGCGATGCCAACAACGAAGAGGCCTGCCCTGTCCGCCTTTTCAGTGACCAGTTGCGGCTCGGCAATGACCGTTTGGCCCGCGAGGACGGCTATGCCGGCCAGCCCTGCCTCCGCAACAGCGTCGATTGTAGCCGGTCCTATTGACGGCAGATCAAACCGCTGATCCTGGCCAGGTTTCGTCGCCTTGACGAGAACGCCTTCGCTCCCCGTCAGGCGGATCCGGCCTTCGCGGCGGAGATCAGCGACGTGTTTGAGCATGCGGTCTGTCCCGTCAGCGGCCTCGACCGCAAGCACGCGCTGGGCAGCGATGACGATCGCCTGACCCACATCGAATCGACCAATGGCGGCAATCAACGCCAGCCCGCGCTCGATATCCGCCAAGTTGCGGGTCGATGGCCGGTGAATGCCCAACGGGCCGGCCCGTACGAGAATGTCCGGGGCGAGTTCGTGCGCCGCGACGAGGCGAAATCGGTGCGCCTCGAACAGGCGTGCCAAACCCGACAGCAGGTGATCGTCACCGCCCCTGAAGAAGCGAACGATTTTGGGAAGCAGCAACACGGTCAGCCAGTCAAGCCTGATGTCGCGCAACGCCGGACGAACGATATTGCCGATGAGAACGACGTCCCGGCAACCTTCTGCTCGCGCCAGACGGCGAAAGCGCCCCGCCTCGCCCACGTGCAGCCAATGATGCGGAAACTGCGCAACCGCACTGGCATCGGCCACGCGGTGGACAGGAAACAGGACCACCCGGCGTCCCCGGCGTGTGACTGCCTCAGCGACAGCAAAGGGCAAAGTTCCGCCGCCGCAGATGATCGCCAGCGGGGTCTCGTCCGCGGCCGAAACCGGATCAGCCTGCTCCATTGAACTCCATGTGCGGGGACCCTCTGGTCTCTCGAGCGCGCGTGCGCATAATCGGTCGCGTTCCTGCGTTGCGAATGAAACTCACGATTTTGCCGACCATCGGGTCTCCCTCGAATTCGCGCGAGACGACCTCGATGCGCTCGCCGAATCCGCCGTCGCCGTGGAATAGAATGCTGTAGGCCCGTCGGAGCCGCTGCAGGTCGGCCTGCGACGCACCACGCCGTTTCAGTCCTACGCGATTGAGCCCCATGAGGCTGCCATGGGCGCCGAATACGAGCGCAAACGGCACCACGTCCGCACCCACGCCGGTCATGCCTCCCACCATGACGCCCTCGCCAATGCGCACGTATTGGTGCACGGCAGCCTGTCCGCCGAGCATGACGTTATCACCGACGACAACGTGGCCCCCGACGACCGCATTATTCGCGAATATCACGTCCTTGCCGATTTGGCAGTCGTGGCCGACATGGGATCCGACCATGAAAAAACCCCGGTCACCCACGGAGGTAATGCCGCCGCCATCCTCAGTCCCGGTGTTCATCGTAACGGCTTCGCGGATCTGGCACTCTGCGCCGATCACGAGGCGCGTCGGCCCGCCGCGGTACTTGACCGATTGCGGCGGCGTTCCCAAGGATGCGAACGGATAAACGACAGTGCCCGGTCCAATGCTCGTGTGACCGGCAACGTGAACATGTGCCATAAGGCGGCAGCCGGCGCCGATTGTAACCTTGCGACCGACGACGCAGTAGGGGCCAATCTCAACATCGGGACCGAGGGCCGCTCCGGTTTCGACCCGTGCGGTCGGATCGATCTCCGCCATCACTTCAGCCATCTGTGATTATAGCGCCGAGTTCGGCCTCTGCCACCAATTGACCGGCGACCTTCGCCTCCCCGCGAAACCACCACATGTTTCTTTTTCGAGCAACTCGCGTCATGTGATATTCGATTGTATCTCCCGGGACCACGGGTTTGCGGAACTTGGCCTTGTCAACGGTGATGAAATAAACAGTAAAGGGTTTTCCCTCCACACCCATCGATCGGATGCCGATCACTCCCGCGGTCTGCGCCATTCCTTCGAGCATCAACACGCCCGGAAAAACCGGATTGCCGGGAAAATGCCCGAGGAATTGCGGCTCGTTGAACGTCACGTTCTTGATGCCGATCGCGCGCTCGTCTTTCTGAATTTGCACGATGCGGTCGACCATAAGGAATGGATACCGGTGAGGCAGCGCCTTGAGGATTGCGGCGATGTCGGCCGACTCCAGCGTTACCCGGCCCTCCTCGATCCCGCTCACTCGGCGCCCTCGCCCCGTCCAGTTCTTGCTCTCGCCAGGCGCGCGAGCGTCGCCACTTCGCGCAGCCATTGTTTGCCGGGCTTTCCTGGTGTGCCGCCCCAGCGGGCGCCCGCAGGCACATCGTGCATCAACCCGGACTGCGCCCCCACCATCGCTCCTCGTCCGATTGTCAGGTGGTCGGCAACTCCCGCCTGACCGCCCATGATAACTCCGTCGCCAAGCACGCTGCTGCCGGATATGCCGACCTGTGCGGCCAGGAGGCAATGCCGCCCTATAGCGACATTGTGGGCAATCTGGACCAGATTGTCGATCTTCGTGCCTTCACCGATCACCGTGTCCCTGAGCGCTCCCCGGTCAACGGTGCTGTTCGCGCCAATCTCCACATCGTCCTGGATGATCACGCGACCGACCTGGGGGATTTTGCGGGCGCCTTTGGGGGTGGGCGCAAAGCCAAATCCATCCTGCCCGATCGCACAGCCTGGATGCACGATCACCCGATCGCCGATCAGCGCATGTGAGATCGTTACATTGGCGCCGATTGAACAATCCCGGCCGATCCGAACGCCTGCCCCAATCACCGCGCCCGCGCCAATAATCGTGCCCGAACCTATTTCGGCGCTCGGCCCAATCACCGCGACCGGGTCGATTGTCACTCCGCTTTCCATCCGCGCGCTGGGATGAACTGTCGCGCACGGTGCGACGCCTCCTGCCTCGAACAACGACGATGGCCGCAGGGCATCGGGGAACAGAGCCCGCGACACTTCGATAAAAGCGGCGTATGGAGTCCCGACACAAAGCGCAGCAACGCGGTCCGGCAACCGGTCTGCGAGAAGCTCGGTCGTAAGGCAGATGCCAGCGGCGGTTTGAGCCGCTTCGCCGGCATAGCGCACGTTATCGAAAAAACTCAGATCGGGTGACCCGCCACGGTCCAAGGCCGCGATGCTGCTGATGCGGCGGTTCAAATCAGCGCCCGGTCGCGCCTTTGCCCCGGTCAGCGAAATAATTTCGCCGACCGTGAGCCCTGCTCCGCGCCGGAAAAAGAACGGCTCGGCCATGGCTACGAGCCCATGGCACGGCCGACAGGCAGTGTCAAAACGAGGCCCCTCCACCGAAGCGGAACCACTGCTTGCGGTCGAAGACCTGCTTCGTGAGCGGGAGGGCGAAGTCGAACCGGATCGGTCCGAACGGCGAGGCCCACAAAATACCGAAGCCCACCGAGGAATTGATAAACATGTTGTTGTTGGAGAGCGTCAAGATTTCACCCGTCGCCCCCGGCGGCGTTTGACATCCCGTTATGGCCGTCGGGGGTATCGCTGGCGGCGGCGCATATGCAGGGATGGGGCAGCCCGGCTTGAGCCATGACGTTGGTCCCTGGTAATCCCACAGCGAGCCGGCGTCGGCAAACACCGCGAATTTCACGCCGGCTTCCTTGGGCGCGAACCAAATCGGCGTCTGCACTTCGATGCTCGCACCCCAATACATCGTGCCGCCGAGCGCGTCGCCGGGCGTCGCCGGCCAATTGCTCAAATCGCGCGGTCCGATGCCCGACGGCGCAAAGCCGCGCACGAGTTGCGGCCCCATGAAGAAATGGTCGAGCATGCGCACGTCGTTGCCGCCCCAACCGGCAATATTGCCCGCTTGCAGATGCAATACGCCGATGACGTCCGACATCACTTCGTAGTAGGTCTTGGTGTCCGCCGTCGTGCGAATGAAGTTTACGTCGCCGCCCACCCCGGCAAAATCCTGCTTGAGTATCGCGAGCGTCCCGCTGGTCGGATTGCGATTGTTGTCGAGTGTATTGCGGCTCAGATCGTAGCCGACCAGTGACGTCAGCACCGGTCCGCCCGCCAATTCCTTGCGCACGGCAAGCGATGCTTCGCCGTCCTGATAACAATTGGTCTGCGCAGGGCTGCCGGCATTCAGCCAGGCTTGGTTGTAAGGGTTTGTCGAACCCGTGCCGAGCGGTATCGAACCGAGCGCCTGGGGCGTCGGAAAGCTGGTCAGGAAATCCGGGCTGTAGTTATTGCAGTCAGCCAATTGCCACGGCAACACAACCCTCTGCCGATAAATCGAATAGCGGAGCTGCAGTCCAAATTCTTCCGTCAACGCAAAACCGAACCGGGTCGAGGCGCCGATCGTGTCGGTTTGGTAGGAGGTGAAGGCGGTCGATTTCTGAACTCTGTCGAACAGATCGACCCCCCATGCAACCCGATAACCGAGGAAATAGGGGTCCACGAACGATAGCGTATAGCCATTGGCATGCTGCCCGTACTGGACCGACGCCTTCGCGTACAGACCGAGGCCAAGCAGGTTGCGCTCGCCAATGCTCACTTCGGCCAGCCACCCATCGGCGGTCGAGTAGCCGCCGGCCAGGGAGAATTCGCCGGTCGACTGCTCCTCCACATTGACATCGATGATGACACGATCGGCAGCGGAACCGGGCTCGGTCGTGAGCTTGACGTTCTTGAAGTAGCCAAGGTTTTTCAGCCGCCGCTCGGCTCGCGCAATCAACGCCTTATTGTAGGGATCGCCTTCGGCGACATCGAATTCGCGGCGGATCACGTTGTCGCGCGTGCGCGAATTGCCGCGAATGTTGATCTGCTCGATATACACGCGCTGGCCGTCGTCGATCGTGAAAGCAAGATTGACCCGTCTCGACTGCAAATCGCGATCCGCCTGCGGCCGCACCGATATGAAGGCGAAGCCTTGGCGCGCGCCTTCGATGGTCATGTCCTCGACCGACTTCTCCATCAGTTCGGCGTTGTAGACGTCACCGGAATACATGCGCAGCTTCGATCGAAGCAGCGCCGGGTCGAGCTTAGACACGTTGGATCGGACGTCGACGTTGCCGACGCGGTATTGCTGTCCTTCCTCGATGACGAAATTCACCACGAAACCGTGTTGCTGCGGATCGAATTCGCCGTTGGCCGAGAGGATGCGCACATCGATATAGCCGTGCTTGAGATAAAACCGGCGCAAAAGCTCCCGATCCGCTTCGATTCGATCGGGATCATAGGTGTTCCCGGTCTGCAGGAATGCCAGAAGGCCCGTCGCGGATGTCTTGATTTCATCCCTCAGTCGATACGACGAATAGGCCTTGTTGCCGATGAAATTGACAGATTTGATGCCGGTCTTTGCGCCCTCGGAGATTTCGAACACGAGGTCGACGCGGTTGTTCGGAAGCTCGATGATCTTCGGGTCGACGGTCACATCATAGCGGCCGCTACGCCGATAAACCTCGATGATGCGCTGCACGTCCGATTGGACGAGGGGGCGGGACAGAGTGCCGCGCTCTTTTGATTGGATTTCGAGCTTGAGTTGGTCGTCCTTGACCTTGCTGTTGCCCTCGAACGCGATCCGGTTGATGACTGAGTTCTCGACCACAGTCACCAGGACGCGGCCGCCGCGCGTGTCGATTCGCACGTCTTCAAACAGGCCGGTGGCGATCAGCGCCTTATAGGCCTCATCCATGTCGTGGGGGCTGAGCCGTCCATCTCGCCCCGGTTTGAAATAGGAGCGGATGGTGTCGGCTTCGACGCGGCGGTTGCCTTCAACCACCACGGAGTTCGCTGTCTGGGCAAAGCTGATCGAGGGCGGCACGACGGCCAACCCAAGTCCGAAAACCACTCCCCCGAGGACAAAGCCGATTATGCCAAGCCCCCGCGACCACCGCGCACCCACTTTCATCCCCAACGCGCCCCTTTTGTTTCCCCTGGCCGATTCGTGAGAGGATCCGCGTCAGGTGTCGGCGTCGATCGACGTTCGACTGCGGTAAAGCGTGCTCTTTCCCACTTCTCCCCCCATTGCCCCAACTCCACCTTCGACCGGCCAACGCCGGCCCTCCTACTCCATCATGATGCTGTCCATCGCGCCGCGAGGTGCAGAATGTCGTTATAGGTTGCAAAAATCATGAGCATCACGACGATTGCGAACCCAATCCGAAACCCGAATTCCTGCGCCCGCTCCGACAGAGGTTTACCGCGGACTGCCTCGATTGCGTAAAACATGAGATGTCCGCCATCGAGCAATGGCACAGGAAATAGATTCAACAGCCCGATGGAGACCGACAGAACGGCGCCAAGGTGCATCAGCGCTGAGAATCCCAGGGAAGCGACCTCGCCCGAAACCTCGGCGATACGAATGGGGCCGCCAAACTGGTCGGCCGCCTCGCGGCCCGCGAACACGCCGCCGATATAGGAAAGCGTCCGATCGATGACGAACCAGGTTTCTTGAGCGCCATAAGCAATGGCTTTGAGCGGCGGCACCGGTTCCTTGCGGACCTCCTCGGGCGTCTGAGTCCGACTGATTCCGAGCACTCCGATTCGCTGAACGTTGCCGAAATTGTCCTTGACCTCCCGAAGCGTTGGAACAGCCTCGAGCGTTACGTCACGCCCGCTGCGATCGACCACAATCGTGAGCTTTTCGCCGGTACTGCCGCTCACAATGCGCTGCATCTCAGCGAAGCTTTCGATCGGCTTGCCGTTGATTGAAAGCACCAGGTCGCCCGGCTGAAACCCCGCCGCTTCTGCAGCACTGCCGGGCTGCACCGAATCGACTCGCGGGATCACCGTCTGCTTGCCGTAGATCATCGCCAAGCCGGCAAAGATAGCGATCGCCAGAACGAAATTGGCCAGGGGGCCGGCGACGACTATCGCGGCTCGCGGCGCTACTTTCTGATACACAAAGCTTTGCGCCCGCTCGGCGCCGGTCATGCTGGCAACAGCAGCGCGATCCGGCACGCTGGCGCTGCTTTCATCCCCGAAAAACTTGACATAGCCGCCGAGCGGCACGGCGGAAACCTTCCATCGCGTCCCATGGCGGTCGTGGAAGCCAAACAATTCGGGGCCGAAGCCAAGGGAGAAGGTCAGTACTTTGACACCACACAGACGCGCGATCAGGAAATGGCCAAGTTCATGAAAGAACACCACCATCGTCAAAACGAACAAAAACGGAATGATATAGCCCAGCACGCCCCCTCCCAGGGCGCCAATGCTAGACGCGACGCCAAAAGTCATGATGCGTGCATCCCCCGTCGAGCCGCCACCGTCGAACCTCTAGAATACCTTTGCGGCAATTTCGGGTAACAGTTCATGGGTCAATAACCGCGACGAATGATCTATAGCCAGTGCTTGCTCGATATCCAGGGGGTCCTGCGTCAATTTGCGGCGGGAAGCCGCCTCAAGTGTGGCATCGACAAGAGCGGCGATGCCCGCAAAGGACAAATTCCGACTGAGAAATTTCCCGACTGCGACCTCATTTGCGGCATTGAGAACCGTCGGCGCGCCGCCTCCGGCCTCCAGCGCCTGCCGGGCGAGTGCAAGTGCCGGAAATCGCTTGAGATCAGGCTGTTCGAAGAACAAGCCCAAATCCTGAGCAAAGTCCAGTCGGCGGCCAGTCCCATTGATTCGATGTGGCCATGCGAGGCAATGGGCGATCGGGATTCGCATGTCCGGGCTTCCGAGCTGCGCGATCAGGGACCCGTCCCGAAATTCAACCAGCCCGTGCACAATAGACTGGGGATGGACGAGGACGTCGATTTCCTCAGACGCAAGTCCGAACAGATGATGCGCCTCGATCACCTCCAATCCCTTGTTCATGAGGGTTGCTGAATCGATCGTAACCTTTGGCCCCATCGACCAGTTGGGGTGCTTGAGCGCCTGCTCCGGCGTTGCTGCCCGCATCGCGGCAGCAGTCCAGGTTCGAAAGGGCCCACCCGAGGCCGTCAGGATGACGCGGCGAACGTCGGCCCTGCGGCCGGCGCCCATCGCCTGAAACAAGGCGTTGTGCTCGGAGTCGACCGGGAGGACCGTCGCGCCTGCGGCCGCCGCTTCCCGCATGAACAGGCTGCCTGCGCAAACCAGACATTCCTTATTGGCGAGCGCCACGATCGCGCCACGTTTGGCCGCGGCGAGCGTAGGCTTGAGCCCGGCTGCTCCCGTGATTGCCGCGATCGCCCAATCGGCTGGCCGCTGCGCCGCCTCGACGACGGCGCTCTCGCCGGCGCCGGCTTCAATCTCGGTGCCGGCGAGCGCATCCTTCAATTCGCGATAGGCTGCTGGCTCGGCAATGGCTGCGAAACGGGCATTGAGATCGCGAGCAAGCGCCGCAAGCGCGCCGGCGTTGCGGTTTGCGCTTACGGCTTCCACACGATAGCGCGTGGGGTCGTGTTTTATGAGGTCCATCGTGCTTGCGCCGATCGAGCCGGTGGCGCCCAGGATCGTAATGCTGCGCTCGACGTTTTTCGAGATTTGTGGTTCGGGCGAGGCGGAGAGCTTGCCAAGGTTCATGGTCTCACCACGCCAATAATCCGCGCGCAGGCGCCTCGATGCCGCCCCGGCTTATGCCGATGACGGCAGCCAGAACAGCAGCGGCCACAAATGCGTCGAGCCGATCCATGAGCCCCCCATGCCCTGGAATCAAGTTGCTCGAATCCTTTACGCCGAATCGGCGCTTGAGCGCAGATTCGAACAGGTCGCCGATCTGACCGACGGCGGATAATGCCGCCGCCAGTGCGGCGATCGCGCCAGGAGCGGCAAGATGGGCCGCAAACCCCAATCCCAAGGCAACGGCAATCGCCGCAGCGGTGCCGCCAATCGCCCCGGACCAGGTCTTGTTCGGGCTTATGTTCGGGGCCAATTTCGGCCCCCCAAGAGCGCGTCCGACGAAATAGGCCACGATATCCGTCGCCCAAACCACAGCGAACAGAAACAGCAGAGCCACAAAGCCGCGCTGGACATCCGAACGCAGAACAATCGGGGCAAGTGCAAGCCCTCCGCCATAAAACACGCCCCCAGCCGCCCACAGGGGGTGCTTGTGGCGCGCAAGCACTGCCGTGGCTATCGTCCCCAGCGCGAGCAACAAAACGGCGAGCAACAGGCGCTCCGGATGAACGCCCGCGGAATTGCTCGTGGCGCCGGCCAATGTCGCCGCCGCCAGGATCGGCACACCGCCGGCGATGAGGATCGCTGGTGGATCGCTTTCCGCGATGAGCCTGGTCCATTCCCAGTAAACCAGAACGGCGGCCGTTCCCCAGAACGCAACAAAGGCCCAGTTGCCGAGATAGGCGATAGCAAGAGCGAAGGCGGCGAGAACCAGTCCAGAGGCGGCGCGCACCCCAATCTGGCCGCCGGGAAAGTGCGGGTGGTTTCCGGCTCTAGGGGGGGCCGCGTCGGGCATTCTCACGAGCCGCCGGTCGCGACCACGCCGCCGAATCGGCGCTCGCGCCGACGATATTCCGCGATTGCTCCTTCGAGTGCGGCGCGGTCGAAATCCGGCCAGTAGATCGGAACGAAGACGAGTTCGCTGTAGGCGGCCTGCCACAACAGGAAATTGGAGAGCCTTTGTTCGCCGCTGGTCCGGATGATGAGATCCGGATCCGGAATATCCGGCGCGTCGAGGGCAGCCGCGAGCCGCTCTGCCGTGATGGCGCCGGCGTCGAGCTGTCCCGCCACAACCTCCTGCGCGAGGCGTTTCGCCGCGCGCGCAATCTCCTGGCGGCCGCCATAGTTGAACGCGACCACCAGAGTGAGCTTGCGGTTATCCCTGGTGAGAGTTTCCGCCTCTTCGAGGAGCTTTCTGATCTCCGGATCGAGATCATCCCGACCGCCGATCACGCGGATGAGGATCTCGTTGCGGTGAAGCTCCAGAAGATCGTTGCGAATGAAATGCCTCAGCAACCCCATCAGGTCGCGAATCTCAGATCGGGGGCGCGACCAGTTTTCCGAGCTGAAAGAAAATATGGTCAGTATCTCGATACCGATTTCACCGGCTGCCCGTACCGTCCGCCGCAGCGCCTCAATGCCCCGTCGATGGCCTTCGGTGCGGGGGAGGCCACGCCCAGCCGCCCAGCGTCCGTTGCCGTCCATGATGATGGCGACGTGCCGAGGCACGGCGAATTCGCCAATCCGCCTGGCCGTGAGAATTTCCGCATTCGACATCGTGCGACCTTAGACGGTTAGGATTTCCTTTTCCTTCCCGGCCAGCATTTTGTCGATCTCGGCGATTGTGTCGTCGCAAGCTTTCTGGACCTGCTCCGACGAACGCTCCCCGTCGTCCTCACTGATCTTGTGCTCCTTTTCCAGCCTCTTGAGCACGTCAAGCCCGTCCCGCCGAACGTGGCGAACAGCGACCCGAGCCTGCTCGGCATATTTATGAGCGACCTTCACCAGTTCTTTGCGCCGCTCCTCGTTCAGTTCGGGAATGCGCAACCGCAAAACCTGTCCTTCCGTGGAGGGGGTGAGGCCCAGGTTGGAGGCCGAGATCGCCTTTTCAACCGCATGGACCATCGACTTGTCCCAGACCTGAACCGAGAGAAGGCGGGGCTCGGGTACGCTGACGGTCGCCACCTGATTGAGCGGCATGTGGGTTCCATAGGCCTCGACCTGCACCGGTTCGAGCAAACTCGCAGATGCGCGCCCAGTACGGAGCCCGCCCAATTCCTGCTTGAGCAGGTGAATGGCCCCCTGCATCCGTCGCTTGAGCTCATTCATGTCGTGAGTGGGAGTTGCCATGGCGACTTCCTCTGAAAATCTCCAGTCAAACGCATGCCGCGCTAGCCGGGCCGATCCCATTCGCCGATGGCCGGCGTCCGCTCAGGAGCTGACGAGCGTCGTGCGCCCTTCTCCGCGAAGCACGGCCTCGATCGCACCTTTTTCCCGGATCGAGAACACGATGATAGGCATACGGTTTTCTCGGGCAAGCGCGAACGCGGTGGCATCCATCACTTTGAGCCTGTGCTCGATCGCCTCGTCATGAGTCAAGCGGTCATAACGTTTGGCGTTCTTGTCTGCCTTGGGGTCCGCGCTATAGATCCCATCGACGTCAGTCGCCTTGAGCACCGCCCCGGCGCCGAGTTCGGCGCCCCGCAGAACCGCGGTGGTATCGGTGGTGAAGAACGGATTGCCGGTCCCGCCCGCCAGCAGGACCAGGCGGCCCTCGGCGATATGGCGGGCCGCACGCCGCCTCTCATAGGTTTCGCAGATTTCAGGCATTGCCAAAGCCGACATCGTGCGGACGGGAGCGCCAGCCTTTTCAATTGCCGTCTCGAGCGCAAGCGCATTCATGACGGTTGCTAGAATCCCCATCATGTCTGCCGTTACCCGTGGAATCCCTTGCTCGGAGACTTTGACCCCACGGAATATGTTGCCGCCGCCGGTGACGACGCCGATCCCGATGCCCAGCCCCCGAGCCGCGACCAGATCGGCGGCTATGCGTTCGAGCGTCGGCTGATGGATGCCAAATCCCTCCGGACCCATCAGGGCTTCGCCGGAAACCTTCACGACCACGCGATCGTATATCGGCTTGGTCACGCTCTCTGCTCATCCAGACGGAGCGCCTGCTGCGGCGGGCCGCAAACCGGCGGACGGGAAAGTTGCGATCAGCGGGTGATCAGCGCGGGCCTGCCGCAGCAGCGACTTCGGCGGCAAAGTCCTTCTTCTCCCGCTCGACGCCTTCGCCCAATGCGTACCGCACGTATCCGGTAATCTTGACGGGAGCCCCCAGCCTGCCCTCCGCCTCCTTTACCGCCTGCGCGACACTTTTGTCCGGCTCATGGACGAAAGGCTGATCGACCAGACACACCTCTTTGTAGAAGGTCTTGAGCCCTGATTCGACGATCTTGTCGATTACATTCGGTGGCTTTCCCTGGGCTTTTGCCTTCTCGGAAAGCACCTCCTTCTCCCGCCGGATCAGGTCCGGGTCAAGATGCGATGAATCGAGCGCGAGCGGATTGGAAGCGGCGATGTGCATGGCCACCTTGCGGCCGAAACGCGCGATCTCCTCGGCATCGGCGGCCGACTCCATCGCCACCAACACACCGATTTTGCCGAGGTCCTCGGCGACCGCATTGTGCATGTATGTGCCGATGACGCCCTGCCCTACCGCGAGTAAAGCCGCACGCCGCAAAGTCATGTTCTCGCCGATCTTGGCGATGGATTCTGCGATTGCGTCCGCAACCGTTCCATTGCCGATCCTGGCGTTCTTGATCTCCTCGACGTCCGGCCCGGCGGTAAGAGCGACGTCCGCGATCATCTTCACCAAGCCTTGAAAGAACTCGTTACGTGCGACGAAATCAGTCTCGGAATTGACCTCCACGATCGCGCCCTTGCTGGCGGTCACGGCGATGCCGATCAATCCGTCAGCGGTAATGCGCCCCGCCTTGGTCGCCGCTTTGGCTAGTCCTTTCTTGCGCAGCCAATCGACGCCTGCCTCCATATTGCCGTCGCTGGCAGCGAGCGCCGCCTTGCAGTCCATCATGCCGGCGCCCGTCCGCTCTCGCAGTTCCTTCACCATTTGCGCGGTGATGTTTGCCATATCGGTTCCTCTCATCCTCGCCGCGTATGCCCGCGCTCCCGGCGTCCGAAAACCCAGCGCGGGCTATTCGGCGCTCAAGGCCTTGGCCTGGGCGATCCAGCCTTCCATTCGGCCAGGCAAGCCGATCTCCTCGCCTATCTTTTGCGTAGCCTCCGGGCCGAGGCCGGCAATCTGCCAGTAATGGAAAATCCCAAGGTCATTGAATTTTTTCTCAATAGTCGGCGAAACGTGGCCCAGTTTCTTGAGATCATCGGCAACGCCGCGCGGTCCAGAAAGGACCTCGTAGCCGACGACTTCGGGGCTTGCCGGCAGTTCCTCCGCAATCGGTTCAGCCGCTGCTCCGACGTCGATGCCAAGCTCCCCTTGAGCCCGGGAAATGCCGTCGATCGCGGCCTTGGCGACGAGGTCACAGTAAAGCGTGATGGCGCGACTGGCGTCATCGTTTCCGGGCACCACGAAAGTGATGTCGTTCGGATCGCAGTTGGTATCGACCACCGCCGCCACCGGCACGCCGAGGCGCCGAGCCTCCTTGATGGCGATGTCCTCCTTGTTGGTATCGATGACGAACAGGAGGTCCGGGAGACCGCCCATGTCCTTGATGCCGCCGAGCGCCCGATCGAGCTTGTCGCGCTCGCGCTGAAGGGTCAGGCGTTCTTTTTTCGTGTAGCCGTGCGCCTCGTTCGAACTGAGCATTTCTTCAAGTTTGCGCAGGCGCGAAATCGATTGCGATATGGTCTTCCAGTTTGTCAACGTGCCCCCGAGCCACCGCGAATTGACATAATATTGAGCCGAGCGTTTGGCTGAATCGGCAACGGCATCCTGCGCTTGGCGCTTGGTGCCGACAAAAAGAACCCGCCCGCCTTTGGCCACGGTGTCGCTCACCGCCGTCAGCGCGCGATGCAGCATGGGCACGGTTTGGGCGAGGTCGATGATATGAATGTTATTCCGGGTGCCGAAGATGTACTCCGCCATCTTCGGGTTCCAGCGATGGGACTGATGACCAAAATGCACGCCAGCTTCCAAGAGCTGGCGCATCGAGAAGTCAGGGAGCGCCATAGTCGTTCTCCGGTTGATCCGCCGCGGCCCGTGAGCTCTGCCGGCTTGGAGTCGCCAGAAGCCACCGGATGCCCTTCAGGCAAGGTCCGCGTGTGAAGTCCAGGGCTTATATAGGCGGGCTACAGGCGCTGCAAGGCGGCGAGACTCGACAAGAATCCTCCGGCGAGGCGCAACAAGCCCTCTTGTCAATCTCTCGGAACGCGCCCACTCTCGCGGGCGGAACAGCTCCGGCGGAGCCGTGCTGCCGGCGCAACGCAGTGCTTAATCGTCACGAAGGGGAGGAAGCAATGTCCGAAACAAGATTGGCGATGACTGCTCTGGCGTCGATTGGGCTTGTTGCAGTGGCCACATCGGCCATCGCCGCCGACGTTACGCCGGAGCGGCTGCTCAACGCGGCAAACGAGCCGCAGAACTGGCTGATGGTCCACCATGATTACAACAATTCCCGCCATTCGCCGCTCAACGAGATCAATCCGTCCAACGCCAAGGACCTCAAGCTCAAGTTCATGTTTTCGACTGGCGGAAGGGCCACAGGAGGCACGCTCCGGGGCAAGGAGGAAGCGAGCCCGCTGGTCGACGACGGTTTCATGTATGTGAACGATACCTGGGCGCGCGTCATGAAATTTGACGTGCGCAGCGGCACCCAGGCAGTGCCGTTGTGGCGATACGATCCGAAGCTCAAGCAAGCGCGAACCCAGCGCGGTATCGCGATGTACGGGAATAAAGTGTTCATCGCCACAAACGATATGCGGATGATCGCTATCAACCGCGACTCCGGCGAAGTCGTTTGGGAAGTCAACGCTGCGGCGCCGACCGATCCGGTGACCGGCACGCCATCGAAGACTCAAGGCTTCACGGCGGCGCCGCTCACGGTCAAGACACGCGGCGGAAAGGAACTGGTGCTCCAGGGCGAGAGCACCGGCGGTCAGCTCGGCACCAGGAGCTGGGTGGGCGCGTGGGACGTCAACAGCGGGCAATTGGTCTGGCGGACCTTCACCATACCGGCACCCGGCGAGCCCGGTTCCGAGACCTGGAAAGACAACCACAATGCCTGGCGCGTAGGGGGCGGCGGGGTTTGGCAGACCGCCTCCTATGATCCGGACACGAACCTCCTCTACTACGGCACCGGCGATGCCTATCCGAGCTTCGATCCTGAATTCCGGCCGGGCGACAATCTCTACACTGCGAGCACGATCGCGCTCGACGCCGATACCGGCAAGATCGTCTGGTACTTCCAGGAGACGCCAAACGAGCATTGGGACTTCGACACGCCAAGCCCCAAAATGCTCTATGAGGTTTCGCTCAACGGCGAGACTCGCAAGGTCGTCGCGAACTTCTCCCGCAATGGCTATTTCTACACGCTCGATCGCGCCAATGGTCAGTTCCTGCGGGCGGACCAGTATCAGGGGAAAATCACCTGGACGAAAGGCATCGATGCGAAAACCGGCAAACCGGTCGATTACGATCCGACCAAGAACGTGCAGCCCTACGCCGGCATCGGCGTGAGCCGCGCCAAGCGCGGCGAAGAGGCCTGTCCCTGGTGGAATGGCTCGCCGACATTCTTCCCGCCGACCTTGGACGCCAAACGCCAGGTAGCCTATGTGGCGGGCGCCGAGGGCTGCATAGCAAGCACCACCATCAAGACCCCAATGGACGAGAACAAAAACTATGTGGGCCTTCCGGTATGCTGCTTCGAGCAAGGCCGGGTGACCGCGCACGGGGCTCTCTGGGCGATTGATCTGCGTACGGGCAAGATCATCGGCAAAGAAACGTTCCAGCCGCCGACCGAGTCTGGAATGCTGAGCACCGAAGGCGGACTCCTGTTCACCGGCCACATGAATGGGAAGTTCGCCGCCTACGACGCGAATACGCTCAAGGAGGTGTGGAGCTTCAGTCTCGGTACCCCGATCACGGCCCCGCCGATAAGCTATAGCGTCGACGGCAAGCAGTATATCGCGGTCGTAGCAGGCGGTGCGGTGGGAGTGAGAAACGGCGGCCTCTACCAGCCGTCGGCATTCGTGGCGGTCTTCGGCCTTTGATGCCTCGGTATGTCCCGGATCCCATAAGCGCGTTTACGCCCGTATTAAAGCGTTATGGCAGCGCGAGCGCACGCAGATGAATCCGTGTAATTCGCGCAGTCGTGATCCCGCGCGCGAGTGGTGCACCGCTAATCCGGGACCGCCCAGGGACCGTCATGGTGAGGTGCGCGCGCCGTCCTTCGAGGCTCGCGCGCGTGAAGAACGCGCGCTCGCGCCTCAGGATGACGGCGCGCGCCTCGAACCATGGCGGCCCGCTTGCGCGGCAGGGATCGCGGCGGCGATCGGATTTCTTGCGTTAGCATCCGCGATGGCGCAGGCCCAGACGCCCGCGCCGAAAATCTGGGATCTCAAGCTCGGGATGCCGGTCAGCGAGCTGCCCCTCAATGACTTCGTCGATCCGGCCTGCGGCACGAACGGCGGGCCGCCGGCACGCGTGCTCAAGAGTTTCGCCGATTTCGCGCTTTGCCCGCGCGAACGCACCACCGGATTGCACGAAGTGTGGTTCCGCTACGACGACGAGATGGAATATGTGGCGCGCGCGCGCCGCTCCGACATCATGATCCGCCAGTATCAGGCCAATTCGCTGGCCGGACAGCCGATCATCACTTCGCTCCTGATCGACGACGCCGGCCTGGTGCAAGGTTACAGGGTCGTCAACGATCCTCGGGCCGAGGGCGACACGCGGCTTAATGCTTTCGGACTGGCTGACCTTTTCAAAGGCATCGCCGGTCTCGGTCTTGCCTGCACCGACTTGCCGCCCGCGGAAGGCGAACGTTCAATCGACGACGTTTTCGTCAAGGAAATCTGCGAGAAAATCGAGGGCGGCAAGGTGTTTCGGATCGAGGCGCGTCACTACTACAAGGCCGGCCAGTATGCAGTCGATCCCAACGAAAATCGCCTCACCGAAAACGAGTTCGAGAGTTCCGCTCGGATCGAGGTGTACAGGAAGCCGTAGCCCGGATTTGTGCGCGCGCGAGTGATCTCAACGAATCTCAACCAAGGTGCTCGCGCGCACAAATCCGGGGGACCGGCCCCGTGTTTCGCGGCGCCCGAATTCGGCTGTAAATGAGACGGTAATCGCGAGCGCCCCTCAACCCGGGCTACGTTTTCCATCAAGGATGGACGCTGTTGTCCGGCATCAAAGCGCCAGAGAAAATGGTTTCGGCCTGATTGGTATTGTCGAGATTGGCGGAACGAAGAATCGAGCGGCTGAGATTTGCTCCGCTCAAATCCGCGCCGCCGAGGTCGGCGAGATAGAAAATGGATTCGCCGAGCAGGGCGCGGGCGAGAGTCGCATCGCGCATGTTTGCGTGGGTGAAATCCACGTTCTGCGCCACCGCTCCATGCAAATTGGCGCGCAACAGTCTTGCCTGGATTACGCTGGCGCCGTTGAGCGTGGCGTTGGCAAGGCTTGCTTCGTTAAGCAACGCCCCGCCAAGATCGGCGTCGGTCAGGTTGGCGCGATCGAGCTTTCCCGACGTGAGCCGGATATTGCCCATCATGGCTTCGGTCAGATCGGCACGGGAGAAATCGGCGCGGCCGGCCTCGGCCTCGAACAGCATTGCGTCTTTGAGCTTGGCGTTGCTGAGATTCGCCTGCAGCAGGTCGGTCTTGTTGAGATTGGCTTCGGTGAGATCGGCGCCCGAGAGATTGGCGCCGCGCAAGACTGCGCGATGAAATGAGGCGCCGGCAAGATTGGCGCCGGCAAGATTGGCGCCGGCAAGATTGCGTCGCTTGAGCTTGGCGCCGGCGAGATTGCAGCCGGGGCAGTCCTTCGTGCTGCCGGCAAGGAATGCAGCGACATCCTGCGCCACAGCCGGTCCATTCGTGCCGATGGTTGCAAATGCAAGACTCAAGACGAAGACCGCAGCGGTGGTGCGTGTGCTCATGATAGTCCCCGCCATCAGTTCGCTGTCGCGATCGCCTGGGCTCGCGCGACGACGGCGGCCGGCGCGTTGTAGAGCCGTTCCACTATCGCCTGCACCTTGGCCCCGCTCACATGGTTGAGTTCGAGGTTCATCTTGGCCCCGTCCGCGATGAGTGCCGGGTCGTGCATTGCCTTATCGAATGCTTGACGCAGCGCTTCGACGACGCCCGGATCCAGGCCCGGCGGCGCAACCAGTGGCCGCCCCATGGCCTGGCGCGAGAAGATCATTTCGAGCACCTGGCGGTCATCCGACCGGGTCACGAAATCGGTGACCAGAGGCACGTCCGGCAGATCCTTGTGCTTGTCGAGAGCAAGTTGCAGCACGATCTTGAGCCTGCCGGTTTGCAGATCGTCGCGGTTGCCGGAGCGGGCTACGCCCCAGGAGTAGCCGACGATTCCATCGAGTTCGCCGCGTTCGATGGCAAGCATGATTTCCTGCGTGCCCGGATAGCCGGCAATCGCCTTGAGCCTGGTCCCGAACAGTGCATTGAGCGCGGCCGTGAAGGCGTGCTGGTCGCCGCCGACGCCTGTGGATCCAACCTGAAGCGGGGTGCCGGCAAAGATCTCCTGCAGCGTTGCGGCGGGAGCCCCCTGCCGAATGAAGAACCCCGAAACCTCGTTATTCATGCTTCCAAGCCAGCTGAATCGCGTCGAATCGAACTTGGCTTGTGACGCGCTGCCGCCCAGCAGCGGCTCCATCGCCACGCCGCGTCCTACCATCGCAATTTCGGTGCCGTCGCGGGGCGCCGCATTGTAGAGATAATTGGCGAGATTGAGCGAGCCCGCGCCCGGCCGGTTCTGCGGGATAATGGCCGGAGTGCCGGGAAGATATTTTCCCAGATACCGCGCAAGCAGCCGCCCATAGGTGTCGTAGCCGTATCCGGTCGGTGAATAGCCGATGAGAATCCTGATTTGTTTCCCGGCGAATGAGACCTCGCTCTGTGCATGCGCCGCCGTCAACGGCGAAATCACGCCGAGCAAGGCCAACAATCCGATCAGGCGATGCCCGCGCATGGATTACTCGGCAGCGCGGTCCATCCGCATGGCGTCGAGATGGGCAATAACCTCGTCGAGATGCATCACATCGACGTATTTGTGGTGCAGATCAAACAAATTGATCTTATGGGTCAACTCCGCCCGATCGAACGTGCACTCCTCGACCAACGACACGTGGAAGCCGTTGGAATAGGCGTCAACGACGCTGGCACGGACGCACCCGGAGGTGCTTTCGCCGCCGACGATGAGGCTTTGCACGCCCAACAGCGACAGGTGTGAAAACAACGGCGTGCCTTGGAACGCGCTCGCCCTTTGCTTCCAGATCACCACATCGGAGGGCTCGGGCGCAAATTCGTGATAGATCGCGAAGCCATCGGGGCTCGGACGAGGACGCTGGTTACGCGTCGACACCGCCCCGCGCGGGCGGTTGTTTGGGCGTGTCTCCTGCGTGCAATAGAAGATTGGAATGCCGGCGCGGCGGACAGCGGCGAAGAGCTTTTTCGTCGGCTGGATGGCTCGATGAGCGTAGATGCCACAGGTGTTCGGAAATTCATCGTTGATTTCAATGGGCGGTCTCGGCCCCCCGCGATAGACGAGGTCATAGAGGTCGATCGCCAGCAGCGCCGGACGCGGTCCGACGAAGGTCTCGCGCCGCCAGCCGGAATAAAGCCGCAGGTCGGCTTCCGGAATCACGTCTTTCCAGCAATGGTCGTTGAATTTCTCTATCGAGGCCATGCAGCTTTCCTCTCTTCCATAAGATCGGCTGCTCAAGACCAATGATAGTCCGCCCTGATTGCTGATGTCGAGCCAAATGGCATAAAGGAAGTTGATCTTGCTGGTTTGATTCAGTCCGGCGCCAGAACGCCGCTGAGACGGGAGCTGGCGATCCTCGGGCTGCAAACGCCTGTACCCACCCCGTTCTGAGGAGCATTGTACAGTCGGCACTTGCCAACTGTACAATGCGTCTCAAAGGAATGAGGTGGCCGATGACGGGCCGCCCTCATGGTTCGAGATGGCGAACCCCCTTATTCCCGCGCGAGCGCAGGCGCGAAATCGAATGCGCGCGCGCCTCCTCACCACCCGGCGGATCGCGTTCGCATCCCTATTGAGAGTCCAATCTCAGGAGATAAACGTGCCAAAGATGTTTTTTCCGCTCATCTGCCTTTGCGTGGTAGGAGTGGTTCCCGCAAGACTCGCTGCTGCGCAGGACTGGCCGGTACGGCCGGTGACGATGGTCATCCCATTCGCACCCGGCGGCGCGCTCGATGTATTGGGGAGAATCCTTCAACCGGGCCTCTCTGAGGCGCTCCGAGTCCAGGTCGTCATCGAGAATGTTGGCGGCGCCGGCGGTCACCGGAATATCTTCAGCAGTTTTTGGAGAGCGAGATCGCAAAGTGGGCTGCCCCGATAAAGGCCGCCGGCATTCACGGCGGCTGAACTGGACCGGTGCCAATACCGTAGCGTGACACACCTGATACGTGTTGTAGTCTGGGCTGACCGCCAAAACCTCCGGCGATGGTAGATGTTCGGAAAGAAACGCGAAAAAGTTGACGCATTGAATCTTTCAGCAGTCGCGGAGTCTGCCGCCGAGCGACATGGTTGGTCCTCCGATCGTGTAAGAAGTGCCGAAGCTGAATATCGCAAGTTCCTCTATTTACTGATGCTTTGTCCAAAGCAAACGCTGACGCCATGGTGCGATGACCTTGACCTATTCTGGCATGAACATATCTTGCATACAGAACAGTATGCGGCTGATTGTCAGCGCCTTTTCAGACGTTTTATCCATCACGATCCGTCAATCTCGAAAAGGCCAATCGGTGAGATCGATGCAAAGCTTCGCACCGCGTGGGCATATTATCGTACATTCGGACGGCAGGCCGCCACAGACGGTTCATCATGGCGCGTGCCGACGGTTGCATCGCTTGCCGCAATTGATAATTTGATCCCCGTAGGAGCAAGGCGCTTTCTTAATCGTTCCGGTCCTTCATGCGGTGGCGGAGGCAGCTGCGGAGGACATGGAGGTGGAAGCGGGTGCGGGGGACATGGCTGCGGAGGAGGCCATTAACCCACCTAATGGCGTCTCCTACAGCGCCTCGACCGCCACCACGTCTGGAATTGCCTTGAGCGCGCCGGCGATCTGCGGGGATACTTTGAATCGGCCCGGAAGCTTTACTTCGACCTCTGCGCCCTCTTTGAGTATCAGCACCATCGAGACCTCGCCCTCGCCATTGACTTGCCCCGGCTGCCTTGATCCTCCGTTAGCCGCTCCTTGGGCATGGCGAAGCAGGATCGGCTGGAGGCGCTTTGCAATGCTTTCCAACGGCGATTCGGTGCGCAGGAACAGGCGCAGGCCCTTCTGCAATTTGGCGGCAGCCTCATCGAGCGGCTCGACATTCTGGATGCGGGCGCGCACCTCGTCGCCCTGCAACTCCGCTGAGAGCGTTACCAGCACGGCGCTGCCGGGTTCGAGCAAGTCGCGGAACTGCTGCAGCCCTTCGGCAAACAGCACAGCCTCATAATGACCCGACGGGTCGGAGAGGCCGACGATTCCCATCTTGCTGCCGGTGCGGGTGCGCCGCTCCATGCGCGCCACTACCGTGCCGGCGACACGTCCGGCGCTTGCTCCTGCTTTGACGGCGCGTGCGAATTCCGCCCAGGACTGCACCTTGAGCCGCTTGAGCGCCGGCATGTAATCGTCGAGCGGATGGCCGGAGAGGAAGAAACCGACTGCATCGAACTCGCGCTGGAGCCGTTCCGCCGGCAGCCATGGTTCGGCTTTCGGTAATCTCATCGAGTCCCTCTTGGCAATCTCGCCGAAGGAGAACTGGAGTGCGCCGCTCTCGACCGTATCGTGCTCGCGCTGCGCTACCGCGAGGATCGTATCCACGGCTGCAGAAGCGAGGGCACGGTTTGGCTCGATCTCATCGAACGCGCCGGCAGCCGCGAGGCTCTCCAGCACGCGCTTGTTGACGGCGCGCGGGTTGATCCTGCCGGCGAAATCGGACAGATCGGCGAATGGACGCTCGTCGCGCGTCGCAACAATCGTCTCGACAGCCTGCGCCCCAACGCCCTTCAGCGCAGCAAGCGCATAATGGATGGCGGGCCCATCGACGTCGAAGGCAGACCCCGAACGGTTGATCGACGGCGGGACTACTTCGATGCCGAGCCGCTGCGCTTCGCTGCGGAACTCAGCGAGCTTGTCGGTGTCGCCCATGTCGAGCGTCATCGAGGCAGCCATAAACTCGACCGGATAGTTCGCCTTCATGTATGCAGTTTGATAGGTCAGCAGCGCATACGGCGCCGAGTGTGACTTGTTGAAGCCGTATTCGGCGAACTTGGCGCAGGCGTCGAAGATCATGACCGCCACCGCTTCATCGACGCCGCGTTCGACGGCGCCGGAGAGGAAGCGGCCGCGCTGCGCCGCCATTTCCGATTTGATCTTCTTGCCCATGGCCCGGCGCAGCAGGTCGGCCTCGGCGAGCGAAAAGCCGGCAAGATCGCGCGCGATCTGCTGCACCTGTTCCTGATAGGTGATGATGCCGTAGGTGGCAGCGAGAATTGGCTCGAGCTTGGGGTGCAGATAATCGATAATTTCCCGACCGAGCTTGCGCGCGCAATAGGTCGGAATATTCGCCATCGGTCCCGGCCGGTAGAGCGCAACCAGCGCGATGAGATCCTCGAAACGGTCCGGGCGCATGTCGACGAGGGCGCGCCGCATGCCCTGACTTTCCACCTGGAACACGCCGACAGTTTCGCCGCGAGCCAGCGTTTCGAAAGTCTTCGCGTCATCGAGGGGAATGCGCAGCAGATCGATCTCGACGCCGCGCTTGCGCACGAGGCGCACGGCCGTCGCAAGCACCGTCAGGGTCTTGAGCCCGAGGAAGTCGAATTTCACCAGCCCCGCCAGTTCGACCCATTTCATGTTGAACTGGGTCACCGGCATCATCGATTTCGGATCGCGGTAGAGCGGGACCAGTTCATCGAGTGGTCGGTCGCCGATCACGATCCCGGCCGCATGCGTCGAAGCATGGCGATGCAGCCCTTCGAGCTTCTGGGCGATGTCGAAGGCGCGCCGCACGACCGGATCGCCGTCCCGGGCCGCCTGCAGGCGCGGCTCGTCGTCGATGGCGCGCTTGAGCGAAATCGGGTTCGCCGGATTCTGCGGCACGAGCTTGCAGAGTTTGTCTACCTGTCCATAGGGCATTTGCAGTACGCGGCCCACGTCGCGCAGCACGCCTCGCGCCTGCAGCGTACCGAAAGTGATGATCTGAGCGACCTGCTCACGGCCATAGCGCTCCTGTACGTATCTGATGACTTCGTCACGGCGATCCTGACAAAAGTCGATATCGAAATCGGGCATCGATACGCGGTCCGGATTGAGAAAGCGCTCGAACAGAAGATCGAACCGGATCGGGTCGAGATCGGTAATGGTCAGGGCATAGGCAACGAGCGATCCGGCGCCTGAGCCGCGACCCGGCCCCACTGGAATTCCTTTCGATTTCGCCCACTGGATGAAATCGGCGACGATCAGGAAATAGCCGGGATATTTCATCTTCTCGATGACGCCGACCTCGTAGGTCAGCCGTTCGCGGTAATCCGCCTCGGTTCGGCCGGGCGCAAGACCGTGAGCCGCGAGACGCCGCTGCAATCCCGCCTCGGCCTGGCGGCGCAACTCCGCGGCCTCGTCCACCGGAGCGTCCTCGTCCCCCACGGAAAAGCGGGGCAGAATTGGGCCTCTTGTTTTCGGCCGAAACGCGCAGCGCCGCGCAACTTCGATCGTCGAAGCAAGAGCCTCCGGCAGATCGGCGAAGAGCGCAGCCATCTCGGCACGCGTCTTGAAGCGATGCTCGAGCGTGAGCTGGCGCCGATCGGGCTCTGCGACGAGTTTTCCTTCGGCGATGCACAGCAAGGCATCGTGCGCATCATAATCGTCGGCCGTCGCGAAGAACGGCTCATTGGTGGCGACGAGCGGAAGCGCATGCGCATAGGCGAGTTCGACCAGGGCGGCTTCGGCGGCGCGCTCGGCTGGAGAGCCGTGTCGCTGCAATTCGACATAGAGGCGGTCACTGAAAAATTGAGCGAGCCGTTCGCAGCGCGAGGCTGCGAGGTTGGCTTGACCGGCGACAATCGCGGCGTCGAGTGGCCCGCGCGGCCCGCCGGTGAGCGCGATCATTCCCTCCGTTTCACCGTCGAGCCAAGGCACCTTGATGTGGGGCGATTCGGTCGGGGCGGTTTCGAGGAACGCGCGGGAATTGAGCCGCATCAGGCTGCGGTAGCCGGCTTCCGAAGCCGCCAGGAGCACGATGCGCGGGGGCTCGGCTGGCGGCGCACCCGGGCGTGCCTCGTGGTCCTCGAAATCGACCGCGATCGCACAGCCGATGATCGGTTGGATGCCGGCGGACGCCATTTTTTCGGAGAATTCGAGGATCCCGAACATGTTGCCGGTGTCGGTGAGCGCCAGCGCAGGCTGACGATCCGCCTTCGCGAGTTCGGCCAAGCGCGCGATGGTCAGCGCCCCTTCGAGGAGCGAATAGGAGGAATGAACGTGCAGGTGGACAAAGCCCGGATCCGTCATCAGCACCCCCGCGAATCTCAGGGAGATCGTGCGGCTCGCGCCTGGCTCTGTCCACCGCGGCGCGCGAATGCGGCGGTCTCTTCGGCGTTATCCCCAGCCGGCGTGGACCCGCGCCGAGCGGAGGCGCGCGCCGTCCTCGCCCGCGAGAAGCACGGCTCGGGTCAATCAAAGAGTGGCGATCACCTGCGCCCAGATCGCGAGCGTTCCGAGAAACAGCGTGATGGAGGCGAGAGCTGCGGCTTCCTCAATAATGGTGCGGAAGGACATGGGCCGGCTTCCTTGTGGAACAGAACGAGAACATAGTTCACTTTATGTTCTAACGTCAAGTAGATTCTGGCCCGGATGGCCCCCCCGTAGCCACGATGTTTATAACAAAGCCCAGGGTTCCCGCAGGGACAGCGTGCGCTTGACCCGGGAACTGCTCTAAACGGCAAGGGACATGCACGCGAGTGGCCTAACTAATGGACGATGCGGCCTATAAGAAAATCACGCTGCGTCACCTGGGGCACGTTCCGGAGCCGCCGGCGCCGATTTCAGGCGAGCAAATTCGCGCAATGCGCGAGCGCGCCCATATGAGCCAGGCAGTCTTTGCACGGTATCTGAATTTGACGGTCGGCTACATGTCGCAACTGGAACGCGGAGCCAAGCGCCCAACCGGTCCGGCCCTTGTCCTGCTCAACGTCATCCGGCGTAAGGGCATCGAGGCTATCCTGTAACAGAGGCTCGCCGCACTGGTCACCGCGGGGTCTGGTCGAAATTCCTCAGGTCCGGAGGCGGCTGGTCCTTTCGAGTAGGCATCAGCGAGCCATCCGCGCTTTTGAGATAACTCTCGCCTCGAATGAAAACATAGAGGTTATCCCCGCAGTGATCCTCGATCCAGACCGGGTTGCGGTCGCGTTGATAGCCCCTGATCACGGTCCAAGGCTGCGACAGAGCGTGGTCGAACGTGGTGAGCTCGTCGCGCAGCACGTCAGGATCGCGCTTATCGAGGTAAATCCGTTCCTTGGTCACCGTCTGGTTGTCCTGGTGCAGGGGAATGCCGCTGGGATCGAAAATGCGGGGGCCCTTCAAGCCGCGAGTCTCGACTTCGAGCACGTCATAGCGGCCGTCCCCGTCCTCATCTATCCAGTCGCCCCGCGTGATACTCGGCCGTCAGCGGCGGCTGTTGTGCGCGACCCGGCCGCTTGCTCGGATCGAAGGAACCGCCGGCAAGGCCGTCGATCCGCACCCATGCGCCCTTCCAGTCGGGGTATTTCGCCAGATCATGGGCCTGCGTGGCCGAGCAGGCGGCCACGATCATCGCTGCGAGCAGGAATGTGCCGAGTACAACGCGACACATATGAGCTTCTCCCTGCAGTACTCCTAGCGCAACAACCACGATCAGCAAAGCCTCCTAAAACCTGTCTTTCTGATACGCTTTGAGCTCCTTACCGGAAATCGAGCTAGATTCGACCAATCGGTAATGCCGCTCTTGAATGATCGAAACGTCGTCACCGTCAAAATGAAGTTCGAAAAGCGCGATTGTATCGTTTTGCATAAATTGCGCCGAGACCGGGCGCGCTATTGAGTTGGCGTAGCGAGACTCGGCCTGGCAGAACGCCGTGTCTTGAATTGTTTGGATTACGCCGAGAGTATCTTTACCGCCCTTTGCTTGTACAGGCACGACGTACTGAGCAGCTCGCGCGTCTATCCCAACATAAAGCTCGTCAATTTCGATTTGTCCATAGTTAGTAATTCTGGTTCGAAGATGACTTTGGAGAGAATATGCTGTAATGCCTAAGAACACATCGATCAGGCGATTGTAACGAATTTTCCCCAACAGAGCCTGTTCATCCGTGAATGCATAATGGGCAATGATTTCCGGCGTCGCATCAGGTATTTTGCGGAGCGCCAAGCCTAGCGTCGGGCGAACGACGGCGAGAGTGCTTAATCGGAATCGATACCGAGCGTCTCCGGCACCAAGTATAAGCCAATATTTGTCCTTCGGCTGGGTCGCAAGGATTTTGGCCGGCAATTGCTGTCTATATCGAAACGCGTAAATCACATCTCCAACATTCTTAACAGTCGCAAACCCTAATGTCTTAGCGGCATCGATTAACTCGTCCCGATCGAACTCAAAGTCCTCCGCGCCCTTTTTGTAGTGATCGAAAAATACTTTTTCGATCAACCGTTTGTAGCGGTTTACGTTGTGAGATTTAGCCACGAAGCTCGCTCAATGCGAGAAGCCTTGCGGCCTCCGTTTCGGATTGTGACCTCTTGCGAGCGCCACTCTTGCGGTCCCGGCGCGTAGCCGGCGGAGGGACGTGAAAGTGGCGGGCCGCTTCCGCAGTTTCCATATAGAGCAAGTTCGGGTCGCCAAGTGAAATAATTTTGCGCGGGCGAATTGGGGCGATCCCGAGCGCTCTGGCTATTTGGAAGGCAACGGCTCGTGCGAGCGGCGGCGCTACTGCGTTACCGATTTGCCGTGCTCCGTGCCACTTGGTCGCGTGAAATCGAAACCAGTCTGGAAAGCCGTGAAGCCGGGCCATTTCCCTGACCGTCACGCAGCGCGGATATTTATAGTGAATAGGACGAGGACTGGTGAAAGCGCCCCGCGAGCCGTCCGTACCGGCTCTTAATGTATTCGACACGCCGTTAGCCGGTAGCTTGAAAAACCTCGATATGGGCTCGACCGTGCCCGGCGCGGTTTCGACAAACCGCCGCCGCGAGATCGGAGTATGATCGGTCCGCCAAGAAGAGGTGAGCAGGGAAGGGTCCCAATCGCGCACGTAACCGAAGTGCCATGTATCATTGGAAAGTGCTCTCAGTTCGCGCGCGTAGGCGCTTGGAGCTCCCCACTTTAGTGATCGAACCACGTCCCCTTCCCAAAGGGCGACGTATTCGTCTGCATCCGGCAGATCGCGCAGTGCATCGTGGCATGTAGGCCCTCGGGGTAAATCCAACCGCCCTTCGTCGGCCGGCGACGTAATCGGATCGGGATACTCGGGCAAGGGCGTGCCTTTTTTCGATCCTAACAATATAAGGCGCTCGCGTCGTTGTGGAACGCGGAATGATGCTGCGTCGCAAATTCGCCATGGGATACGCACCGCGTAGCCTGCCGCATCGAATGCCTGCACCAGTTCCTCGAGAAAGGCTCTGTGCCGTCCCACAGTTAGGCCTTTAACATTTTCGAACACGAACGTTCGCGCTTCCAGCTCCGCTACCAATCGAACGAAATCCAGAACCAAAGAATTGCGCGGGTCTTCGAGAGCTCGATGACCGATCAGAGAAAACCCCTGGCACGGCGGACCGCCAAACACGCATTCGATCCGCCCCGACACACCGCAGACCTTCCGAATCTCCTTGGCGGTCAGCTTGACGACAGAGCGGGGGACTATAGCACAGTTCGGGAAATTGAATTTGTGCACTGCGCAATGGATGGGATCGATCTCGACCGCAGCGACTACGTCAAAGCCGGCCTGTTCGAATCCAAGGCTCATGCCGCCAGCGCCAGCGAACAAGTCTACCCCGACCGGGCGCACCGCTCGTCCCCCCTCAGCACCGAATCAGTTGGAGTTTAGTGCGACCGATCTGGACTGTCGATCGGATTTTCCAGGTATTCGAAGAAAATTTCGGAGCCGCGCTGCAAGTGCGACCGGATCGCGGGTCTCGCACTGCCATACCACCAGTACCTCCCAACCAGCCGCGATCAGTTTCTCGATAGCTTGACTGTCCCGTTCTTGGTTGCTGTTGATCTTCGGCTGCCAATAGTCCCGCCGGCTTTTCGGTAGTCTGCCTTTTTGGCACCCGTGACCATGCCAAAAGCACCCGTGCACGAAAATAACCTTCCGTCGAGCCGGAAAGGTCAGATCGGGGCTGCCCGGCAAGTCTCGTCGGTAAAGCCGATATCGAAAACCCAGCCGATGGGCCAAGCGTCGGACGGCCATTTCCGGGCCCGTATTTTTCTGGCCGACGCTTTGCATGATGCGGCGGCGCTGCTCTCGTGTGCGCGTGTCGACCATCGCGGCGACGTATCACATCTCGTCCGAAGCCAGGGAGAAACATAGGATCGCCCGCTCACAAAGGTCGGGGATCGTAGTTCTTGTTTTGTTCTCAGTCAAGCAAATTCCAAAACTCGATCAGGGCGCCTACGCCAATTCCACCACCCTGCCTTCGCGCAGCGTGACGCGGCGGTCCATGCGGGCGGCAATCTCCATGTTGTGGGTGGCCACGATCACGGCCAAGCTCGACGCCTGGACCAGCTGCGTCAGCGCCTGGAAGACATGCTCGGCAGTGCGTGGATCGAGATTTCCGGTGGGCTCATCGGCGAGAAGGATGCGCGGCGCATTGGCGACAGCGCGGGCGAGCGCGACCCGCTGCTGCTCGCCGCCGGACAGTTCTGCCGGTCGATGGGTGAGTCGGTTGCTCAGCCCAAGATAGCTCAAAAGCTCAACCGCACGCCGCTGCGCCTCCTTGCGTTGAAGCCCGCGGATCATCTGCGGCAGAATCACGTTCTCGACGGCGGAGAATTCCGGCAGCAGATGATGGAACTGATAGACAAAGCCGATTTCCACGCGACGGATGCGGGTGCGCTCGGAATCCGATAGCCGCGAGGTCGCGACCGTGTCCACATAAACCTCGCCCGCATCAGGATTTTCGAGCAGTCCGGCAATATGGAGGAGCGTCGATTTGCCGGCTCCGGAGGGAGCGACCAGCGCGATCGACTGGCCGGCCCAAAGTGCCAGCTCGGCACCCTTGAGAATCTCCAGCGTAGTTTCGCCCTGACCGTAACGGCGGTTGATGCCTTTGAGATAAAGCAGCGGCCCATTGGCTTCGCGGCTTGGATCGGCGACTGCATTCCTGGTTCCGGCCGCTCTGACCATCTCATTCATAGCGCAGCGCCTCGACCGGATCGAGACGCGCCGCGCGCCAGGACGGATAGAGCGTCGCCAGCAGCGAGAGCGCGAGCGCCATCACCACGACTGCAGTCGTTTCTTTGAAATCCATATCGGCCGGCAATCGCGAAAGAAAATAGAGTTCGGGAGAAAACAGTTCGGTGCTGGTCACCCACGAGAGGAATTGCCGGATCAACTCGATGTTCAGGCAGATCAAGGTACCGATCAGAAGCCCGACGAACGTGCCGACGACCCCGATCGAGGCACCGGTAATAAGGAAAATGCGCAATATCGCGCTTTGTGACGCTCCCATGGTACGAAGAATCGCGATGTCCGGCCCTTTGTCCTTTACCAGCATGATCAGGCCCGACACGATGTTAAGCGCCGCCACCAGCACGATAAGCGTGAGGATCAGAAACATAACGTTGCGCTCGACCTGGAGCGCATTGAAAAAGGTCGCGTTGCGCTGGCGCCAGTCGATCGTGAAGATCGGCCGGCCGGCTGCATAGGTCACCAGACTGCGGTAGCGATCGATCCTGTCGGGATCGTCGGTGTAGACTTCGATGGCGCTCACGTCGCCGGCGCGGTTGAAATAAGCCTGCGCTTCGGGGAGCGGCATGAATACGAACGAGGCGTCGTATTCGGACATGCCGATTTCGAAAATCGCCGCGATCCGGTAGGACTTGATCCGCGGCGTTGTCCCCATCGGTGTCACTGCGCCCTTCGGCGCGACCAAAGTGAGATTGTCGCCCATGCGCAGCGACAGCTGCTCGGCCAGTCGCCGCCCGATGGTGACGCCTTGGCCTTCATCGAAGCCATCGAGCGAGCCCTGCTTGATGTTGTTGCCGATCGAGGGCAGCGCGGCGAGATCGGCTCCGCGAATGCCGCGTACCAGCACGCCAGCGGAACTAAACGGCGAGGAGGCGAGGGCCTGGCCCTCCACGATCGGAGCCGCAAGCCGCACGCCGGGCACCTTCGAAATCCGCTCGGCGACCATCTCCCAGTCGGTCAGCGGCTGTTCGAGCGGCTGCACCAGCAAATGACCGTTGAGGCCGAGAATCTTGCTGAGCAACTCCTTGCGGAAGCCGTTCATCACCGCCATCACGATGATGAGCGTTGCGACGCCCAACATGATGCCGAGGAACGAAAATCCCGCGATGACCGAGATGAATCCTTCCTTGCGCCGCGCCCGCAGGTAACGCAGCGACAGCATCCATTCGAACGGCGCGAAGGCGTGGGTTCCGATGGGTTCAGCCATGAATCGAAGTTCCCCTGCCCTACCCGCTCCGCTGCCCTGAGCCCTCCGGCCCAGCTTCCCATGATTCTAGCCGTTTGGGGCTCCAAAGTGGCCAAAACGCACAGAATTAAGCGGAATCAATGATTTCCAGGGCCGACTTATCGCCAGGAAACGCCTTTTCGCCGGAGTGTCAAACCGAAAGCACCGCTTGCTGCGGTCCCGTCCGCCTCCTATCGATTTGGCTCCGCGACTTCGAAGCACCTCGGCTACGTATCCGGCTCGGCCGTGACGGCGAGCGCATGCGGCGCTCTGTTCCCGCGGCCTCATTGATCTCAGCCATGTGCAACGCAAGGCGCCTTCCAAAGTCGGCGGGCGAGAGCGCGAGCGCATCACCACCGAGATCGGCAAGCCGCGCCTTCATTCTCGCTGGCCGCTACGCTAGCGGGAGACGGCGACAGGTCACAGCCATAATCAATTCCGAGGTGGCCTTCTATTGCTTGGCCGACTTGCGCCGGATACCGGCGGCACGGGATTTCGGCGGAAGCCTCGCCGCCGTACGCAGCGCGGCGTTCATACGTCGCTGCCAGCCCGGCCCTCGTCGGCGGAAATAATCGAGCACGTCCGGATCCAACCTCAACGAGATTGCGACCTTTACCGGCCGGGATTTCTGTGGCCCGCGTTGCCCGCGGGCTCGACGCACAATCTGCGGAGCAACCTCGATCGCGGGTCGTATCCGCGAGAGCATCTCGTCTGTCGCCTCCCGCGCGTCGGGATCAGCTGCCGCCGCCTTGATGATCGCTGCGTTCTCCTCGTGAGACATTGTCGCAAGCGCGCGCTTTGCCCGTTCGTGCGCCGCCTTCATCAGGTCACGTTCTTGCTTCGACATATGCTCTGATCTCTCGCCTCGATGCTTTGCGCAAGCTGATAATCCGAACGTTGGCGCCTCGTCGGGTAAAAGTCAGCGCATGAATCCTGTCGCCGATAAACCCATAGGCAATTTCGCGCAACTCGCCGTACTCAGCACGGTCATCCACCACAACGAATGCAGTCTCCCATTCGAATTGCTCAGCCGATCGAAAATCAATCCCGTGCTTTCTCCGGTTTTGGATGCACTTGTCTTCGTCCCATTCATACATTCCAGCTTACGTTCATCATTTATTCGTATACACAGAAAAATCAAGTGTCAAACGCCGAACAAAGTAGGCTTCGTGGCCAACTTGCCGTAACCCAGGGTTTGGGTCAGTTCATTTGCCAAGCCGCACAACCGCATCGGCCGGGCTCATCAACTCACGGCTGCCGTCGGCGCGTCGCTTGACCTCCACTTTGCCCTCGGCGAGCCCGCGTGGTCCGACCAGCACCTGCCAGGGGACGCCGATGAGATCGGCGGTCGCGAATTTGGCACCGGGCCGCTGCTCCGTGTCGTCGTAGAGCGCTTCAATGCCCTTGGCCGAAAATGCGCGATAAAGTTCTTCGCAGGCGCCATCCGTTTCTGCCCCACCCTGCTTGAGGTTGAGGATCATGACCTTGAACGGCGCGACCGGTTCGGGCCATTTGATCCCGGCATCGTCGTGGAATGCCTCGATAATCGCGGCAACCAGCCGGCTCGGGCCAATCCCGTAGGATCCCATATGGACGGTGTGCTCCGCACCGTCCGGGCCGGAAACGACCGCCTTCATCGGTTTCGAGTATTTGGTGCCGAAATAGAAGATGTGGCCGACCTCGATCCCTCGGGCGCTGACCTGTTTGTCGGGCGGCAGTTTCGCGAAGGCCTCAGGTTCGTGCTTCTCCGATGTGGCGGCGTAGAGTGAAGTCCATCGATCCACGATCCGCTGCAGGGCCTCCACATCGTCGAAATTCACATCCTCACCCGGGACTTCGAAGTCCAGGTAGTCGCGGTGACAGAAAACCTCACTCTCGCCGGTGTCCGCCAGGATAATGAACTCATGCGATTGATTGCCGCCGATCGGTCCGCTTTCTGCGACCATGGGAATCGATTTAAGCCCCAGGCGCGCAAAGGTTCGTAGATAGGCTACGAACATCTTGTTGTAGGAATGAGTGGCGCCGGCGTGGTTCAGGTCGAACGAATACGCATCCTTCATCAGAAATTCGCGCCCGCGCATCAGCCCGAACCGCGGGCGCACTTCATCGCGGAACTTCCATTGGATGTGATAGAGATTGAGGGGCAGCTCTTTGTACGAACGAACGTAGGCGCGAAAAATTTCCGTGATCATCTCCTCGTTGGTTGGGCCATAGAGCATATCGCGGTCGTGACGGTCGTTGATCCGCAGCATCTCCTTGCCGTAGTCCTCGTAACGACTGCTTTCGCGCCACAGTTCAGCCGGCTGGATCGTCGGCATCAGCATTTCGATGGCGCCCGAGCGATTCTGCTCTTCGCGAACGATTCGGCAGATTTTGTCGAGAACGCGCAGCCCCAGCGGCAAAAACGCGTAAATGCCCGCCGCTTCCTGGCGCAGCATCCCGGCGCGCAGCATGAGGCGATGAGAGACGACCTCCGCCTCTTTTGGGGTTTCGCGGAGAATAGGCAGGAAATATCGCGATAGCCGCATGGCCGGATTTCGAGAAGAAGGTTGGAATCGAGGGCGGTGCACGAAGACTGAAACCGGATCGCGCAGCGAAACACAAGGGCTTCCAATACCTTCCGAGGCTGATTGATTTTCGGCGGACGCCAGGAGGTCACGTGGGAACTGTGAAAATAAACCGCCGCGGGTATTCGATGGGGTGGTGACAAAAGCTGCGGAATTTGCTTAAAGCGCGTGCGCTGGTTCAGCTTGGTCTCCGACCCTTTGCTGCGCCATGCGGTCCAAGTCTGGGAGGATCAAGCCTCGGGGCCGATACGGGCCACGGCGCTGCGGCGGATGGCGTCGCAGGGCCGAAAACAGCGGGCTACAACCCACGGGAGCAGGGCCTCGGGCCCTGCTCATTTTTTTGCATCATCGGCCGAAACCTATCCGGTAGTGACGTAGGGTGGGCAAAGGCGCGCCAAAAGCCTCGCGGAGGCCACAAGCTTTCCCGCGCCGTGCCCACGTCGTCACGATTCGCAGGCGTCGACCGCGTGGGCAAAATCGCCCTTTCAACCGAGGATTAGGCGAGGACCTCACAAGCGATTTTGCCCACCCTACGGGTCAGGGGCCGAAGCCGAGCAGCCGAGCGAGGCCGTCGAGGGTTACGAGCCGGTAGTCGTAAGTCAGTGCGCAGAGAGCAAAAATGACGGTGGAGACGAGCGTCGTCCACCCAAGCTTCACCCACAGCTGCGGAATGGCGGGCGCGCCTGGGTCCGTTCCCGCAACGACGGTCCCACTCTCAACCTGACTGCGCACACCCCAGGGCAGCACTGCGAAAAGCACGGTCCACCAGATGATGAAATAGATCGCGAGCGCCGTTGTCAGCGACATGAATTGCGTACCGAAGCAAAGTGAAAGGTCATGCCTGTTCCAGTTCGATGAGCGTGCCGCAAAAGTCCCTGGGATGCAGGAACAGCACGCGCTTACCGTGGGCGCCGATTTTAGGCTCCCCAGCGCCGAGCACACGCGCGCCTAAGCGCGTCAATTGGTCGCGAGCAGCCTCGATATCGGCGACCTCATAGCAGACGTGATGAATGGCGCCGTCCGGATTGCGTTCGACGAATTTTGCGATCGGCGATTCCTCGCCCAGGGGCGCGATCAATTCGATCTTGGTGTTCGGAAGCGTGATGAAAGCTGTCATCACCCCGTGCTCCGGCTGCGGCACCGGTTGCGACACCACTGCGCCGAGCAGGTCACGGTAGACCCGTGTCGCGGCCGCGAGGTCGCGCACGGCAATGGCGACGTGATTGAGTCGGCCGATCATGGCAGATACTGAGTAGCAAATACTGAGTAGCGAATAGTGAGTAGCGAATAGCGAATAGTAAAGATAGAGGCACCTCACTATTCGCTATTCCCTATTCGCGACTGACTCCCTACACAGTCAGCACGTGCACATGGCAGGTTGGTTTCTTCCTCCATGCTGCGCCCAACGCCGCCCGGACAGCCCGCCGCGCGGATTCCGCGAGCGCCTCAGGGTCGCGGCGGCGAGGACGGGGCATGGATTCGAAGGCGTCCAACAGCGCATCGCAGGCGAGCCGCGCCAATGCATTTCCGTCCATGTCGGTTTCCGGGATTCCCGTGATCTCGATGAGCGGCTCACCGACGAGATCGCCGCGATGTGTGACTGCCAAAGCGACTGAAACGATCCCGCCAAATCCGAGCCGGCGTCGGTCGGCGACTGTGCGCTGCTGTGCATCGACGAGGAGCCCGCCGTCCTTGTAGACCCGGCCCGACGGAATTTCATCGACGATCCCCGGCTCCCCGGGGGCGAGCCGCACCACGTCACCATTCCGGCACAGCAGCACCTTCCCAACCCCGCAGCGGCGCGCAAGCGCCGCGTGTTCGGCCATGTGCAGCGGCTCGCCATGAACCGGGACCAGCACGTTGGGCCGTACCCAGCCGATCATGTCTTCCAGCTCTCCGCGACGCGGATGACCCGAGACATGAACCAGATGGGTGCGATCGGTAATTACCTCGACCCCCTGAGCCACGAGCCCGTTGATCACTCGCGTGACAGCTTTCTCGTTGCCGGGAATGGCGCGCGAAGAAAAAATTACCCGGTCGCCCCGTGCGAAGGTGACTTCGGGGTGTTCCTCCTGCGCGATGCGCGAGAGCGCAGAGCGTGGCTCGCCCTGGCTCCCGGTACAGAGAGCGCAAACCTTTTCGGGCAAAAAACGCCCATAGGCGTCGATCGGGTGAAACTCCGCGATGCCATCGAGAAGGCCGGTTTCGCGCGCGACCTGCACAACCCGTTCCATGGCGCGGCCGACCACGACGATTTCCCGGTTGCACCCTGCCGCCGCACGCGCCACGGCCCGGATGCGGGCTACATGGGATGCAAACGTCGTGACCGCGACGCGGCCGGGAGCCGTCCTGATGAGTTCGGAAAGCGATCTCGCGACATCGGCTTCCGAGGGGGAGCGGCCCTCGCGCACGGCATTGGTCGAGTCGCCGATCAGCGCGAGACACCCTTCATTGCCGAGCCGGCGGAGCTTGGCCTCATCGGTCGGCGCTCCGAGAGTAGGAGTTGGATCGATTTTCCAGTCGCCGGTATGGAGTACCGTGCCGTGTGGAGTTCGGATGATCAGACCGTTCGACTCCGGAACGGAATGTGCCACGGTGACCAACTCGATATCGAAAGGTCCCAAAGCAAGGCGGCCATCGAGGGGAACAACGTTGACCGGAATCTCCGAAGCCCCGGGCTCGCCCTGCCGTTTGGCTTCGAGCAGAGCGGCGGTAAATGGCGTGGCATAGATCGGCAGTTTCAGGCGCGGCCATAGATCGATTAGCGCGCCGAAATGATCCTCATGCGCATGCGTGAGCACGATGCCGAGCACATTGCGGCGTTCTTCGACCAGGTAGCGGATATCCGGAAAAATGAGATCAATCCCGGGCAGATCATCCCCGGCAAATGAAACCCCGAAATCGACCGCAATCCATTGCCGAGACTCCTCGTTTCCCAATCCATAGAGGGCGAGATTCATGCCGATTTCGCCTACCCCGCCAAGCGGGGCGAAGACGAGTTCCTCGCTCTCGCGCGGCATCGAGACTCACCGGCTCCCGGTCGCTTGCGGGGACACGACTTGCGCCACGTCGCCTGCGGCAATCGCTTGGCTGCGACCCCCTGGAAGCAGCAATATGAGACGGCCAATGTCGTCGATCGTTTCAAAGGTCCCGACCAACTCGCTGTTGGCGGCGTGGCGCATCCGGATCGTCTGTCCCAGTCCCGCCGCCCGCGAGAGCCAGTCGGCGCGTACTGTGGCAAAGTGATTGCCCCGATTCCATTGGGCCAAGCGACCCAGCATCTTGGCTGAGAGCGCCGCAAACAAGGCCGACCGCGCAATCGGCGCGCCGGCGGCAGCCAAGTCGGTGGCCGGAAAATCCGCATCAGAAGGATGATTGGCGCAGTTGATTCCGATTCCTATGGCGACTGCTCCTGGTTCCGCGGTTTCACCTTCGATCAGGATACCCGCAAATTTCGCATCCTTGACCAGCAGGTCGTTCGGCCACTTGATCGCAAGCTGCGATTTAAGGTTCGGGACGACCTCCACCACGGCGTCATGCACCGCGAGTGCTGCCACAAACGGCAGTTCGGGCCAGTGCTCTGATGGTGCAGGGTCCGTCAACAGCAGACTCGCAAACAGATTGCCGGCGGCTGAAACCCAGCTACGTCCTTGACGCCCACGGCCCGCAGTCTGCCTCCCAGCCGTTATCCAAAGCGGGCCGCGCTCGCCGTTCCTTGCCAACGCGAGCGCTTCGGTATTGGTCGATGGCAAAAGCTCGTGCGAGATGAGACGCACACCCGCCGCACTTGCCCGTGGATCAAGCCGCATCGATTAAAACAGGGACCTCGCCGCGGCGCTGGCCGCCTCGATCAGCGGTCCTGGATAAAACCAAAAAAGGATGTTGAAAAGCCCCGTGGCGCCGAGCACTGCCTGGAGTTCGAGCGGAATGGCGGCGAACGGCCTCACCGGCTCGTCCATATACATGATTTTGACAATGGCGAGGTAGTAGTAAGCAGCCACCACGCTGGTGACGACGCCGATGACGGCAAGCGCGAAAAGGCCGGCCTGGATGGCTGCGAGAAAGACGTAGAATTTCGCGAAGAAGCCGGCAAGCGGCGGGATTCCGGCAAGCGAGAACAGCAGCACGGCCAGAAAAAAGGCCATGACCGGGTTCGTGCGTGCCAGGCCTGACAGATCGCGGATGTCCTCGACATACCGGTCGTCGCGGCGCATCGCCAGGATACATGCGAACGTTCCCAGCGTCATGGCGACGTAGATCGCCATGTAAACAAGCACGCCCTGCACCCCTTCTGCGGTCCCGGCAGCGAGCCCAATGAGCGCAAAACCCATGTGACCAATCGAGGAATAGGCCATGAGCCGTTTGAAATTCCGCTGGCCTATTGCGGCGAACGAGCCGAGCGCCATCGACGCAATGGCCACGAAGATGACGATCTGCTGCCATTGAGACAGAATGACCGGGAACGCGACGATCGTGGTACGCACGAACATCGCAATTCCCGCGACCTTTGGAGCGGCGGCAAAAAATGCCGTGATCGGCGTCGGAGCGCCTTCGTAGACGTCCGGCGTCCACATGTGGAACGGTACGGCGGAAACCTTGAAGCAGAAACCCGCGAACAGGAATACAAGCCCGAATACAAGGCCGATGCCGCCCTGCCCGCTGGCTTTGGCGATCCCGGCGAAGCTGACGGTCCCGGTGAAACCGTAGACGAGCGAAGCGCCGTACAGCAACATTCCCGAAGACAGCGCGCCGAGCACGAAATACTTCAGCCCTGCCTCGGTCGACCGTACGGAATCGCGATCGATCGCTGCCACGACGTAGAGAGCGAGGCTCATGAGTTCGAGGCCGAGATAAAGCGCGATCAGGTCGGCGGCTGAGATCAGCATCAGCATGCCGGTTGCGGACAGAAGAATGAGGATTGGATATTCGAATTTTTCCTGCTTCTCGACCTTGAGATAGTCGAATGACATCAGGATCGCGCAGGCCGAGCCTGCGAGCGCCAGCAGTTTGAGAAATCGCGCAAAGGAATCGACCACGAAACTGCCGCCAAATGCGACAAGCCTCTCTCCCGGCAGCAGGACCACCACGGCGCCGGCGGCAATCAGCAGCAGGATGGCAAGCCAGCTGACCGTGCGAGCAGTTGCTTCACCGCGGAAAGCGCCGGTCATCAGCAGCGCCATGGCGCCGAGCGCCAGGATGAGTTCCGGCAGCACGGTCAGCAAATCGAGCCATTGAGGCATCTGGTTCATCGGCGGTCCTTGCGCGCTTCGGGCTCAGTGAGCCAGCATGGCTGTTTTGGCCGCCGACACTGCCTGATTGTAGTTCTGGATCAATTGCGAGACCGCCGTAGCGGAGACGTCAAGGACCGGTTTGGGAAAAAAGCCGAACGCGACGGTCAGGACCACGAGCGGACCGAGCGTGATCAGTTCGCGATAGTCCAAGTCCTTGATAGCCGCGAGGCTTGGCTTGTCGAGCACGCCGAATATGACCTTGCGGTAAAGCCATAGCGCGTAGGCGGCCGATCCGATGGTGCCAAGGGTCGCAAAGGTGGCAACCCAGGTATTCACCTTGAAGGTTCCGATCAGGGACAGGAATTCGCCGATAAATCCAGTCGTGCCTGGCAGCCCTACATTGGCAAGCGTGAACACCATGAATGCCGCCGCATAGAGCGGCATCCGATTTACGAGGCCGCCATAAGCGGCGATCTCCCGCGTATGCATCCGGTCATAGACAACGCCGACGCTGAGGAACAGCGCGGCGGAAACAACGCCGTGAGAAAGCATCTGGAAAATGCCGCCGGCAATGCTCTGCGCCGTCGCGGCAAAGATGCCCATGGTCACGAAGCCCATATGAGCGACCGACGAATAGGCAATCAGTTTTTTCATATCCTCCTGCACGAGGGCGACCAGCGAAGTGTAGACAACGGCGACTACCGAGAGCGCAAAAATCAGCGGTGCATAATCCTGCGATGCAATCGGGAACATGGGCAGCGAGAAACGCAGGAAACCGTAGCCGCCCATCTTTAGAAGGATGGCGGCGAGAATCACTGAGCCGGCGGTAGGCGCCTCGACGTGAGCATCAGGCAGCCAAGTGTGCACCGGCCACATCGGCAGCTTGACGGCGAACGAGGCGAGAAACGCAAACCACGCCCATCTTTGCAGGCCCACCGGAAAGCCGTGGCTGAGCAGCATCGGGATGTCGGTGGTGCCGGCGTTCCAGTACATTGCCAAGATGGCGAGCAGCATCAGCACCGAGCCGAGCAGGGTGTAGAGAAAGAATTTAAAGCTCGCATAGACCCGCCGCGGCCCGCCCCACACGCCGATGATGAGGAACATCGGAATGAGCCCGCCCTCGAAGAACAAGTAAAACAGCACCAAGTCGAGGGAGGCGAAAGTACCGATCATGGTGGTCTCAAGGATGAGGAAAGCCACCATGTATTCCTTGACGCGGCGCTGGATTGCGCCCCAGCTCGCGATTATGCATACCGGCATCAGGCCGGCGGTGAGGACCACAAACGGCAGCGAAATGCCATCGACGCCCACGTGATAATGGATCGCGCCAGCGAGCCACGGATGGTTTTCGACAAACTGGAATTCCGCCGTGCCGGGGTCGAACCGCCACAACATGATCAGCGAGAGGGCGAACGTGATGAGGGTCGTCCACAGCGCGATCCAGCGCGCGTTGCCCTTCTCGGCCTTCTCCTCGCGGTGCATGAGCATGATGAACAGCGCGCCGGCGAGCGGCAGCACGAGCATGACGAAGATGATTGGCCAGCTCAGCATCAGCGTGGACCCGCTGTTGAGAGGATAAACCAGGTGATGAATGCTGCGGCCCCGATCAGCATGGCGAAGGCGTAGTGATAAAGATAACCGGTCTGCAGCCGCACGACATTGCGGGTCACGTCGAGGACCCGCGCCGAGACGCCGTCAGGCCCGAAGCCGTCGATGAGCCAGCCGTCGCCGCCTTTCCATAGGAGCCGCCCAAGCCGGATCGTAGGCTTCACAAGCAGCGCATCGTAGATCTCGTCGAAATACCACTTGTTAAGCAGGAACTTGTAAAGCGGCTCGTGCTGGCGGGCGAGCTCGACCGGCAGCTCGGGTTTGCGGATGTAGAAAAGCCACGCAACGATGAAGCCAAGCAGCATCATCACCGTGGGCGCGGTTGAAATCCAGAACGGAAGGTGCTCGGCCTCCTCGAACAGGCGATTGGCCTGCGTAAATTTCAGGGAATCGCGGAAGAATGAGTCGGCGCCGGGGCCGGTGAAGAGATGCTCGAACGGAAATCCGGCGAGGATCGAACCGGCCCCCAGAAACGCCAATGGGATCAGCACGACCCAGCCGCGCTCGGTCGCATGATCATAGAGTTCGCGCTCGCGCGGACGACCGTGGAAGGTGATCAGGATCAGCCGCCACGCGTAGAACGAGGTCATTGCCGCAGCGACCAGCGTCATGGCGAACGCATACGGCATCATCGGATTGTCCGTGGTGAAAGCGGATTCGATGATGGCGTCCTTGGAGAAATAGCCGGCTGTGAACGGAAACCCAGTCAGCGACAGCGTGCCGACCACCATCATGGCGTAAGTGAATGGCATTTTGTTCCAGAGACCGCCCATGCGGCGGATGTCCTGCTCGTGGTGCATCGCCATGATCACCGATCCCGAGCCGAGGAAAAGAAGGGCTTTGAAAAACGCATGGGTAAAGAGGTGAAACATGCCGACCGAATAGGCGCCAACGCCCATGGCGACGAACATGTAGCCGAGTTGGGAACAGGTCGAATAGGCGACTATGCGCTTGATGTCGTTCTGAACAAGAGCGACGCTCGCGGCAAAGAACGTCGTGGTGGCGCCGATGAACACCACAAAGGTCTGCGCTGCCGGCGCAAGCTCGAACAGCGGCGACAATCGCGCCACCATGAAGACGCCGGCCGTGACCATGGTGGCGGCATGGATCAGGGCCGAGACCGGAGTCGGTCCTTCCATGGCATCAGGAAGCCAAGTGTGCAGCAGGAACTGCGCCGATTTGCCCATCGCTCCCATGAATAACAGGAGGCAAATCACAGTGAGCGCGTCGGCATCCCAGGCGAGGAAATGGATGGTCTTTCCGGTGAGGCCCGGCGCCTGCGCGAATAGCGTGCCGAAATCGATGGCGTTCGTCATCATGTAGGCGGCGAAAATCCCGAGTGCGAATCCGAAGTCTCCGATGCGATTGACGATGAACGCCTTGATGGCGGCGGCATTGGCTGTCGGCCTCTGGTACCAGAAGCCGATGAGCAGGTAGCTCATCAAGCCGACTCCTTCCCAACCGAAGAACAGCTGCACGAGGTTATCGGCTGTCGAGAGCGCCAGCATGGCAAATGTGAACAGCGACAGATAACAGAAGAACCGCGGCCGGTGCGGATCATCCTCCATGTATCCGATTGAATAGAGGTGCACGAAGGCGGAAATCGTCGTCACCACGACGAGCATCACTGCGGTGAGCGTATCGATGCGCAGCGCCCAGTCCACCTTGAGGTCGCCGGCCGCCATCCATGTCGCCAGCTGCACGCGTTCGTCCTGGCCGAAGCCCACGTGAACGAAGGCGATCCATGAGAGGATCATGGAAATGAAGAGCAGGACCGTCGTGATCAACTCCGCGAACGGAGACCCGGCCGTGGAGTGAGCGCCATCGAGCGGCTCATCGTGGACATGGCGGATCGCGGCACCGTCACCGTGCGCGGCCGGCGCCGCGCGCGCCTGATCCTCCGTGACCAGGCCGCCTGCATGATCTTCGGCCCCCGGTGCCGGAGAGCCGCCCGGGTGCCGGACGCGAGCGCCGACAAGCGTGATCAGGCCGGCGATAATCGCGCCGATCAGCGGCAGAAAGACGATGGCCTGGTACATCCCCTCAACCCTTCATGAGATTGATGTCTGCGACTGCGATAGTGCCGCGATTGCGGAAATAGATTACCAGGATCGCGAGCCCGATCGCGGCTTCCGCTGCCGCAACGGTAAGCACGAGCAGCGCGTAGACCTGCCCGACGAGGTCGCCGAGGAAGGCGGAAAACGCAACGAGATTGATGTTCACCGCAAGCAGAATCAATTCGATGGCCATCATGATGATGATCACGTTCTTCCGGTTGAGAAAAATGCCGAAAATACCCAGCGTGAACAAGATCGCGCCAACGGTGAGATAATGACCGAGCCCGATAATCACGACACCCCCTGCCCCGGCCGAACCTTGACGATTTCGATGGCGGCGGCCTTGGTGCGCGCGACCTGCTCGGCGATGCTCTGGCGCTTGACCTTGAGCTTGTGGCGCAGCGTGAGCACGATCGCGCCGATCATGGCGACGAGGAGAATGAGTCCCGCAGCCTGAAAGTAATACACGTACCGCGTATAGAGTATCTGGCCAAGCGCCTCGGTGTTGGTGGCGGTGGAAAGGGGTGGTATCGGAGCGGCGATGGTCTGCGAGACTTGCGGATTTATGGCCCAGCCGACGACTACCAGCAGAAGTTCGGCAAGAAAAATACCACCCACAACCGCACCGACCGGGAGGTAGCGCAGAAATCCTCGTCGCAGCTCGCCGAATTCGACGTCGAGCATCATGACCACAAACAGGAACAGGACCGCGACTGCGCCGACATAGACGACGACAAGGATCATCGCCAGAAACTCGGCCCCGAGCAGCACGAACAGCCCTGCCGCATTGACGAAGGCGAGGATAAGGAACAGCACCGAATGCACCGGATTTCTCGATGCAATGACCATGACGGCTGATGCCACGCACACGCAGGCAAAAAGATAGAAGAAGATCGCCGCAACGATCATGAGTTCACCGATAGGGCGCGTCGAGCGCAATGTTCTTGGCGATCTCGCGCTCCCAGCGGTCGCCGTTCGCAAGCAGTCGCTCCTTGTCGTAGTAGAGTTCCTCTCGCGTTTCCGTGGCAAATTCGAAGTTAGGGCCCTCGACAATGGCATCGACCGGACAGGCTTCCTGGCACAAGCCGCAATAGATGCATTTGACCATGTCGATATCGTAGCGGGTGGCGCGCCGGGTGCCGTCGTTGCGGCGCGGCCCGGCTTCAATCGTGATCGCCTGGGCGGGACAGATCGCCTCACAGAGTTTGCAGGCGATGCAGCGTTCCTCGCCGTTGGGATAGCGGCGCAAGGCGTGCTCGCCGCGAAAACGCGGCGAGATCGGCCCCTTCTCGAAGGGATAGTTCAGCGTCGGCTTGGGTTTGAAAAAATAGCGCATCGCAAGCACGAACGCCTGCAGCAACTCCTTGAGGAAGATTGCTCGCGCTGTCTGGTCGAGCTTCATGCCGCAACCTCTTGCCTGCCGCCGGTCGAGCCTCGGCCCCTCAGCCGCCGCTGATCCGGTATCCGATCCAGTAACCCAGACTGGCGAACACAAGCATATCCACCGCCAGCACGCCACGACGCAGCAAGGCGACCTCCTCGCCGCGATGCTCCTGAGGATCGCGATGCGCCGCGAGCCACCGCTCGACGACATCGATTACGGTGCCATACACCACGGCGGCGATCGCAATCCCGACGATCGCGCCGATGAGGCCCGCAAGCGAAATGTCGATCATCACGCTGCTCCGTCATTTCGCGGCAATTCCCGTGTATTGCAAGAAGGCGGCGACGATTGCGACCATGGCGATCGTGGTCGGGAGAAAAACCTTCCAGCCCAATCGCATGAGCTGATCGTACCGATAGCGGGGAAAGACAGCCTTTGCCAAAGCGAACAGGAAGAACAGGAAGAACGCTTTGAGCATGAACCAGATCACCCCCGGTATCCAGGTAAAAGGCGGAAACGGAAATGGCGATAGCCAGCCGCCGAGAAACAGGATCGTGCCCATCGCGCACATGGTCGCAATGGCGATGTATTCGCCCAAAAAGAACAGGAGGAATGGCGTCGAGGAATATTCCACGGCAAAGCCCGCCACCAGCTCGGATTCAGCCTCGACAAGATCGAACGGGGTCCGGTTCGTCTCTGCCAGCGCCGAGATGAAGAACACGACGAACATCGGCAACAGGGGCAGCCAGAACCAGTTGAGCAGGCCCAAGCTCCCGTTCTGCGCCTCCACGATCGCTGAGAGATTGAGGGAGCCGGCGAGCAGCAGGACGGTTATGAAAACGAAGCCGATCGAGACCTCATAGGAGACCATCTGGGCTGCGGAGCGCAGCGCCGCCAGAAACGGATATTTGGAATTGGACGACCACCCCGCCATGATGACGCCGTAGACCATCAGCGAGGAGATCGCAAAGATATAAAGGACACCGACATTGATATTGGCGATGACCCAACCACTGCTGACGGGGATGACTGCCCAGGCCGATAACGCCAGTACCGCAGTGACCAGCGGCGCGAGCAGATAGACCCCTTTGTTCGCTCCTGCGGGGATCACCGGCTCCTTGAGCACGAACTTGATCAGATCAGCGAACGATTGGAAGATCCCCCAGGGGCCGACTACGTTGGGGCCCCGGCGGATCTGCACCGCAGCCCAGATTTTGCGATCCGCGTAAAGTACATAGGCGATGATTACGAGAAGAAGGACGAGCAGCAGCACACTCTCCGCCACGATGATGATCAGCGGCCAGATGTAGTTGGTCCAGAGTTCAGTCATGGATTATTCGGCCGCGACTCGAGGAGTAGCGTCTTCCGCAATCACCGAGCATTCGGCCATGATCGCAGAGGCACGGGCAATTGGATTGGTGAAGTAATAGTTCTCAATCGCCGGGATAAACGCATCCTTTGCGGTGCTGCCGCCGAGCGCCGCCAGCGCCTCGATATCCGATGGGCTGCCCGCTGCGATCTGGCCCGCCCGCTGCATATGCGGATGGGCTTTGAACAACGCCCGGCGCAAGGCGCCGAGCGAATCGTAGGGCAGCCTTTGCCCGAGCACCTCGGAGAGGGCGCGCAGGATGGCCCAATCTTCGCGCGCCTCGCCCGGCGGAAATGAGGCGCGGGTTGCCATCTGCACTCGGCCTTCGGTGTTGACGTAGATCGCGGACTTCTCGGGATAGGCGGCGCCAGGCAGGATCACGTCGGCGCGGTGCGCGCCACGATCCCCATGGGTGCCGATATAGATCACGAACGGCCCGGACTCGATCTCGATCTCGTCGGCACCGAGGAGGAACAGGATATCGAGCGCGCCTCTCTCCGCCATGGCGGCCGCTGAAAGCGCGTTCGCCCCTGGCACGAACCCGATATCGAGCCCGCCGACGCGCGCGGCCGCAGTGTGCAAAACGGCAAAGCCGTTCCAGTCGGGCCTCACAGCTCCGGCGGCGCAGGCCGCCTTTGCGGCAAGCGAGAGGATGGCGCGTCCATCGGCTCGCGCGAGCGCACCTTGGCCCACGAGCCAGATCTGGTGCTTCAAATCCGTATTCGGTTGCTCGTCAAGCCGGGCGAGGCTCTCGGGGCCGGCACCAAGATAAGTGTAGTCGTAGGTCAGATCGGCCCGGGGACCAATGACCGCAATCCGCAAGTTGCCGGTGCGCCAGCGCTTGCGGATGCGCGCATTGAGAGCGGTGGCTTCCTTACGGGGATTCGACCCGATGATGGTCAGAGCGTCGGCCTGTTCAATGCCGGCGATGGTCGGATTGAAAATGTAGGAAGCCCGGCCGAACCTTGGATCAAGCGCCGAGCCATCCTGGCGGCAATCGATATTCGCGCCTCCAAGCCGCGCGATCAGATCCTTGAGCGCGAACATCTCCTCGACCGCAGCAAGATCGCCGGCGATTGCGCCGATCCGCCTCCGCTCCACACCTTTGACTCTCGCGGCGATCGCATTGAATGCAGCGGTCCACGAAGTCGGCCGCAACACGCCATTCTCGCGGATATAGGGCTGATCGAGCCGCTGGGTGCGCAGCCCATCGACCACGTGTCGCGTTTTGTCAGAAATCCATTCCTCGTTTATGTCCTCGTTGATCCGCGGAAGGATGCGCATGACCTCGCGCCCCCGGCTGTCGATGCGGATCCCCGACCCCACGGCATCCATGACGTCGATCGATTCCGTCTTGCCGAGCTCCCATGGCCGGGCCGCGAATGCATAGGGCTTCGCGGTCAAGGCGCCCACAGGGCACAGGTCGACTACATTGCCCTGCAGCTCGGAGGTCATCGCCCGTTCGAGATAGCTGGTGATCTCCATGTCCTCGCCGCGCCCTATCGCGCCAAGCTCGGGCACGCCCGCGACCTCGGTCATGAAACGCACGCACCGGGTGCACTGGATGCACCGGTTCATCGAGGTCTTGACCAATGCGCCCAGATATTTGTCTTCGACGGCGCGCTTGTTCTCCTGGTAACGGCTCGAGTCGACGCCGTAGGCCATCGCCTGGTCCTGGAGATCGCATTCGCCGCCCTGATCGCAGATCGGGCAATCAAGCGGATGATTGATGAGGAGAAATTCCATGACGCCCTGGCGCGCCTTGCGCACCATTGGCGAGCGGGTCTTGACCTGGGGCGGTTCGCCGTGCGGACCGGGCCGGCAATCGCGCACTCCCCAGGCGCAGGATGCGACCGGCTTGGGGGAGCCGACGAGTTCAACCAGGCACATGCGGCAGTTGCCGGCAATCGAGAGCCGCTCGTGAAAGCAGAAGCGCGGGATTTCCGCACCCGCAGCCTCGCAGGCCTGGAGCAGCGTAAACTCCGGCGGGACGTCGATTTCCTTGTCGTCGACGATGAGCTTGGTCATAGAATTGCTTTCGATGCGACGGTCCCAATAGGACCCTGCTCACACCTTCTCTTCCAACCGTTTGAGCCGCTTTTTGATGTTGTCGATCTCTTTTTGCATGGTGTGGTGACGCACATGCGCATGGCCGGCAAGCCCCAGCGAAGTGATCACCCCCTCGTGAATCTCATCGAGGCGCTGGTCAATCCTGTCGAAACGCCGATCAACTTGCTCGAACCTTCGCCCATGCTCGGCCAGAGTCGACTGGATTTCTTTCAGTATTCTGAGCACCAAATCATAATCCCCGCTATTCAGCCGCAATTCGCACCGGCTCGAGATCCGCCTTTGCCGTATATTCATCGATCCGCCGCGCGATCTCGGGCCGGAAATGGCGCAGCAGGCCCTGCACCGGCCAGGCGGCGCCATCGCCGAAGGCACAGATCGTGTGGCCTTCGATCTGAGTCGTGACCTCCCAGAGCATGTCAATCTCGCGCCGCTGCGCTCTGCCTTCCGCCATGCGGGTGAGCACCCGCCACATCCAGCCCATGCCTTCGCGGCATGGCGTGCACTGGCCGCAGCTTTCGTGCTTGTAGAAATAGGAGATGCGCGCCATCGCGCGAACGATATCGGCAGTTTTGTCCATCACGATCACGGCGGCGGTCCCCAGCGCCGACTTGAGCTCGCGGCACCCATCAAAATCCATGAGCAGCTTGTCAGCCTGGTCCGGACCTGCGGGGATAAGCGGCATCGAGGAGCCCCCGGGGATTACAGCGAGCAGATTGTCCCAGCCGCCGCGCACGCCACCGGCGTGGGTTTCAATCAATTCGCGCAGCGGAATCCCCATGGCTTCTTCGACGTTGCAGGGGCGCTCCACGTGCCCCGAAATGCAGAAGAGCTTCGTCCCGGTATTGTTTGGCCGGCCGATGGACGCAAACCACGCTGCGCCCCGCCGGCAGATGTCGGGTACCTGGGCGATGGTCTCGACATTGTTCACGGTCGTCGGACAGCCATAGAGGCCAACATTGGCCGGAAATGGCGGTTTCAGACGCGGCTCGCCCTTCTTGCCTTCCAGGCTTTCAAGAAGAGCGGTTTCCTCGCCGCAGATATAGGCTCCGGCGCCATGATGGACATAAAGGTCGAAATCCCAGCCATTGAGGTTATTGCGACCAATAAGCTTGGCCTCATATGCTTGGTCGATTGCGGCTTGGAGGCGCTCGCGTTCGCGAATGAATTCGCCGCGGATATAGATGTAGCAGGCGTGGGCGCTCATGGCGAAGGCGGCAATGAGACAGCCCTCGACCAGCAGGTGCGGATCGTGCCGCAGGATCTCGCGATCCTTGCAGGTGCCGGGTTCGGACTCATCGGCATTCACAACGAGATAATGCGGGCGGCCGTCCGACTTCTTCGGCATGAACGACCATTTCAGGCCAGTCGGAAAGCCGGCGCCGCCGC
>DATBHB010000016.1:0-241995 GCA_036557705.1 Xanthobacteraceae bacterium
CCCCGGATCGCCGGCCGGCTGTCGCAACTCCTGATCAATCCGGCATTCGTGGCCGAGACGTTCGACGGCGGTATGCCGCCTGGCCGGCGCGTGCTCTATCACGACCCGGAACTCGACTTCTACGTGCTGGCTCATGTCCAGGAAGCCGGCAAGGCCGGAAAGCCGCACAGCCACGGCGCGTCATGGGCAATCTACGGCAATGCCAAGAACGTCACTGACATGACGGAATGGCGCCGCAGTAATCCCCAGGGCGATGACCATGTCGAACTGGTGGCTGAGAGCAAGTACGGGCTCGGCCCCGGTCAGACTCGCGCCTATGGTCCAAACGTGATTCATTCCACCGCTCACACCGATAACGCCTGGGTGATCCGGGTCACCGGTACCGATCTCGACAAGATGCCGCGTTATCATTTCGGCAAGAGGGATAAGATTCTGGAGCTCTCGTAGGGTGGGCAAAGGCGCGGTCCACGTGCGCGAGCTGCGCCACACGTAAAAAACAGCGCCGTGCCCACGCGTGTGGGGTCTGCGTGGGCACGGCGCACGCGCTTAAGCGCGTTGCGCCTTTGCCCACCCTACATCACTTCTCCCCCGATATCGCGTTGTATCGCGCGATGACGTCCTTGGGTGTTGCCGCCATGCGGGCAAGAAGCCGCAAAATCGCATCAGCATCGATCGGGCTCATGTCGATCCCGAGCTTCTCCGCCTCACTGAGCACGGCTTGGTCACGGCACATAGCCATGAACGCTGTTTGCAGCGCCTTGACGCGGTCCGTGGGAATTCCCGGCGGCCCGACGAACGGCAGCGACATGAAGAACGGAATCTCGGCAAATTCAATGAGAGCCAGCGTATTGGGATCGCTGCTGAGCTCGCGGCCGGTCGGGATGTCGGGAAACTGCGGATGGCGAGTGGTGCGGCCGAACTGCATGAGCGGCCGGAAAGCCTTCTTTTCCCAGAGGTCGCGCTGGCCGGTGAGGACCGAGCTGAACCCGACCATCTGCCCATCGATCTCCTTGCGCTGCATGGCGAGGAAGAGCGGGGCGGCGCCAGTATAGCCCTTGACTACGTTGACGTTGAGGTGGAGCGCTTCTTTGGCGATGATTCCGAAAATCAGGTTGCTTGACGCAGCGTTGTTGGCGCCGAGCGTAATCTTCTGCGGGCCGCCCTGTTTGATGTCGTCGATCGACTTGGCCGGATCATCGGCATTGACCAGCATCAGATAGGCGTCGTCGGCATAGGACGACATGCTGCCGAGCCACGTAAGCTTCAGCGGGTCGAACTGGACCTTCGAATTGCCTTGCACCGCAAGCTGCGGGGCCGCGCGTTCGAGCTTGGCAAGCACGGTGCCGTCGCGTTCGGAACTCTGGTAGATGCGGTTGGCGGTCACCAACCCGCCGCCTCCCGGGGTCTGTTGCACCACGATCGAAGGATTGCCGGGAATGAATTGAGCGAGGTGCTTTGCTACGAAACGCGCAGTGATGTCATTGATGCCGCCCGGCGACGTGCCGACCAGGATAGTGATTGTTTTTCGTTTATAGAACTGTTCTACCGTCTGGGCACTGGCGGACTGCATCGCGGTCAGTGCGATTCCGCTTGCGAAAAGGATCGCTGTTATCGAGCGCAAACTAATCGGCATGATGACCTCCGATGAGACCGATCGTAGGGTGGGCAAAATCGCCCGCGATGTCGCGGCTTCGAGAAGCGCGCGAGGGCGATTTTGCCCACCCTAGGACGATCCGTGATTTCACGGCAACGCTTCCAATAGATGTCCATACCCGCGCCGCGGCTCGCGCACGGAAAGCCGCTTCTGGAATTCCCAGATCCGGGCGGTGACCGGGTGGACCACCGGGACCTGCAAATCCTGCTCCAGAATCGCGATGATGGGAAGCGTCCGCCAGCCGGAGCCGAGCATATAGATCGCGTCGGCGCCTTTCGATTTCAGGAAATTGCGCTTGATATGCGCATAAACCTGCTCGCCTGAAAGCTCCTGGACCTTGTTGAACGGGACATCGATCCCGGCCATGCCGCGCACGTCGAATCCCGCGTCCTGGAAAAATCGCGCGAAAATGCTGTTGAGCCGGTCGGGAAAATAGGTTGCGCCAACGAAGCTTTTGGCCTTGAGCGCCTTGAGCGCTCGGACATGGTTTTGCGCTACGCTCATGATCGGCGTTTTGAATTTCTCCTCCCAGGCGGCGATGATTTTCGCTTCGCCGGCGTAACCCTGGACCATAAAGGGCGGGGCGCCGTGCGGATGGATGAGATCGCAGTTCTGTTCCGTCAGCACCGCAATGAGCTTTTCATAATGCGGCATCATGGTCTCGAACTCATCCTCGGTGCCGCGGCGGATGTCGAGAAACAGAGGAATAAGGCCGATGCCTTCGGGCAGCAGCCGGCATACTTCCTCGGTGACGCCGGGGCGCATGGTCGGATTGATCATGCCTATCACACCGCGCCAGCTCGAAAATGCCATTGTCCGCTCCAACGAGGCCGCCGTCCCGGTCGAGCACAGCAGCCAAGTGCTTGCACTTGGCTGCGGCGAGAGCCGGCACCCATCTCGCCTTGTGTCTCGCGGAGAGATGGATTTCGGATCGGCTTCCCGCGGTCTCCGACCGCGGTCCGCCGTCCGGGACGACACCGAGAAGGAATATCTCAGTTCACCTCAGTTACGACTTCTCATAATCGGCTTTTGCGCCTTCGGCGGTCACATACCCTTCCGCCAGATCGCGGGCAACAGCGGCCTCCTCGCGCGCCCGCGGATCGCCGTAGCCGCCCCCGCCCGCGCTTTGCAGCAGGAAACGTTCTCCGGCGCGCACGTCCACGCGCATCGAGGCCGTCGTCTCGAACTCGGCGTCGGTGCCCAGCCGCACCACGAATCTGGCGCGGCGTCCGGCTTTGCCGCCGGCGACCCCCTTGGGCGGAAATCGCGTCTTGTTGAAACGGCGGATGACGGTTGCGTCTTCAAGAAGCTGGTATTCGCGCGCGATGCCGAGCCCGCCTCGCCACTGGCCTGCTCCACCTGAGTCCGGCACGAGATCGAACCGCGTGATACGGCAAGGAAACTCGGTCTCGAGGATCTCGATCGGGGTCGTGTGCAGATTGCTCAGATGCGTCGCAGTGCCGGTCGCCCCGTCATGCCCCATGCCGCCGCCATAGGCCGAACCCGCGATCTCATACTGCATCGTGGACTGGCCGGGCCGCCCCCTGCTCCAGGCGATGCTGAGCGCGCTCGAAGCACCGGAATGGGCGATGGCGCGGGCCGGGTTGAAGACGGCGAGCGCCTCCAGGATCACGTCCACGAGTAGGAGGTTGACCATCTGATAGCTGGAGACCGGGGCAGGGGGCTCCGCATTGGTGATCGTCCTCGGCGCAAACATGAGCCGCACCACGTCACGCATGCCGTCGTTGAACTGCAGTTGCGGCCCGAGACTCCCGATCAGGCAGTAGAATACGCAAGCCTCCACCATCGACGGGCGCAGGTTGACCGGTCCCTTGGCCTGCGGATCGCTCGCGGAAAAGTCGAAGCTCGCAGTGCTGCCTGCAATTGAAACCGTCACGGCAAGCCTGATCGGTTTGTCAACCTCGACCCCGTCGCTGTCGAGAAAGCCCTCTGCCGAGGCAGAGCCCTCGGGCAAGCGGGTAATGGCGCCGCGCAGTTCGTCCGCCGCGCCTTTGAGGATTGCCGCGAATGCGTCGGTAACAGTCGCCGTGCCGAACCGCCGGCACAGCTCGCCTACGCGCGCGGCGCCCATTTGGGTTACGGCGATCTGCGCATGGATGTCGCCGCGCATGAGCGCCGGCTGCCGGCTGTTGGCGAGGATGATGCGCTCGATGTCGGACACGTGCTGCCCGGCCTCCCAGATTTTAACCGGCGGCAGCAGCAGCCCCTCATGGAAAATCTCGGTGGCGTTGGCCGAAGTCGATCCCGGCACCGCGCCGCCCACATCGGCCTTGTGCGCGATCGAACCGGAAAACGCGACGATATTGCCATCGGCGAAGGCTGGAGCCACGAAGGCCATATCGGAGACGTGCGGCAGGCCGCCGTCGTAGGGGTGATTGGAAACAAAGATGTCGCCTTCGTTGATCGCGCCCGCAGCCCCATAGGTCTTGAGGATGCGCGTGACCAGATGCCGATACACCGGCGCATGGAAGAACATCGGCGGGGCTACGATCAGCCGCCCGTCGCGGTCGAGGATCACGCAGGAGAAATCGCGCGACTCGCGGATGATCGTGGAATAGCCCGAACGATAGAAATGATAATGCATCTCATCGACCAAGCTCACGATCTTGTTGCGCAGGATCTGGATGGTGATGGGGTCCATGTTCGTTCGCGAGTAATCGTCGGTCTTGCGCAGCCAATCAGAGTACTACGGCAACAGACTAGCCGCCTCGTTAGGCAAATTGAAGCGCTGATCTAGAGATCCCGTTTGCGAGCCGGCGCAAACCGGGAGACTTGTAGGGGCGGGTTTCAAACCCGCCCTTCTGTCGGCAGACGCCGCTCGCGTATTCGTCGCGCGCAACCTCGCGTGCCGCGTTAGTCGCGCCAGGGAGGGTTTGAAACCCGCTCCTACATGCATCCCCGTTCCTGTGCAGTCCAGCCTACGTTCCTTGCAAAATCAAATTCCGATAACTGTCCACGCGCCCGGTCCAGCCGATCGGGATGACGGTCGTAGCGTCGAACTGCTCGACCACGGCGGGACCGCCGATGGTCGCGCCGACTGCAAGTTTGTTACGTTCATAAAGCACCGCCTCGACAGATTGAGCGGCGCTGAAATGGATTCGGCGTTTTCCTTTCACAGCCGCGTCAGAAGATGGTGTAACGGGCGCCCTCTCGCGCTGGGGTTCGAATTTCGGTACCGGCACGCGGGCGCGGACTCGATAGCTCACCACTTCGACCGGCCGCTCCTTCGCGGCGTGGCCATGAATTTGAGCGTGGCGCTCGTCGAATCGGTCTCGTGCGGCTTTGAGCGAGGCTGCGGTAAGCCGGCCAGCGAACAAACCTTCGAGCGGCGTGCGCAGCTCGTATCCTTGACCGCTGTAACGCAAGTCGAGTTCGCGCACGATCAGCGCCGTCGCCGCATCCATGCCCTCGCCATCGAGCTCCTCGCGTGCTTTTGCCTCCAACTGCGCAAAGACATCTTCGGCGTGATCTGCATTCAACTCATCGAGCGCTCGCAGCTCCGAGCGGATGTAATCATGCACCACATCGGTGCACAAAAGTCCCAGCGCCGAGAATGCACCCGGATTGGGCGGCACCAGGATGCGCTGCATGCCGAGCTCGGCGGCAACGGCCGCGGCATGAACCGCGCCGGCGCCGCCGAAGGGCAATAGGGTGAATCGGGAGAGATCAACGCCGCGCTTGGCTGCGAACACGCGTACTTCGTCCGCCATGCGGATATCGACGATGCGCTGGATGCCGGCAGCCGCGCACAGCACGTCTAGGCCAAGCGGGGCCGCCACCTGGGTCTCAAGCGCGCGTCGCGCCGCCGCGGCATCGAGCGTTTGCGAACCGCCAAGGAAATAATCCGGGTTGAGATAGCCGCACACCACGTCGGCATCGGTGACGGTGGGCCGCGTGCCGCCGCGGGCGTAGCAGGCGGGGCCCGGATCGGCGCCCGCGCTCTGGGGGCCGACATTGAGAAAGCCGCCGCTGTCGATCCAGGCGATCGAACCGCCACCGGCCGAGATCGAGGTCATGTCGAGCGCCGGAACATCAATCTGGCGACGAGCAATGGCGCCTTCCGTGGTTTCCAGCGGCACGCCGCCTTCGATAAAGGCGATATCGGCCGAGGTTCCGCCCATGTCGAGCGTGACGAGGCCGGACCGCGCATCCTCTTCGGCCAGATAGGCGCTTGCCTGAGCGCCGGCGGCGGGCCCTGAGAACAGCGTGTGCACCGTTCGTCCTCCGCCGATCGCGGCCGAAAACGGCATCACGCCGCCGTTCGACTGCATGAGGAAACGCTGCTTCGTCGTTAAGCCGCTCTTGTCGAGTCCCTGATCGAGATGGTCGATGTAACGCACCATGACCGGTTCGAGATAGGCGTTGAGCAATGTCGTAGAGAGCCGCGACCATTCGCGGATGCGCGGCAGCACTTCGCTTGACAGCGAGATGTGGACCCCGGGAATTTCCTCCCGGAGAATAGCGCGCGTCTCCTGCTCATGCGCCGGGTTCATGAATGAAAACAGATAACAAACCGCGACTGACTCGACGCCCTGCGTGTTGAGAGCGTGCGCGGCCTCGCGAACGGCTTTCTGGTCAAGCGGCACAAGCACGTTTCCAGAATGATCGGTTCGCTCCGGAATCTCCTTCGTGAGACTCTGTGGCGCGATCGGCCGGGGCTTCTCGTAGAAATAATCGAATAGATTGCCGTCGCGCGCCTGGCTCTGCACCTCCTGCACCGCGCGGTAGCCTCTGGTGATGAGGAGTCCGACCTTGGCGCCGCGCATTTCCAGAAGCGCATTGGTGGTAATCGTGGTGCCGTGGGCGAAAAATTCGATCTCGTCTGGTGCAATGCCTTTGGCGATCAATTTGCCGACGCCGTCGAGCACGCCCAGAGCCGGATTCTTCGGCGTCGTGGAAACCTTCTCAACCAGGAGCGAACCGGTTGCGGTGTCGAGCAGAACGAGATCGGTGTGCGTCCCGCCGACATCGACTCCGAGCCGGTAGCGCCGCTCAACGGCAGTCATCGGCTGCGCTGTGGCTGTAGCCCGGATTGGAGTTCGCCCCAAGGGCGAACGCAAATCCGGGACCACCCCGGATTTTCGCCTGCGCTTTCAGCGCAGGCTCCAATCCGGGCTACAGATTTGTGCCATCGAAGCTTATCCATAAGCCTTCAGCACATGGCGCGCGATGACCATCTTCATCACTTCGCTCGCGCCCTCGGTGATTCGGTAGCTGCGCTGCTGCCGCCACATTTTCTCGATGGGCAGGTCGGTCGTCAGCGCAATGCCGCCGTGAATCTGCATGCATTCGTCGGCAGCGCGGAAAGCCATTTCGTCGGCGAAATATTTGCACACGTAGCAGTCCTCGCGCGCATCCTCGCCTTTGTCGAGCTTGGTCGCGGCCTTGTAGACGAGAAGCCGGGCTGCCTGAAGCTCGATATACATGTCGGCGAGCTTCCACTGGATGGCCTGGCGATCGGCAAGCGGCCGGCCGAAAGTCGAGCGCTGCTTCGCATAGGATGTCGCCATTTCCAGGCAGCGCTCCGCGACGCCAAGCGCCCGCGAGCCATGCTTGATGCGGCCGGCGCCCAGCCATTTCTGCGCCAGCTTGAACCCACCGCCTTCGCCGCCGACGAGGTTCTTCGCTGGAACGCGAACGTTATCGAGCACGATCTCCCACGGTCGATCCCCCATCATGGTCTGATACGAGGTGCCAAGCTTCACGCCCGGCGTATCCATATCGACGAGGAAGCACGAGATACCGCCATGCGAGCCCTTCGAGCGATCGGTTGCCGCCATCAGCTGGATGAAATCCGCCTTGTTGGCGCCGGTGATGAAGCGCTTGGTGCCGTTGATGACGTAATACTCGCCATCGCGCACCGCCGTGGTGCGCATGCCGCCGGGATCGGACCCGGCGTCGGGCTCCGTCTGCGCGAATGCGACCTTCTTCTCGCCGCGCAGCACTGGAAGCAGATATTTCTCCTTCAACTCGCCGGTCAGCGTGAACAAAATGTGGCGCACCGACGGACCGGTAATTCCTTCCCCTCGCGCCGGCAGCGCGATACTGCGCGACAACTCCTCGATAACGATGCTGCGCTGAAGCAGCGAAAGGCCGGGCCCGCCATATTCCTCCGGCACTTCCATCATCCAGATGCCGAGATCCTTGGCGCGCTTCTGAAATCGCTCCAGGAATTGCGGTTTGATCTCCTCGCCGTCCGCCGCCATGGTCTGCCGTTCGACCGGAATTAGCTCGGTATTGACGAATCTGCGCAGCGACTCCTTGAACATCCGCAATTCTTCGGGAAGCTCGAAATCCATCACCTGTCTCCAGTACTACGATTGCGCCAGATGACGCGCACATCGACTGCCACCGCACCCTTGTCGCGAACGATCAGCGGATTGATCTCGATGTCTTCAATCGCGGCGCGATGATCGAGATAGAATTTCGCCAGAGCCAGCGAGGTGCGTTCGAGCGCTGCTCGGTCGGCAGGCGCGCGGCCGCGGAAGCCGGCGAGCAGCTGCTTGAGCTTGAGGCCCTCTATCATCGCCGTCACGTCGGTCTCAGTGACCGTCAAGAGGCGCAGCGCAGCGTCGTTGGCAAGCTCGACCAGGACGCCGCCGGCACCGATGAGCAGGATCGGCCCATAGAGCGGATCCGTGCGGGCGCCGACGATAGTTTCGATGCCGGACACCATTTCCTGCACAAGGAAGCCCTCGATGCGCGCCGCCGGATGGGTGCGGCACGCGCAGGCCAGAAGCTCCTCGGCGGCTTTTTCGACGGCGTTGCGGCTGCGCAGATCGAGCGCGACGCCGCCGGCTTCGGTTTTGTGGATGATGTCGGCTGAGACGATCTTGAGCGCGACCGGAAACGAAATGCTCTCGGCCGCCGCGCCGGCCTCGCTCGGAGTTGTTGCGGTGCGGCTCCGCGGCAGCGCGATCCCGTACCGCGCCAGTGTCGCGTCGAGATTGGCGGGCGAAAGGTCGCTCGGCGCGGCCGGCGGGGGCGGCGCCGGCCGGCGGCCTTTGCGTTGTGCATGAAACCAGAGCGCGTTGAGCGCCCGCAGTGTCGGTTCGAGCCCTTGCAGGAACGGAAAGCCCGCAACGTGCTGCGCATCGACCGCTTCCGGCGTCATCTGATAGCTCATCCGGCCGAAACCCACGATCGGCTTCTCCGTCGCTTGCAACAATTTGTGAAATGCGTCCGCGCCTTCCCAGGCGCCCGCCTTGTTCGGCAGCATGGCGGCCCACGCAAGCATGTCGATATTCGCATCCTTGGCCACCACCTCGCAGACGCCCGCCGCGTGCTTGAGTCCCATCGGGATGCCGAGGTCGAGCGGATTCTTCGGCTCGATACCTTCCTGCATGAACGCACCCAGGTCCCTGACCGTGGTCTCTGTGAAATCGGGAATGATCGCACCTTCCACTTCGGCATAGTCATAGAGGAGGTCGACCGTACCGCCGGAAGTCGTGATGAAGCCGATGCGCGGGCCCTTGGGGAGCCTGCGCCCATCGAAGGCCAGCGCTGTTTCGAGCATGTCATCGAGCGAACGGCAATTGACGATGCCGTAGCGTCCGCACATGGCGAGATAGGCCGCGTAGTCGCCGCCGATCGCGCCGGTATGCGACTGCGCGGCCGACCGCGACTTGACGGTGGCGCCGGTCTTGATCGCAAGAAGCGGCTTGCCGGCTGCAAGCGCGCGCGCCGCCGCCTCCATGAAGGCTTGCGGGCGACGAATTCCCTCGATGAACAGCGCTATCTGATACGTATGCGGGTCGTCGACCAGATAATTGAGGTAGTCGGCGAGATCGAGGTCGGCCTCATTCCCGGACGTGATTCCGTAAGAGAAGCGCAGTCCGCGATCGGCGCCGGTGCGCAGCCAGAACTGCAATGTGCCTCCCGATTGGAAGACCGCCGCGACAGAGCCTGCCGGAAAACGACCCAGCTCTCTGTTGGGATAGGCAAACAGCCGCTCGTGATAGCTGTGCGCGCCCATGCAGTTAGGCCCGGCAATGCGCAGGCTGCTTCTGCCGAGGAAATCCTTGAGCCAAGCGCCGCGACGTTTCGAGTCCGGGCTGTTCCCATCGCCCATGGCAGCCGCGTATACAGTCGCTGATTTCACCCCTGCGGCATCGGCGTCGGTGAGCACGTCCGGTACCGCCGCGGCCGGTACAACGACCATCGCATGCTCGACCGGTTCGGGAATATCGAGCAGTGACGGGAAGCAAGGCTCGTCAAAGACCGACTTCTGCTTCGGATTGACCAGGAAGACACGCCCCGGATAGCCGTAGTCGCGCAGGTTGCGATAGATCGCCTGCTGCCAAGGGCCGCGCTCCGATGCACCGACGATCGCGACCGAGGAGGGCGCAAGAACGCTCGCGGGAGAGCGAAACAGCGTCGGCCATGTAGCTGCGTCCTTCATGAAGGGGCGCTTCGCAGACTTTCGTTTGGTGTCAACGTTTCTTAGGACCTCGCGGCGTTTCGGTCAAAGCGGCGGAAACGGTTTGACCCATTGCCAACTCGGCTCTGGCCAACAACAGGCTGGCTGCTTATCATCGCTCTCCCGCCACAACAGCTCAAAGGATGCCCGCCATGAAGGTCGTGCAGATCGAAGATGTACCCCCGGTGCGCGGGCTGGAGCATCGCGGCGGGACTTTTCACTCGCAGACCACCGCTGAAGGAGCATCCGGTTCGCCCGGCAATTTCAAATTCTCGCTGAGCAGGCTCGGTACCGATTATTCCGGCCCGCGGCATCGGCACAATTTCGACCAGTATAGATTCATGATCGAGGGCGAATCCGATTACGGGCAGGACGGCCCGCTCAAAGCCGGCATGCTCGGCTACTATCCGGAGGGCGTGCATTATGGCCCGCAGGTCAACAAAACGGAAATTCTCTGTGCGGTGCTCCAGTTCGGCGGCGCCAGCGGCAGCGGTTATTTGCCGCCGCGCGAGGTCAAAGCCGGCATGGAGAAGCTGAAGACGTTTGGAGTGTTTCGCGACGGAGTTTTCTATCGCCGCGAAGGCGTTTCCGGCCGGCGCAACTTGGATGCCTATCAGGCGATCTGGGAGTACGTTCACGAGCGCGAGATGGTCTATCCGAAGGGCCGCTACAATGCGCCGATCTTCGCCGACTCGCGTAACTACGACTGGGCGCCGGTCGAAGGGGCGCCCGGCGTGTGCAAAAAGCTTTTCGGCGTGTGGACCGAGCGTCGCACTCAAGCCGGCCTGTTGCGGCTCGAGGCGGGAGCGAGTCACGAAGTAATCGGACGCGGCGTCTATCTCGTCCTCAACGGTATTGGAACGTGCCAAGGTAGCCCGCTCAAGCAGTTCACGACCGTGTACCTCGATCACGACGAGCGCACGCGGTTGTTCGCCGGCGAGACCGCCGAGTTGTTGCACTACGGCCTTCCTGACCTCAGAGGCCTGGCCGCGGTCCGACGCGCGACCGGACGTGCCATGCAGGCCGCCGAGTAACGCATGACAATCTCGCGCAGAGCATTTTTGGCTGGGCTTGGCCTGGCGGCTGCGCCACGGAATGCGTGGGCGGCGGATTTCTACCACGGGAAGTCGCTCATCCTGATCGTCGGGTTCGCTCCCGGCGGAGGCGTCGATACGACGGCGCGTCTTGTGGGGAGGCACATCGTCCGCTTCATTCCCGGACAGCCGAGCCTGGTAGTCCAGAACATGGAGGGCGCGGGGGGCATCGTGGCCGCCAATTATTTGAACCAGCGCGTTGCCGCGGACGGGCTCACCATCGCCGTACCCGGCCGTTCCTGGTTCATGGAAGGCATCATCAAGAGCCCGGGCGCAGGTTTCAACCCGACCACCTTGAGCTGGATCGGGAGCCCCGGCGCCGTCAATTCGGCGCTCTTCGTTCGCGCCGCGACCGGCATCAGGAGCTTCGAAGATTTGCAATCGTCGCGGCGGGTAGTGACGTTCGGATCGATCGGCAGCACGACGCCGACCGGCATGATCCCGACCATGCTCGCTGCGGCCGGGCTGCCGATCAAGGTGATATTTGGCTACGGCTCGACCGCCCGCGTTCTCATCGCGCTCGAACAGGGGGAGGTCGACGGCATGTTTACCGTCGAGGATTCGTTCGCGCGCCGCCAGGACCTTATTAAAACCGGAACTGTGATCCCAATTCTCCAGAACAAACCGATTCACCCGGGGCTGCCGCTGCTGCGCGATGTGCTTGCGAAGGATAAGGACCGGCTGCTCGACTTGGTCATGGCGCTCGAAAACCTCGGGCTGCCGGTCGTGGGGCCGCCGGGAATGCCGGCCGATCGGCTAAAGGTCCTGCGAGACGCGTTTCTCGCCATGTGCCGAGATGCGGATTATCAGGCTGAGGCGATCCGTCTCGATCAGCCGATCGGGGCTCCGCTCGACGGGCAGCAACTCGCAATGATGATCAAAGACCTCGCCGCCGCAGCTACGCCCGACGTGGTCGCGGCTTATAAGCGTCTGGGCGCCACCAAGTAGGGCGATCGTGTCCCGGATGCGGCAGAATCGTAGGGTGGGCAAAGGCGCCCGACGAAATCTTGCAGCAAAGATTATATCTCGCGCGCGCCTTTGCCCACGCGGTCGTGAGTCGGATGGGCCGACCGCGTGGGCAAAATCGCTCGGCGGCCGAGCGCCATTGACGCCTTGAGCAGGCGATTTTGCCCACCCTACGGGGTACTACTGGTCCATCGCAGCGGACCGTGCTAGCGAACTCCCGTTCTCACGAGGTACAAAATGAAGCTCGATCGAATCGAAGGCAAACCGGACGACAAGGTCGCGTGGGGCAGCGACATCGCGGCGCAGATGCTGCGTCGCGTTGGCATTCCCTTCATCAGCCTCAATCCGGGGGCGAGCTATCGCGGCTTCCACGACAGCCTGGTGAACCACCTCGGCAATGAGAATCCCGGCATCATTGTGTGCCTGCACGAGGATCATTCGGTAGCGATCGCGCACGGCTATGCCAAGGCGGCGGGCGAACCCATGGCCTGCGTGCTCCACAGCAATGTCGGGCTGCTGCACGGCATGATGAGCCTGTTCAACGCCTGGTGCGATCGAGTGCCCATGATCGTGCTTGGCGCCACTGGGCCGGTAGCCGCTGAGAAGCGCCGGCCCTGGATCGACTGGATCCACACTTCCCGCGATCAGGGCGCCTATATCCGTTCGATCATCAAATGGGACGACCAGCCCACATCGCCGGACGCGCTGGTCGAGTCGATGGTTCGCGCCAATTTGCTTACGCGCTCGGCACCCACCGCCCCGGTCTACATCTGCCTGGATGCAGGTTTTCAGGAAACACGGCTCGACAAGGAGCCGGAGTGGCCTGACGTCAAGCGGTTCAAGCCGCCGAAGCCGCCGCGTCCGTCGAAGGAATCGCTCGAAGAGGCCGTGGAGATTCTCTCAGGCGCGGAGCGGCCCGTGATCATGTTCGGCCGTGGCTCGCGCCGGGCTGAGTATTGGCAGCCGCGCATTCGCCTTGCCGAGCGGCTCGGCGCCTGCGTGTTCACCGATCTCAAACAGGGCGCAATGTTTCCGACCGACCACGCTGCGCATTACACGCAGCCGTTCAACGTGCTCGGCCAGGACGCGCGGGCGCTCATGTGCGAAGCCGATGTCATCCTGGCGCTCGACTGGATGGACCTCGGCGGCGCGTTGCGTCAGGCGAAGAACGCCGGCAAGGTCACCGCAAAGATCGTCAGCTGCACGCTCGATCACAACCTGCACACCGGCGCCAACATGGAATATCAGGCGCTGCCCACGGTGGACGTGTTGATGGCAGCCCCCGGCGACGTGGTTGTGGCCGAGCTCAATGCGGCGCTCGGAAACAGCCGCAAGGACCCATGGAAGGCGAAAGTACCGCCCAAGACGAAGCAGACGAACGGCGGCGCGCTCACCATGGAACATATTGCGCGGACGCTGCGCGATCAGTTCAACGATCCCGAAAACGTCACCTTCTGCACGCTGGGCCGCGGCTGGCCCTTCGACGTATGGCCGCTCCAGAACGGCATGGCGTATCTGGGAAAGGATGGCGGCGGCGGATTGGGTTCCGGGCCCGGCATTTCGGTCGGCTCGGCGCTGGCGCTCCATCATCATTATCCCGACCGTTACGCCATTTCGATGCTGGGTGACGGCGACTTCTGCATGGGCGCAACCGGAATCTGGAGCGCGGCGCGGCATCGAATCCCGCTCCTCGTGCTGATCAACAACAACCGTTCCTATTTCAACGACGAACTGCATCAGGAGAATGTCGCGCGCACCCGGGGGCGCGAGGTCAGGAATCGCTGGATCGGGCTGCGCATGGAAGACCCGGTGCCTAATATTGCCAAGCTGGCCGAGGCGCAGGGCGCCGTCGGCATCGGTCCGGTAACCAGCGCGGCGGAAGCAGGGCAGGCGATCGCGAAAGGCGTTGATGTGCTCAAGAAGGGCGGCGTCTGCGTGATCGATTTTCATGTCGATCCGCCCGCGGAGCGCCAAGCCAGCCATTCTCTCGGCCATCGCGCGACCGGAGCTTAATGAGCGACGCTGCCGGAAAACCGTGGCCGACGGAACTGCGTCTGCACAAGGACCGCAAGACGCTCACCATCACGTTTGATGATGGCACAAGCTTCGAACTTCCTGCCGAATACTTGCGCGTGCGAAGCCCCAGCGCCGAGGTGCAAGGCCATTCGCCCGGCGAGCGCAAGACTGTGGCCGAGAAGAAGAAAGTCGTAATTCTGGAAGTGAATCCCGTTGGTAATTACGCGGTTCGTCTCGTCTTCGACGATCTGCACTCGACCGGCATCTACAGCTGGGATTACCTGTTCGAGCTTGGCCGTAACCACGACGTCTATTGGCAAGAATATCTCGACGCGCTCGCCGAGAAGGGGCTTAGTCGGTAACGGTAGCCCGGATTGAGCGGCGCTTTGTTCCGCTCTCGCCACATGCGAGCAACCTTGGGCGCCGCGAAATCCGGGGAGGCGCGCGCAACTCCCGGATTGCACGGTCGCGCGGCGAAGTTGGCTTAAGGCAGCGGCCTCGGACGCGACCGTGCAATCCGGGCTACACCAGAACATGCGGCCCGATTTCCTCGATGCGGTTGACCCCGCACAGCGCCATGCTCACATCGAGTTCGCTGCGGATCAGCTCGATGGCTTTCGCCACCCCGGCCTCCCCGCCCGCGCCCAGACCGTAGAGGTAGGCGCGGCCGATAAGGCAGGAGCGGGCGCCGAGCGCCAGCGCGCGCAACACGTCCTGACCGCTCCGGATCCCGCCGTCGAACATCAGCTCGATCTCCGCGCCGACCGCATCGGCGACTTTCGGCAAGGCCGAGATCGAGGACGGAGCGCCGTCGAGCTGGCGGCCGCCATGGTTGGAGATCACAAGCGCACTGGCCCCGGTTCTGGCCGCAACCTTGGCATCCTCGACATCGAGGACACCCTTGATGATGAGTTTGCCGGGCCATAATCCCCTGATCCAATCGAGGTCCTTCCAGGTGAGCGAGGGATCGAACTGGCCCGAAATCCACTTCGCCAGTGAGTTGACGTTTTCCATTCCCCGCACGTGACCGGCGAGGTTGCCGAAGGTCTTGCGCTTTCCGGCAAGCACGCTCAGCGCCCATGCGGGTCGGACAGCAATGTCGATGATGTTGGCGAGGCGCCATTCCGGCGGGACCGTCATGCCGTTGCGCACGTCGCGATACCGCTGCCCGAGCACCTGGAGATCGATGGTGAGCACGAGCGCGCTGCACTTGGCTGCAACCGCACGCTCGATGAGGGATCGCGAGAAGCCGCGGTCCTTCATGACGTAGAGCTGGAACCAGAACGGCCTTTCGACGGCGGCGGCGACATCTTCGATCGCGCAGATCGACATGGTGGAAAGGCAGAAGGGAATTCCTGCCGCCTGCGCGGCGCGGCAGGCCAGAATCTCGCCGTCGCCCCATTGCATGCCGCACAGGCCGACGGGGGCGAGCGCGAGGGGAAGTGCAGCCTTTTCGCCCACGATTGTCGCGCCAAGCTCGCGGCGCGAAACATCGACCAGCACGCGCTGGCGCAGCTTGATGCGGTCGAGGTCCGCGCGGTTTGCCTGGAGCGTCGCCTCCGAATACGATCCACCTTCCGCATAATCGAAGAACATTCGGGGGACCCGGCGGCGGGCGCGGTGCCGCAGGTCCTCGACGCACGTCATGGGACGGCTGATCGTCATAGGGTCCAAGCTAGCACGCAGCGCGGAACGTTGGGGGGCGCGCCCGCGTTAACCTCCTTTGCGACCTCGCGGGACGGAGCACGCAGCAAGTGGAAAACAGGCACACCAGCATGAGCGACGATGAGCCTGAGAAAGCGCACGACGAGGACGTACAGGAGCGCCTCGAACGATCGCTGGAGGAAGCATTGGAGGATACGTTCCCTGCTTCCGATCCGATCAGCGTGGTCCAGCCGCCCCCCAAATCGACCGATAAGCCGCACAGCCGCCGCCGCAAATAGCCGCGAAAGGGGGGCCATTGCGCCTCCGCCAACGCCATATGGGGTCGGTGGGTGGAGAGCGTTGGTTTTCACCATATGGCTACGTGACCCCTCCTATTTCCGCAGGAAATCTGGCATGAAAAATGCCGTATTCGCGGCATCCAAAACGAGGGTGGGCGTGTATCGGGTGCCGCGGAGAGTTCCCCGGCGGGGAGGGCTTTAATGGCTCGTCGCTATTTCGGGACTGACGGTATTCGCGGCCGCGCCAACGGCGTTATCACGCCTGAACTGGCGCTTCGGGTCGGGCAGGCCGCCGGTCTTGTGTTTAAGAACGGCGAGCACCGGCACCGTGTACTCATCGGGAAGGATACCAGGCTATCGGGTTACATGATCGAGACCGCATTGGTCGCAGGCTTCACCTCGGTCGGCATGGACGTTTTGCTTACCGGCCCCATTCCGACCCCCGCGGTAGCGATGCTCACGCGATCCATGCGCGCCGATCTCGGTGTGATGATTTCGGCATCGCATAACCCGTTCGACGACAATGGGATCAAGCTGTTCGGCCCGGACGGCTACAAGCTCTCGGACACCATCGAGGCGGAGATCGAAAATCTCATCGACTCCGATCTTACAAAGAAGCTCGCGAAAAGCACTGACCTTGGCCGTGCTCGCCGCATCGACGGCGTCCACGATCGTTATATCGAATTCGCCAAACGCACTCTGCCGCGAGCCATGAGCCTCGATGGACTGCGGATCGTGGTCGATTGCGCCCATGGCGCTGCCTATCGGGTTGTGCCGGAGGCGCTGTGGGAATTGGGCGCCGAGGTTATTTCAGTGGGCGTCGATCCCGACGGCTTCAATATTAATCGCGACTGTGGCTCGACAGCACCCGCCGAACTCTGCCGAAAGGTCCGGGAAATGCGCGCCGATATCGGCATCGCGCTTGATGGAGATGCCGACCGCGTGCTCATCGCCGACGAGCGCGGGCGGATTATCGACGGGGACCAGCTGCTCGCCGTCATCGCCCAGAGCTTTCAGGAAGCTGGACGGCTGGCGAAGCCCGGAATCGTTGCGACTGTCATGTCGAATCTCGGGCTGGAGCGCCATCTTGGCGGATTGGGCCTGTCGCTTTCGCGCACCCCGGTCGGCGATCGTTATGTCCTCGAATATATGCGTGAGAACGGGTACAACGTCGGCGGCGAGCAGTCAGGGCACATCATCCTGTCGGACCACACGACGACCGGCGACGGCTTCCTCGCCGCCTTGCAGGTCCTTGCGGTTGTCAAGCGGGAGGATCAGCCGGTCTCGAAGGTTTGCCACCGGTTCGATCCGCTTCCACAGGTGCTCAAGAACGTCCGCTACAAGAGCGGCAAGCCGCTCGATAACACGAATGTCCGTTCTGTCATTGCCCAAGCCGAACAGCGGCTTAACGGCAATGGCCGGCTGCTGGTGCGCCCCTCCGGCACCGAACCTGTCATTCGGGTGATGGGGGAGGGGGAGGATAAACTGTTGGTCGAGGAGATCGTCGACGGCATCGTCGACGCATTAACCGAGGCTGCAGCTTAGAGCAGATCCCCATCAGATTGACCGCTGGTCGGTCCTTCGCGGATCGGAGATTGGAATTCGTACAAGGATTGGGGTTTATGCTTGCGCCATGCCGCCCGGCTGCGTATTGATGGTTGCAATTGGAACTAGTGCCCCCCTGGTCCCATGATCGTCTGTTCCTGTAACGTGTTCTCGGACCACGATGTCCGCACGGCGTTGACCGATCCCGACAGCGCCCCGCGCAGAACCGGGCAGGTCTACGAGTGCCTGGGCTGTAACCCCCATTGCGGTCGCTGCGCACGGACCATCAAACAGATTATGGAGCAGGCTTTGGCCAGCACCGCTCCCTGCGCGTGTTGTCCGGGCGGGCGGCATCGGGGTTGACGTTGCGGCGGGGTTCACGCCTTGCGGCCTTCCATTAAGGCGGCCGGATTCGCTAAATTAATGTCAAACGGCGGTCGCGCTCGCTGCGGCGGCCATTGGGATGAACGACCATGAAGGGCGACGCGAGAGTCATCGAATATCTCAATCGAGGGTTGCGGCACGAACTGACCGCCATCAACCAGTACTGGTTGCATTATCGTTTGCTCCACAACTGGGGCTACAAGGCCCTGGCCAAATATTGGCGCAAGGAATCGATCGAGGAAATGGAGCACGCGGATAAGCTCGTCGAGCGGATCATCTTCCTTGACGGCTTCCCCAATATGCAGGTGCTCGATCCGCTTCACATCGGCCAGACGGTCAAGGAAGTGCTGGACTGCGATCTGGCGCTCGAAAATGCTGCGCGCAACCTCTACCAGGAAGCGGCAACCCATTGCCATGCGGTCAAGGACTACGTGAGCCGCGACCTTTTCGAGAAGCTGATGCACGACGAGGAGGAGCATATCGACATCCTCGAGACGCAGCTCGATCTGGTGAGCAAGCTCGGTCTCGAGCTTTACGCCCAGCATCACATCGGCAAGCTCGACGACGATGATAATTGAGGTTTAATGGTTGAAGTTTCAGGACTAACGTTAAACTTCGCTTAGGACTTTTCTTTGACTGTTGACGCCGGCTGATCGGCCGCTCAGCGCGTTGCCTTCCACGCGCCGTTGGCGTCAGCGCCCCCCCCGGGTCGAGGCGCATTTGCCGAGTTCGACCGGGCGCGCCCATCATGCGCCAGATGGCCGGGGCAGAACCGCAACGGCCTGGAGATGGGCGAGCGCACAGTGGGCGGATCGTTTTACCGCTCATTAAGGTTAATCAATCACTATCGATTCGAACCCGCGCAGCAGGGGGTGTCATGCGCCGATTCATTTTGATTCTCGGTCTTGTTGCGATGGCCTGGCAGGCACAGGCGAGTGACTACGATATCCCGGTATTGCGCGGTTCCTCGCCGGACGTCCCGACACCTTATGTTCCGGCTCCACCCGTCTATGTCGGGTGGGCCGGCTTCTATGCGGGCGTGCAGGCCGGATTTTCTCGGGCCGGCGTGGATTTCAAGAGCAGCCTCACGCCGCTGATTTCCGACATCCTGCGCGACACCACGATCGAGCCGGACGTTCTAGGGTTTCATGTGCTTGGGCTTACCGACGATACCGGCTCATACAATGTCGGCGGGTTCGTCGGCTTCAATACGCAGTGGGACGATGTCGTCGTCGGATTCGAGTTGAATTACGGTCACACCAATCTGAACAAGGCGGCCTCCGATACCGAAAGCCGGAGCTTCATCAACAACGGCCAAGCTCCGCCCAACACTACCTATCAATACAACGTAAGCGTAACGGGTTCGACATCGGTGCAGATTACAAACCTCTGGACTGGCCGCATCCGTGCCGGATGGGTCGTCGATGGGTTCATGCCATATGGCTTCGTGGGGGGAGCAATTGGGCTCGCTAATGTATTCAATTCGGTCACAATCACCGGAACAAGAACTGACACCGTTTCCAATAATCCCCCGACCACAACTGTTCTCGACCTGCCCGGGACCGTTACCGCAGGCCAAGGAAATGCCCCCACCTACGGTTACACCGGGGGGCTCGGGGCCGACTACATGCTCACCCCGGCCATATTCGTGCGCGGTGAATGGGAATATATCGGATTTCGGGACGTAAAGAGCGCCAAGGTCAACATCAACACCTTCCGCAGCGCGCTCGCCGTGCGATTCTGAGGGGACGGGGGTGTCCCGGGTGCGGCGCAGCGCGGCCATCGCTCGCGATTGATCACAAATCGTAGGCCGCGGTGCGCTGCAGACCCGGGACCGCCACAAACTCGTTCTTGGCGGTCCCGGATCAGAGGTGCACCACTCGCGCGCGCCAAGTTGATGACTTCCGTCGTCCGTCCGCTGTCGTCCGTCTCGCTTGACGGCGCGCGCGTCCTTCCTTATTTCCGGCCGCGGGACACCCCTCCCCACCGAGGGGCGCCTATCTGGAAGGGTAGACCATGGCAGATGCGATGCCGGGCGTGCGGCCGGTCGTTCCGCACTTCTCATCCGGCCCTTGTGCGAAGCGCCCCGGCTGGAATCTCCAAGCCCTCACCGATGCCGCTCTCGGACGCTCGCACCGATCCAAAGTCGGAAAGGCGAAGCTCAAGCGCGCGATCGATCTCACTCGCGAAATCCTCGAAGTGCCCGCCGATTATCGGATCGGCGTCGTACCGGCTTCCGACACGGGCGCGGTCGAGATTGCCCTATGGTCGGTTCTCGGCGCGCGGCCGGTCACCATGCTGACCTGGGAATCCTTCGGGGAAGGCTGGGTCACCGACGTGACCAAGCAGCTCAAGCTCAAAAACGTTACCGTCTTCAAGGCTCCTTACGGCGAATTGCCCGATCTATCGCAGGTCGACCCCGCGACCGATGTCGTGTTTACCTGGAACGGCACGACCTCGGGCGTGCGCGTTCCCAACGCCGACTGGATCGCGGCTGATCGGCAGGGGCTCACGATCTGTGATGCGACTTCCGCCTGTTTTTCCCAGGCGCTCGATTTCGGCAAGCTCGATATCGTGACCTTCTCGTGGCAGAAGGCGCTCGGCGGCGAGGCGGCTCACGGCATGCTCATCCTGTCGCCGCGCGCGGCCGAGCGGCTCTCGACCTACACGCCGCCTTGGCCGCTCCCGAAAATTTTTCGGCTCACCAGCGGCGGCAAACTGATCGAGGGCATCTTTCAAGGCGAGACTATCAACACGCCGTCGATGCTGTGCGTCGAGGACTATCTCGACACTCTCGAATGGGCAAAGTCGGTGGGAGGCATCAAGGCGCTCATCGCGCGCTCGGATGCCAATGCCGGTGCGATCGCGGAGTGGGTATCGCGCACGCCCTGGATCGATTTCCTCGCCCGCGATCCGGCGATCCGGTCGAACACGTCGGTCTGTCTCAAGGTCGTCGATCCGGTCATCGCCAAGCTTCCTCCCGATGCTCAAGCCGGCTTTGTGAAGAGCCTGGCGGCTTTGCTGGAGACGGAGAAGGTTGCCTACGACATCGATGCCTATCGCGATGCTCCGCCGGGCCTGCGGGTCTGGTGCGGAGCCACCGTAGAGGCGAGCGACGTGCAGGCGCTCACGCAATGGCTCGATTGGGCTTTCGCCAAGACCAAGACTGCATTGGCGAAGGCGGCGTGACATGACTCCCCGTGTCCTCATTTCCGATGCGCTTTCCGATGCCGCCGTGCAGATTTTCAAGGACCGCGGCATAGACACTGTTTTCCAGCCGAAGCTCGGGGGCGACAAGGAAAAGCTCGCGGAGATCATCGGAGATTTCGACGGGCTTGCGATCCGCTCGGCCACCAAAGTCACCGCCAAGCTGCTCGAGCGAGCGAGCAAGCTGCGTGTCGTGGGCCGCGCCGGCATTGGCGTCGATAACGTCGACATCCCGGCCGCGACGGCGCGGGGCGTGATCGTGATGAATACGCCGTTCGGCAATTCCATCACCACAGCCGAGCATGCCGTCACGCTCATGCTCGCGCTCGCGCGGCAGATTCCGCAGGCCGATGCTTCGACCCAGGCCGGCAAATGGGAGAAGAACCGCTTCATGGGCGTCGAGATCACCGGCAAGACGCTCGGCATCATCGGCTGCGGCAATATCGGCTCGATCGTTGCCGACCGAGCCCACGGATTGCGAATGAAGGTGATCGCCTATGATCCGTTCCTTTCGGCAGAGCGTGCGCGCGATCTCGGCGTCGAGAAAATAGAGCTCGCCGAGCTGTTCAAACGCTCCGATTTCGTCACCCTCCACACTCCGCTCACCGACAAAACCACGAACATCATCGACGCCAAGGCGCTTGCGAACATGAAAAAGGGCGTGCGCATCATCAATTGCGCGCGCGGGGGCCTTGTGGATGAGATCGCCTTGCGGGAGGCGCTCGACTCCGGTCGCGTCGCGGGTGCTGCGTTCGACGTGTTCGTCGAAGAACCGGCGACGAAGAATCCGCTGTTCGGCCACCCCAATGTGGTTTGCACACCGCACCTTGGCGCTTCGACGACCGAAGCGCAGGAGAATGTGGCGCTCCAGGTTGCCGAGCAGATGTCCGATTATCTGCTCAGCGGCGCCATCGCCAACGCGGTGAACTTTCCCTCGATTACGGCCGAGGAGGCGCCGAGACTCAAGCCATACGTGGCGCTTGCCGAGAAACTCGGATCATTTGCCGGCCAGCTGACCGAGACCGGCATCAACAAGGTGCAACTTGCCTACGAGGGGCACGTTGCCGGAATGAATACCAAGGCGCTCACTTCGGCGGCGATTGCCGGGCTGCTGCGTCCGATGCTCCAAGACGTGAATGTGGTCTCGGCGCCTGTTCTGGCCAAGGAACGCGGCATCGTGATTGAGGAGGTAACTCGCGAGGCTGCCGGCGACTACGAGAGCCTGATGACGCTGACCATCATCACTGAGCGCCAGTCGCGCCATGTCTCGGGGACGGTCTTTGCCGACGGGCGCCCGCGCATTGTCAACATCAAGGGTATCGCGATGGATGCCGAATTCGGGTCCTCGATGATCTACATTACCAATCAGGATAAGCCGGGTTTCATTGGCAGGTTTTCGTCCACGCTGGGCGATGCCGGCATCAATATCGCCACCTTCCATCTCGGCCGCGATGCCCCCGGCGGCAACGCCGTCGCCTTGATCGAAATCGACGGCGAGTTGCCGCCCGATGTGCTCAACAAGGTGCGCGCCTTGCCTCACGTGCAGCAGGCAAAGCCGCTGAGATTCTGACGCCGAGCGCCGGATGGCCGTCTATGTCGATGCCGCGATCTGGGCTTGGTCGGGTCTCAAATGGTGTCATCTCCTGGCCGACGATCTCGATGAGTTGCACCGTTTTGCGGCCCGGCTTGGGATCAAACGCAGCTCGTTCCAATGTCCGCCCAAGGCCGCCACGCCGCATTACGATCTTACCGGCTACGAGCGCGCGCGAGCTATCGGGCTCGGCGCGATTGTCTGCAACCGCGAACAGATCATTGCGGTGCGCCGGCGGATAACCGTGACACCGAGCCGTGTCGCTGAAACGGAGCGTCCGCGACCAGCTTTGTGACAGTTCTTAAGGGGTGACAGACGCTCAGGACCGGACGAACAGGGCCTTGATCTTCTCAGCAATCCCGCCCGAGGCTGTTTGGGGAGGAGGTTCCGTCCCAAGACGCTCGACAACAACGATGCGCTCGACCTGACCGCTCAGATACGCGTTCAGGAAAGCAGAATAGTCCTTGAATGACACACATCCATTCGATTGGCCGTTGGAACCGAGCATGTAGGTGTGTGCCAGTATCCCATCGCGGCCGTACATGTTGCCGCCGCCGACGGGAGTGAGACGGAGCGCGCGAACGCCATGGAAAAGACTCTCGCGTAACGAAAGCGCGTAGACATTCGGGGGCGTCGGCCCTTCACTCTTTGCGCTCACATAACGCGGATCGTCCATGTAGCCGCCCAGCCCCGAATGTGCTTCCAACCGCCGTCCGTCGGGCAGGTAAACTGTGCGCCCCGCAATATCATAGATCGCGGTGTGGCTATCGATTTCCGGAGTCGAAGTCGAATCAGGATTAGCTTCTGCGGTATGAATTCGCTTCTTGGGAACGCTGGCCCGTGTCGAGGAACTGGCTGGCGCGGCGCCGGGCTCCAAAGCGCGGACCGCAGGACGGACCGTCAAACGATCGCCCGGATCGGCCAGCGCCAGGACTGTGCTCGGTTCCTCCGCTTCCACCAGTTGGATCCTGCCCGGCGCGGCTGCGGCCGCGAAACGGTCGCTGAAGGAATCCGAGCGCTCGGCAAATGACGGGAGACGCGGGTCGAAGAAAAGTTGGTCGAAGGCAGATCCGATTCGGCTGGAGCCAGCCAAATCGGACGACATCTCCTCGGTTTCCTTCTTTGGCTCCGAAACGATCTCCGATTCCAAGCTCGCCAATTGGAACCCGGCACGGACAGGGCTTGGCGAGTCCACGGAGGCCGCCAATTCCAGATTTGTTGGATGGATGGCCGTGAAAACTGAAATATTTGGAATCTCGCCCTGCAGTCCCAGGGCAAAACCGAAGCCCAGCGCCGCGACTGCGGCGCAGATCAATCGCAACCGGGGGCGGATCAACGCCCTCCTGTCTCGACGTAACGGCTTTACTGCCTTGCGGCGTGTACCCCGCACCCCAGCTCCCCCCGCTCCCGAGGGTATAAAACACAGCAATTGCGGCAGAAATTGTGCAGGATACTGTTTTGGAAGAGGTATTTAGCCCGCTTCGCCCGAGGCCGCGGCCAAGCGGGGCCTCGATGTCGGCGCCAGAGGTATTGGAATGGGCGTCCGGACCCCAAAAATTCGGTTTAGGGTTCGTTTTGCAAAAATTGGCGGTAGCATAACACTTTCATCGAGCTGGATCGAACACCCGAACGGTGAGGCGTCGGTGTGCAAGCCCCGTATCGCTCGCAGCGTCCCGCAGCGGGAGCCGTTCAATGAGGTCAAGATGACCGACCGTGGTAGCGTGCCCGCCGTCGGGAACGCAGCCCGGTACCGGAGATGTTGCGGACATTCGGCAAGTTCGATTCGGAGTGCCGACCGGAGAAAATGACCCGGGCCGGAAATAATTCCGGCCGAGAGCGCCCCCTCGTAGCCCGCATTACCAAATCGGGTGCGCCTCTTGGTGCACCCGATTTCGTAATGCGGGATCTGTCGTTGCGGAATCCCGGATTGCATAATCGCGCATTAAGGATGCGCGATTATGCAATTCGGGCTACGGTCCCTATGTCGGCTATTGGCACATCACTTCTTTCGCGGCCTGCACAAAAATAGCATCGCGATCGGGGGCACAGCGGACATAACCGGCCTGCGCGAATGAGAAGGTCGCGGTCTATCCGCAACTGCCCAGCCGGATTGCCTAATACCTTGGTATGGGCGGATTGCCGCTTGTATCGCGGCAAGCCAGACCTCTGTCGGCTGCAAGCGGGACGTCTGTTGGATAGAAAGCGCCGGTGTCTTCTGCAATGTTTCTAATTGTAAGCGATCAAGGAAGGTCCTTGATCTCGGCACAAAGGAGACACGACCATGTTGACCAACTCGAAGATCGCGCTTTGCGTTGCGCTCATTCTCGCCAGCGCTTCCGCAGCGCTCGCCGCTCCTAAGCACGCAGTTCGTCACCACGCCGCCGTCGCGCGGCAAGTTCCGGCCAACGCCTACCTGAGCTTCGCATCGGTGCGGCCGAGCGAGCCGGGCAACATGAGAATCCAGGACATCGGCTTCAAGGAAAATCTCGGCGATTAAACCCGTCCTGCCGATAAGGTCCTTCCGGTTGCGGCCGACCCGAGGGTCGGCCGCAATTGCATTATAGGACGCGAGCGCACCCGCCCCGATATCGCCGCGAGATCGCCCTTTAGAGAACCGATTCATGGGGCCTGTTCGCTTCATCAAGCTCGCGAAGGGGGACGCAAGGACGGCCTGCCCGTCCCAAAGCATTTAGGCAGGGGCGCGGCGCCTTGCCCGAGCCGGCGTCATCCGATAATTGCGGGAGGGCCCAAGCTTGGACAAGCCTCTGTCGACACGGGGGAATTTCTGGCCACGCGGAGGAATGGCGCCTCATGGCCAATGTGGTTGTAGTCGGCTCCCAGTGGGGCGACGAGGGCAAGGGAAAAATTGTCGATTGGCTTTCCGAGCAGGCCGATATCGTGGTCCGCTTTCAGGGCGGCCACAACGCCGGCCACACCCTCGTCATCGATGGAGTCACCTACAAGCTCTCGCTGCTGCCTTCGGGAGTCGTGCGTCCGGGCAAGCTCTCGGTGATCGGAAACGGTGTGGTGCTCGATCCGCGCGCATTGATCGAGGAAATCGAACGCCTCGCGGCACAGGGTGTGACCGTGACTCCGGCTAGCTTGCGAATCGCCGAGAATGCCACGCTGATCCTGCCGCTGCATCAGCAGCTCGACGTTGTGCGGGAGTCGGCGAGCGCTGCGACGCGCATCGGCACGACGGGGCGCGGAATCGGGCCGGCCTATGAGGACAAGGTCGGCCGCCGTGCCATTCGGGTCATGGACCTTGCCGATCTCCCCGATCTCGACGGCAAGGTGGAGCGGCTCCTGTCTCATCATAATGCCTTGCGCCGAGGGCTGGGGCTCGAGCCCATTGCGGCAAGCGCTGTTCGCGAACAGCTCACCGAGGTCGCGCCGAGAGTACTTCCCTTCATGGACTCGGTCTGGTCGCTGCTTGACCGCAAGCGCCGCGAGGGCAGACGCATCCTCTTCGAAGGAGCCCAAGGCGGACTGCTCGATATCGATCACGGGACGTATCCGTACGTGACTTCGTCGAATACCGTGGCGGCCCAGGCGGCGACGGGATCGGGGCTGGGCCCGTCCTCGATCGATTACGTGCTCGGCATCTGCAAGGCCTATACGACCAGGGTGGGGGAGGGGCCGTTTCCGACCGAGCAGAAGAACGATATCGGCCGATTGATCGGCGAACGAGGGCGCGAGTTCGGCACCGTCACCGGCCGGGCGAGGCGCTGCGGGTGGTTCGATGCCGTCCTTGTGCGCCAGGCAGTGCGCACCAGCGGGATCGACGGTTTGGCGCTCACCAAATTGGACATCCTCGATGGAATGAGCCAGATCAAGGTCTGCATTGCCTACAGATTGAACGGGCGCGTAATCGATTATCTTCCGGCCGGCGAGCATGCGCAGGCGCGAGTGGAGCCGGTCTACGAGACGATCGAGGGATGGCAAGCTCCGACTGCGCGTGCGAGGTCCTGGGCGCAGTTGCCGGCTCAGGCGATCAAATACGTCCGCCGCGTCGAGGAACTGGTCGGCTGCCCAGTCTCGTTGCTGTCGACCAGCCCCGAGCGCGAGGATACGATACTCATGCACAACCCGTTCGAGAACTAGGGCGCAAAGGGCATGCCGAACGTATAATTCTGCCATGGCCGATTACTACCCGCTCATAGCCCGCGCTGTCGCCGGTCTCGAGAAGAACACCGGCGATACGCGTCGTGCCCTCTACGAGCGCGCGCGCGCCGCGCTCGTAGCGCAGTTGCGCAGCGTGTCGCCGGCCTTGAGCGAATCGGACGTGACGCGCGAGCGACTCGCGCTCGAAGAGGCTGTTCGCAAGGTAGAGGCTGAATCGGTTCGACAGGCCCGACTGGGATCGCGTTCCGAGCCCAAGGCGAAGGTGAAGCCACCGGAAATGCCGCGCTGGGATGAGCCGCAACCGGCGCCACCCAGAGCCGCAGAGGAGCCGCCCAGTGCGCTGCCGCGTCGCGCAGGCGCGCTGCCGCGATCTGATAACGTGCAACGTGTCGCATCGCCGCGCAGCGAGAGCGCGTCAGAGCCTATCTCGACAGGGAGGGAGCGCGAGCAGCCCGACTCCGCGCTCGGTCTCGAAATACCCAGCCTGCCGGCGCCGCCGCCCTTCACGGCTCGACCGCAGCGTCCCCCGCTACGCGACCGGCCGACCACCGACCGCCAATCCCTGCTCAACTCGGTCAACAGCTTCCGCAACTCGGTCTCGGAGACCGACGAGTTGCGCGAAGCACCAGCCCAATCGCCGAAATGGGCTCGTCGCAGCCATCCGGAGGCTACGGCGCCGGCCCGCGATCTCGACCGCCTCGTGCCGCATGCGCTCGATCGCAACAGTTCCGATGAACTAATCCAGGATGCGCCCGCCCCGGAAATGCTCGAGCCCTCCCTTGGCATGGAGGAGCCGCGCCCCTTGCCGAACAGGCCGAGGCCGGCGCAGTTCGTTCGCGAAGAGGCGCCGAGGTCATTCGAGACTCGTGTCCGCCTCATCACGCTCGCTATGGGGCTCCTGATCGTTTCGGCAGTTGGCGGCGTGCTGGGTTGGCAATGGTCCAATTTGACGGATCTGTATCGCTCATGGCGGGCGCCACCCGTCATGGAAGTCGCCGGTACCGAAACGCCCGCGCCGGCTTCGCGAACGAAGATTGCCGATCGGTTTGAACCTGGCGCCACAAACCAGCCGCAGCAGAAAACAACGCTGACGCCGGGCGCTTCGGAAGCTCCGACTGTTGCCCAGCGCGTGGTGCTCTACGAAGAGGATCCAGCCGATCCGCAGGGCAAGCGCTTCGTCGGTTCGGCAATCTGGCGAACCGAAACAATATCGTCGGGGGCCGGCCAGCCGCCTGAAGTGGCGATTCGTGCCGATGTCGAGATTCCGGATCGCCAGTTGGCCATGACCTGGTCGCTGCGCCGTAATACCGACCCCACCTTGCCGGCGAGCCACACGGTCGAGATTACGTTCAAGCTGCCGAGCGACTTTGCATCGGGCGGAGTATCGAACGTGCCGGGCATCCTGATGAAGGAGGCGGAGCAGGCGCGCGGGGTCCCGCTTGCCGGCCTCGCGGTCAAGGTGACCAACGGCTTTTTCCTGATCGGGCTCTCATCGGTGGACGCCGACAAGGAGCGCAACATTGCGCTCCTCAAGGAGAAATCCTGGTTCGACATTCCGGTCGTCTATAATAACAACCGCCGCGCCATTCTGGCGCTCGAAAAGGGCACGCCGGGCGAACGCGTCTTTGCCGAGGCCTTCGCCGCCTGGCACCAATGAGTCCCATGTATACGGATCTCGCACTCTATATCGACGGCGATTGGAAGAACGGCAACGGGCGTGACGGCGAGGAGGTCGTCAATCCTGCGACCGAGAAGCCGCTTGCACACCTGCCGCACGCAAACACAGCCGATCTCGATCTCGCTCTCGACGCCGCCAGACGAGGATTCGATGTCTGGCGGGCAACGAGTCCCTACGACCGCGCCAAACTGCTGCGCAACACAGCGGCGCTGGTGCGCCTGCGGGCGGATGCGATTGCACGCATCATGACCCAGGAGCAAGGCAAGGTTCTCGCCGAATCGCGCGCCGAGGTGCTGACAACCGCTGACATCATCGAATGGTTTGCTGAGGAAGGCCGCCGCGCCTATGGGCGCATCATACCGGGCCGCGGCAAGGGCGTGCGCCAACTGGTGGTGCAGGAGCCGGTCGGCGTGGTGGCAGCCTTCACGCCGTGGAACTTTCCTACCCTCACGCCCGCCCGCAAGATAGGTGCTTCGCTTGCCGCGGGCTGCGCAATCATCATCAAGGCATCCGAGGAGACGCCGGGAAGCTGCGTCGAACTCGTGCGGTGCTTTGTCGAAGCCGGTCTGCCGCCGGGTGTGCTCAATCTGGTCTTCGGCGTCCCGGCAGAAGTCTCCGAGCATCTCCTCGCCTCGGACATCGTGCGCAAGATATCTTTCACCGGGTCGGTTGCCGTCGGCAAGCATCTCGCCGGCCTTGCCGCCAAGGGGATGAAACGCGCCACCATGGAGCTTGGCGGCCACTCGCCGGTGGTCGTTTTCGGCGATGCCGATCCGGAGAAGACGGCCGATACGATCGCTGCTTTCAAATATCGCAATGCCGGTCAGGTTTGCATTTCTCCGACGCGGTTCTATGTGCAGGAGCCGGTCTACAACCGATTCCTGAAACGGTTCACCGAGTACGCCGAGCGCATCAACGTCGGCGATGGTCTCGAGAGCGGAATCACCATGGGCCCTCTCGCCAATCCTCGCCGCCTCGATGCCATGGAGGCGATCGTGAATGATTCGAAAACTCGCGGCGGCACCATCATGACCGGCGGAAAGCGCCGCGGCAATCAGGGTTATTTTTTCGAGCCGACCGTGGTTGCGGACTTGCCGGACGATTCCAAGCTGATGACTGAAGAGCCGTTCGGGCCGATTGCTCCCATCGTGCGGTTCAAGACTTTCGATGAAGTCGTCGCGCGTGCGAATTCGCTGAAGTTCGGGCTCGCCGCCTATGCGTTCACCGGCTCCACGAAAACGGCCAACGTGATCGGCGATGCGCTTGAGGCCGGAATGGTCGGCGTCAACAGCGTCGCGATCTCGACTCCCGAGACTCCGTTCGGCGGCGTCAAGGAGTCCGGCTACGGCCACGAAGGCGGCATCGAGGGGCTGGAAGTCTACACGGTACGGAAATTCATCGCACAGGCGTGAACCTCATACAGCCGTAGGATGGGTGAAACCGGAGGCACAACGCGCCGGGCAAGGGCACGGCGTGAGCCTGTAGCCCGGATTGGAGCGCGCCCGATCGAGGGCGCGCTCCAATCCGGGGCCAAACGGCGGACACTGCCCCGGATTTCGCGGCGCCCGCCAAGCTGTCGGAAGATTGATAGAATTTCGGCGCGCCGCTCAATCCGGGCTACGCACTTATACAGGCCGGCGGTCACCAGGCGCGGTTAATGCGCGCTGCTCATGCACGGACCAAAACCTCGGTTCCTCATCCTCGGCAGCGCATCACAAAGTACACGGGTCAAGTATTATTACAAGTACACGATGCGGAATTCATCTCGCAGGCGTAGGCAGCATATTTTCGTTAGTCCTGAAGGGTGGGCAAAATCGCGTCCGGAGTGTTTCCGCGCGCTGAGCCATAGCCGCGATTTTGCCCACGCGGTCGGCTTTGAAATTGGGTGCGCGTAAGCAAAATCGTTTGGGCGCGGTTCTATGCTCAATGCCACGTCAGGCGTTTTGCCCATCTACGGTGTCGCAAAAATTAAATGGCCGGGATCGCTCCCGGCCATTACTTTGCTTGATCGAGTTTTGCTCTTAATCGAGCGGCTCGACCCGGATGATCGCCGAGCCGTGATTATTCCCGACCCACAGCACCGGGTGCGGGCCGGTCTCTTGTACGAACACGCGGCGGATATTGGTGGTGTGCGGGAGAAGATAATCGACGGTCTGTTCGGTCTTGGTGTCGAGCCGGGTGACGTGGTCGTTCGACATCGAGCCGGTCCACACTTCCGCGCCGCCTTTGCTCGGCACCACGTCATAAGGATTGCTCCACGGAACCGTGAGCGGGTATTCCTTCATCCGCTCGGTCGCCGGATCGAACATGCCGATCGCGTTGCCGGCATATTCGGCGAACCACAACCGGCCCTGATCGTCGAACCGGCCGCGGCGCGGCCGCGAGCGCTGGATCGGCGTTGTCCAGATCTTGACCTCGCCGGTCTTGGCGTTGCGCATGCCGATATTCGCATTTCCGAATTCGAGCATGTAAACGTTGTTATCCTTGTCGCTGGGAAGTCCGTAGCCGCTTATCTGCCGGTCGGCGACCTTGGAGATTCCGAGATTCTCCCATTTGCCGGTCTTGATATCGAGCCGGTAGAGATTGCGGGTGGCCGTATCCGTCATCCAGATCTTGCCATCCACATACATGTGGGTCGGCGTGACCATGTTGGTCTGGGTGGTGAGGTCGAGCCATTCCTTGTTAAGCGGGTACGTCGTGACCTGTTTGGTCTTGCGGTCGATCTTGGCGGCGCCGCCCTGATAGGACAGCCCGATCCAGATATTTCCGTCCGGATCGAATTCCAGGTCGAGCGATCCTTTCGGCTGCTCCGGCCGCAACAACGGGAGCGCGTGATCAGTGACCTTGCCGGTCTTTGGATCGAGCTCGCCGATGAACTGATTTCCGAAATCGCTGTACCAGGCGTGACCGTCGGCATCGACGATCACGTCATGGGGCAGCGCCTCCTTGCGCGGCAGGTCATATTCCGTGATTAGTACTTTGGTTGCCCTGCCGGTCGGCCGCGGCAGCATCTTGAAGTCGTATTCCGGGCGATCCGGATTGCTCAGATTGACTCTGGCGAGGAACTCCGATGCGGGCTTCATCATGTCCGGCCGCACCCGCGGGCGCTCGCTGCGCAGCCCGCCCTGCACGATCAACTGCGGCCGGGCCGGTACGCTCTCGGGCGCATAGCGGCCCATGCGCGTGAAGACCTGCTGGAATTCGTCCGCGGTATGCGGGTTGGTGAAAATGCGCTTGACCGTATGGCAGCCCTGACAATCGAGCAGGAACGCGGATTTGAGCCGGTTGTCGCCGGGGGAACTCATCAGCCATTCGGCATTGGAGAGTTGGGCGGTGATGTTCCTGGTCCTGGCGAGCTTGATGTCAGCGGTCGCGCCCGAGGCTCCGATGTCGACGCTCTTCGGCCCGACCAGATCATAGCCCGCGGCGCGGATCGTGATGGTGTACCTGCCGGGGTCGAGATTTGCCGCAGCGAAGCTGAAACGGCCCTTGTCGTCGCTGACGACGGTCTTGGCGATGGTCGAGCCTTCCTTCTTGGCGCTCACCAGCACGCCTTCCATCGAGCCTTCCTCTGTCGAGGAAACCTGGCCGCTGAGAGAAGGCGCGGTTTGCGCCTGGGCGCTGATGGAGAGCCCGGCCGAGAGAAGGATGCCGCCGAAGCCGACGGTCGTCGCAAGCAACAGAGTCTTTAGTGACATGAGTTTCTCCCTATTCTGTAAGCTTGTCGTCATCCCATTGAATCACGTGACAAGTACCGAGAGTCGCGTGCAGCGAGCGCCACATTCCCCCCATCAGCGCGTAAACGCGCTGACGGGGGAGAGGGAGCGCACCGAGTTCGCGGCACGGCTGTGCATCTATCACAGACGGAAACATGAGGTTGCTAATCCAGCGGCTCGATCCGCACGATCGAGGCGCCGTGATTGCTGCCCACCCAGAGCACCGGGCGGGGCCCGGTCTCCTGCACGAACACCCGGCGGATGTTCGTGCTCCTGGGCAGGAGATATTCGGTGATCTCTCCGGTCTTGGTGTCGAGACGCGCGACCAGATCGTTGAGCATCGAGCCGGTCCAGACTTCCGAGGCGTCCTTGGTCGGCACGACATCGTATGGATCGCCCCACTTGGTCGGGAGCGGATATTCCTTGATTTCGGCGGTCTTGGGATCGAAGACGCCGATCGCGTTGCCGCCATATTCGGCAAACCACAGCCGGTTTTGCTCGTCGACCCGGCCGCGGCGCGGTTTCGAGCCTTGCGTTGGCGTTCGGTAGATCGTGACCTTGCCGGTCTTGGCGTCGCGTAGCCCGATGCTGGTGCCGCCGAATTCGAGCTGCCACAGGTTATTCTGTCGGTCGGTCGGCATGCCATAGGCGCTGATCTGCCGCCCACCCGGATCCTTGCTTGGTCCCAGGTTCTCATACTGGCCGGTCTTCACATCGAGACGATAGCTATCGTGCGGCTCCTGGTTGTTGGTCCAGACTTTGCCGTCCACATCGGAGTGTTGCGGCGACACCATCGAGGCCTGAGTGTTGCGGCCCCACCACTCCTTTGGGAATGGATAGGTGGTGATTTGTTTCGTCTTGCGGTCGATCCTGGCGATTGCCGACTGATACATCATCGATATCCAGAGATTCCCGCTCGGGTCGAGCTCCAGGTCGAGCGTGCCCTTGGGCTGCTCCTCGCGCACGACCGGCAACGCATAGTCAGTGACCTTTCCGGTCCTGGGATCGAGCTCGCCGACGAAGAGCGAGCCGAAATCGGAATACCAGGCGTGACCGTCGGGATCGACGATGACGTCATGGGGCTCCGCGTTTTTGCGGGCCAGATCGTATTCGGTGATGATGACCTTCGTGGAGCGTCCCTTCGGCCGCGGCAGGGTCTTCAAATCGTATTCCTTGCCATCCGGATTGGAGAGGTTGACGCTGAAAATGTAGTCGGCCGCCGCCTGCGCCCGATTCGCCGCAACCCGCGGGCGTTCGCTGCGCGCCCCGCCAGTGACCAGGAGTTGGGGTTGTGACGGCACGCTGCCCGGATAATAGCGCCCCATCCGCCGAAAGATCTGCTGGAATTCCTCGGCCGTGTGCGGATGGGTAAACACCCGCTTAAGCGTGTGGCAGCTCACGCAGCCGGGGAGGAAGGCTTTCTGGTTGTCCGAGCCGGGCGCGCTCATGAGCCATTCGGCATTGGAAAGCATGCCGGTGATGTTGTGCGCCTTGTCGAGCTTAAGATCGGCGGTCGCTTTGCCGGCTCCGGTGATCTCGACCGATTTCTGGCCATCGAGCACGTAGCCGGCCGCCCGGATCGCAACAGCGTAGCGGCCGGGCTCGAGCCGGTCGGCCGGGAAGCTGTATTCGCCTTTGTCGTTGCTTACCACCGTGGTGTCGATGGTCGAGCCTTCCTTCTTGACGCTGACCAGGACGCCTTCCATGCGGCTTTCCTCGGCGGACGAGACCGTTCCGCTCAGCGCCTGGGCCGAAGCGCCGGTCGATGCCGCGACCATCGCGCCGACTAGCAGCCAAAGATGTCTGTACATCGTTTCCTCCGACTTTCTTTGCACCGTTATCGCACGTCGCCGGTTCCGGCGCTATGGCAACTTTGTAGCCCGGATTGCACGACCGCATTTACGGTCGCGCCGCAACCGGAGCTTTGCAAGGCGGTCGTGCCATCCGGGGGCTGCCTCACCCGTGGTTACCCCCGATTTCGCGGCGCGCAACGTTTTCACCGACTGCAAGCACGTGCGGGCGCCGCTCAATGTGGGCTACGATTTATGCCGTGAAGAATTTCAAGAAGTGATCGTAGACGCCGTCGGGGGCTTCCACTTGGAGGGCATGGCCGGTCGGGAGCGGCTGCGCATCGACGAGATTGCTCGCGAACTGGCGCCAGACGGTGGGCGTGCCGTGCTCACGCGTCGGCGAGGGCGCTACTATCCACTCTACGAAACTCTTCTGACGGAGTAAATCTTGCCATTGATGCTTTCTCGCCGCCTGCGCGGCGGTCGGCCGCAGCCGCTGACATGGTATTCCTATTTAGAATGACGTGGCGTAGCTTCGCTTCAAGCTGCCTCACGGATGTGTCGTTATAGCTTGATACGATAGAACGCCCATGACCCTCGCGCGACGCTCATTTTTGCAACTCGCAACAGGCGCCGCCGTACTGCCGGGAGCAAGCCGGCTCGCATCGGCGCAGACGTATCCGGCGCGGCCGATCACCATGATCGTTCCATTTGCTCCGGGTGGCCCCACCAGTGTGCTTGGACGGCTCGTGGCCGAGCGGATGGGAACGGCGATCGGCCAACCAGTTGTTGTCGAGAACGTCGGCGGAGCGGATGGCAGCATAGGCAACGTCCGGGCAGCACATGCGAAACCCGACGGTTACACGATCGAGCTCGGCACGACTTCAACACATGTGCTCAATGGTGCTTTTTATTCGGCTCAATACGACGTGCTGAAAGATTTTGCGCCTATTGTGCTACTGGCGACGAGTCCCAATGTACTTTTTGCAAAGAAAACGATGCCGGGAAACGACTTGGCGGAAATGATCGCCTGGTTGAAAGCCAATCCCGGTAAAGCCTCGGCCGCAACCTTCGCGACCGGTATCCGCCTCGTCACCGAAGTTTTTCAGAGAGAAACCGGGACGCATTTTGCAATCGTGCCGTACCGCGGCAGCGCCCCTGCATTGCAGGATTTGCTGGCCGGTCAGATCGACCTCTCATTCGACGGGGCGTTGCAATTGTCCCAGGTGCGGGCGGGCAACATAAAAGCCTATGCGATAGCCAGCGACTCGCGCTCGGCGCTTGCCCCCAATATTCCGACCTTTCGGGAAATGGGATTGCCTTCCGTTTCATACGTCACCTGGTGGGGCCTCTTCGCGCCCAAGGGCACGCCGAGCGACATTATCGCCCGGCTCAACCGGGCCGCCGTGGAAGCAATGGCCGACACCGCGCTCCGCTCACAACTTGCCGATCTCGGGTTCGAGGCCGTCCCCCGCGAAACTCAGACTCCGAAGGCGCTTGCCACGCTGCAGAAGGCCGACGCCGAGAAATGGTTGCCGCTGATCAAGGAATTCGGGATCAAGGCGGAGTGAATTGTCTAAGCTTCGGCCATTGGAGGAGCTGATGAAAGCTTCGTGTCGATTCCTTTGCACCGCCATCGTTGCCTTCGTTTCGCTCTTCGGGGTGGGTGCCTCAAGCGCATGGTCGCAGTCGGCAGCGACCATCAAGCTCGTTGTTCCCTATCCGCCGGGAGGCGGCATCGATGCGTTGGCCCGGATTATCGCCGAGCAGGTTGGGCGCGCGCAGGGACCGGCCATGGTCATCGAAAACCGTCCTGGAGCGGGCACCGAAATCGGTACCGAAGTCGTGGTGCGCTCCATGGCCGACGGCAATACGCTGCTGGTCAATAATGCGGCGCTGCTGCTCCTGCCGCATCTGCGAAAGGTCGACTACGATCCGTTCGCCGATCTTGCCCCGATCTGCAATCTCGCGAGCACACCCAACATCCTTGTGGTCAACAGCAACTCTCCGTTCAAAAACCTCGACGATTTCCTGCGCGCCGCACGGGGCAAAGCTGGCGGACTGACCTACGGCTCGGCGCCCGGAGGGCTCGCTAACGTGGCTTTTGAAATGCTCGCGCATCGCGCCGGCATCCGCCTGACCTTCGTGCCGTTCGGCGGCACGACGCCAGCGATCAACGCGCTGCTCGGCGAGCATATCGATGCTGCGATGGCGGACTATCCGGCCGCGGCCGGTCAATTGAAGGGCGGGAAATTGCGCGCGCTTGTTGTCACCTCGCGCAAGCGGATGGAGGCGCTTCCAAACGTTCCAACCGCAGAGGAACTGGGGTACAGAGATTATGAAGTCGAGGTATGGTACGGCATGTTCGCTCCGGCGAAAACGCCGCCGGAGGCGATCTCTCGGCTTTCGGACTGGCTCAGTAGCGCGATACGGGCTCCCCAAGTCAGAGCAAAGCTGGCGGCGCAGGAAATCACTCCGGTTGCCGCCTGCGGCGCCGATTTCGCCACCTATCTGCGTAAACAATCCGACGACTACGGCCGCGCAATCCGCGAGAGCAACATGAGGGCTGAGTAGCCCGGATTTGCCCTTGCAAATCCGGGGAGAAGTCGCGGTCCCGGATTGCGCGATCGTCCGTTGCGCAAGTCTCGCGGTTACGTGCCATCGCGCAATCCGGGCTACGGTCGCGTGCCATCGCGCAATCCGGGTGGCCGTCAGGAACGTTCGCCGAAGCTTCCTTGACCCTGAGTGAAATCTCCGCCCCAGTCCTGCGGCAATAGTCCACATCGGACGTAGTCATGAAACGAGGAATGAGCCCAATCTCGTACGCGAGAGACGAGGCCATGCTTCACCGGATTGAAATGAATGTAGTCCACGTGCCGCTCGAAATCTCTGTCATCGCGGATGGTGTGCTCCCAGAATCGACGCTGCCACAGTGCAGCCTCTCCGTTTTGGCGGCGCGCGACAGTTGTGCCTGATCGCACGACCGCGGCGGTAAAGCGCCGTTTGATGAGCCGCCATCTATTCGAGTAGTCGGTATCATCCTCTGGTAGGGTCATGATCATGTGCAGGTGATCGGGTAAGATTACGACGGCATCGATAATGAACGGGTGCGAGCTGCACGTCAGTCTCGTGGCAATGCGCAAGCCCTCGATGTGATCGATCAGCGCTCGTGAGTTACGATTGGCAAGGGTCAGGGTAAAGAAGAACTTTCCACCTGGAACCAAATTCCGCCGGTACCTGACCATCCGCCTCTCCTCCGCAGTGACGAGCACCCGCGGCCCCCCGATTGCGGAATGCGCGATCGTAGCCCGGATTTGCGTCTTCGCAAATCCGGGAACGCCCCCGGATTTGCGCGACGAGACAGCGAAGTAACTCTCGCGATTATGCGCCATCGCGCAATCCGGGCTACGGTCGCGTGCCGTCGGCGAAATCCGGGCTACGGCAACGTGAAGACGATCAATTCATTCGTGGCGCCGGCCCCGCCGGGAGTAAAGGAGCCGCCTGCGACATAGACGTGCTCGCCGTCGGTGGCAGCGCCGGTGGCGTGGCGGCTGTGAGGCATCGGCGCCAGCTTGCGCCAGCTCTCGGTCTTTGGATCGAAGGCTTCGTTCTCCGCATTGGTGATGTTGGGCGGGTACTCGCCGCCGAGCACGAGGAAAAGGTCCTTGTAAACGGTTGCGGCCAATCCGCTGCGCGGCGTCGGCATCGGCGGTGCCGATGTCCAGCTGCCGGTCTTCGGATCGTAGACGTCATGCATGCCTGTACGCTCGGTTGCAGGACCGAAGCGCCCGCCGGCGATGTGGATCTTGCCCGCGATCGCGCCGGCCGCCAAATGGTCGCGCGCCTTCGGCAGGGGCGCCAGCTCATTCCAGGTGTTGGTCGCGGGGTCATAGGCTTCGTGGGTCGAAACTGCCGTCCCGCTGCCGTTGCGGCCGCCGATGGCGTGAATCTTGCCGTCGAGAGCCACCGCGCCGACCGAGCCGCGTTCGGTTTTCATCCGCGGGAGGATGCGCCAGGTGTCGAGCATCGGGTCGTATTCGAATGCGGCGTTCTGCGCTTCCCGGTCGGCGCTGCGCGCAAAGCCGCCGATCAGATAGATCTTTCCATCGAGGACCGCAGTGCCCATGTGATCGAGCGCGCGCGGAAGCGGGGCGCGACTCCGCCATTTGTCCGTCACCGGATCGTATTCAACGTGGTACGGGCCGATGAAGCCGAGCACGCTCCCGCCCATGACGTGGACCTTGCCATTCGCATAGGCGACCGAGACCTGGGAGAGCGCCGCAGGAACCGGCGTTTTCATCGCCCAGCTTCCCGTTGATTGGGCCCACGCGTTTGCGGTCAGTGCGCCCAGCACGATCATGCCGGCGACAAATAAATTTCTTTGAGACACGATATCCTCCCCGATATTTGGCGTAGCCCGGATTTGCGTCTTCGCAAATCCGGGGACGAGTCCCGGATTGCGCGATAGACAGTGAGGCAACTCTCGCGGTTATGTGCCGCGCGCAATCCGGGCTACGGCCTCTGTAGCCCGGATTTGCGTCTTCGCTAATCCGGGAACGCCCCCGGATTGCGCGACGAGACAGCGAGGTAACACTCGCGATTATGCGCCATCGCGCAATCCGGGCTACCGTAGCCCGGATTTGCGTCTTCGCAAATCCGGGTAGGTCTTGACGATCCCGGACTGCGCGATCAGGCAGCGAAGTAACTCTCCCGATTATGCGTCGCGCAATCCGGGCTACGGATTTCAGGCTCCGTCGCCGCTGCGGGAAATCTGGACGTTGATGCCGTCGGGATCCTTGACGTGCACTCCGGCATAATCCCCCTGTAACGGAGTTAAGCCGCGATCTTTCAGATAACGCTGAGCCGCTTCATTGCTGATGCGGGGCACTCCTATCGCGAAGTGATCGACGATGCCGGCCGGGGCTCCATGGTTGAGAGAAACCAGCATTTTCGAAGGGGTGCCCAGGCGAATGATACCGCGCGACGGCTCTTGGCTTTTCACCGAAAAGCCGAAGCTCTTTTGATAAAAGTCCACGGAACGTTGCAGGTCCGATACATGAATGCTGACGTGGTCGATGTCGGCACTCTTGAAATCAACGTTTTCCTGCGCGGTGGCAGCGGTTCCGCTCGCTGCGATCAGCGCGAGACCGGAAACCAGATCGCGCCGGCTGAGCGAGCCTTTTTCGAATCGGGTCACGAGATCGGAAATAATCGATTCCATGGTGACTTCCTCCCTGATCGTTGACTTGACGTTTTGATTGTAGCCCGGATCGGCGCTTGCGCCCATAACCGCGTTTGCGCGCGTCTTCGGCACGCTATGGCGCGGGCGCGAATCCGTGGATGCCTTCGGAGCCCCTGGATTGCGTGATCGCGATCAGCAGCAGCGCGTTCTGGTGCGGGCGTAGCCGCGATCACGCAATCCGGGCTATCGATGCAAATGGCCGGACCATTCGGGGCCCGGCCATTCGAAATTACCCGATTACCTCATTCGCTTCAGTCGAGCGGCTCGACCTTCACGATCGAAGCGTCGTGGTTGCTGCCGACCCACAGCACTGGGCGCGGTCCCGTTTCCTGGACGAAGACCCGGCGGATATTGGTGTTGGTCCTGGGCAGGAGATATTCGGTGTACTCCCCGGTCTTGGTATCGAGCCGGTCCACCAAGTCGTTGACCATCGAGCCGGTCCACACTTCGGAAGCGTCTTTGTTCGGCACGACGTCGTACGGCGCGCCCCACTTGCTCGGCAGCGGATATTCCTTGATCTCGGCGGTCTTCGGGTCGAACATGCCGATCCCGTTGGCGCCGTATTCGGCAAACCACAACCGGTTCTGCGAGTCGACCCGGCCGCGGCGCGGCTTCGAGCCCTTCGTGGGTGTGATGTAGATCGTGACCTTGTTGGTCTTGGCGTCCCGGATGCCGATGCTGGTGCCGCCGAAGTTCAACAGGTAGACGTTATTCTGCTGATCGGTCGGCATGCCGTAGGCGTCGATCTTGGTGCCCCGCGCATCGATGGCCTCGCCCACGTTCTCATATTTGCCGGTTGCGACGTCCAACCGGTAGTGCGCGTGATTTTCCTGGTTGTTGGTCCAGACCTTTCCGTCGACATCCGAATGCTGCGGCGAAACCATCGAGGCCTGCGTCGAGGGCGACTGCCATTCCTTCGGGAACGGATAGGTGGTCACCTGGTGGGTCTTGCGGTCCACTTTCGCAATGCCGGCCTGATACATCATCGAGAGCCAGACGTTCTGCTGTTGCGCATCGAACTCGATGTCGAGACCGCCTTTGGGCTGCTCAGGCTTGAGCACCGGGATCGGGATATCGCTCGCCGCGCCGGTTTTCGGATCCATCACGCCGACGAACTGATTGGCGAAATCGGAGTACCAGACCTGACCGTCGCGATCGACGATGACATCGTGGGGCTGCGTCTCTTTGCGCGGCAGGTCGTATTGGGTGATGATGACCCTGGTCGCGCGGCCGGTCGGACGCGGCTGCAACTTGAAGCTGTACTCGATGCCCTCCTGATTGCCGAGCGTGACGCTCGCGAGGTAGGCCGAGGCGGGGCCCATCTGGTTGGCGGCGATCGGCGGCCGTTCGCCGCGCGGACCTGGGAGCAGCTTTTGCGGGTGCGCCGGCACCGTGCCGGGGGAATAGGTGCCCATCCGGTGGAATACCTGCTGATATTCTTCCGGAGTATGCGGATTGCTGAGGATCCGCCTCACCGTATGGCAGCCGACGCAATTGGTCATGAACTGCTTCTGCGCGTCGCCTCCGGGCACGCTGTTGAGCCATTCGGCATTTGACAGCATGGGAAGAATGGCGCGCCTCTGCACCCTGCCGAGCTTGACGTCGGCCTTGGCGGCCGTGCCGGCGGCGACGGTGGCCTGCTTCGGGCCGACAAGCGTATAACCCGAGGCGCGGATCGAGATCGCGTAGGTGCCGGGGGCGAGGCGGTCGGCCGGGAAACTGAAATTGCCCTTGTCGTCGGACACCACCGAGACGGTGATATTGGAGCCCTCCTTTTGGGCGCTGACGATGACACCTTCCATATTGCCTTCCTCGGCAGAGGAAACGGTGCCAGTCAGCGCCGCGGAGGTTTGCGCGAACGCACTATTCGAGGCCAATCCGGCCTGGAACAGAAGGGCGCCGAAACCGACGCTCGCCAGAAGGCCGAAATTTCCAAGTCGCATACGGGTCTCCCAGATTTCCCTAGAGGGCTTGTTGACTTTACCGATCTATCCAACTGCGGTTTGCAGTCCGGATACGAAATTCCACGCACGATTTCAGTCGCCGGCGCGCCGCCGGCACTGGCTGGAACTCTTTTCTGAATCGCGCCGCGGCAGTATCGGGCTTCGGACGCCTCGCTGCAAGCCCAGCCCAGCCGAATGCAAAACACTGCTTGTCGGCAACGCCGAGCTGCTGCGCAAGGGGCGCCCGCCCGAGGGCTGGGGCGCGCTGATGAAGGTTGTTCGTCCCCTTGCAACGCCAAAGCTCGAAGAACGCTAAGGGGGGTCTGTCGCGGCGAAAGCTATTTTCCGTCGTCCGCGATCATGGTATTCTTGTTGAGGATAGTCCAACTGGAGCGGATCATGACCAGGAAAGCTTTCGGCCTTGCCGCCATGGCCGCCGCATTGCTGGCGGCGCCCGCGGTGGCCCATCATTCCTTCGCCATGTTCGATCAGACGAAGACGCTTTACCTTACCGGTACGGTGAAGGCATTCGACTTCGTCAACCCGCACGCCTGGCTCAATGTCACCGTGGCCAACGACAAGGGCGAGACGGTGACATGGTCGTTCGAGGGGGGCTCGCCTTCGCAGCTCGTGAGGCTCGGCTGGTCGAAGGACAAGCCCAGAACAGGCGAGAAGATCGAAGTCGGTTTTCGCCCCCTCAGGGACGGCTCCCACGGCGGTCAGCTGATGAGCGTCAAGCTTCCGGCCGGCGATCGGCTGTGCTCGAACCGGGGCTGTGGCGACGGCACCGGCACCATTCTCAACGGGACTAACTAAACTAGTAGCCCGGATTTGCGCTTGCAAATCCGGGGAAGGCAGCGGTCCCCGGATTGCGCGATCAGCAGTGAAGCCGGCTTTGCAGCGTAAGGGGGCCGCGCAATCCGGGCTACAGTCTGTGAGAGCTAGCCGTATCTCCCTCGTAGCCCGGATTTGCGCTTGCAAATCCGGGGAAGGCAGCGGTCCCCGGATTGCGCGATCAGCAGTGAAGCCGGCTTCGCAGCGTAAGGGGGCCGCGCAATCCGGGTTACTAATCGAACCGCCCGTCAGGCGGAAAGCGGATGGTCTGATCGTAACGCGACGGGACGGTCATATCCTTGTCGCCGCGCGCCGGAAGCACCACGGCCTCGGCGATATAGAGATGGCCCTTGTGGTAATAGAGCGAGTCGCGCACCCGGCTGCCGTCCTTGCGATCGACCACGATCGAGACACCGAAGACCGACTTCGCATCCTGATAAACGCGCGGAAAATCGGTAAAGATCACGTTCCCCTTGCGCATCAGCTCGTAGCCCGCTTCGTTGACGAAGCTCGACCCCTGATCGGGCCGGCTGCTCACATCGACAGCGGTCAACTTGTAAACGACATGGTCGTCTTCGGCCGAATAGACCATGGCCGGCAGGCCCTTGGCATAGATCGAATCATAGGTCGATTTCATCGCCTGCGGCTTTACCGGAAACTGGATCGCGACCCCCTGGTCGAGGTAAATGTATTCCTCCCAGGCCGATGCATCGCCGGCGCCAATCAACAGCCCCGCCACGACGAGCGGAATGATACGCATGTAACTCCTCCCTCTTGACCGATGCATTCTAGCACGCGGCCAGCCCCAGCAACAAATTGGCGCCGGTCAAAACAAGCTCAGCTGAGCCGGCTCCGGGCGCGGCGGCGAGAAGTGATCGGTCGTAAGTTTCGGGGTCGCCTTGTTGAGGCCGTGCTTCTCGCAGGCAGCCTCGAAGCGGCGGCCGATCATCCAGGCGATCGGACCGGCTCCGGTCATCCGCTTTCCAAATTCTGAATCGTAATCCTTTCCACCGCGCATGTCGCGGATGAGCTTGAAGACGTGGCGATAGCGGTCGGGAAAATTGGCCATCAGCCACTCGCGGAAAAGGTCGCGCACTTCGAGCGGCAGGCGAAGGAGCACGTAGCCGGCGCCGATCACGCCGACGGCGGCTGCGGCATCGAGAATGCGCTCGATCTCGGCATCGTTGATCGCCGGAATGATGGGCGCGACCATGACTGAGGTGGGCACTCCTGCCTGCGAAAGCTCGCGCAGCGCCTGGAGACGGCGCGCTGGCGTCGGCGCCCTCGGCTCCATGACCCGCGCCAGCTTGGCATCGAGAGTCGTGACTGAGAGCGCGACCTTCACCAGATTGCGCCTGGCCATGCGCGAGAGAATATCGAGATCGCGCAGCACCAGCGCGGATTTCGTCACGATCCCGACCGGATGGCCGAAATTGTCGAGCACTTCGAGAATGCGCCGCATGATCTGATGCTGCCGCTCGATCGGCTGATAGGGATCGGTATTGGTCCCGATCGCAATCGTGCGCGGCGAATATTTCGGATCGGAGAGTTCGCGCTCGAGGAGTCGTGGCGAATCGGGTTTTGCGAACAGTTTCGATTCGAAATCGAGCCCGGGCGAGAGCCCGAGATAGGCATGGGTCGGCCGAGCAAAGCAGTAGATGCAGCCGTGCTCGCAGCCGCGATAAGGATTGATCGAGCGGTCGAATGAGATATCCGGAGAATCGTTACGCGTGATGATCCGCCGCGTCGCATCGGTCGAGACCGTCGTCTTGAACGGCGACAGCTCTTCAAGCTCCTGCCATCCGTCATCGAAGGCAATGCGGGCGAGCGGCTCGTAGCGGCCCGATGCATTCGATTGCGCGCCGCGGCCACGGCGGCGACCCGCCTCGATCGCGACCGTTGTGTCGGGGGGCATGTCGAGATCGACCGCCGCTGGGTGCGGCGGGACCAGATCGGCCGCCGGGCTGCGGCGCGCAAAGGCGCCCGCGGACGAGGCCACTTGAACCGCGGGCGAACGGCGAAGAGCTGAAGACGAGCGACTCATCTGCCGAATGTAGCTCCCCGCCTGGAACAAATCAAGAACATTTTTTTGCTGGGCGTAGGGCGGATTAGCGCGGCCGAGCCGTACATTGCATGCCGCTCTCGTCCCGCGCGTAATCCGCCGGGAAGGCGGGTTACGGCGCGCCCTGGAGCGGGCATGCGCAGGGGGGCGCGCCTAATCTTACTGAGTCACAACCTTCGTAGGGTGGGCAAAATCGCGTGGCACCGCCTGACAGCGTGGGCAATCAGCGCGTTTACGCGCGTCTTCGACGCGCTATGGGCGCACGGCGCGATTTTGCCCACGCGGTCGGCATTGGAGAAGGCGCCGTTGCCCACCCTACGATGTTTCTGACGCAGTAAGACTAACCAGCCCTACACCGTTGCGCCTTTGGCCTTGGCGCGGCGCAGATGCTCGTCGAGCCGCGGCATGATCTCGACGAAATTGCAGGGAGCGTAGCGGTAGTCGAACTGGTGCACGAGGATTTCGTCCCAGGCATCGCGGCAGGCGCCCGGCGATCCCGGCAAGCAGAAGATGTAGGTCGAATTGGCAACGCCCGCGGTCGCGCGCGTCTGGATCGCCGACGTCCCGATCTTGCGGAAACTGACCATCAGGAACAGGACCGCAAAGGCGTCCATCTTCTTCTCGAACAACGGCTCGACCGCCTCGGGGGTCACATCGCGGCCGGTAAATCCTGTGCCGCCGGTGGTGATGATCACATCGATGGCCGGGGCTTCGATCCATTCCTTGACCCGCGCGCGGATCGCCTGGACGTCATCAGGCACGATAGTGCGATCGGCAAGGTAATGTCCGGCAGCCTTGATCCTCTCCGAGAGCGTCGCGCCCGATTTGTCATCCGCCAGCTGGCGCGTATCGGAGACGGTCAGGACCCCGAATTTGAGGGGGATCAATTGCTTGCTTTCGTCAATTCCTGGCATTGCACGTCAAGAGCTGGGATGTCAGTCGGGATCTCAGTCGGTCCGCATTGGGATTTAACTCTTAAACCGCGCGGGTTCAACCGTAAGCCCGTTACTCCTTGAGGTAGAGCGAATGGCAGGTGTCGCAGGCAATGCCGAGCGCCCTGTAGAGCCGCTTGATCTCGTCCTCGTCCATCGCGCGGCTCAACTCGTATGCGGTGTTCGCGGCCGCCGTCGAGCGGCGATAAAAGTCGCCGAAATCCGTCCAGATATCCGGCGATGCCGTGGTAGCGGTAGCGGGGTCGAGTTCGGCATCCTCCCGCCACTGGTTCGAGTTGGGTGGAAACAGATGTGGAAATGCCATCAACATCACCGAAGCATCATCGGCGTCCTCGCGAGCGGCCTGCACATCGATTTTCCGCTGCGAGATCATGCTGCCGATCTTGTCCATCTTGTCCATGATGGAATTCATCAGGGTCTTGCGGGCGACGATCACGTCGCTTGCCGCGGCGGCAGTCTGGTCTTCACTCGAAGCCGAGAAGCTAAAAGCCACCGAGCATGCCAGCGCGCAGGCGACCACAACCGCCATGCGGCTCCTTGAACGCCAGACGCTTCGGCCTTCGCCCGTCATCGCGTTGGTTTCCAAGGCGGGGGTTGGACTACACCGCCGCCCTTGTTACTGCGGGAGATCGATGGTCGTCTTCGAAGAGTCCGCGTTCGTGCAGCCACTGCTGAGTCCCGCCATAGACCGAATCGGTATACGGCAGAAACACGATGCGCTCCCCTGTCGAGAACCGTCGGACGTCGATACCAGGCTTGTACCGGTCCGGAATCTCGTTGGCATAAAAGTGTTTGTAGTGTTCGGGTTCGAAATCGAGATCCATCTGCGCGCGGCGCAAGCCGTTCATGTAGCGTTTGACATTCTCCGCGGCCACTCCCGCCGGGAACATGAAGGCGATCATGAATGTGCTGTCCACGATCCTCCGAAATCCCAATTGCTCCAAGACCTGATAGCTCAATCCCCAGACGCTGGTCGCCGGAACGTCGCGATCGACCGCGACGTCCACGCGCGCCCAGATCGAACCGACGAATTTCAGATTGATCTGGTCAGGAGGCAGAAATGGCTCGAGCGACTGAATGGTCGTGAAATGGCTGCCGGAGTGATAGCCGACCGCGATGTCCCGCGCGGCGAGATCCTCCGGCCGGCGGATGTCGGAATCCGGCGGCACCATGATGCCGCCGGGAGTGACCACATAGGAATCCCGCCACATGACCCCGATCTGCTGAGCCGAGGCCTGGCCGATTGCCCAATGGCAAGCGCACGAAATATCGGACTTGACGCCCTTGTTGCCTCCTGCGTGCCTGTAGGCTTCAAAGGCACCGGCCCGTACCTCTCTGATCCGCCCAGAGACGTCGATCGCCTTTCGACTCTGCGCCGCCCAGCCGGTCTGGAACTCGTAGTCGAGTCCCTCGTCACGGAAATAGCCCTTCGCATCGGCAATCCATTCCTGAAGCCTGCCATGCGGTTGGATGATGAATTTTGACACCATTATCCTCCGTAATGCTCGCGTCCCGGCATCGACCCCGCGCGGCGCAGGATAGGGCCGACCGGGGAGCCGTACCAGTCGGATTTGGCCCCACTCCATCGCATTGACAACACCGGTTTCTGCCCTACCACAGCCCGAAGCATCGAGTTAGCTGCTAATCGAGGTGCTGGCCAAGAGACTTCCCGGCCTACAAGAAACGCGGTAGCCGGCTTGGGCTTTGGCAATGGCGGGTGTATCGCCTGGTCAAGTTTTGGAAATGCAGCAGCGGCGCACCAGTTTGAGCGAATCACCAGCACAAGTGGCGCGCGCGCCAAACGCCCTGTTTGCTGTGGCGCTTGCATCGATATCGCTGATTGGGCCGCTGGCCATTCATCTGTTTCTCCCGGCCATACCGGCGGTGAAAGCAGCACTTGATCTCTCCGATGCGCTGGCGCAGCTCACGTTCAGCGTCGCACTGTTAGGGATGGGGGGTGCGAACCTGTTCTACGGTGCGCTTTCGGACCGCTTTGGCCGGCGCCCATTGTTGCTGTCGGGCCTCTGCCTCTTTCTCGTCGGAAGTTTCGTCTCATTGCTGGCGACTTCGATTTGGGTGCTGGTGGCGGGACGGCTGCTGCAGGCAATCGGCGCCGGCTGCGGCGTGACGCTGGCGCGTGCGATAGCCTCGGATGTCTACGGCCAGCGCTCTCTCGCCAAGGCGATCGCGTACCTCACGATGTTCTATACGCTCGGCCCAATGATCTCGCCGTTGATTGGCGGGATTCTCATCGATGCCTATGGATGGCGGAGCATCTTCGTCTTTGCGATCCTGGTCGGAGGTCTCATCCTCGTCAACGCCTATGGAGCAGTTTTCGAAACTCGTTCAGTGCGCCAAGCGGCTTCCCCCAAGGTGCTCCTGCAAGGTTTCGGAGAACTCTTCGGAGAGGCGCGGTTCATGTCGTTCGTCCTGCAAACCGGATTTAGCACCGGCACTTTCCTCGCGCTTGCCGCCGCCGCTTCGAGTCTGATGAAGGAGCTACTCGATCGGCCCTCGTCCGAATTCGGCGTCTATTTCCTGCTGTTTCCGCTCGGGCTTCTGAGCGGCAATTTTATCTCGACACGGCTGAGCGGCCGGTTTGCGAACGAATCAATGGTGCTTGCCGGCTCGACAATGTCTCTGAGCACAATTGCGATTCAGTCCGGTTTTCTCTTGGCCGGACATGTGACGCCGCTCACGCTGTTTTTGCCTGGCTTTCTCATCAGCTTCGCTCAGGGAATTGCCCTGCCGTTCAGCCAGGCTGGAGCCATAGCGGTCAGACCCCACCTCGCGGGGGCCGCTGCAGGAATTGGCGTCCTGGCCCAGAACCTTTGCGGTGCCGGCTTCGTACAGCTCTATGGCCTGGTCGCAAACGGCACGCCTCTGCCCCTGGTTGCAACGACCTCGATCTCGGCTTTTCTCTGCTTCCTTGCAGGCGCTGCCGCGTATCGGTTGAGGCAGCCGCCAACCGCCCCGGGGCGGGCCGACTGACGCACCTCTCCGGCAGGGCGGCGTTTGGGCGGACCGGGGTCTCCACACGCTCCTGAGACGATCAAAATGCCGCGTCCGCCGTTGACATGGAGCGGTGGACGGTCTTCAAGTCCGCTGAACGGCACCCCGTCCATAGCGCCCGTCGCGGTTGGCCATCGGCATCCGTGCGGGAGTGAATTGCCGGCGACGAGCTGGCCCGGTCGCAGCCTACCCGGTCAAAACAAGGAGCCCTTCGTGACCGCGCACCCCGTCCGATTTGGCGGATCCGGTTTCCATTGCCGGCTTGCGCAAGGCCGCGGCCGGGATCCAATGCGTCCGATTTGAGACTGCTGCCATGTACACGATCTCCAAATCTTTCGCATTTTCGGCCTCGCACGTGATTGGCGGCTTACCGGCGGATCATCCCTGCGCGCGGCTGCACGGCCACAATTACGAAGTCGTCGTCGTCTTGGAGGCGGCCGCCCTCGATACGGTGGGATTCGTGCGCGATTATCACGAACTTTCGGCGGTGCGCGACCTCATCGAGGCGACGTTCGACCACAAGCATCTCAACGACGTGCTCGGCCACGACCGGACCACCAGCGAAGTGATCAGCAAGTGGCTGTACGACTGGTGCAAGGCGCGTTGGCCCGAGGTTGCGGCCGTGCGGGTGAGCGAGACACCGCGGGTCTGGGCCGAATACCGGGCATGAATGCCATCCGTGTCAGTGAAATCTTCGGGCCGACCATCCAGGGCGAAGGGCCGCTGATCGGCCGCCCGACTGTATTCGTGCGGACCGGCGGCTGCGATTATCGCTGCGCCTGGTGCGATACTCTCTATGCGGTGCTGCCGAAATACAGGGATGAATGGAGATTGATGGGCCCGGTCGAGATTATGGCGCGGGTCGATGAACTCGCCGGCGGCAAGCCGGTCCTGATTTCGCTGTCCGGCGGCAATCCAGCCTTGCAACCGCTGGCCCCGCTGATCGAGCTTGGCCGGCGCAGCGGCCATGGTTTGCTGTTGGAGACGCAGGGCAGCGTCGCTCAGCCCTGGTTCGCCGCACTCGATTGGCTGATTCTCAGCCCGAAACCGCCCTCCGCGGGCACGACGGCTGACTGGGATGCCTTCGCAGCATGCCTCAAATCCGCAAGGGGGCGGCCGCGCTGTGCTCTCAAGATCGCTGTGTTCGATGAGGATGACTACAGGTTTGCCCGGGAGGCGGCCGGCCGTCACCCGGAATTGCCGGTCTACTTACAGGTCGGAAACCCTGCACCGTTGAGCGCCGGCGGCGGCCTCCTTCCCGAGCCGGCTGACATTGAGGATCTGCTCCGACGCTTCCGCTGGCTGGTCGACATGGTGACGGCCGACCATTGGTTTACCGCAACCGTTCTTCCGCAGCTTCATGTATTGGCTTGGGGCAACAGACGGGGCGTATGAATCGTCAGCCGGGTTCAGGAGTCGCGGCCCAGTGTGGAAGCCGAACCTAGGACTCGGGCTGTTGAGGTCCCATCCCGGGGGGGTCGTCACGGAATGCGCTCGAGGCGACCAATCCAATCCCGGCGATGATCGCGAACAGCGCCGTGCAGGCTGCCGCGATCAGGCAGGCGGTGCCGAAAATGAAGAACGCGCTCGCGTAACCGGCGATCCACTGCTCGAACAGCACATCCCCCGCAATCGCCAGGAAGGCGATGACGCCAATTGACTGGCCGAGCCGCATGAAGGTGCGGCGCACTCGGCGCGCGGGGGATAATGCGTTCATAGCGGCGATTGGAATGCACCTTGGACTGGACAGAAGTGTGACGCCAAAGCTTCCGTTTGGAGGCACCGAAAAGGCTGCTCGCCAGCTCCGGCTGCAACCATAGCGTGTGCCGTCCTGCCGGGCCGCAGACCCGGACCGGGCCGAGCCATGGGTCTTCGGTGAGTTGACGGCATCGCCCACTGCCGTGGTGCATCCCATCGCCCACAGGCGCGCACTTGATCGGGTACTCGGGTCATGCCATTCGGCGGGATCGGAGGTCGAAACAGTCGCGCGAGTTCACCAAACCAGGGGAGAATCCAAGTGAATAAACTTGCATCGTTTATCTGTTCGGTCGCAGTATGCGGACTCGCTGTTGGACATGCTCAGGAACCGGGGCAACGCACAACACTGAGCGGAGTCTTCACCGCCGTGCAGGCAAAAAACGGAGAGCGGCTGTTTCAGGCACGCTGCGCGCCCTGCCATGGCGCCGACCTCCATGCCGTCGATCCTGATGCTCCGGACCTGACCGATGATGGTTTCAAAACCGGCTGGCTCGGACAGACAGTCGCGAATCGGTTTCGCAATATTCGCATCGCGATGCCGGCCGACGCCCCCGGCAGTCTCGACAACGAGACTTACATCGCGATCATTGCCTATATTCTGCAGTTCAACAAAATGCCGCCGGGCAATCAGAAACTGACGCCAGATGTCGAGGCGCTGGAGAAGATCGTTATCACGGCTCCCTGATCTCTTCCGGCGGCTTGATATGCCGGAATGAGAACAGCAGCGCCAGATCGTAGGCGATCTTTAGGCATCCGCAGATCATCAGGGGTAAAGCCGAAAACGAGCTTGCCAGCAGCGCGCCGGAGAGTGCCGGGCTGACCGAGGACGCCAGGCTGCGCGGCACCGCGGTAACGCTTGCGGCGGCGGTTCGCTCGGCCGGCATGACGAGCGCCATCACGTAGGATGTTCTTGTCGGCACATCCATTTGCGAGAAACCGGACCTCACCAGGAGTAGAATCAAAACGACCACGAGGTTTGTGGAAAAGGCAGCAACAATCAGACAAACGCTCGACGGGATATGGGTGAACACCATGGTATTGACGAGGCCGAAACGCGCTCCGAGGCGCGCCGCTACCGGGTAGGAAAAGGCGGCGAGGACATTCGACCAGAAGAAGAACGTGCTCGCTGCAGCGAGCGACAGATCGAAGCGCTCGAACAGCCAAAGCGCCAGCAGCGACTGGACCGTAAAGCCCCCGGCAAAGGAATCGATGCTGAACAGGGCTGCGAGCTGGTAGACTTTCTTGCGCGAGGGTCCAAGGCCGGTCCGCTTCGGGGAATCCGCTGGGCTCGGTGAGCGGGAAAGCAAGGAATAGAACCCGGCTGCCACAAGTCCAAGGGCGGCATAAGCGAAGAACATGGATTGCAAGGCTCGGGTCCTCGATACTCCTGTCGAGGCCAGGACATCCGGCAAGCCCGCCGCCAGAGCGCCGGCCGCGATGGAAAGCGCTCCGATCAAGCTGTAACGAGCAAAAACATGCGTCCGATCCTGATCGGAGGCTTGCTGTGCCAGAGCGGCATGTTCGAGCGGAACGTGCACCCCGATGTCGCCGGTCGTTGGATTGATGGTCCCGAAGAAGGCGACCGCCGCAATGAAGGCCACATGCTGGGACGCCGGCATGGCGATGCCGGTTGCAAGCATCAGCAGCGCGCACGCGAGGAGGAGACTGCGCGCGTCATACCGCGGCGCGACGAACCCGATTGCAAGAGTCAACGCTGCCGATCCGAGCAGCGCCGCCGTTGCCACTAGGCCGATCTCAAACGGATTAAAGCCGATCTCGATCAAGTAGGCCGGCAGAACGATGGCGGCGAAGCCGTCGCCGAAGCCACGGGCCGCACGTGCCGCATATAGGTAGAGAGCGTCGGACGGCCGTTTGCCGGCCAACCAGGCGAGGTAAGAGGAGGAGGGAATGCCGCCCATACGCAAGCTCCTTGATCAGGTGCTGCGCAGAGCTTGGACGGTTGGCCGTCTGCCGGGGCGTCTGCAAGCCCCACCGCCATCTTTTAGCAACTTCATTTCTTGTTGCAAGCAAATCCCGGAGGAGCAGGCGAAATGATTGTGCACGGCAGCAGTTGTCGGCTTCACGTCCGGGTGTTACGAACAGCAAGCTGACTCAACGCCGTTCTTAGTCTTTTCAGGAGGAATCATGTCGATCCGTTCACTGCTGCCGGCGCTCGCAGCGGCATCTTTGAGTGCCGCGTTGCCGGCGCAAGCTCAGCAAGCGCGCCAGGATTTTCCCGATGGCCCGGGCAAAGAGATTGTGGTCTCGGTGTGCAACGGCTGTCATGACGCCAATCGCGTGCGCGCCGGCTACACCCCGGAAGGCTGGCGCACTGTGATTCAGATGATGAAAAACCAGGGTGCGCCGGTGCCGCCGGATCAGTGGGACACGGTGGCCGCGTATCTGACCAAGAATTTCCCTGAAAGACCAAGACCTCCGGCTGCGGTGATCGAAGGACCCACGCAAGTCACGATGAAGCTCTGGGATGTTCCGACTCCAGGGTCGCGGCCGCATGATCCGCGCGCCGCCAGGGACGGGACCATCTGGTACACCGGGCAGTTGGCAAACAAAATCGGCCACCTCGATCCGAAAACCGGAGAGATCAAAGAATACCCGCTCAAGACGCCGCGCACCGGTCCGCACGGACTCGCAGAGGACCGGGACGGCAATATCTGGTTCACCGGGAACAGTTCCGGGCTTATCGGCAAGCTCGATCCAAAGACCGGCAATGTGACCGAATACAGAATGCCGGATCCGACCGTGAGAGATCCGCACACTCTGAATTTCGATCAGAGCGGCATATTGTGGTTTACCGCCCAGGTCGGCAATCGGATCGGACGGCTGGACCCCGCGACCGGCGAGATCAAGCTGGTGGCGCCATTAACGCCGAATGCGAGGCCCTACGGGCTTCAGATAAACTCAAAGGGTATTCCCGTTATCGTTCTCTTCGGTACCAACAAGGTTGCGACGGTCGATCCGAAAACCCTTGCGATCAAGGAATATGCGCTGCCGGATGCAGCCAGCCGCCCACGCCGGCTTGCGCTGGCCAGCGACACCATCATGTACTACACGGACTTTGCCCGCGGCTATCTGGGCCGCCTGGATCTTACGACCGGCGCGGTCAAGGAATGGCAGTCGCCGAGCGGACCGAAATCACAACCGTACGGGATCGCCTTCACCAAGGGCGCGGTCTGGTACGACGAGGCGAATGCGAAACCAAACGCAATCGTGCGGTTCGATCCGATCACCGAAAAATTTGAGACCTGGACAATACCGGGCGGCGGCGACATCGTCCGCAACATGGATGTCGATCGTGACGGCAACATCGTGACTGCGCACAGCCTGGTCAACAAGATCGGACTTGTCACGATCAGGTAACTCGTTTCTGACGCGCTCCCCGGCGCATCTGCTCCTTATCGACGAGCATCAAACAGTCGGCACTGCCGACTGTTTGATAAGTCGTGAGCACGGCGCGAAGGATTTGTGATGCGCATCATCCTTGCCTACAATCACTTCTTTCCCAGGCGCTATTTCGATGCGCTCTTGGACAGTCCGGCGGCCGCCAAGGACCTGGGCAAGCGCGTGCGCGGGATCCCCGCCCTGTTCGATCTCGATTGCAGGCTGCGCGTGGTCGATCAATTCGAGGGCTATGCCCAGGTCCTCTCGCACGGCTTGCCGCCCATCGAGCGGCTGTTCGGCCCGGACAAATCCCCGGAAATGGCCCGTATCGCCAACGACGGCCTCGCCGAGATCGTCGCCCGGCACCCGGACCAGTTCGCCGGCTATTCGGCACTGCTGCCGATGAACGCGCCGGAGAAGGCGGTCCGAGAAGCCGAGCGCGTGCTTGAGAACGGCGCCAATGCCATCCAGCTTGCCACGAATGCCAACGGGGTGCCGCTCGATCAAGCGCAGTTCTGGCCGATCTATGAGGTCATCGAGAAATCCGGCAAGCCGATCCTGCTTCATCCCGCGCGCACCCGCCAGATGCCGGATTATCCGACCGAAACCTACTCGAAATATGAAATCTGCAGCGTGCTCGGCTGGCCCTATGAAACCGGCGTGACGCTCGCCCGCTTCGTGTTTTCCGGCATCATGGATCGTTTCCCAGAGCTCAAAATCATTTCGCATCACCTGGGCGGAGTCATTCCTTATCTTGAAGGCCGTGTCGCCCACAGCTTCGACCAGCTCGGGGCGCGCACATCGGACGAGGACTATGGCGCTCTGCTCAAAAACCTCAAGAAGCGGCCTTACGATTACTTCAAGGAATTCTATGCCGATACTGCGGTCGAAGGGGCGCGCGCCGCGACGATTTGCGGGATTGAGTTCTTCACTGCCGATCACGTGCTGTTTGCTTCCGACTGCCCGTTCGACAAGGAGAAGGGTCCCGGTTACATACGCGACACCATCAACGTGATCGAGTCGCTCGACCTTGCGCCCGCGGACAAGGAGAAGATCTGCTATAAAAATGCACAGCGGTTGTTTGGGGTGATATGAAGCGACACCGCTGTAGGGTGGGCAAAGGCGCGATCCATACGCACGAGCCGTGCCACACGCAGAAAAGAGCGCCGTGCCCACGCGCATCCGTCCGCGTGGGCACGGCGGACGCGCTAAAGCGCCTCGCGCCTTTGCCCACCCTACAGAATCTCTTGTAACCCAGTGATGCTACCCGCCCATGTCCTCCCCCCGCCGCATCGATTTCCATTTTCATCTGATCCCACCGTTCTATCGCGATGCCGTATACGAGGCCGGTGGCGGGCCGGCAATCGGTCGCTATCCGGACTGGTCGCCGCAAATGGCGCTTGAGATGATGGACCAGAACGGGATCGAAATTGCTCTGCTCTCGCTGGCGCAGCCCGGCGTCCAGTTCGGCGATCCTGCCAAGGCCTTGGCTCTGGCGCGCCGTTGCAACGATTACGCTTCGCAACTGAGATCGGATTGGCGGCGGCGCTTCGGCGCATTGGCGGTGGTGCCGATGTGGAATCCACAAGAGGCTGTAGAAGAAATCGCCCGTTCGCTCGATCAACTCAAGCTCGAAGGCGTATGCCTGTTCGCGAGCTACGGCGAGAGATTTCTCGGCGACCCCGTTTTCGATCCGGTTCTCGAAGCTCTCAACGACCGTGACGCCGTTGCTTTCATTCATCCGGCTCTGCATCCGTCGAGCCGCAGCCTTGCTTTGCCGTGGCCAGGCTTCGTGATGGAATATCTTTTCGATACCACGCGAGCGGCCGTCAATCTCGTCTTCGGCGGCGCCATTGAGCGCTTTGCGCGCATCAGATTCGTGCTGGCGCATGCCGGCGGGCTTATCCCGTATTTCGCCTGGCGGCTCTCGGTTTCGCCGATGATCGACAGTCGCATGCAGCAACTGTCACGCGATGAGGTTTACCGGCGGCTACGCTGCTTCTGGTATGACAACGCGCTTGCTCCGGCGCCGGAGACGCATGCGTGCCTCAACACCATAGCCGCGCCCGACCGCCTTGTATTCGGCAGCGATTGGCCGTTTGCAAATGTGAACGTGGTCGCCGAAGCCGTGCGGACCTACCGGGGCGTGGCTATGTCGCCGGCGCAACGCAGCTCCATTGACCGGGGCAACGCACTCGCGCTTTTCCCCCAGTTTGGCTGACGATATGATCGCCCGGGCGACCCAAAGCAGCGAGCTCCCATGACGCAGATCCGCAGCTTGGCGCAGTCGGCGCCGCGCCGTCCTGGCGCGCTTGGCGTGCATTCGCTTGACCATGTGAACATCTCGGTCCCCGACGTAAACGAAGCTCGGCGATTCTATGCCTCCTTCGGGCTTGATCTGCGGGAAGAAGGAAACAGGCTCGACATTCACACGCGAGGTCACCCGCATCGCTGGGCCTCTGTTATTGAAGGTCCGCGTAAAAAGCTGCAGTTCATCTCCTTTGGAGCTTTCGAGGATGATTTGCCGCGGTTTCGTGAGCGCCTGGAGAAGCTCAACATCGAGCGGATCGATCCGCCGCGGGGAGCGGAATCGAACGGGATCTGGCTGCATAACCCCGACGGGGTGCCGATTGAGATCCGTGTTGCCGAAAAATCCTCGCCCAACGAAAAATCGTCGCACGAGAGCCTCTCCTCGCCACCGGGCATTGCCGGCGCGCCGAGCCTTAGCACGAAACCCTTTGTACAGCCGCGGCGGCTTGCGCATGTCCTGGTCTTCACGCGAGACGTGCCCGCGGCGATCGCCTTCTACAGCGATGTCCTCGGGCTGCGCTTGTCCGATCGGTCAGGCGACATGATAGGTTTCATGCATGCCGTTCATGGCAGCGACCATCATGTGATCGCGTTCGTAAAGGCGGATGGCCCCGGTCTACATCATTTGAGCTGGGACGTGCCCTCGATCAACCACATCGGCCTGGGCGCCATGCAAATGGCGGACAAGGGCTTCACCGCCGGGTGGGGAGTTGGGCGACATGTGCTCGGGTCGAATTATTTCCATTATGTCCGCGATCCGTGGGGCAGCTATTGCGAGTATTCGTCGGACGTCGATTACATTCCGTTCGATCACGATTGGAAGAGCGGCGATCATCCGCCCGAAGATTCATTCTACGTCTGGGGGCCGACTCCGCCCGCGGATTTCGCCTTCAATCACGAACTGGGAGCCGCATAGCGCGGATTGGAGCTGGCGCGGGTGCGCAAGCGCAAATCCGGGCTACGCGAGAGATTTACTTCACCGTACGACTCGCATCGCTTGCCGTCGCCGATGCGGCAATACCGGGCCAGCGCTCGTGCGTGATCGGCACGATTAGCTTCACGTCGAGACCCTCCGGACTGAAATTCTGCTCCACCTTGCCATTGAGTTGGCGCTCGATCGAGAGATTGATGAGCTTGGAGCCGAGGCGAGCGCGAGGGGCGCGTCTGGGACGCGGTCCCTGCCGTTCCTTCCAATCGATCGTCAGGGTCGGACCGAGTGCGGTACGACTGGCGAACCAGGTGACTTCGACCCGACCGTTGCGGCCCGACAGGCTGCCGTGCTGCAAGGCATTGGTCGCCAGTTCATGGACTGCGGTACTCAGACCGAAGGTCACATCCGGCTCGAGGAAGACGCTCGATCCGCTGAGCGAGATGCGGTCAAGATAGGGCCCGAGCAGCGTGTTCAGAAGTTCGGCGAGCGAGGCTGATTTCCAGCCGCCTTCGGTGATCAATCGATGCGCGCTTGCGAGCGCCAGCACCCGTGCCTGGTATTTGGTCGCCAATTCGGGAATGTTCTTCGAAGTCTTGGCTGTCTGCGAGAACATCGCCAACAGCTGCGCAAACAAGTTGCCGGAGCGGTGGCGTAGTTCACGGATCATCAATTCCTGGCGCCGGTCGCTTTGCAGCCGCGCGATCGCGCCTGCAACTACGCTTGCCACTGCTGTGATAAACGACACGTCGTGCTCGCTGAACTTTCGCAGCGTCCGGCAATGCGCGGTGAGCACGCCGTAGGCGCGGCCGTCGCGGCCCGCAATAGGCACGGCAATGCCGCTGACGACACCGTTGTTGTGTAACAGCGGCGAACCGGCGAAACGTTTCTCGTTGGCGAGATTTTCGAGAATGATCGGGCGGCCGGAAGCCAGGGTAAAGCCGGCATGGGTGTCGCGGGCCGTCGAGACGTGTGCAGTCCCGATCAGTTCCGGTTTCCATCCGACTCCGGACCGCAACAGCAGTTCGGCGTCGCCGGGTATGAGTTCCAGGATTTTTACGAGCTCCGAATCAAGGACTTGGGCGACCGTAGCCACGGCTCCATCGCAGAATTTTTGCAGATCGTTTTCGGTCAGCGCGCGCTCGCCGAGACGTGCAACGGCCTCCTGTTGGATCGCGCGCTGTCGCAGCTCATTATGCGTCTTGGCACGGTCAGTAACGTCCCGGCAAAGGCCGACGAGTCGCACTGCCCTGCCGCTCTCGACCTGGGCCATCGCCAGAGTCTCGATCCAACGCTGGGCTCCTCCCGGGCGCGGCTGCAAACGATACATGATGCGGCGCGGAGTAAGCGTCTGAACCACTTCCTGCATCGTCGCCAGCACGGCCGGCCGATCGTCCGGATGCACGTCGCTTTCGAATACGGAGGTGGTGCCCGCCAGCGAACCATGCGGCTTGCCGAGCACGCTTTCGAGATTGGCCGACCACGTAACCTCTTTCGATCCGATATCCCAGGACCAGCAGGCAAACCCTGCGGCTTCGAGCACGCTCGGGATCAGCTCGGAGTGAGCAAAGAACGGTTGCGGTGCAGGGAGCGCGTCGCGAGAAGCATCGTCGCTGCTTTGCGTGCCTGGCCTTCTCGCACCCATTGATTGATCGCCTGCGCAGCGGGACTCCGAATCCAAATTGATTTGCTCCGCTGACCGGTCGAACGTCAACCTCGATGGATTCCGCGTCCCGGGCAGCCGAGCCGTGACATCCCCCAACTGCCCTCCCGACATATCTCCTCGTCGAGATGCCATCGCGAGCCGCCTGACCATACCGCGTTTTGCCGCGGATTTTCGAATAATTGCACTCGTCGAAACGACGCTCGCCGCCCGAACTCCATTGCTACTCGCCCTGGGAAAATGCACGACCCGCAGCACGTCACCGTCGGTTGGCAGAGCCGGAGCATTGCACCCACGTGCTTTAATAAGGGCGGAGCGAATCGAAAGTTCCAGCAACCGGTGGGTTGCGGATCGTCCGCTGGCATCGAGCGGCTAACCAAGTCAGCCAGCCGGCCCGGTTCCACTGACCGATTTGTCATGGAAATGGCGCCCTGGGTGAAAATCAAACCATGGTGCACCGGAACCAACCGGCGCTTTTTGCATTGGTAGGACGACCGGCCGCCCATTTCCCCCTCCCCGTGCTCGGTCGGTCTTAAGGGCGTAGTCGATATTACGATCGGCTACGCCCCTGTTTTTTTCGGGTCGTCCAGCTTAATTTGGAGCGCGGCGACAAAGACGGCTCACGCCTGCCTGCCGAGCGAGCATGCGCCGAACATTCCTGAGGTTGAAGCAATCAGGCGAGGATACGGCGTTCGCGCCGCTTGGCGCTGCGTTCGAAGAACAATGCCTGGCTCGCGATTGCCGAGACCGTCGAAGGCTGGAATGGTTTTGCAATCAAAAAGGCGGGCTCCGGCCGTTCGCCGGTGAGAAACCGCTCGGGATAGGCAGTAATGAATATCACCGGAACCTCGTGACTGCCCAGCAATTCGTTCACGGCGTCGAGCCCGGAGCTATTATCGGCAAGCTGAATGTCCGCCAGGATAAGTCCGGGCGCCTTCTTCTTCGTCAACGAGATGGCTTCTGAATGCGTGCGCGCGATTCCGAGCACGCGATGACCGAGGCTTTCCACCAGGCTTTCTAGCTCCATGGCGATAAAAGAATCGTCCTCGATGATCAGAACGTCGGTTGCAATCTCGGCTGCGAGTTCGCGGCCAGACTCCTCGATCAAACCGCGCAACGTTGCTACGTCTATATCAAGTATTCTGGCTGCATCTCCTTCCGAGAATCCCTCCAGCGCCACCAGCAGGAAGGCTTGCCGCGGCAACGGAGTGATGTTGGCGAGCTTCTGTTCTCCGGGAAGCTTGCTCTCGTTAGTGCTGCCGGGGCCGTTCAACGAGATCGAATTCCAGATCCGGGTGAACAGTCGATAAAGCGCAACGCGGGAGCCGCTGTCTTCCTTGATGACCGATGGATCTGCAATAAGCGCCTCGAGAGTGGCTGCCACATAGGCATCCCCCGAGGCTTGGCTTCCCGTCAGCGCACGCGCATATCGACGCAAGAAGGGCAAGTATTGAGCGACTGTTCTGGAATCCGCCACCGGCAAAACCTCCGTGTCCCCCCATCAGATTAACTCGGCCAACGCCCCTCTGCAAAAAAAGTTCCAAACCGGGCCGGAACGAAATATGGCGCTTTGAGTTGCGCTTCAATGAGCACAAGAGGGGCTCCGCTAGGCGTCACCGGCTGCCGGCGGGGAATGACTATGAGTGAACAGAAGCCCGCCAGACCAGGACCGATGCCGCAGAATGTGCCTGGACCCACCGCGCTGGGGGACAAGGACCCAGCCGCCAAGGGGGTGGATAACAGGCCGATGCGGCCGGTCCGACACGAGCCGCCAGGGATAAGGCCGACCATGCGACCCGCTCTTCAGACACGCAGCGACCCCCTGAATCGCAGGGGACGGGGCCGGCTCAGCCGAGAAACATTGAACAAGCTGGGTAAGGTACTTGAGGCCTATTTCGACGACGTGCGCGGGCAAGGAGTGCCGGACCGCTTCAAGGAGCTTCTGCAGGAGTACGACCATCGCAGCGAAGACCATCGCCGGGAAAATGCTCGGGAAGATTTTGAAGGATCGAGCTGATGACCTTGGCCCCCTCCGTGCGTGAGGCGATGCTGGCTGCTGTTCCGAGCTTGCGAGCGTTCGCGATCTCGCTCAGCGGCAACGTCGATCGCGCCGACGATCTGGTCCAGGAGACACTTTTGCGGGCAATGGCAAATATCGATTCGTTCCAGCCGGGAACGAACATGTCCGCTTGGCTGTTCACTATCCTTCGCAACCTGTTCCGCTCCGAGTATCGCAAACGACGGCGCGAAGTCGAGGACACCGACGGGAGCTATGCTGAGACGCTCAAGTCGCATCCGGAGCAGCACAGCCGAGTGGAATTCGAGGAATTTCGCGTCGCGCTCGCCAAGTTGCCCCCGGATCAGCGCGAGGCTCTACTGCTGGTCGGTGCTTCAGGGTTCTCCTACGAGGAGGCAGCGGCCATTTGCGAATGCGCCGTCGGCACCATCAAGAGCCGAGTCAACCGCGCACGAACCCGGCTCGCTGAACTCCTGGCTATCGACAGCGCCGACGATTTCGGGCCCGACCAATCGACTCGCGCCATCATGACGGCGAGCGGCCCCAGATAATCAGAAATCAGTTATCAGCGATCAGGCATCAGCAGCTGACTTCTGATCCCCGATTTCTGATCTCTGATCAGGGGTGCACATCCTCAGTGAACCACTCGGTCGGAAGCTGGTGGCCAAGGCCGGTCTCTCTGGCCTTCCGGTATACCACTGAACCGGCAGCGGCGAATTGGTAGCCCAATCCGATATTGTTCATAAAGCAGGTAATCTCGCCGTCGCTTTGTCGCCCGGCTGCGCTCCCGACGATCAGTTCCGGCAGGGTTGCCAGCTTATCGAAATTTATTTCTCTGCTTGTTGTCCAGGCGTGCTCGCGGGCTTTCCTGGCCAGCGCAAGATCGCGCGTGGTGACATGGATGGGGCCTGCTTCCCGGGCATGCAGGACGATCCGATCGGCGCGCTTGAGCGCCTTGACCTCGATCTCAGGCTGCTTGATCGAGCTCAAATGAACGCCGGGCTCGAGCCAGGATTCGAAGAAGATGGCATCGAGACTGTTGCTCGCGCACATCGCGATATCGGCGCCGCTGATAGCTTCTTCCGGCTGACCGACCGGCTGCACTTCGATGCCGAGCGTCGCGCTCATCTGCCTGCAGAAAGCTTCGCGATTAGCCCCGGTCGGGCTGAAACAGCGAATCGATTTGATATCGCGCACGGCGCAAGCCGCCATCAGTTGGGCCCCGGCCTGCCAGCCGGAGCCGAGTATGCCGATGGTGCTTGCATCCTTGCGCGCCAGATACTTGACGCCCAGGCCATTGGCTGCCCCGACGCGCATGCGCTGCATGACACCGTCCGGAAAAATTGCAAGCGGCTCCCCATTCTCGGAAGAGAACAGCAGCACAAGACCGGTGTAACGGCTGTTGGGTGCGGCCGGCACCTTCTCGCGCACGATGTTGTTTCCTTTTTTTGGGAAAGTCACGATGTCGGAATTGATCCGTATGGCGCCGATGCCGAGCTTCGGAATCACCCCGTCCATGGATTTCAGCCCATAGATCGCATTGGGGTTGTTCGTCGGAGTTATGCAATCAGAGCGTGTTCGGCTTACCCCGCGCCCCTCGGCCAACTCGACATAAGCCTCCTCCAGAACGGAGATGCATTCGGACATCGTCAGGAGCTTTTCGATATCGCTGTTGGAAAGGATTAAAGTCATGCCAATCCCGCCTGTGGCCGCCACTTAGGGCACAATAGCAAAGCGTGTTGCGCCGTCCTCTTGCAATGTCTCGATTCGACGGATTACGCTTCGCTGATCCGCCTACGCGGCCATGAGGTCTGGCAGAGGCGACCGAAGGAAGCAAGCCACGACGGAGGGAGATCACGGCGTCAATCAAGGCGGCATTAACTATCAATCGTAGCGCGTTAATGATATCGTTCGCTTCGTCGCGATGCTACCTAATGATACCTCTACCTTTGCGCCCAGCGGGCTAGTGTGAACTTTTCCGACGGCTAGGCGTTGCATGCACGCTGCATCGGGGAATTTTGATCTGCACGGTCCAACTTCACTCACGCGGAATGCTCGCCCGCTATGCTATGATAGTGTCGAGAGACTCGGTGTCGTCCGCAAAACGAACAGGTTTGTCCATGGTGGGGCGTTTGGTAGGCAAGGTCGGGGTGGCCTCTGATGGGGCCAGCCGGAAATCCACGTTGGTTCGTAACGCGCTGGCGGCCGGGGTCGCTCTAGCCGTGTTCGGGCATTTCGGCGCTGCGCATGCAGCGCCCTTCTTCGGCGGCGCCTTTGATCCCGGGCCGCGTTTCGGGGGCACGGATTCAGGGCCGCATTACGCGCCCTCCCCCGATACGTACCGGGTGAGGCCGCACTATGCTCCATCGAGGCGGGTGGGCACGAAGTCCGCCAAGAGCCGGGAGAGCGAGAAGAAGACGCCGGCCGCTGAAGTGCCGAAGGGAACGCTGCAAATCGTGGTTTCGATCGGGCAGCAACGCGTTGCACTTTACAGTAACGGCACTCGCGTCGCTCAATCGGTGGTGTCGACTGGGATGCCCGGTCACCCGACGCCTATGGGCGTCTTCAGTGTCATCCAGAAGGATCGCTATCACCACTCCAATTTGTACAGCAATGCTCCGATGCCCTACATGGAGAGAATCACCTGGTCGGGCGTCGCGCTGCACGAAGGACCATTGCCCGGCCATCCGGCTTCGCACGGCTGCATCCGGTTGACCCACGAATTTGCTGCCCGGCTTTGGACGACCGCAAAACTCGGCGCCCGCGTGTTTGTGCTGCGCAACGATATGGCGCCCGAGGATTTCAGCCATCCCAAGCTATTCCAACCGATCGAAAAACGTCCGGAAGTCGCAACTGCAAAGCCAAACGATGACGCCCGGCCGATGCCGGTCACCGTCGCCCAAAGCGAGACCCGACAAGCCGGTTCTGGGGCCGACCTTCCCGGCCAGCCCTCTACGGCGTCCGGCCCGGCCCCCAATGCGGTCGAGCCGCCGGTGGCGGATACGGGTGACAGCGGCACGGCGACTTCGGTGTCGTCGCCGGAAGCCTCCTCCGCACCGCCCGTTCCGGCTGCTGTCATCCCAGTCAAAACCGACGATGCGCCGAAGCCCGCTCCAGCCGTGTTCGAGCCGCTAAAGCCATCTTTGCCCGCAAGCCGAACCGCAGAACCCGCCAAACATTCAGGCCAGGTGGCGGTCTTCGTCAGTCGCAAAGAGAAAAAGGTGTTCGTGCGGCAAGGCTTCGAGCCGCTCTTCGACATGCCGGTCGAGATCGCCAACCCCGACGCGCCTCTTGGCACCCACGTCTTCACTGCCCTGGAACTGATCGATGGCGGATCGCGGATGCGCTGGAACGTGCTCTCCGTTCCGGGCGCGGAGCCGCGTACGAAGGCCGTCCGTGAGGCCAGGAAAGGCAGCAGAAGATCGGTGGAAGGGCCGGTCGTCGATTCGAGACCTGCGTCAAGCGCGGCAGACGCGCTCGATCGCATAAGCCTCCCTCAGGAGGCCATCGATCGGATCGACGAACTCCTGGTTCCCGGCTCCTCGCTCGTGATTTCCGATTACGGCCTCGGGGGCGAGACCGGGCGCTCCACCGACTTCATCGTTGTGACGCGCTGACCTTTAGCCTGCTTCGGGGCGGGCCGCAGAGGGAGCCGGACGGCGGTGTCTTCCTGACTCGCCGCTGGCTCCGCAGTTTATTGGAAAGCGCCGTCGCCCACAGCGACACTCGGGCGCAGTATCGGCGGCGCCCTCGCGGCGCCGCAGAACTTTTGCTAGTGATCGCAGTCCTGCCGGCTCTAGTCCGGCGTGCATCGCCGAGCCCCGTTCTACCCAGTTGCGCGACGGATCGACGGATGGAGTCCGAATCAGCCGATCGGTGGCGAGCAACCCTGGCCGCGGCGCGCACGATCACGCAATTCTGTGACGAAAAGATCGGCTGGAACCGGCTCGGCGTCCTCATCAGCATCACGATCATCGCGATTGCAGTTGCGGCGCTGTACGGCATTCTCCAGGACATCGACCCCGAAGAGGTCCTCGAAGCGCTGCGCAGCAGCGATCCCCGAAACATCGCGATCGCCGCGCTGTTCGTTGCTGCGGCCTATTTCACACTGACCTTCTATGATTTGTTTGCGCTGCACACGATCGGGCGCAGCGATCTGCCCTACCGGGTGGCTGCGCTTGCCGGATTCACCAGCTATTCGGTGGGCCACAACGTTGGAGCGAGCGTCTTCACCGGCGGAGCCGTGCGCTACCGCATCTATTCGGTATGGAGTCTCGACGCCATCGAAGTCGCCAAGCTCTGTTTCATTGCGGGTCTGACCTTCTGGCTTGGAAACGCGACCGTGCTCGGACTGGGTATCGCCTACGACCCGCACGCCGCTTCCGCCATCGACCAGCTGCCGCCGTGGTTCAATCGGCTTGCTGCGATCGCGGTCCTCGCGATCCTGACGAGCTATATCGCCTGGGTATGGCGGCGTGCGCGCATCATCGGTCGCAGCGGCTGGAAGGTCAGGCTTCCTGGCGGTCCGTTGACGTTACTGCAGATCGCGATCGGCATCGTCGATCTCAGTTTCTGCGCGCTGGCAATGTACATGCTGGTGCCCGACGAGCCGAATATCGGTTTTGTTACGCTCGCGGTAATTTTCGTTGCGGCGACGCTGCTCGGCTTTGCCAGTCACGCGCCAGGCGGAATTGGGGTGTTCGACGCCGCGATGCTGGTCGCGCTATGGCAATTCGATAAGGAGGATCTGCTCGCCGGGCTGCTCCTGTTCCGGCTGCTTTACTACATCGTTCCATTCATACTTTCACTGCTGATACTGGGGCTGCGCGAGCTTATGCTGGCAGTGCGCCCGCCGCCGACGCTCTCGCATGCGCGGCCGGACGGCGAGACTGCAGCCGAATGAGGGCCCGGCGTCGCGCAGTAAGACTAATGCGACGCACTGGCTGCGCCTGAGGGACGTGCTTCGGCCAACTCCCCCTCCATCTCGGCTTCGCTTGCGGATGCCATTCGCTCGAAGGCCTTGGCTGCCCCTTCAGCGGGTCGCGCGAGCCTCGATTTGAGAGCCGCATATCCCTTCGCCAGGACGCGATACCGCCGGGCGCGATTTTGGTATTTCGGTGGCTGTTTCATCCTCCAACCTCGTGAATGGGGAAACGCCGATCCGGCCCGACGGTTTCCGGGTCAACCTGCAATTCGTCAGCGCGATTGAGCTGCCGCATTTGAGCACATCGGATTTGCACTGAATACTCGCCTCTCGGGCCTGTGGATAAACCCAACGGCCTGACATTGGTGACGGACGCTCTGGAATCGCGCGCTCTGATCGGCCAGAACACCCCAACGTTTGTTGTCGTCCGATCTCGCTTAAGTTGCCGTTCGGCGCGCCAGCACGGCACGCGCCTGATCCTCCGACCGCACGATCGGCAATATTTCCTGCAATCCGGAAGTAAACAGGACTTCGGTAACCATCGGATTGGGATCAAGCAGCACGAGCATTCCGGCGCCGCGCGCGACTGCTTTTGCCGCCATCACCAGATGCCGAATTCCTATGGAAGCAATGAAATCAACCCCGGCCATATCGACGACCATGTTGCGCTGCGACTCGGCCACTTTAGCCAAAGGATTATCGATCTTTTCTGCACCCGAGATATCCAACTTGCCGACCAGAATGACCTTCGTGCCTAAATCGCCAAACTCGCTGACGGTCATTTCCATCGCTTGAGTCCTCGGATGCCAGCAGGTGAAAGATAGTAGCAGATGGGTGACAGTTTTATGACTGGCAGACCGACCCTTGCCATGCACTCGAAAACTCCTTGTGGGTGCTCACTTTTCCGATTATGGCCGCTGCCATGTTGAGGCTGTCGCAGGATTTTCTCGCCTCCGTGCGCCAGAGATAGCTTCGGATAGCGCCGAATGAATGTGACCCAGGAAGCCGCGCGTCGCCGGACCGGCCAATGGTGGGGGCGGCTCCGGTACAATCGCGTTCGGTTCGCGCTAATCAGTGCGGCCCTGGTGCTCGCCGGGTTCTGGGTTGCCGACCTCATTCCTTTGCTGCCGGCACTGGCGTGCTATGCGCTGGTTGTAACAGCAGCAGTGATCGGAAGGGGCACTGTCGAAGCAGCGCGAGTTGATGGATCGCAGGATGAAGCGCCGGCATCACGGCTTGGCAATCCGCGGATCGAAGCTGTCCTCTCCGGGCTCCCCGACCCGGTGGTCGCGCTGGATGAGCGCGGCGAGGTTGTTGCCGTCAATGCGCCGATGATTGCGATGGCCCCGGCGCTTCGACGCGGGGAAGCAGTCTCGCTCGGTTTGCGCAATCCGGAGGTGATCGAGGCGATTCGGCGCGCATCGGCGGCCGGTACCCTGGAGCGGGTGGAGTTCTTCGTTCGAGTCCCCGTCGAGCGTTGGTATGAGGCCACTGTGATGCCCGTCCAAATTGCCGCGAGCGAAGGCGCGAAACCGGAAAGGCTATTGCTTGCGACATTTCACGATCTTACGCCGCTGCGCCGGGTCGAAGAAATGCGCGCTGACTTCGTGGCCAATGCCAGCCATGAGCTGCGCACTCCGCTCGCGGCGCTCTCCGGGTTCATCGAGACTTTACGCGGCCCTGCCCGCGACGATCCGAGCGCGCGCGATCGCTTTCTCGCAATCATGCAGGCGCAGGCGACCCGGATGGCGCGATTGATCGATGACCTGCTCTCGCTATCTCGCATCGAACTCAACGCGCATTTGCGTCCCGATAAGGCAGTCGATCTTGTGCCGATCATACGTCAGGTCGTCGACGGGTTGCAGATGCTGGCGAGTGATCGCGGCGTGGACGTACAAACAAACGTGCCGCCGGGTCGGCTGCTCGTCCTTGGCGACCGCGACGAGTTGCTCCGTGCGATTGAGAACCTGGTTGAGAATGCGCTGAAATATGCTGCATCCGGCAAGCGCGTCGAGATTTGGCTGACGGTCGCCGAAGGCGTTGATGCGACGGCCGAAGCGCGCATTGCCGTCAAGGATTACGGCCCCGGAATTCCTCCCGAACATCTGCCGCGACTCACGGAGCGGTTTTATCGCGTCGACGTTGCCGAGAGCCGGGCGCAGGGCGGCACCGGGCTCGGGCTCGCGCTGGTCAAGCACATTCTCAACCGCCACGGTGGACGGCTCTCTATCGAAAGTGCGGTGGGGCAGGGCGCGACGTTCACGGCCCATCTGCCGCTTCGGCGAGCCATCCTGTAGCCGTTTCTGTCATATGCCCGTCATTTGACTGTCATAACAACGATGACATGGGCGGGTTAGGGGTTGGCAGGCTTTGATGGGTTCCGCGGGGAGGCGCGGTTCCCGCTCAAAGCGTGTTGCGACAGTGTCGTCAACTCACCGCGAACCCGGAGATTGCAGCCGCAGATACGATTCGGCGTTTGCGATTCCACTTGGCATTTTTGAACGACAGGAGAGAGCGTTGAGACACATCCGCAGTTTGCTTGCAGCCGGCATCGTCGTTGCCGCGCTGACCCCCGCATCAGCTGCCGAAATTTCGGGCGCCGGAGCCACGTTCCCGTATCCGATCTATGCCAAATGGGCGGACGCGTACAAAAAGGAGACCGGCACCGGGCTTAACTATCAGTCGATTGGTTCCGGCGGCGGCATCAAGCAGATCCAGACCGGTACGGTTACATTTGGCGCGAGCGACATGCCGCTGCCAAAAGCTCAGCTCGACAAGGATGGCCTTGCTCAGTTCCCGACCGTGATGGGCGGCGTGGTACCTGTGGTTAACCTGCCAGGAGTGACTCCGGGAGAACTCATTCTTGATGGACAGACCGTCGCCAGGATTTACCTGGGCGAGATCAAGACCTGGAACGACGCCGCAATTGCGAAGCTCAACCCCAATGTAAGGCTCCCTGCCCAGGCGATCGTGGTCGTGCACCGATCCGATGGCTCGGGCACAACGTTCCTGTTCACCGATTACCTGTCTAAGGTCAATGCAAAGTGGAAGGCTGACGTGGGCGCGAGTACGGCGGTCGAATGGCCGACTGGAATCGGCGCCAAGGGCAATGAGGGCGTGTCCGGCAATCTTGAGCAGGCCAAGGGCGCGATCGGTTACGTCGAATACGCCTATGCCAAGCAGAACAGGCTCGGATTCGTCAAGATGGTCAATAAGGACGGAAAGGTGGTCACTCCGGAGGCCGCGACCTTTGTGGCGGCTGCGGCTAATGCGAACTGGGAAGGCACTCCCGGTTTCGGTGTAATCCTGACCGATCAGCCCGGCGCAGAATCGTGGCCTATCGCAGGTGCAACCTTCATCCTGATGCGTAAGAAGGCACAGAAGCCTGCCGATTCGGCCACCGCGCTCAAATTCTTCGCCTGGGCTTATAAGAGCGGCAGCAAAATGGCGGAGGACCTTGATTACGTTCCAATGCCCGCGAAAGTCATTGCTGCGATTGAGAACAGTTGGTCGGAAATCAGGGATTCGAGCGGTAAGCCCGTTTACACCGGCCAGTAAACATGCAGAGCGCTGGAAACCCTCGCTGTTCCTTGATCCCCTCCGCGTGCAATGTGAAGCGGCCACTTGGCCGTTTCACCCGGTTTGCCATAACGGAGTCAGGGAAAATCCTTATCCGGAGTCGGAAGACGGTCGATGGCTGATATAGCTCTGCCGATGGATGCGGCCGGCTATGATCTCACCTTGTCGAGAGCCAAGGCGCTCGATCGCCTGCGGCTATGGGATGCGATCTTCCGGGTCCTCACCCGGGGCGCATCGATTGCCGTATTGCTGATCCTCGGCGGCGCCCTGGTGGCGCTGCTGATCGGCGCGCTGCCCGCATTTTCAGCTTTCGGGCTGGGGTTCGTGATCGACCAGCGCTGGAACCCGGTGACCGAAAAGTTCGGTGCCCTGCCGGCGATCTACGGTACGTTGCTCACCTCTTTGATCGCGATGCTCATTGCAGTTCCCGTCGGGATCATGATCGCTTTTTTCCTGACCGAGCTTTGTCCGCGATGGCTACGTCGTCCGATCGGCATTGCGATTGAGCTGCTGGCCGGCATTCCCAGCATCATTTACGGAATCTGGGGATTGTTCGTCTTTGCTCCGTTTCTCCAGGAGACGTTGCAGCCGTTCCTGATCTCGGTGTTCGGCGAGATACCGGTTCTGTCGTCGATTTTCGAAGGACCGCCCTATGGGATCGGCATGCTTACCGCCGGGCTGATTCTCGCCGTCATGGTGCTGCCCTTCATCACTTCGATCTCCCGCGACGTGTTCGACGCCGTTCCTCCGGTGCTCAAGGAGGCAGCCTTCGGAATCGGCTGCACGAGCTGGGAAGTATTTCGCAATGTCGTGCTGCCCTATACCCGCGCCGGCGTCATCGGCGGGGTGATGCTCGGACTGGGCCGCGCGCTCGGCGAGACAATGGCGGTCACCTTCGTCATCGGCAACGCCCATAAGATTTCCACCTCCATTCTCGCGCCCGGGACGACGATCTCGGCCACGATTGCAAATGAGTTCACCGAAGCGACCGGCGATCTCTATACCTCGGCCCTGATTGGGCTCGGTCTCATTCTTTTCGTGATCACGTTCGTCGTCCTCGCCATCGCGCGATATTTGCTGCTGCGGATTGAACGGCGTGCCGGGTAAGCCATGAACAAGCTTTATCATCGACGCCGCCGTCGCAACACAATCGCGGTTGGCCTTTCTGTCTTCGCTGCCGTTTTCGGGTGTGGCTGGCTGGTATTGATCCTCTCTGCGCTGCTCTGGAATGGATTTGGCGGCCTCTCGATCCACGTATTCACTGAAATGACGCCGCCGCCGGGGTCAGCCGGCGGCCTGCTCAATCCGATAGTGGGCAGCTTGATTCTCACGGTGCTCGCGGTCGTCATCGGCACTCCGATCGGAATGCTGGCCGGGACGTTCATGGCCGAATACGGCCGCTACGGCCGGCTTACCTCGGTCGTCCGCTTCATCAACGATATCCTGTTGAGCGCGCCGTCAATCGTCATCGGACTGTTCGTTTACCAGGTCATGGTAGCGCCGATGGGCCATTTTTCAGGTCTCGCCGGCGCTGTTGCGCTAGCCCTGATCGTCATTCCGGTGGTTGTCCGCACCACAGAGGACATGTTGATTCTGGTGCCGAACCAATTGCGCGAAGCTGCTGCCGCGATTGGTTTGCCGCGGGCCTTCATCATCATGCACGTGTGCTATCGCGCCGCCCAGGCCGGGATGATCACCGGAGTCCTGCTTGCGGTCGCCCGGATCAGCGGCGAGACCGCGCCGCTGTTGTTCACCGCGCTCAACAATCAGTTCTGGAGCACCGATCTTGACGCGCCGATGCCGAGCCTACCAGTCGTTATCTTCCAGTTTGCGCTCTCGCCATACCCAGAATGGCAGTCGCTCGCCTGGACCGGTGCACTCATCATCACCTTAGCCGTGCTTTCGTTGTCGATATTGGCGCGGACGCTTTCCACGAGGCCACAATCGTGAATGTCGCATCATTAGCGGTTCCGTCCGTGTCCCAAAGTCGCGGCGCCAACACAAATTTGGAGCCGAAGGTTTCGATTGGCCACCTCAGTTTCTTTTACGGTCAGACGAAGGCGCTCAAAGACATCACCTTGCCGCTCTATCAGGCCAGGGTTACCGCCTTCATCGGCCCATCCGGGTGCGGAAAATCGAGCCTGCTGCGCATCCTAAACCGGATGTACGATCTCTATCCTAACCAGCGCGCTGAGGGCGAAGTGCTGCTCGATAGCGAGGACATTCTCTCGCCCAAGCAGGATTTGAACCTTTTGCGGGCGCGCATCGGCATGGTTTTCCAGAAGCCGACTCCGTTCCCGATGTCGATCTTCGAGAACATCGCGTTCGGTATCCGGCTTTACGAGAAGTTGTCCAAATCCGAATTGGCGGGCCGTGTGGAAATGGCCTTGCGCCGCGCCGCATTGTGGGAGGAGGTCAAGGATAAGCTTTCTGCGAACGGGCTCAGTCTGTCGGGCGGCCAGCAGCAGCGGCTGTGCATCGCGCGCACCGTCGCGGTCAAGCCCGAGGTCATTCTGCTCGACGAGCCTTGCTCGGCGCTCGATCCGATTTCTACTGCCAAAATCGAAGAGCTGATCGATGAATTGAAAGCCGACTACACGATCGTGATCGTGACCCACAACATGCAGCAGGCGGCTCGCGTGTCCGACTTCACGGCGTTCATGTATCTGGGCGAGGTTGTGGAGTTCGACATCACGAGCAGACTTTTCACCTCGCCGCGCGATCGGCGGACGCAGGATTACATCACCGGCCGATTTGGCTGAGATGGCCAGGAAAGACGACATGGCAGCGATGATGAGCGAACACACGGCCAAGGCCTTCGATGCCGACCTGCAGGACATCACCCGGATGGTCGCAGAGATGGGCGGTTTGGCCGAAAAGCAGATTGCCGATTCCATCGATGCTCTCGCCAGGCGCGATGCGGAACGCGCCAAGGGGGTGATGACGAGCGATCCGGCGATCGACCGTCTGCAGCATGAAATCGAAGAAAAGGCCGTCCTGACCATCGCGCGGCGACAGCCGATGGCGGTCGATCTGCGCGAGATCGTCGGTGCATTGCGCGTTGCCAACGATCTCGAACGCATCGGCGATCTCGCCAGCAATATCGCCAAACGAGTGCCGGCGATTTCGGGAAATTTTCACCCGCAGAAGCTCATTCGCGGCCTCGAGCACATGGCGGCAATGGTGCTCGGTCAGCTCAAGGAGGTCCTCGACAGCTACGCCGGCCACGACGTCGCCAAGGCCATGTCGGTCTGGAAGGGCGATGAGGAGGTGGACTCGATGTGCACCTCCCTTTTCCGCGAACTCCTCACCTACATGATGGAGGATCCACGCAATATCTCTTTCTGCATCCACTTGATGTTCTGCGCCAAGAACATCGAGCGGATGGGCGATCATGCCACCAACATCGCCGAAACGGTGTACTACATGGTCGAGGGCCGCATGCTCGCCGATGCTCGGCCGAAGGGAGATACCACCGCGTTCACTTCGGCTCTCGCGGCGGACCGTTGATCGAGAGCACACGCCGATGGATCCACGCATTATGATCGTCGAGGACGAAGACGCCCTGGCACTGCTCTTGCGCTACAACCTCGAAGCCGCCGGGTACCAGGTCGAGACGGTCGCCCGCGGCGATGACGCCGAAGTGAGACTTCACGAGAGCAGCCCGGATCTCCTCATCCTGGATTGGATGCTTCCCGGCATTTCGGGGATCGAGCTTTGTCGCCAACTGCGCGCACGGCCGCAGACGCGGCAACTGCCGATCATCATGCTCACTGCGCGCGGGGAGGAGAGCGAACGCGTTCGGGGCCTTGCTGTCGGGGCCGACGATTACGTCGTCAAGCCGTTCTCGGTCCCCGAACTCATGGCCCGGGTGAGCGCGCTCTTGCGCCGCGCCAGTCCCGAGCGCGTTGCCGATGTTCTTGCCTTTGGCGATATCGAGATGGATCGCGAGAAGAAACGGGTCTCGCGCGGCGGCCGCGCGGTGGATCTAGGGCCGACGGAGTACCGGCTGCTCGAATTCCTGCTCGAACGTCCGGGGCGTGTCTTCACTCGCGAACAGCTTCTCGACGGTGTCTGGGGCAACGATATCTATATCGACGAACGCACGGTCGATGTCCACGTGGGGCGCCTGCGCAAAGCGCTCAACCTCGGCTATTCCCGCGATCCGATCCGCACGGTGCGCGGCTCAGGCTATGCTCTCGACGACCGTTTTGGAAAAGTGGCGTAGTAATCGTCAGTTGCGTAGGGTGGGCAAAGGCGCAACGCGCTTTAGCGCGTGCGCCGTGCCCACGCGGACAGTCGCGCGTGGGCACGGCGCTCTTTTCGACGTGTGGCAGGGATCGTGCGTGTGGACCGCGCCCATAGCGCGTCGAAGACGCGCGTAAACGCGCTGATGGCCCACCCTACGGAAGCTCGCCTGAAGCAGTTAGTAACGTTCAGCCCGCCAGTGGCGATCGCCGCTCACGGCGCAGATGCGACGGCTGATAGGCGATCCGCGAGTGATGAGCGCAATACGGCATGTCAGGGAGCGCCCGGCCGCCGCAAAAGAAAAAATCAGCATTCCCTGGATCGCCGATCGGCCAGCGGCATGTTTGCGCCGTCAGTTCGAGGAGCGTGCGCCGCTGACCCATGGGGATCACATTGTCCACGATCTCCGGTTCGACATCTGTTTCGTATTCATATATCTGGGCGAGTACGGTATTGCCTCGGACCGCCGGGCGCGAGACCCGCAGGATCTGGCCGCGCGGTTTACGCGGCCGCGAGCCGGCCGAGGACGGCGATTTGGCACGGCCAGCCAGACCGAGGCGGTGAACCTTGCCGATTACGGCATTGCGAGTGATCCCGCCAAGCGTGGCGGCGATATGACTGGCGGAGAGTCCCTCGGCCCACAGCTTCTTCAGCATCTCCACGCGTTCGTCCGTCCAGCTCATCGTCCAAGCCCCCCGGTTGTCCCGCGGCAACAAAGTCCGACAGAATCCACTTGCTGGTCTGGGCAAACGCTTGTTCGCCCGACGCGTACTTCGCACCCACGATGACTCTTGTGACTCAGGTCCGCCGCAACAAGATGTCGTACTTGACGAGGGAAAGGCTACAACGCTGCAAGAGTTGCGCGCAAGACTCGCTGTCCCGGCGTCCACATGTTCTGCGTCAGAGGGCACATGCATCCACATCTTTCACATGGTTGGGCCGCATCGGCTTTTTTGCGCTTGCTCTGTTGCGCTCTTGCCTCAATGGCCCCGATGTACAAGCGATCATGCTGACCGCTCATGTACCGTGTTGACACTACCCGACGTTAGAATAAAATAAGTTCGTGCCGCCCGAAGAGGCGGCACATTTCATTTTTCCGAGGATTCTCATCGCGATGAGCCGGACATCCCACCTTTTGCCGACCTATGCGCGGGTCGATCTCGCTTTTGAGCGTGGAGAGGGCGCCTGGCTCGTCGCTGAGAATGGCGACCGCTATCTCGATTTCACTTCCGGGGTGGCTGTCAATGCCCTTGGCCACGCCCACCCGAGCCTCATTACGGCCATCAGCGAGCAGGTCAAGAAACTGTCGCACGTTTCAAATCTTTATCGCATTCCTCAGGCCGAGCAGCTGGCTGGCCACCTTTGCGCGGCGAGCTTTGCCGACGTGGTATTCTTCTGCAATTCCGGCGCTGAGGCGATGGAATGCGCGATCAAGATGGCGCGCAAATACCACACGACAAAAGGTCGGCCGGAGCGGTACCGGATCATTACTTTCGAAGGCGCCTTTCATGGCCGCACGCTGGCGACGCTGGCGGCCGGCGGGCAGCAGAAGTACCTTGAAGGCTTCGGTCCTGTGGTCGAAGGCTTCGACCAGGTGCCGTTCGGGGATCTGCCGGCAGTCAGGCGCGCGCTCAATCCGGCGACAGCCGCGATCCTGATTGAACCGATCATGGGAGAAGGGGGCGTACGCGTGTTATCGCCCGAGTTCCTCCGCGAACTGCGGCGGCTCTGTGATGCGAACGGGCTCCTGCTGATCTTCGATGAAGTGCAGACCGGGATCGGTCGGACCGGTGAACTGTTCGCGTATCAACGGAGCGGGGTGCGGCCCGACATAATGGCGCTCGCCAAGGCGCTCGGCGGCGGATTCCCCCTCGGAGCTTGCCTCGCCACTGCCGAGGCAGGCATGGGCATGACTGCCGGAACCCATGGCTCTACTTTCGGCGGCAATCCGCTCGCAATGGCGGCGGGTAACGCGGTCCTCGACGTGGTACTCGCCGATGGATTTCTCGATCGCGTGCGGCGAGTTTCGATTCTGCTCAAGCAGAAGCTTGCCGAAATCAAGGACCGCTACAGCGAGGTGATCGCCGAAGTGCGCGGAGAAGGGCTGCTCATCGGCCTGCGCACCGTGCCGCCGAGCGGTGAGCTGGTCGATGAGCTGCGCACCGAAAAGATGATCGTAGCTGCCGCCGGCGATAATGTCGTGCGGTTGCTGCCGCCCTTGATCGTCACCGAGGAGGAAATCGCGGAGGCAGTTCGGCGGCTCGATCGCGCGTGTGCGCGCATCGCCAGTCGGCACGAGCGACCGCGGCTGCAGGGAGCGGCCGGATGACCGCCAACGGCATCCGTCATTTTCTCGATCTGTCGGAAATTCCGAAAGCCGAGTTGCGCGGGATGATCGATGCGAGCCGCGCCATGAAAAAACAGACTCGAAATCGAACACGGCTTCCCCTGGCCGGCAAAACGCTGGCGATGATCTTTGAAAAGGAGTCGACCCGCACGCGCGTCTCCTTCGAAGTGGCGATGCAGCAGCTCGGCGGGCATGCGATCATGCTCACAGGCAAGGAGATGCAGCTCGGCCGCGGTGAGACCATCGCGGACACTGCGCGCGTGCTCTCGCGCTATGTCGATGTCATCATGATCCGGGTTCTCGACCACGAAGCGCTCACCGAACTCGCCGTTCACGCCACCATTCCGGTAATCAATGGGCTGACGCGCCGGTCGCACCCCTGCCAGGTCCTTGCCGACGTGATGACGTTTGAGGAGCATCGCGGCCCGATATGCGGCCGTATCGTTGCCTGGTCCGGCGATGCCAACAACGTTCTGACGTCCTGGATGCATGCCGCCGAGCGCTTCGATTTCCGCCTGCGCGTCGCCACTCCGCCGGAGCTGCGCCCGAACCGTCGGCTGACGGAATGGATCAGGAAATCGGGTGCCGATATCGTGATCGGATCCGACCCTGAGGAGGCGGTCAAGGATGCCGACTGCATTGTCACCGACACCTGGGTGTCGATGGGCGATCGGGACGGCTCGCGCCGCCACAACCTGCTCAGGCGCTATCAGGTCAATGAGCGGCTCTTCGCGCGGGCAAAATCTGACGCGCTGTTCATGCACTGCCTGCCTGCCCACCGTGGTGAGGAGGTAAGCGCCCCCGTAATCGACGGCCCTCGGTCGGTCGTATTGGATGAAGCCGAGAACCGCCTGCACGCGCAGAAGGCCATTCTGGTCTGGTGTCTCGCCGGCGATGATCGCTGACGGCCGGCGGACTGCGTGTCGGGCTCGCATTTGTCCGGCCGAAGGCCATATAGGTCAGGATGACTGAGATTGACATTCCCGTCCGCGAGCCCGCTGCAACTTCTGCCGACGATACCGTCCTGCCGTTCGCTGTCGAAGCGTTGGACCTCCGCGGCCGCTTGGTGCGGCTTGGACCGGCTGTCGATACCATTCTGCGGAGCCACGCCTATCCGCTGCCGGTCGCAAAGCTGCTCGGCGAGGCAATCGCCCTTACCGTTCTCCTCGGCTCTGTCCTGAAATTTGAGGGCCGTTTCATTCTTCAGACCCAGACCAACGGGCCGGTCAGCATGCTGGTCGTCGATTTCCGAACACCGGGCACTGTGCGCGGCTGTGCGCGGTTCGACCGCGAGGCCATTGCTGCCGCGACTGCCGCTCGCAAGGACGACGCCGGCGCTCTCCTGGGCCATGGCCACTTGGCGATGACCATCGACCAGGGACCGGAGAGAAGCCGTTATCAGGGGTTGGTGGCGTTGGAAGGCAAGAACCTGGAGCACGCTGCTCATGAATATTTTCTGCGCTCCGAGCAGATCCCGACCAGGGTCCGCCTTGCCGTAGGCGAAGAGTTGAGCGCCGGCGTCGATGGGACGCGCCATCGCTGGCGCGCCGGCGGCATGGTGCTTCAATTCCTGCCCAAGGAGACTTGGCGCGCGCAGCAGGCCGACCTCGATCCGGGCGATGCTCCAGCCGGCGTCGAGGCGCATGTTGTTCCCGAGGATGATGCCTGGGTCGAGGGCCGCTCGATGGTGGCCACGATCAGCGATCTTGAACTGATCGATCCGGCAGTTTCGGCCGAGCAACTGGTGTACCGGCTCTTCCACGAGCGCGGGGTGCGGGTCTATCGCAGCCGTCCGCTCTCGGCCCAATGCTCCTGTTCACGCGGCGGCGTTGCGACGATGCTGAAGAATTTCACCCAGGACGACCGCGACCACATGGTTGAGAATGGCGTCATCACCGTCACCTGTGAGTTCTGCAGCTCGACTTATGTATTCGAGCCGGGCGAAGTGACGGGGTGATCAATTGATTGTGCGCGGCTTCTGCGGAATATCGAGAGAAAAGGCCGGGATATCGATGTCGAATGTCTCGCCCGTCGCGGTCACCATCCCGTAGCTGCCGACCATGAATCCGGACGGGGTTGGCAGCGGTACACCGCTTGTATATTCAAAATGTTCTCCGGGCCGCAGGACCGGCTCTTCTCCTACCACGCCCGCCCCGCGGACCTCCTGAAGCCGGCCCTGTGCGTCGGTGATGCGCCAGTGCCGTGTCTTGAGCTGAACCGTCTCATGGCCCCGATTGCTGAGCGTGATCGTGTAGGCCCAGAAGAAATAGCCGTTCTCGGGCGACGACCTCTCCGCCATGAACTCGGGAGCCACCTTCACCTCGATCTGCCGGGTCACAGCGCGATAAGCCGTCTTGCTGGAGTCCATGATCGAAAGCCTTGCAGACTATGCGGACCAAACCACATACCTCGATTCGGTGAACCGCGTCGCGCGACCGCGGGCAACTGTCGCGCCTACGTGAATTCCGGTATCGCAGAGCAATGCTAATATGGCGAATCGCCGCAGGAAAGATCGCTTCTGATGCATTCCCCCGTGGTGACCACGACCGGCCGCGATTTGCGACTCGACCTGTTCCGCGGGATCGCACTCTGGCTCATTTTCCTCGATCATATCCCGTCGAACGTTGTCAGCTGGATCACGATCCGCAACTACGGCTTCAGCGACGCGACCGAAATCTTCATCTTCATTTCGGGGTACACAGCAGCATTCGTGTATGGAAAAGCCATGCGCGAGCGCGGCTTCATTATCGCCGGGGCGCGCATCCTGCGCCGCGCCTGGCAGATTTATGTCGCTCACATTTTTCTGTTCGCGGTCTACATGGCCGAGATTGCTTACGTTGCGACGAGCTTCGAGAACCCGCTCTATGCCGAGGAGATGAACATCCTCGATTTCCTCAAGCAGCCGGATGAGACGATCGTTCAGGCGCTGCTGCTCAAATTCAAGCCGGCCAACATGGACGTGTTGCCGCTCTACATCGTGCTGCTGCTGTGGTTTCCTCCGGTTCTGTGGCTGATTCGGCGCCGCCCCACGGTCGCGCTTGGCGGTTCGGTCGCGCTCTATCTCCTGGCTTGGTGGTTCAACCTCAACCTGCCGGCCTACCCGGAGGGCGTCTGGTTCTTCAATCCATTCGCCTGGCAGCTGCTGTTCGTGTTCGGTGCCTGGTGCGCGCTCGGCGGAGCCGCCCGTCTGCAGCCGCTCCTGCATGCAAGGGCGACGCTGATCGTTGCCCTCGTCTATATCGGCTTTGCGCTGTTCGTCGCATTGACCTGGTCAGTGCCAGGCATGGGTCGCCTGATGCCGCTCTGGCTCGAGGAACTGATCTACCCGATCGACAAGACAAATCTCGACGTGCTGCGCTTCGCGCATTTTCTGGCGCTGGCGGCCCTGACGGTTCGGTTCATTCCACCCACTTGGCCGGCCCTCAAGTCGCCGATCCTTTACCCCGCAATCATCTGCGGCCAGCACTCGCTCGAGATCTTCTGCCTCGGCGTCTTCCTGGCATTTGCCGGGCATTTCGCCATGGTGGAGATATCGGGAGCGATCTGGATGCAGGTCCTGATCAGCGCATTGGGAATTGTCTTGATGATCGCCACCGCCGGGCTCATAATGTGGTATAAACGGATCGAGGGGCGAGCAGCCCCGGCGCGTCCGCGGCAGTTGGAAGCCGACCTCGCGGGAGGCGAGGCATGAACAAGACCGTGCTGGCAACGGCGCTGGCGGCCGGACTCTACGCCTCGACGGCCTTCGGGCAGGATCGCCCGAGCTGCGGCATTCCGCCTTATTTGCTGTTCAGCGACAGCCAGCTCAAGCGCGTCTCCGCCACGGTGACCGCGACTCACAAGCTCACGATTGCGGTGGTGGGAACCGGCTCCTCCGCGCTCGCCGGTCCTGACGGGCCGAGTTCAGCCTACCCGGCCCGCCTTGAGGCCGTGCTTAGCCAGCGGCTTCCCGGAATCCCGGTGAAGGTCGTCACCCTGCTGCGGACCCGCGAGACTGCTGAGGACCTGGCCAGGGGCATGAACAAAATGATGCAGGACGAAAAGCCGAATCTGGTGCTCTGGCAGACCGGCACCATCGATGCGATCCGCAGGATCGATCCGGACAATTTCCAGAGCGCGCTCCAGGACGGAGTGAGGCGGCTGCGCAGGGGCGGCGCGGACGTCATTCTGATGAACATGCAATACAGCCCCCGAACCGAGGAGATGATCTCGGTTGCTCCTTATGCGGACATCATGCGAGTGGTGGCTCAGGAGCAGGACGTGCCGCTGCTCGATCGGCTCGAAATTATGCGACACTGGTCTGATGTCGGGGCTTTCGATCTTCACGCCACCGGCAAGGATAATGTATTGGCTCGCCGGGTGCATGACTGCATCGGCCGCGCCATCGCGCTGTTGATCATCAATTCAGGTCATCTTGAGAATTTCGAGCGCAAAGCCGGCGAATAAGGCTGGGTGATTGAGGACAGGAGCGCTTCATTTCATGAACTCGAAAAGTCTTCTGTCCGGCGCCGCTGCGGCACTTGCTGCCCTCGCATTTATCTCCATTTCGGTCCAGGCGGCAGCGCAGCAGCCCGCCGAGAATCAGACGGCTGCGCCGCTTGAAACGAAGTGCAGCGTGGTGCCTGATCTGGTGCGGCTTGATCTGCCGCTTTCCCGCGTCGGGTTTCGGGTCGCCGCCGGGCTGCCGATGAGGATCGTGGCGATCGGCTCCTCTTCGACGGCAGGCGCCGGCGCAACCTCCCGGGCCGCCTCCTATCCGAGCAGGCTCCAGGCCGAGCTTCGCCTGCATTTTCCCGGCGACGAAATCACCGTCGTCAATCGCGGCGTCAACGGCGAGGAAGCCCCCAATATGCTCGCCCGCTTCGATGCCGGCGTGATCGCCGAGCACCCGCACCTGGTGCTCTGGCAACTCGGAACCAATTCGCTGCTGCGCGACCGGCCGCTCGATCCCGCCGAGCCGATTATCCACAAGGGGATTGCCCGTCTCAAAGCCGCGCACACCGACATCGTGCTGATCGACCCGCAGTTTGCGCCGCGCGTAATCGCCAAGAACAATGTGGAACCCGAAGTGGCTCTCCTCGCGTCTGTTGCCAGGCAGGAGAACGTTGATTTCTTCGATCGCTTTGCCCTGATGCGTTACTGGCACGACGTCAAAGGAATACCGTTCGAGACGTTCGTGTCGCCCGATGGGCTGCACATGAACGACTGGAGCTATGCCTGCTTTGCGAAATGGCTCGGGGTCGCGATCGCCGATGCGGCAAACCGGCCGGCGGGCGCTGTTGCGGCGCCGCGCACGACGCGGTGACCACCTCGTAGGGTAGGCAAAGGCGCAAACGCGCTTAGGCGCGTTGCGCCGTGCCCACGCGGACGCGAGCGTGGGCACGGCGCTCTTTTCTACGTGTGTCGCGGATTGCGCATGTGGACCGCGCCCATAGCGCGTCGAAGACGCGCGTAAACGCGCTTCCGGCCCACCCTACGGAAGCCTCGCGTATTTAAGATCAAACGGCAGCCAGGGCGGCGAAGACGTCTTCGATAAGATCGTCAGGGTGTTCGAGCCCGCAGGAGAGCCGCAACAGTCCATCGGTGATGCCGAGCTCCGCGCGTGCCGCAGGGGTGAGGCGCTGGTGCGTTGTCGTGGCCGGATGGGTGATCAGGCTCTTTGCGTCGCCGAGATTGTTACTGATTTTCACCAGCCGCAGCGCATCCTGAAAACGGAATGCTGCATCCTTGCCGCCCTGGACCTCGAAGGCGACGAGCGTCGAGCCCCCTCGCATCTGGGTATGGACGATTGCGGCCTGCGGATGATCGGGACGCCCCGGATAGATGAGGCGCGTAATCTTGGGGTGCTCGGCAAGCGCAACGGCGACTGAGGCAGCCGTATCGGTCTGCCGCTGCACCCGTACCGCGAGCGTCTCCAGCCCTTTGAGCAGCACCCAGGCATTGAACGGGGAGAGCGATGGACCGGTCTGGCGGATCAGCGTTTGAACATGATCGTCGATGAATTTTTGCGAGGCAAGGATCACCCCGCCCAGGCAGCGGCCCTGGCCGTCGATATGCTTGGTCGCTGAGTAGACGACGCAGTCCGCGCCGATCTCCAGCGGGCGCTGATAGAGCGGCGTGGAAAACACATTGTCGACGACGAGGGTGGCTCCCGCTTCGTGGGCAATGTGGGCGATTGCCTTGATGTCGAGGACGTCAAGTGTGGGATTCGTCGGGCTTTCGAGGAAGAACGTCCTGGTGTTCGGCCGCACTGCCTCTTTCCATTCGGCGAGGTTGGTGCCGTCGACCAGCGTTGAAGCGACACCGTAGCGCGGCAGATGGTCCTCGACCACGTAGCGGCAGGAGCCGAAGAGCTGCTTGGCGGCGACCACGTGATCGCCGGCCCGCACTTGGCCCATCAACGCGGTCGTGACCGCAGCCATTCCGGTCGCGGTCGCGCGCGCTGCTTCCGCGCCTTCGAGCGCCGCCATGCGCTGTTCGAACATGGTGACGGTCGGATTGGCATAGCGCGAATACTGGTAACCGGGCTCTTCGTTCTTGAATCTCCTCTCGGCCGACAGTGCGGTCTCGTAGACATAGCCTTGTGTCAGATAGAGGGCTTCGCAGGTCTCGGCGAACTGCGATCGAAGCGTGCCTGAATGCACGAGCCGGGTTTCGGGCCGGTAACGCTTGGCGGCGGACGCGGACATCGGGACCTCCTTGTCCAATAAAAATCCCGGCCGGAAATCATTCCGCCGGGTCCACGCGTCCCCGGCCTTTTAGCGATTTGTTTAACGTGGCTGCAAGCCGGCCGGCTCAAATGACCACGGGATAACGAGGTTATTACGCTTTACCTGCCTTTCCGTCAAGCGAGCAGTCCGATAACTGGTAGGAACGTCAAATCCGCCACACTAGGAGGGCGGGCATGCCGCTCCCCTTTGCGGTCGATCAGAAAGGCATCCTGCCCGATCACATGATCGCAGCGTTGGCGCAAAACGGCGCGATTCTGTCGACCTGTGAATTCGTGCCGGATCAGATTCAACCAGCGAGCCTCGATCTGCGTCTGGGCGAGATCGCCTGTCGGGTGCGCGCAAGTTTTCTGCCGGGGCCGGGCTCGACCGTCGCCGAGCGCATCGACGAACTCAAGCTGCATGAATTTGCGCTCGGAGACGGCGCGGTGCTCGAAACCGGCTGCGTCTACATTGTTCCGCTGATCGAGAGCCTGGCGCTGCCTGCCGACGTTGCGGCTGCCGCCAATCCGAAAAGCTCGACCGGCCGGCTCGATGTCTTCACCCGGGTGATCGCCGACGAGAGCCGCGGCTTCGACCGCATTCGAATGGGTTATCATGGCCCGCTCTATGCCGAGATCAGCCCGCGCACCTTTCCGGTGCTGGTCCGCGAGGGCTCCCGCCTCTCGCAAATCCGATTTCGCCGCGGCAACGCGCTCCTCGGCCCGGAAGCGCTGACCAGCTTGCATGCGCGCGAGCGGCTGGTCGACGACGACGACGTTGAAGTGCACGAAGGCGTGCCGGTGAGCGTCGATCTCTCCGGCTTCACGTCGCCGTTTGCTCCGGCCGGTACGCAGGGCAAGGGTGAGGCCATCGTCGGTTACCGCGCCAAGCGCCACACCGGCGTGATCGACGTGGAGCGCCGCTCCGGTTACGATGTACTCGATTTCTGGGAGCCGATTCGCGCGCGCGAGGATGAGAGCCTCATCCTCGATCCCAACGAGTTCTACATTCTGGCATCGAAAGAAGCCGTGCAGGTGCCCCCCGACTATGCGGCCGAAATGGTGGCCTTCGATCCGCTGGTCGGGGAATTTCGGGTGCATTATGCGGGCTTCTTCGACCCCGGGTTCGGCTATGCGGGAGCCGGCGGGCGCGGCGCCCGTGCCGTGCTCGAAGTGCGTTCGCGAGAGGTGCCGTTCATCCTCGAGCACGGGCAGATTGTCGGCCGTCTGGTTTATGAAAGCATGATGGAGCGGCCGAAGGCGCTCTACGGCGAGCGCATCGGTTCGAGCTATCAGGCGCAAACCCTCAAATTATCGAAGCATTTCCGGACCTGATGGCCGCCCTCACGCCCGACCCTCACAAGCCAAGGACCGTCATGGTGAGGTGCGCGCGGCGTCCTTCGAGGCTTGCTTCGCTCGCGCCTCAGATGACGGCGCGCGCCTCGAACCATGGCGGTCCCCGGGTCTGCAGCGCAGCGCGGCTCCGCTTCGGTGCTCAATCGGAAATGTTTTGGCCGCGCTGCGCTGCGCGCGGGACACACGCAGCATTGGCCGGCGTAATTCCTTAAGCCCGCTTCACCTTCTGCACGTCGATGCGTCCGCTGCGGGCCGTAACCGTCAGTTCCTCATCGGCCGCGACGATGCCGGCGTCCACCTCCCGGTCCGGCAGCATAACGATGCGACGCCGGCCGACGTGGACTGCTACGACGACTTTGACGGTCTTGTCGACCGCTGGATTGGCGGCAGCAATCTGCTTGAGTCTCTGGTAGATATCGGGGCGCTGCCAGGCAGTTGGGTACTTTTCGTCGACATAAGCGTTAACCCACAACGTGCTCTCGGTCGCGAGCAGTTGCATGATCACCTTGCAGCGGTCGGGTTTCCACTCCGGGCCAAGCCCGGGCGATACCATCCAGCCGCAAAAGAACTTGCGGCAGGTTTCCGGCCGCGCGTCGTAGATCCGGCAGCCCTTGCCGGGGGCGCAGTGGCGGCACCAGTTCCCCGCCGTTGTAGGTACGTCCGGAATATCGAAAAGCTTGCAGCACATGGTGCAGGTACCGCAGGAGCGGCCCGGCACAACGGAGGTTTCTGCGGCGAGCTTGGAAAGATCGATCACTTAATGCGTCAAAATTGTTCGTCCGTAGGGTGGGCAAAGGCGGGGTCCACACGCACGGTCGCGCCACGCGTAGAAAAGAGCGCCGTGCCCACGCGTACATGCTCGCGTGGGCACGGCACACGCGCACAAGCGTGTTGCGCCTTTGCCCACTCTTGTGTGACGCAGCAAACTAGCCGAATACGCCCCGCTCTGTATAGCGCTTCATATCGGCGTCCGCGATGCAGAGGAGTTCGCGGAACACGAAATCATTGTCGGCGCCAAGGCACGGCGCCGCGCATACAATGTCGCCCGGAGCCGATTCAAGGTCGAAACCGGGGAAACAAAAGGCCTGATCTCCGATTTCCGGGTGTCGGCGCACCCGCCATTGGCGGCGCGCGAGAAGCTGCGGATCGGAGAACAGGCCCGAAACGGTGACGACCGGATAGGCAGCGATGCCGGCCCGTTGCAGAGCCTCGGCTGCCTCGCCCGCCCGCTGATTGCGAGTCCAGGCCGATATTATTGTCCCGAGCACTTCGGCATTGGTGCGGCGCGCCGCCGCCGTCGCAAACCGCTGCTCGCCTGCCAGGCACGGCGTCCCGAGCAGGCGCGCCAGCGCGGCGAATTCCGCCTCCGACCAGCACGAGAGCGCAACCCATTCGCCGTCGCGGCAGGGAAATGCCCCGTGCGGGGCCGCTTCGGCGTCATCGTTCCCGCAGCGCGAGCGCACGCGGCCGTTATCGAAATAATCCTGCAATGCCCCGGCCATGAGCATCAGGCCGCATTCATATTGCGACAGGTCGATGTGACTGCCTCTGCCGCTGCGCCGCGAATGGAGCACGCCGGCAAGGGCAGCGCATCCGCCCAGCGCAGAGGCGATGAAATCGATGTAGGGGCCATAGAGCAGCATCGGCGGACCGTCGGGAAACCCGGTTATGCCGCAAAAGCCGGCGAGCGCGGAAAGCTGCGAGCCGAAGCCCGGCTGGAGCGCGCGCGGTCCGGTTTGCCCCATGTTGCACGTCGACAGCATGACCAGGCGCGGATTGATCTCGGCAAGCGTTTCGAAACCTAAGCCGAGGCGCGCCATGACGCCGGGACGCATGTTCTCGATAATCAGATCGCACCAGCCGGCGAGCCGGCGCGCCAGTTCCATCCCCTCCGGTTTCTTGAGATCGATGGTCACGCCGTATTTCGAGTCGTTGAGGAAGCTGAAGCAGCCGCCGCGATTGATGCCCGGGCGGTTGCCGGCAAACGGAGGATATTCCAGCCGGAAGCCGTCCGGATGGTCCTTCGCTTCGACATGCACGACGCGCGCGCCGAAATTGGCCAGTACCTTCCCGATGTGCGGCCCGGCGCCGTAACCGCCGAAGCACGCGACCTTGAGATCCGCAAGCGCCTGTTTCGACCCTCCCCTGGAGGGGGAGGGTCGGCGCGCGTCATCCTGAGGCGCGAGCGCGCGCCCTCGTCCTGAGGAGGCGCGCTCCTTTAGCGCGCCGTCTCGAAGGACACGCGCGCGAGCCTCGAAGGATGCGCGCGCCGGGGCGGGGTGAGCCCTCCGGCAGTCCGGCTCAAATGCGCGTCGAACGGACGGCCGTTTACCGTCGATCACTGCGAAGCTGCCGCAGAATGTTTCCTTCCGTCCGTCGGCTCCCACAATCGTTTCGAAGAATTCGCGCGCGATCAGCTGCGGATCTGCCGCAATATCGGCGACGGTCGATACCGGATAGCCGAGCATTTCGCGCCCATGCGTTTGCATCAGGAATTCACGCTTGGTTACTCCGGCGAAGAACGCCAGGACCGGCGCTTCGAGCGCATCGACTTGCTTCTGGTCTGCTTGGGTCGGATCGAAACGGGCCCAGTCGATGCCGGCCAGCGCGCCCGGATCGGCGCCGCCTTCGCGCATCCAAGCGACCAGCTGTTCGTTTGTCCGGCGTCCGGCACGCCCGCCATAGAAGATGAAATTGACCCAACCGTCCTTGCACGGCCAGAATACGCGATAGCGCGCGCCGTATATGGAGCGGCCGGTCATCCAGGCTCCGGCGCGCCTGGGCTCGACGCCGAGCAAGTCGACGAAGGCAGGCGCGTGAGCAATGGCAGCAACCACCGAGGCCTGCGCCGACACGTCGACAAGCTCGCCGCAGCCGCTGATCTCCCGCCTACAGAGCCCGACGAGCGCGCCGGTTGCCGCTTGCGCCGCTGCCCATCCATGAGATTGCGGCTCGCTCAGGCGCAGCGGCACGCCATCGGGCTCGCCGGCGAGCGCCATCGCACCGCCCGCCGCCATGATTTCTATATCGCTCGCGCGCCAGCCGCGGCGCGGACCGCCTCGCCCGAAAGGCGTGATCGCTACGACGACGAGCTGCGGATAAGCCGCGCGCAGCCTGTGGGGATCGAGCCTGCCGCCGGCGGCGAACGATGCCGGAGTCACAAGACAGATATCGGCTCTCGCGAGAAGCTGCTCGAAGCGAGCGGCATGATCTGCCTGCTCAAGATCGAAATCGACCAGGCGTTTGCTGACGTTGAGCGCGCGCCAATCCGGCGTTGCGCGATCCGTATCCGGCGGATCGACCCTTAGGACCTCGGCGCCGAGGTCGGCAAGAATCCGTCCGGCGAGCCAGCCTGGACGGTCCGTTGCATCGACGACAATGACATCCGACAGCAGCATGCCGGTTCCTGGTCAGCGGGAGCGTATAATTGCATCGATCGTCGATTTGAGAAGATCTAAAATGTGCCGCGTTCCAGCAAGGACGCGATCTTGGTCTGTCCCTCCGACTTGAGAGTGTGCAGAAAGTCGTTGAGGGTCACCAGATCTTTCTTCAATGAGAAATGCATGTCCAGTTCCGCGCCTCGAAACTGTTGCGCGAAGTTGCGAACGCGCAATGCGTAGACACGCTCAATAAGCATGGAATGCAGGAGATGGAATGCTTTGCGGGCTGACAGGATATACCATTGCGCTGACCGAATCCGATCGTACGACTCGATGTAGGCTCTCGATTGCTCAGAGATGATTTTTTGAACCATGATCTCTTCGAGGGTGCGTTTTCCGGAAATTCGTTTGGATTTGCTGATCATTGCAATAAGCTTCAGATCGCGTTAAGCGAAGTAGTCTCGAATTGAAATGGCCGTAAGATTTGGAACGCCGACGATTGCAAATACGTAGGGAAGATGCTCCTGATTCTGCTTTTCCAGCGCGCCAAGTATCTTGTAGGTCGCAAGTGGGAAGCAGTCGTCCGAATCGAGTCCAACCATTTCCCGGGCGCGGCGGAACGTTGAGCCGAAGAACTTGATGTTGAGCCGGTAAATTGGGCGGTTGAGCCCATTGAGGACGCGGTAGTCGGTGTCGGTGCGGCCCTCTCTGATATCGACGAGCGTGAACTCCGCAGTTTCGCCCATCTCCTTACGGTAGAAATCTTCGAACGCGGTTTCGGCCGCTTGTCCCAGTAGGAGTCCTCCGAGGATCGTGGCCGCGCGTCTGAGATCATCGTCCGAGATATCGCTTGGCTTGACGCCAAGAACATCGAATTCGGGATTTGCGCTCGCCTGCGCCTTTTCCACAAAGTGCATACTCGTCCCGACGGCGGTTGCTGCATCTTTGAGCGATGCTCCGTTGGCTATCTTCTGAAGTGCTTCGAGAACGTGAAACGGCCGAGGCCAGGATCCATTCGGATATACAGCCTTGAGGAACGCGATCAGGTCCGGGTCGCTCATAGGCACTTTGGGTCCAAGCCAAACCTCACACCGGAAGCCCGGACATAGTTCGGCTCGACGTCGACGGCGACCCAGCGTCGGCCCAGGTCCTCCGCTACACGCCCAGTCGTGTTGCTGCCTGCGAACGGGTCCAAAACGAGATCGTTCGGCTTGGTCACCAGCTTTATGAAGAATTCAGGCAAGGACCGAGGAAACCGTGCGGGATGCACCTTGATGCCCAAGTCGTTACAGGCGCTGATGTACTCGGAATTGCTCTCATTGTTGCCGCGAACAATAATGTTCTGTGGGATAGCGCCGCCGCGGTCGTTTTGAAACTTACGGGTAATGTTGTGGCCGCTCGGACGCTTCTTAGCCTTGTAACCCTTCAGGAACAGCCGCTTCATGTCCGGGCTGTAAGGCACGAGGACCTGCCGATTGTCCGCATAAGGCCACGCGCTGGGCGAGAGCCACCAAATATATTCGACGCTGTCTTTGATCCGGAACCGGCGCACGTTCACCCACTCGGCTGGCGAGGGCAATTTGGCCGGATTGTGCCAGAAGCATTCTTGCGCCAAATGGAATCCAAGCTCTTCCACGAGCGCGACTAGAAGCTTGAAATGATACAGCGAACGGGTCGGAGAACCGGCCTCGTAGCTCCCGCCGATGTTGAGGATGAAGCTGCCGTCGTTCTTAAGGACGCGTTTGATCTCGCGAGCAAAGGGCAGCATCCATTGCACATAGCTTTGCTTGTCGACGTTACCGTACTCTTTTTTGAAATGGAGAGCATAGGGCGGGGAGGTGATCACGGCATCGATCGATCCCTCCGGCAGATGCATGAGCGCATCGAGACCGTCGCCGGCGTAGGCTGCGCCAAAATCGGTCTGGTAAACCGGGCGGACAGGCGTCAGCTTTGCAGGGTGAGTCGCCGGGTCCCAGGGCAGACACCGGGCGACGGCCTTGATCCGTGGCACTCCCATGGATTCCGAATTTCCCGTCTCGCGAATCACTAAATTACCCAGACACACGCTACCCGTTTTTTCTACTCTTGGAGGGCCTTCTCAGTGATGTCAGTCGTGATGATGTTCTCTGTTTGTTCTAAAGTCAAGAGAAAACCGTTTGCGACACTCTGAAGCGAGCTACGGCGGCAGCGAAGCTGCAGTCCTGCGTCCGCTGCCCAGGTTTCTCTTTCCCAGCGCAAGTACGGGCTGATACAATACGGTTCGAGCGCTGGCGTTGCGGGCGTAGTTCAATGGCAGAACGGCAGCTTCCCAAGCTGCATACGAGGGTTCGATTCCCTTCGCCCGCTCCAGCAGTCCAGCATCCTTCCCACCGTCGTATCCGCGATGCCCTCGGCCGCTGGTGCCGCGCTCGCGACCGCGATGATCCGGTAGTCGTTCACGTCGTAGCCCGGAGGCCAGGAGCCATCGTCTGGCGTTAGCTCCTGTTCGAAGGTCTTGCTCGGCCGGTTGAGCAAGTCGAACAATGCGTCGCCAGAGGCCACTGGTACGAAGCGATCGCGCTGCTCTTGTGACGCCGTGCCCGTTCGCGGTAACCTGCATTCCCGCTATCGCTCCGTCTGGAATGCCCCGAATGAGCAATATCGTAGCCGCTTCCTCCGCAGATCTCATTGCAGATCCGGCGCGGTTGCTCGCCGAGCTTCGGGCGGGCAATGTCGTTTATCTCTCCGATCTGGGCCGTACGCTTGCACTCGCCGAAGTCGACGAGGAGGCTGCCGATATGGTCTCGCTGCGCTTCAACCGGACTGGGATCGAGAACACGATCTTTGTTTTTACGAAGGGCTATGCCCAGCACGCGCCGCGAATCAAGATTGCGATCGATCCTCCTCACGCGCTCAACGCGACGGCAAAGTCTGCATCGATGGCAATCCACGACTACAGCGTGCGGGGTGAATACATCCCGCCGCGCATTGCCGAGCAGGCCAGGCAGTTCATCGAACGCAACCGTGCTGCGCTGCTGGATTATTGGGAATGCGAGATCGATACAGCAGAACTCATTGAGCGACTTAAGCGGGTCTGAGTTGAGTAGTCCACCAGCGCTCGGGGCCAATTCCATGCGCGATATCAAGGAATCCGACTGGAAGATATTCAAGCCGCTGCGTGAGGTCGCGCTCGAACGCTTTTGTGAGCGCGTCCTCGACGAGATCGCCCGCATCTGTTCGGACGCTGCCAAAAGCAAGCACAAGCGATATCTCGCGATCTGTCGGCTCGTGCGCGAGCGCGATAAAGAGATCGACCCGATATTCGATTCTCTACGCCGATCAACAGCCGTGAGGCAAATTGTTGCATTTCGCCTTCATAATCTGCTGACGGAACAGGAACTCCGTCAGTTCAGTCCGGAACTTGTGAAAGATATAGGGCAGATCGTTGAGATTTATACGCGGCCCATGGAGGCGGTAGACGAGGACGAAGAGGACGACAAAGAGGACGACAAAGAGGACGACAAAGAGGACGACGACGGCGACGGCGAGCAGGAGGAGGACGACGAAGAGGACGACGACGGCGAGCAGGAGGAGGACGACGGCGGCGATGATGACGATGATGACGATGATGACGATGATGACGATGATGACGAGGACGACGAGGACGATCTAGTCCGGGAAAGCCCAGCCGCTCTCGAACCTGACCGTGAAGGGCAGTTGACGCGAACGGCGCATCAAGGATTTGGCCCTCAACTCAAGAGTGGAGTTAAACTGCGTATGAAACATGATCGTCGTCGGTTTCTTGAACTCGCCGCCGGCGCCGCCGCGCTGGCGGCCCTTCCGAGCGCGCTTCGCGCGCAAGCCTATCCGAGCCGGCCGGTGCGGCTGGTTCTGGGCTATGCGCCCGGAGCCTCACCCGACATCGTTTCGCGGCTTACCGCGCAATGGCTCACGGAACGGCTCGGGCAACAGGTCTTCGTCGACAACCGGCCGGGCGCCGGCAGCAACATCGGAACCGAGGCGGTCGTGCGCGCGCGCCCCGATGGATACACGCTGCTCTACGGCACCACGGCGAACGCCACCAACGCGACCTTGTACGAGAACCTCAATTTCAATTTCATGCGCGACATTGCGCCGGTTGCCGGCGTTTTTCGCGGGCCCAATCTGATAACGGTCAATCCACAGCTGCCGATCCACTCGCTTCCCGAACTCATTGCCTATGCAAAAGCCAATCCAGGGAAGCTGAACTTCGGCGCTGCAAACGGCGGCACCGTCCAGCTCTCCGGCGAGCTGTTCAAGATGATGGCCGGCGTCAACATCGTGCACGTGCCCTATCGCAGCCAGGCGCAGGCGACGACGGACCTGATGTCCGGCCAGATGCAAGTCAGTTTCGACGTCATGCCGACGACTATCGGTTATGTCAGGGCCGGCAATCTCCGCGCCCTTGCGGTAACCACCGCCATGCGCAACGCGGCGTTGCCGGATGTTCCGGCGGTCGCGGAGTTCGTGCCGGGCTATGAAGCAAGCTCCTGGCACGGCCTCGGCGCGCCGCGGGGAACGCCTGCCGAAATCATCGACAAGCTCAACCAGACGGTCAACGCGGCGCTTGCCGATCCGCAGAACCAAAAGCGGCTTGCCGATGTGGGCGGCTTGCCCATGCCGCTCTCGCCTGCGGAATTCGGTCGGTTCATTGCCGAAGAAACCAGGAAATGGGCCAAGGTGATAAAATTCGCCGGCGCCAAGATTGATTAGTAGCCTGGATTGGAGCTTGCCCACAAGCGCGCTCACACGAGTCCTGGATGCGCTATAGGGCAAGCTCCAATCCGGGTCCATCCCCGGATTGCGTGATCGCGCTCGGGATTGGCTTTCAGACATCAGGAACGCGGGCGCGATCACGCAATCCGGGCTACGGGTTCGGTACCAGCTTCTTCACGGTCTCCAACATTTCCGGCGGGGTCTGGTATAGGCGCCCGACCAGCACTTCGAGGTCCTGCGGCGAACGATACGCCATGTCGAGATTGATCTTCTTTGCTTCGGCAACGAGTTCGGGGTCTTGGGCGGCGTTCGCTATCGCCTTTCGCATCAGCTCGGTCCGCTCCGAAGGTACATCTGGAGGAAACACATAGGAGCGGCCGAATTCGGTCGTCGAGAAAACGAACCGCATTATCCGCCGCTGGTCGTCGGTCTTGGCGTATTCGAAGATCGACGGCACGTTGGGCGCTTCCGGCATCGCGGCTTCTTCGGCGCGCAGGAGGATGCGCAATTTGCCCTGGTCGAAAAGATTGGCAAAGCTACGGAACTGCCCCAGCGAGGCGCATACGCCTTGCACCTCGCCGCGCTCGGCGGCAAGCACGGCGTCGGGCGCACCTCGATAACCTTCGATGATGTGGAATTTCGTGCCGAGCACCCGGTTGAGCACGGTGGGCACGATGCTGTTCGAACTGCCCGAGGCGTTGCTGCCGACGATCAACTCGTGCGTGAACAGGTCGGCCGGGGTCTTGACCGGCGCCGTAGAGCTGACGACGCAGACGCGGGCCGGAAACGAGGTCGCGCCGAGCCAGATGAGCCGCCTGGGATCGACCTCGATATTGGCATGCCCGAGCAGCGCAAGAGTGACGAGATTGCGGCTGAACGAGCCGATGACGGTCCCATCCCGCGGCGCCTGTGCGTAGATGTAATTCGCCGCTCCAAGGCTTGCCGCCTGCGGCATGTTCTGCACGATGATCGCCGGCTGCCCCGGAATGTATTTTGGCAGATATTTCGCCAGGACGCGGGCGCCGATATCGTAGTCGTTGCCGGAAGGATAGCCGACGATCAGCCGAATTTGTTTGTTCTTGTAGAAATCCGGCACCGGTTGTGCCGAAGCGGACAAAGACCACCCCATGGCAAGCCAGAGTGCGCCCGCAACTAATCGTGTGATCGACTTCATCGAAATTCCCGCACTAGAACCTCACGTTTGCAGGGGTGGGTTTTGGCCGCACGGCCAGAAGTTGTAGGGTGGGCAAAATCGCCATGCAATGGCCCAGCCACGTAAAGCAGGGCATCAGAGCGATTTTGCCCACGCGGTCAGCCTCTCGAAATGGGACCGCGTGGGCAAACGCGCGCGCGGTCCGCGCCCTATCATTAAGATTCGCGGAGGCGCGTTTGCCCACCCTACGACGCTTGCGCCGGCATGGTCGCCATCTTTGAAAGGTGCTAAACTGCGTGTACCGCGGCCGCGCGGGGCAGGGGGGCCCTGGCGCGGCCGCCATAACGGCGAAGCACCAAAACGCTCGCCATCACAGCGAGGAAGCCATGCGCTCATTAGCTTTCCTTCCCATTTTCGGATTGTTGGCTGTTGTGGCGTCGCCTGGCGATGCCGCCACCGTTACCGGCACGGTGAAGGGCCCGGACGGCGCCCCGTTCCGCGCCGCTTTCGTGCAGGCCCGCAACTCGGGCATGAAGATGACGGTGAGTGTGCTGTCCGGCAACGACGGGCGCTACGTCATCGAGAACCTGCCGGCCGGCGACTATCGGCTGTCGATCCGGGCGCTCGGCTACAAGGCCGATCCGAAGGAGGGGGTGAAACTCACTGCCGACCAGAACTTGTCCCAGGATTTCGCGCTGCAAACTGGAATGGTCGATTGGACCGACATCTCCATCTACCAGGGCCTCCAGCTCCTGCCCGAGGCGCCCGGCAAGCGCACGCTCGCCGAGAACTGCTTCGGCTGCCACGGCTTCCAGTCGCGGATCGCTCCATACCGTCGCGATGCCGACGAATGGCGTGTGCGGGTCGATTTCATGCGCGGAGCGATGCGTTCCTCGCTCGCCGACCGCCGCGGCTTTTCCGATCAGCAGGCCGACGAGGTCGTGAACTACCTGGCCTATGCGTTCGGCAAGAACTCGGTGCTGCCGAAGTCTCCGGCCGACCTTCCGTACTACAAGGATACGCTGATCCAGTTCAGCGATGAGGCGCTCAAGATCGTTTATGTCGACTATGACATGCCGGGACCGACGCGATTTCCATGGACGGCGCATCCCGACAAGAATGGCGTCTTCTTCACTCCGGAATACGGCATCGCGAACCATTTCAACCGGTTCGATCCGAAGACCGGCGAGATGAAGGAATTCCCGGTTGCCGCAACCGATCCGGCGCTCATCCACTCGGCGGTGCCCGCGCCTGACGGCTCGGTCTGGCTTGCCGAAGCCGGCACCAAGCGGCTCGGGCGCTGGGATCCGGTGACGCAGAAAGTCACCGAGTATCAGGACGATTGGCGCAAGCACACGATCCGCGTGCATCCCGACGGCTCGATCTGGTCCACCGGCGGGCTCACCCGTTTTGATCCGAAGACACAGAAGTTCACCCACATCACCGAGGTGCCGTCGGCCTATGGCATCGCGCTCGATCATGAGGGCAATGTCTGGGCCACCGAGATGAACAAGGCTGGGACCGTCGATAAGATCGATCCGAAGACGCTCAAGGTCACCAAATACATCCCGCCGTCGCGCGACCGGCCGCGGCGCATTCAGGTCGATGACGAGGACATGGTCTGGTTCGCGGTGTTTGACGACAGCAAGATCACGCGTTTCGATCCGAAGACCGAGACGTTCAAGGAATACCCGCTGCCCCACACCCACAGCTCGCCGTATGCGCTCGGCATCGGGCTCGACCATTCGATCTGGTATTCCTCGGAGTCGCGCGACCTCATCGGCCGCGTCGATCCCGTCACCGGGAAGGTAACGGAATATCCGATGCCTTACGCCGAGAACGGCATGCGCGACTTCTTCCTCGATAAGGAAGGCCATGTCTGGTACGGCACGCCGACCAACAACAAGATCGGCTATTTCTACTTGTCGAACCGCCAGCGCAACGCGCAGGTTCGTTGACCTGATCCGCGTATCAGGTAGGGGCGGGTTTTAAACCCGCCCCTATGGCGTTGCGAGCCGCCGTAGGGTGGGCAAAATCGCCTTGCGTCCCTTTGGATTACGCCACACTGCCCGGGGCGATTTTGCCCACGCGGTCGGTTCTCGAGATGGGACCGCGTGGGCAAACGCGCGTAACAGCTCTGCCCACGATTAAACGAATGGAGGCGCGTTTGCCCACCCTACCGCGCTGCTGTAAACTCGCTGCAATAAAACCTCGATCCAACGGGAGGATTGTCATGAAACCATCAGCCTGGCTGCCGGCGCTTGGACTTGCGATCGGTGCTGCTTCGCTTGCGGACGCGGCCACCATCACCGGCACCGTGACCGGACCCGACGGCGCGCCGTTGCGGGGCGCGTTCGTGCAGGCGCGCAACGGCACGACCAAAATCACCGTCAGCGTGCTCTCCGATAATCAGGGCCGCTATCGGATCGAAAATCTCACGCCCGGCGATTATCGCGTCTCAATCCGTGCGAGCGGCTACCGGGCCGATCCCAAGAACGGGCTTGCGCTTGCCGCCGACACAAACGCCGCGCAGGATTTCAAGGTCGCGCAGGGCGCCGTGCGCTGGAACGAGCTTTCCTACTATCAGGGCCTGCGCCTGCTGCCCGAGCACAAGGGCAAGGACCTTTTGTTCCGCTATTGCTTCGCCTGCCACGGTTTCGAGTCGCGGATGGCCACGGTGACCCGCGATCTCGACGGTTGGCGCTCCCGCGTGAGCTTCATGAAAGAGGCCATGGGCTATTTCATCATGCGGCCGCAGAACGAATTTAACGATCAGAAAGCCGAGGATATCGCCGAATACATCAATTACGTCTTCGGCGAGGATTCGACGCTGCCGAAATCGCCGACCCAGGTGCCGGGCTACGGCGATACGGTGCGCAAGTTCAGCGACGACGCGCTTAAGATCGTCTACGTCGAATACGAGACGCCGGGCCCGGACCGCATGCCATGGAGCGCGCATCCCGCCAAGGACGGCAGCTTCTGGGTCCCCTATTATGGAAACGCCAACAGGATCGCGCGGCTCGATCCGCAGACCGGCCAGATGCAGGAGTTCCCCGTTCCGAATGTGGGCACGGCCGCAATCCATTCCGCGGTCCCGGCCCCCAACGGAACTGTGTGGTTTACCGAACAGGGCTCGAACAAGCTCGGCAAGTGGGACCCGGACACGCAGAAGGTGACCGAATATCAGGACAACTGGCCCAAGCATACGATCCAGGTCGCGCCTGACGGCATGGTCTGGTCTACCGGCGGGCTCAGCCGCTTCGATCCGAAGACGGAGAAATTCACCCATATTGCGGAAGTGCCGTCGGCCTATGGGATTGCGCTCGACAAGCAAGGCAACGTCTGGTTTGCCGAACTGCGTCCTGACGGACGTATCGGCAAGGTCGATGCCAAGACGCTGAAGGTGACAAAGTATCAGGAGCCGACCAAGGCGGGGTTCGCGCGCCGCATCATCGTGGCTGATGACGGGCTCGTCTGGTTCGCCCTGTTCCAGGCCGGCAAGCTCGCGCAGTTCGATCCGAAGAGCGAGCAGTTCAAGGAGTTCACGCTTCCGGGTCCGCGCGCGACGCCCTACGCCGTGGGCGAAGATACCGATCACAAAATCTGGTATTCATCCGAATGGATGGATGTGCTCGGCCGGCTCGATCCGGCGACCGGCAAGGTGGTGGAATATCCGATCCCACGCGCCGAGAACTCGATGCGCGATTTCTTCCGCGACGATAAAGGCCGCATGTGGTTCGGCTCGCCGGCCAACGACCGCGTCGGCTATTTCTACCTGGCGAATTGATAGAGACTCCGCGGTTTGCGTTGCAGGGGCGGGTTTCAAACCCGCCCCTACGTGCTGGTAACAAGGATACTCCGCATGAACAACAAGAACAGGCCGAACGCACTGCATCGGCGGCAACTTCTTGAAGCGGGCGCGGGCGCTCTTGCCGCGGTAGCGACCCTCGATGCGCCGGCACCTTTGCTCGCTCAGCAATCCGGCGCTGCCGCAACGAACGCCGCGGGACGCACGCTGAGCGATCGGCTCGCGGATTTCGTCGCCGGCTTCGATTTGAAGCGCGCACCGCCGGAAGCGATCGATCGAGCGCGTGCCGCGTTCATCGACACGATCGGCGTGATGCTTGCGGGCAGCCGCGAGGAGGTTTCGCGTCTCGCCTGCGACATGGTTCGAGCCGAGGGCGCTGCGGCCGCGGCAACGGTTGTGGGGCAGTCGTTTCGCACCTCGGCTCAACTTGCGGCGCTGGCGAACGGCGTTGCCGCGCACGCGATGGATTACGATTTCACTTACCTCAGCGGGCAGTCGGTATCGCCGGTCATCCCGGCGATTCTGCCGATCGCCGAAACGACGGGCGCTCTACCGGCCGAATGTCTGGCGGCATTCATTGTCGGCGCCGGGGTCGCCGCGCGCCTTATCCGTGCGAGCCCGCGCATTTCCAACGACGGCGGCTGGCACACGACCGGCGTTGTCGGCGCGATCGCGGCGGCAGCCGCTTGTGCGCGGCTGATGAAACTCTCCCCCGCAGAAACTGCCAACGCGATCGGCATCAGCGCCTCGCTGGCAAGCGGGATCGCCGTGAACTACGGCACGATGACGAAGCCGCTGCATTCCGGCAATGCGGCCCGCAGCGGCGTTCTCGCCGCTTCGCTCGCAAGCCGCGGCTTCACCGCGCAACGGACAGCTTTGGAAGGTGCCGCCGGGTTCTTCGATACCTTCGACCGCGGACTCGATCGATCCTATGCGCCTTTCGACGATCTCGGCCGTCGGTTCGATCTCGTGACCATCGGCTACAGCATCAAAGCCTATCCATGCGGCGGCCGTGGACACACCGCCATCGAAGCCGCGCTGGCGCTGCGCGAGAAAATCGGCGCGCGGCTTGCCGAGATCAGCGCGATTGAGTGCTACCTCTCGCGATCGAGCGCACAGCGCGTGAATTCGCGTTATCCGGATACCATTGAGGCCGCGAAATTCAGCGCCGCCTATGTGGTCGCCTATTCACTCGTTCACGGCGCGCCGCGCATTCCGGCCTTCACCGAACAGGCGCTTAAGGACGAGCGCGTGAAGGCGCTCGCAAAGCTCGTGACCGCAAGCGCCGACCCGGCGCTCAGCGATGCGTTGGGCGAAAGCCCGGCGCGATTGAAAATCGTCCTCAAGGACGGACAAACGTTCGAGGAGCAGCGTGATTACGCAACGGGTTCGGCCAAGGTGCCGATGACCGAGGCGCAACTCGAAGAAAAATTCAACGACTGCGCCGCGCAGGCGATGGCCCCGGAGCCCGCCAAAAATATTCTCGCCATTCTCAACACACTCGCCGACCGGCGCTCGCTGTCCGACCTGTGGCCGCTACTCCGATCGTAGCCCGGATTGGAGGTCGCCCTAAGGGCGACCGCAAATCCGGGATTCCGCCAACCCCGGATTGGAGCTTCGCGCCCTGGGTCGAGGGTGCGAGCAAGAGCGTTTGGGCGCAAAGCTCCAATCCGGGCTACAAACCAAAGCCGGTCCTGCGCTTGGCAGGACCGGCTTACGCCTACGCAACAAACGCTACGTCGCCTGAAACTATTGCACCGAGGCCCGCTGCTGGTGCGTCGGCAGCACGATCACCTTGGTGCCGACGCTGACCCGGTTGTAGAGGTCGATCACGTCCTCATTGGTCAGCCGGATGCAGCCCGAGGAGACCTGGCGGCCGATGGTCGAAGGATCGTTGGTGCCGTGGATCCGGTACTCGGTGCTGCCGAGATACATCGCCCGGGCCCCGAGCGGATTGCCTCGGCCGCCGGCCATGTAACGGGGAAGATAGGGCTGCCGCGCGATCATCTCCGGCGGCGGCGTCCAGTCCGGCCATTCGGCTTTCTTGCTGATGCTCTCTCTGCCCGACCAGGTAAACCCTTCGCGGCCGACGCCGATGCCGTAACGCAGCGCCTTGCCGTTGCCGAGCACGAGATAAAGATAGGTGTTGGGCGTGTCGATGATGACGGTGCCGGGCGCCTCGCCGGTACGGTAATCCACCACCTGACGGCGGAAACGGTCCTGGCTCTGATAATCCGATCCCGGCAGGGGTTGAGCGTAGTGCGGCTGCGGCAATTGGAACGGAGGAAACAGGAACAGTGGATTAGCAGACGCGGCGCTGGCGACTATGGCGCCCGCTGCCACGGTAGCGGCCGCTGCGGCGGCTCGGACAAACCGGATCGTGTTCATGACGCACCCCGTTGGACTTGGCCATTTGTCGGCTCACCCCCCGGATTGGTTCACAGCTGCCGCTAAAGATCGGCGCGCTCTGAACGCTGTCATGAGAGAAGAAGACTTTCTCACGATCTGCCCCCGTCGGCGGCTGCTCCGCAGCCGCCACAGCCCCGAGAACCGATTGCGAATACACAATAGTGACGATGCTCTTCCGGTTCCAGTAGTTTGCAAACGACTCTATAAAATTAATTATGAATTAGGAGCCTGAGATGACCCGCAGCCATCAGCGGTATCGCGGTGCGGTTGTTTGCTCGCGCCAGGACCGTAGGGTGGGCAAAATCGCCCGCAGCTGCTCGAAATACTGTACGGCGCCTGAGCGATTTTGCCCACGCGGTCAGCCTCTCGAAAAGCGACCGCGTGGGCAACGGCGCTCGGGAAATTCTCCACCCGGTGGGGCCGGTCACGCGCCGTCGCCCACCCTACAACCTCACCGTTTGCGCGCCTGATGCCAGCCGACAACGGCGTCAGGGACGCAATCGGTCGAAGCAAAATACGGTTTGATGTCGAGGAGCGGTGTCTTGTCGAGGCAGTCGAGCCCGACCACGGAAAGTTTTGTGCCCTCGATACTAATCAACCGCGCCACGCTCATCGCGATCGGATTGGGACGTGCGGGCGAGCGCAACGCGAAGGTACCCCGCTGCTCTCCATAGTGCCGAGGCGCCTGCAAGACGAGATCGCGCCGCGATCTGTCCATCCAGTAGAGCACGATAATGTGAGTGCAGCTCTCGACACCTTTAAGTCCTGCGGCCCAGCGCGGGTCGAGTTCGATGGTGCAGACCGCGTTCGCCTCACGGGCATTCTTCGGACAATCCTCGCGCCGCGTCCAAGGCGTGCGGATGCGGCCAATATAATAGAGCGACGCGTCGTAGCCCTTTGGCAGTTCGACGATGACTTCGCCCTCCCTGATTCCAAACGAATCTTCGCTCATGGCGGGCTCCGATGAAAAAAGCCCCCTTGCCGTAGGGTGGGCAAAGGCGCGCCAGCGACTTCGCGCATTGCGCACAGTGTCTCACGCGCCGTGCCCACGCTGTCGTGACTCGCGTGCCGACCGCGTGGGCACGGCGCACGCGCTAAAGCGCGTTGCGCCTTTGCCCACCCTACGGCTGCAAGCCGCTCTTGCCAACTGCAGCATAATCGTATAAGGATATCGTTATATGCTTATTCGATCACCCATTCACCTTCCCTTCGAGGCCGTCAACGGCGCGCTCAAGGCCGCCGGAGAGGCGACGCGGCTGCGCATCCTTGCTCTGCTTGCCGAGGGCGAGTTGAGCGTCTCCGATCTGTGCGAAATATTGCGGCAGTCGCAGCCGCGCATTTCCCGGCATTTGCGGTTGCTCCTCGAAGCCCGGCTGATCGAGCGTTTCCGGGAAGGCTCGTGGGCCTTCTTCCGGCTCGACGAGCACGGCAGGAGCGCCGCGCTCGCGCGCGACTTGGTCGCACGCCTCGATCCGAACGATCCAACCTTGGCGCGGGATCGGGAGCGGCTCAAAACCGTGAGAAACGCGCATGCCGAGGCCGCCCAGGACTATTTCCGCCTGCATGCCGGCGAATGGGACCGGATCCGCAATCTTCACGTGGCTGACGGTGAAGTCGAAGCGGCGGTCAAGGCGGCGCTGGCGGACCGACCGTTCCGCTCGCTCCTAGATCTCGGCACCGGCACCGGGCGCATGCTCGAACTCTTCGGCCCGGAGATCGAGCGCGGGCTGGGGATCGATCTCTCTCATGACATGCTGGCGCTGGCGCGTTCTCGCCTCAACCGCGCGGAGCTGCGTCATTGCAGCGTGCGCCAGGGCGACATTTACGACCTCGCGCTGCCGAAGGATTCCTTCGACGTGGTTATTATCCATCAGGTCCTCCATTTCCTCGATGACTGCGCGCAGGCGATCCGCGAAGCCGCCCGGGTCTTGCGGCCCTCCGGTCGAATGCTGATCGTCGATTTTGCCCCCCACGATCTCGAATTCCTTCGCCGGGACCACGCGCACCGGCGGCTGGGCTTTGCACCCGAAACGGTCAGTCACTGGATGATCGCAGCCGGCCTGGAAGTCACGGCGCATACGACCTTGCCTCCGGGGCCGGGCGGCAAGATTGCGGTCTCGCTCTGGCTCGCACGTGACCCGCGTCTGGCGATCGCGTCCCAGGAGGTTGCCGCATGAGCAGTCAAAGGCGCCCAAGCCGTTTCATACGCGCTGACGGCAAGGAGCGGATCCGCGTTTCGTTTGAATTCTTTCCGCCGAAAACCGAGGACATGGAGAAGACGCTCTGGGACTCGATTACCCGGCTCGCGCCGCTGCAGCCTCGTTTTGTCTCCGTGACCTACGGCGCCGCCGGCTCGACCCGCGAGCGCACCCACACGACCGTCAAGCGCATCATCTCGGAGACTGCGCTCGCTCCAGCCGCCCATCTTACCTGTGTGGCGGCGACGCGCGACGAAATCGATGCCGTAATCCGTAACTATTGTGCGGCCGGTGTTCGCCACATCGTGGCGCTGCGTGGGGATCCGATCGGCGGGATCGGACAAAAATTTGCGCCGCATCCGGGCGGCTATGAGAACGGCGCCGATCTCGTGGCCGGCATCAAACGCATTGTCGACCTGGAGGTCTCCGTCGCTGCCTATCCCGAGAAACATCCCGACAGCCCCACCGTTGCTGCCGACATCGACATGCTCAAGGCCAAGGTCGAGGCTGGCGCTAGCCGCGCGATGACGCAGTTCTTCTTCGAGAACGATCACTATTTCCGCTATCTCGACCGCGTGCGCGCGCGCGGCATTTTCATTCCCATCGTTCCCGGTATCCTGCCAGTGCAGAACTTCAAGCAGACCACGAGTTTTGCGGCGCGTTGCGGCGCCTCGGTACCCGACTGGCTCGCCGAACGGTTTGAGGGGCTCGACGACGACGCGGCGACGCGAAAGCTCATTGCTGCGGCGGTCGCGGCCGAGCAGGTGCTCGATCTCGTCGATCGCGGCGTCACCGATTTCCATTTCTACACCATGAACCGCGCCGACCTCGTCTATGCCGTCTGCCACCTGCTGGGGCTGCGCCCAGAAGTGAAGGAGCCCGCATGCGCGCTCGCTTCGTAGGGTGGGCACGGCGCGCGCTTTACGCGCGCCGTGCCCACGCGAACAGATTGATGGCGTGGACTAAACCATGAGCCAGCCAGCCGTAGTTGTGGATCGAAGTCTTCGACGCGAGCACGGTGCGCTCCCTCTCCCCATCGGGGAGAGGTGTGGGGTGAGGGGGGTCGGGCGTCTCGATAGATCCGGTCCCCCTCACCCGCTCGCGCTAAAGCGCGGGCGACCTCTCCCCATCGGGGAGAGGTGGAGCGTGCCGCACGCCAGTCGACCTACTCACCGCGAGCACGGTGCGCTCCCTCTCCCCGTCGGGGAGAGGGTTGGGGTGAGGGGGTTGGGGCCTGTCCGTAGATCGGAACCCCCCACCCGCCCGCGCGATGGGAAGAGGTGGTGCTTGCCGCACGCGAATGGACACACTCGCTGCTTGGTTCAATCTTGATTATTCAGAGCATCTAATGATTGAATTTATCAATGAGTAACACGACTGCACTCTCAAGAAGTCTACGTCGGCGCCAAACCGATGCGGAAAGGCTATTGTGGTTCCGGTTGCGGAACCGTCGTCTTGCCGGTTGGAAATTTCGACGGCAAATGCCGTTCAACGGTTTCATCGTTGATTTCTGCTGCCTCGATGGAAAGCTCGTGGTGGAGCTTGATGGCGGGCAGCATGGAAGTCGTACTGTTCAAGACAAAGTTCGAACGCAAAATCTGAAATCAAGTGGTTATCTTGTCCTCCGTTTCTGGAATAACGATGTGTTGAAGAACATTGATGGTGTGCTTGAAACCATCCTGAACACGCTGCCGCATACACCCGAACCCCCTCACCCCAACCCTCTCCCCCATAGCGTGTCGAAGACGCGCGTAAACGCGCTTGTTGGGGAGAGGGAGCGCACCTGAGCAAGCCGCAATGTCCGGGTCTACCCCAACTCTCGCCGAACAGACGCTGCGCCGGGTCGCGGCCGAGCGCATTCTCGTCCTCGACGGTGCCATGGGGACGATGATTCAGGCGCTCAAGCTCGACGAGGGCGCCTATCGCGGCGCCCGGTTCGATGCCTGGAACCGGGAGGTGCGCGGCAACAACGACCTTCTCAATCTCACCCGACCCGACGCCATCCGCGCCATTCATCTCGCCTATTACCGCGCCGGCGCCGACATCGTTTCCACGAATACCTTCTCCTCGACTGCCATCGCGCAGGCCGACTATGGCATGTCCGACATCGCCTATGAGCTCAACCTCGAAGGCGCGCGGCTCGCGCGCGCCGCCGCCGACGCAGCGCAGGCCGAGGACGGACGGGCGCGCTTCGTCGCCGGCGCCATTGGGCCGACCAACCGGACCGCATCGATCTCGCCCGATGTGAGCAATCCCGGGTTTCGCGCCATCACCTTCGATGAATTGCGCACCGCCTATGCCGAGCAGATCAAGGGCCTGCTCGACGGCGGCGCCGACCTCCTGCTCATCGAGACGATCTTCGATACGCTTAATGCCAAGGCGGCGATCTACGCGATCGCCGAAGTTACCGAGTCACGCGGCGTTCGCGTGCCGATCATGATTTCCGGCACGATTACGGACCGCTCCGGGCGTCTCCTCTCTGGCCAGACGCCAGCCGCGTTCTGGAATTCGGTACGCCATGCCGCTCCGTTCTCGATCGGTCTCAATTGTGCGCTCGGCGCTCGCGAAATGCGTGCCCACATCGCCGAGATAGCGCGCATCGCCGACACGCTCGTTTGTGCCTACCCCAATGCCGGGCTGCCGAATGAATTCGGCGGCTATGACGAAAGTCCACCATTCATGGCCGAACTGCTCGGCGAATTCGCCGACGCCGGTCTCGTCAACGTGGTTGGAGGCTGCTGCGGCACGACCCCTGATCACATCCGTGCGATGGCGCGCGCGGTCGAAGGGAAAGCCCCGCGCGCGATTCCCGACGTGCCGCCGCAGCTCCGGCTTTCCGGCCTCGAAGCGTTCGCGCTGACGCCGGAAATTCCGTTCGTCAACATCGGCGAGCGCACCAACGTCACCGGCTCCGCGCGCTTTCGCAAGCTTGTCACCGCCGGCGACTACGCGGGCGCGCTCGAAGTCGCGCGCGATCAAGTTCAGAACGGCGCCCAGGTCATCGACGTCAACATGGATGAAGGCCTGCTCGATTCCGAGAAGGCGATCGTTACTTTCCTCAACCTGGTCGCGGCCGAGCCCGACATTGCGCGCGTGCCGGTGATGATCGATTCATCGAAATTTTCCGTCATCGAAGCCGGGCTCAAATGCGTGCAAGGCAAAGCGGTGGTCAATTCGATCTCGCTCAAGGAAGGCGAAGCCGCGTTTATCGAGCACGCGAACATCGTGCGTCGCTACGGCGCCGCCGTCGTGGTGATGGCTTTCGATGAGCAGGGCCAAGCCGATACGGTCGAGCGCAAGACAAAAATCTGCGCGCGCGCCTACGACATCCTCGTCAACCGCGTCGGCTTTGCGCCGGCGGACATCGTCTTCGATCCGAACATTTTCGCCATCGCGACCGGAATGGAGGAGCACAACGGATACGGCATCGCTTTCATCGAGGCGGCACGATGGATCCGGCAGAACCTTCCTTACGCGCATGTCTCCGGCGGCGTGTCGAACCTGTCGTTCTCGTTCCGCGGCAACGAACCGGTGCGCGAGGCGATGCACTCGGTCTTTCTCTACCATGCGATCAAGGCCGGGATGGATTTGGGCATTGTCAATGCCGGACAGATGGCGGTGTATGACGATCTCGACCCCGAGCTGCGCGAGGTCTGCGAGGATGTTGTGCTCAACCGTCGCAGCGATGCGGCCGAACGGCTGCTCGCTCTCGCCGAGCGCTATCGCGGCCATAGCCGCGAGAAGAAGGAGCCCGACCTCGCCTGGCGGCAATGGCCGGTCGAAAAACGCCTCTCGCATGCGCTTGTCCACGGCATCACCGATTTCATCGAGGCCGATACGGAGGAGGCGAGGCGCAAGGCCGAGCGGCCGCTGCACGTCATCGAGGGCCCGCTGATGGACGGCATGAACGTGGTCGGCGACCTTTTTGGCTCCGGGCGGATGTTTCTGCCGCAGGTGGTGAAATCGGCGCGGGTGATGAAGCAGGCAGTCGCCTATCTGATGCCGTTCATGGAGCAGGAGAAGCGCGAGAAGGGTCTCGATCAGAAGAACTCCAACGGCAAGATCGTGATGGCGACCGTCAAGGGCGACGTACACGACATCGGCAAGAACATCGTCGGCGTGGTGCTCCAATGCAACAATTACGAAGTCGTCGATCTCGGCGTCATGGTGCCGGCGGCGAAGATTCTTGAAACGGCGCAAGAGGAGCGCGCCGATATCATCGGGCTTTCCGGCCTGATCACGCCCTCGCTCGACGAGATGTGCCATGTGGCCGCTGAGATGGAGCGGCAGGGATTTGAGCTGCCCCTCCTGATCGGCGGAGCCACGACGAGCCGGACCCACACGGCGGTAAAAATCCATCCCAATTACCGTCGCGGCCAGGCGGTCTACGTCAACGACGCAAGCCGTGCTGTCGGAATTGCGGGCACGCTGATGTCGAGAGAGGCGCGCGCGCCCTACATTGCCGGTTTGCGCAGCGAATACGCCCGCATCGCCGCCGCGCATGCGCGCGGCGAAGAGATGAAGCAGCGCCTGTCGCTTAACGAGGCGCGCGCCAATGCGGCAAGGTTCGACTGGTCGGGCGATTACGTTCCGCCAACGCCGAGCTTTCTCGGTACGCGCCTGTTCGAGGATTACTCGCTCGCAGAGCTTGCCGAATTCATCGATTGGTCGCCCTTCTTTGCAACCTGGGAGCTTGCCGGAAAATTCCCCGCCATTCTCGACGACGCGAAGGTCGGCGCCGCGGCGCAAAGCCTGTACGCGGATGCGCGCGCCATGCTGGCGCGGATCGTTGACGAGCGCTGGTTGCGAGCGAACGGCATCGTCGGATTCTGGCCCGCAAACAGCGACGGCGATGACATCCTCCTGTTCGGAGACGAGGCCCGCCATCAGCCGACCATGGTGCTGCACACGCTGCGCCAGCAGCTTGCCCGGCGCGAGGGGCGCGCCAATCTGGCGCTTGCCGATTACGTCGCGCCGCGAGCGAGCGGGCTTTCCGATTACATCGGCAGCTTCACGGTGACTGCGGGAATTGGAGCCGATGAGGCCGCCGAACGGTTCAAGCGCGCCAACGACGACTACTCGGCCATCATGATCAAGGCGCTCGCCGATCGGCTTGCCGAAGCCTTTGCCGAGCGGCTGCATCAGCGGGTACGCCGGGAGTTCTGGGGTTATGCGCCCGACGAAGCGCTTTCGAATGCCGAGTTGATCGCCGAGAAATACCGCGGTATCCGGCCGGCTCCCGGCTATCCGGCCCAGCCTGACCACACCGAGAAGGCAGCCTTGTTCGCGCTGCTGGAAGGCGAGCCCATCGGCGTGACGCTCACTGAGAGCTTTGCCATGTGGCCGGCGGCTGCGGTTTGCGGACTTTACTTCAGCCACCCCGACGCGCGCTATTTCGGGGTCGGGAAGATCGAGCGCGACCAGGTCGAGGACTATGCTCGCCGCAAGGACTGGACCGTCGCGGAGGCCGAGCGTTGGCTGCGCCCCATCCTCAATTACGACCCGCTCGCAGCCACGCCGGCCGCGGCGGAGTAGGGCTGTTTACACACCGACTTCGTGGGGCGGGCAAAGGCGCGACGCGCTTTCAGCGCGTGCGCCGTGCCCACGTCGACCGGCGTGTGTCGGCACATGTGGCGGGGCGTCTGCGCGTGAACTCCGCCTTCGGCACTACTGCGACATGAGCAAGACATTGGACTTGCGCGTTGACATCATGATGCCTCTATACTAGCATCATGATGTGCGAACGACATTGACCCTGGACGACGACGTGGCTGCCAAGCTGAAGTCGGAGTCGCGCCGCGCTGGCCGCTCCTTCCGCGATGTCGTCAACGAGACGCTGCGGCGCGGGTTGGAGAGCCGGCGTGCGACAGCCCGGAACCAGGAGTTCAAGATTGAGTCTCGCGATCTCGGGCTCAAACCGGGGCTTTCGCTCGATAACGTCTGGGAGCTCATTGAGCAGGTGGAAGGACCAGCGCACCGGTGATCTTGGTCGATACCAACCTCCTACTATACGCCTACAACTCGGGAGCTGCGCAGCACGCGAAGAGCCGCGCTTGGCTACAGGAGCAGCTCGCAGGCCCTGACCTCGTGCGCTTTGCCTGGGTCACGCTGTGGGGATTCTTCAGGATTGCGACGAGCCCGCGCGTATTCCACCGTCCACTTTCCCTCTCCGAAGTCGAAGCGGCGATTACGTCGTGGCTCGCTCAGCCCGCCGCCGGCATCCTCGATCCGGGCGAGCGGCACTGGGAAATCCTGCGCGAAATTGCTCACGACAGCCAGACCACCGGGCCACTTGTAATGGATGCCGTCCTCGCTGCTATCGCGCTCGAGCACGGCGCCACTATTTGCACGACGGACCGAGATTTCTCGCGGTTCTCGGGGCTGAGATGGACAAATCCGCTGGCCCTATAGGGCCGACCGAATCCGGGCAGCCTGAAGCCTTTGATGGTGTCGGCGCCTGGTTAATTCGGGAACCCGACAGAACTTGAAGAGTTGGAACCGGTGTTCAGCGCGCCCTGCCGCGGAGCGGCCGAGCGCCTGCAAAAGCATCCCGACAGGGGAGGAGTACTCTCATGATGAAAAACTTGCGTGCTACCGCGCTGGCAGCGACCCTGGTTGCTGCCGGCGTGTTATCAGTTTCCACTCCGGCCCAGGCTCGTTGGGGCTGGGGCGGTTGGGGTTGGGGCGGCCTCGGCATCGGCCTTGCCGCCGGCGCCCTGATCGGCGCGGCAATCTCGGCTCCTTACTATGGCTACGGCTATCCGGCTTATTACGGCGGCTACTACGGATACCCGGCGTACGGCTACCCGGCCTACCGGGTGGGCTATGCGGCGCCTTACTGGGGGTACCGTCACCGCTATGTCCGGCACTATTATCGGCACTGGTAAGATCAGGCCGATTCGTATCAGGCTCCAGCATTAAGCCGCCGGGTTTCCCCGGCGGCTTAATACAATGGCGGCGGGAGAGCTTTCGCCTGCGAGACCTACTGCCCCGCCTGCCCACGCAGCGCATTGAGGTCGGCCTCGCTTCGCAACGACATCACTGCAATCTTGCTGGTCCGTGAATAGGGGACGATGACCTGCGTTGAGCCGTTCTTTTCGAGGAGCGAAACGTATCGCGCCTCGGTGCCGCGGGTCGGCAGATCGAAGGTCGTCCATTTGGCGGTCGCCGGCTCGTAGCGCAGCACCACATCCGAGGTCCAAATGTTGAGCCAGGCGTTGTGCTTGCTGTCCACGGCCACGTGATAGGGCTGCATCATGCCGGGGCCAGGCAGCGGAACGAGTGTCATCGCATTCGTCCGCGTGTCGATCCTGGCGAGACTTCCGCCCCACGAATTCCCGACCCAGAGTACGTCGGCATTCTTGTCGGTGCCCATCCGCCGCGGTCCCTGATTCCAGGGCACCGGCATGTTGAAATCGGCCTCGAAGACCGCCTCGTAAGCCTTGCGCTGGTCCTCGTTGAGCCGATCGAGCTCGCCCTTTACCGGTGGCAGCTTGATCTCGGACACCTTGCCGGTCGCGCCGTCGCCCTTATCGATCGTATCGATTATCATTTCGGCCCACCAGCCATTGCCGTCGCGGTCGCCCGCAGCCCCATAAGTGACGCCGTTCCCGTTCGACGTTTTGTAAGTGAGCGACTTGTATTCGGTGAAGCGCTCGCTCCGCGGGTCGAAGCGCAGAGCGCCTTCGGGGGCCGACGACCAGATATTGCCCTTGCCGTCGTAATCAACCGTAGTCGCGCCGCCGGTCGGCTGCATGCCCGTCGGCGGCGTGTAGACGTCGATCTTGGCGGTCTTCGGGTCGAGCCGGCCGAGGCTCCCGCGGCCGGTGTTCACGTTGAACCAGATGATCCCCTGCGGATCGCGCACCATCCCATGGGTATTGGCCGCGAGCCCGTCCGACTTTGCGATCCGATAGGTCGTGGTCGCGCCGGTTTTCGGATCGACACGGCCGAGCGAGACTTTCTTGTTGGGCACATTCGAGGTGAACCAGAGATTGCCGTCGAGGTCGGCCCAGGCGTCGTGCACCAGCGAGCCGATCCGCGAAGGCGTGCCCTCCGACCAGTCGCTTCCGTCCGAAGTCTTGTACTTGCCCGGCAGCCCGGCATCGTCCTCGATGGGGACGTCATACTCCTTGATCGCGACGCGCGCGCTCTCGCCCGAGGGGCGGGGGCGCAGCTTGATCTTCATCGAGCTTTCGCCCGGGCCGCGGGCGCGTGCCAGGTAATCGGCGAGCGCCTTCTGGTTGTAATCGAGCACGCCGTTCGGCTGTTTGCGCACGTTCCCGATATAGACGCCCGAGACATTCACGTTCTTCATCAGATCGATGATCCGGCTCCAGCCGGCGGCGTCGAATTTGTGCTGCAACGGGTAGCTCGGCGTGTGGCAGCCGGTGCAGTTATTGTGCACCAAGGTCTTGAGGCGGGCATCCTCGGGGGTGTCGTCCGGCAGCGAGGCGAGAACGAGGTCGCCCGGCAGCTGGCGAACAAAATCGGCAAGCGGCTTGAGGGTGAAGTCCTGTTGCCGTTTCGCGGAAAGATCGACCTCGCCTTTGGCGGTCGCGAAGGTGAGCGCCTGGGCCCACACGCGATACTTCCCCTCGGGCAGCGCCGGGAAATAATAGCGGCCGCTCTCGTCGCTGTAGACCGTGGTGGTGATGGTCGCGCCTTCTGCCTTGGCGGACACGGTCACTCCGCCGAGCGCCTCGCCCGCGGCCGACTTGACCGTGCCGAAGAGCAATTGATCGGCGGCTTGCGCCTCGATCGGGACGAGGGCGGTCGTGGCAAGCGCGAGCACGGCGCCGGCGGATGTGAGGCGGAGCGTCATGGCGTCTTCTCCTGTGTGTTTTTCGACGAAGCCGGCGGCTCCGGCAGTGTCCTCAGATAGGTGACGATCGCGGCGATTTGGCTGGTATCGAACTGATACCTGAAGCCGGGCATGCGCGGCGTGCCGTTTTCGATGGTCGTACGCATGGTCTCCGCGCTGCCGCCGGCGGAAGCCTTCGACAGGACCGGACCAAACTGCGCCGACGTGATCTGCGGCTTGGTGTGGCAGACGCCGCAGGATTGATAAAACAGCTTCTGGCCGAGGCGCTCGGTCTCGTTGAGCGAAGCAGGGTCTGGCGCCTGCTGAGCGAATGCGCTCGGCGGCATGGTGCACAGGAGCAGCAATAAAAGCCCGGAACGGCGCGGCATCCAGTTCCTCCCGATTGTCCTTGTCGCGGCCAGATTACGCCTGAGCGGCCGCAAGCGAAAGTCATTGGCTTGGGTTCTCATTTTGTTCTTGACATTAGTCCTATAGGTCAATTAAGCTTGCAACATTCCGGCTCGTCGAGGGGCGGCCTCCGGAGGCAGTCCTGTTGGTCGGAGTCGGGAGCGGTTCCCTGTGGCTCTGGCTTGTAACCAGCCCCGCGGGCGCAGGCTTCCTCCCTGGCTTCCGTAGGGGGCGGGTTTCAAACCCGCTCCAGAACGGAAAAGGCGAGGGTGGGTGCGGCGAGAAATGCCGCGGTGGAGCGCCGAAAGGCGAACGTCCCGATCGCAAGGGACGGGAGACGCCTCGCCAGCGTCTCGACGTGCCTCGCAAGCACGTCATGGGTGCCTCGCCAGCACCCCGCGTCTATCGGCGCTCCACTCCCCCTCGCTCGCCCGCAAATCGGAAGGGAAGAGGGAAAAAGGAAATGTAGAGTGGGCAAAGGCGCAGCGCGCTTTAGCGCGCGCCATAGCCCGTCGATATGACGGGCGTAAACGCCCTTTATGCCCACGCTGACACTTGCGCGTGGGCACGGCGCTCTGTTCTACGCGTGGCGCGCGTCGTGCGTGTGGGCCGCGCCCATAGCGCGTCAAAGACGCGCGTAAACGCGCTTTAGGCCCACCCTACGGGAACTTTCTGACGTAGTTTGATTGGCTAAAACATGGAGGAAGAGATGCAGGAGGTGCGATTGGAGGGCCTGACGCTGCGGGTCGAGAGCGTGCGGCGCTCGATCGAGTTCTACGGCGGCAAGCTCGGGTTTTCCGTCGAGATCGACAAGGACCCCCATTTCGCGATGATCCGCGTGGGCGGCCCGCAAGGCGGCACCATTGGCCTCCTGCCGTTCGACGGTTCGCCTTCGCTATCGCGTACCGAGCGGGCAGGAATCCACATCGAACTGACCACCGATCACCTCGACGCGCTCTATGAAGAGCTCAAGGCGCGGGGCGTCGAATTCTTCGAGCCGCCTCACGAGGAGCCGTGGGAGCGCTCGATGCGCGCTTACGATCCGGACGGCTACACCGTTGAATTTGCCGAGGGACGCAGGGGTCACCGCGGCGTCACATAGCGTGGCCGGAACGCGAAGCGCAGCCTCGGCGTTTGTTTCGAGCGCAGAGCAACGAGGTATTGTCGGAGGCATTGGCATGAAAACCATATTTGCAATCGCGACCGCAGCAACGTTGCTGTCGCCTGTCGTCGCCGGGGCGCAAGCGGTTGAGCCGCCAACTCAACCGAAGGTCAATCTCACGCTACAGGATCGCTACACCATCAAGGAGATTATGAAGGACGTCCGGGTCACGCCGGCGCCGGCCGGTCAGCCGACTTCGATCGGCACTGAGGTTCCTGACAAGGTCAAGCTTGAGCCGGTACCGGCGGAGGTCGCTGCCAAGGTTCCCAAGATCAAGTCGCACCTGTTCTTCGTCGAGGACCACAAAATCGTGCTCGTTCAGGCCAAGGACCGTAAAATTGTGGATGTCATCGAGTGACGGGTTTTACCCTGTCACCGGCTGCCCGTGGTCTCGGTGGGCAACTTGCGCGCGTCGCGCATCATTTCGAGGCAGGTAAGCAGTTCGGTGTAGGTGCCGCCGCCGCTCATGGTCGCCAGTCGCGTGCAGCTTGCCCGATCCGCAGGCCGAAACTGGCTCCATTCCTTGACAAGCTGGTCGTGGACGTTCTGCTCCTCCTTCAGGCAGGTCTGGATGTCCTGCTTGAGCCCGATAATGCCCCCCGCCGCCGCCTTGCAGCTCGGCTGGACATTGATTTTGGGCACGCCATCGGCGGCAGCCACGATCAGCGTGCCGAGGGCGATCGCCTTGACTACGGGAAGCATGCGTCGCGCTCCGACTTCGAATAAAGTATAAGCTCAACGCGCCGACCGTACCGAGAGTTTCATACCCGCTCGCCGGTCTCTAGCGGATTACAGCAGCGATGACGGTCTATTCTGATGAGAACTTTAGCAATGTTTGAAAATGGTTTACAGGAAGTGAGGAGCGGGAGATTTCTCGCAGCGCGGTCGGCTCAAGCAAACATCCTCCTCGTCGTTTCTTGTAAAATTCAATCCGTTTCAAGGCGTTACAAAACTCGCCGAGTTCCAGGCCGCAACGCAGAAGGTCAAGGCGAGCAGTCTCCGCGCGATCCGTTTCCTGCCCGGGGGGAAGCCGGAGAAAAATACTTTACCAAACATCTCAACCGTCTCGTAGAGCCCGATTGGTACTCTGCAACCCTCTAACGAAGCCATCGGAGCCTGTAAATGAAATCTCTTGTTACGAAGTTCGTGAATGACGACAGCGGCGCCACGGCCATCGAATATGGCCTTATCGCTGCCGGCATCTCCATCGCCATTGTAACCGTGGTCGGGACTGTCGGCACCAAGTTGAACGCCACTTTCACCACGGTTGCCAACGCGGTCAAATAACGAGCCACGCCATCGGCACGCAAAAAGCCCCGGTTTGTTCGGCCGGGGCTTTTTCGCGTTTTAAAGCGACTGTGCCATTGCGGCACAGCACGAACGAGATCAGTTCAGCCGTCCAAAATCGCAGCCTGACGCCGCGTAGCGATACCGCACCACGCCGTAGGCATCCTGCCTCGCGACTGGCCGGCAGCGCGCCTGCCAGCGCTCGACCCGCCGGCGAATGGCAGTGCTTTCCTGTTCCGAGCCTGCAAGCGGCACAGTGCGGATGTGCGGGTTTACGGCGCCTTGCCGCCACAACTCGACACAGGAGGAATTTCCGTACCATCCAATGCAGTTGGTCGCGCCGAGATCGATTGGCTGTGCGGACGACATTGAGACGGTGAGCATGAGCGATGCCATTAGTCCGCACCCGCCGAGCAAAGCCTTGGTCGAACTCGTGAACATTGTGCACTCCTGACGATCGCGACCGAGCTCCGCCTATGCCAAAGCGGCGTGCGGCCATCCTATGCGGGTCGAGCGGGACCGGTCCAGTTTCGGAGTGCAAGGCTGGTGCCGGCCGGCTTGTGCCGAACCGGCACGCTGAGGGCGCATCGAAGGCGCCCGCAAATGTGCTGATCGTGCACTGGACACTGTACTTTCGGCGCCCCCCGATTGAGCCGCCGTTCATGTGATGTTCACCGCACGACCCCTAAAAGGCGAGGCAGGAGCTACAGAGCTGACCCGTGTTTCCCATACTGACCTTTGCGGCCGCTTCCGTTGCCTTTCTTGTGCAGACCCAGGCGCCTGCACCGGAGCGTTCGGCTTGTCTGAGCCACGCGGAGCAGCGTGCTGCCATCGCGGAGGGCCGGGTTATTCCGCTTGCCGCCGCCAAGCGCATACTGCGACAGCGCATGCCCGGCGAACTGTTGCGGGCCCGGCTTTGCTCCGGCTCAGGCCGGCTTATCTACATGCTGACAGTCCTCACCCATGATGGCAAAGTGCGGCATGTGACCGTCGATGCCACGAACGGAATGGTGATCGGCGGGCTGTGAATTGGAGAGAAAGCCCGTGCGCCTTCTGGTGATCGAGGACGATCCCGATCTCAATCGGCAACTCACGGCCGCGCTGACCGAATCGGGCTATGTGGTCGATCGGGCCTTCGACGGCGAGGAAGGCCACTATCTCGGCGAAAGCGAGCCCTACGATGCCGTGATCCTCGATATCGGACTGCCCAAGATCGATGGTATTTCCGTGCTCGAAGCTTGGCGGCGGGCAGGCCGCAGCATGCCGGTGCTGATCCTGACCGCTCGCGACCGTTGGAGCGACAAGGTCCAGGGATTCGACGCCGGAGCTGACGATTACGTTGCCAAGCCGTTCCATCTGGAAGAGGTGCTCGCGCGCATCCGCGCGCTGTTGCGCCGCTCGGCCGGCCACGCCAAAAGCGAGCTCAACTGCGGGCCGGTACGTCTCGATACCCGCACCGGCCGGGTCGCCGTTGAGGGCAATCCGATCAAGCTCACCTCACACGAGTACCGGTTGCTGGCCTACCTCATGCATCACACCGGTCGGGTGGTTTCGCGCACCGAACTGGTCGAGCACTTGTACGATCAGGATTTCGACCGCGACTCCAATACGATTGAGGTCTTCGTAGGCCGCATCCGCAAAAAGCTGGGCGTCGATGTGATCCAGACCGTGCGCGGGCTCGGCTATCTGCTCGCCCCGCCCGATGCGCGCTAACTCTCTTGCGCTGCGCCTGTTCTTCTCGGCGGCGGCCTGGACCATCGTGATCCTGGCCCTGACCGCGATTCTGCTGTCCTCGCTCAACCGCGCGGCCGTCGAGCGCGCCTTCGACCGCCGCCTCGGCGTCTATTTGCGTACGCTCGTAGCCGATGTCGCTACTCCCGAGGAATCAAGCGATCGCTTCCCCGCATCGCTCGGGGAGCCGCTTTTCGAACTGCCGCTGTCGGGGTGGTACTGGCAAGTGACGAGGCTCGATACCACGCCTCCCGAGGTTCGCTCGTCGCGATCGCTCTGGGACTCGACGCTGCCGCGGCTCGATGGTCCTCCCCCCGCAACCGCCGGCAGGGCCCGCGAGGGCTACATCAAGGGCCCTGAGGATCAGTTGTTGCGAGCGGTTGAACGGACCGTCGACCTCGGCGACGACGGGCGGTTCCTCGTCGCTATCGGCGGGGATGCGTCTGAGATCGATGAGGAGACGCGCAATTTCGACCGCGCATTGCTCATTACCTTTGGCTTGCTCGGCTTCGTTCTGCTCCTGATCACGATGTTTCAGGTCCGGTTCGGTCTTGCGCCCCTCAAGCGTGTTTCCCAGGGCCTTGCAGCAATCCGTTCGGGAAACGCTGAGCGGCTGGATGGCATTTTTCCGGTCGAAATCGAGCCCCTGGTACGCGAGACCAACGCGCTGATTGACGCCAACCGCGAGATCGTTATCCGGGCGCGGACCCACGTCGGCAATCTCGCGCACGCGCTCAAAACTCCGCTTTCAGTGATGATGAACGAGGCCGCCGCGCATCCCGACGATTCCCTGGCGACGAAGGTGCGCGAGCAGACCAACATCATGCGCGACCAGGTCGCGCGTCACCTGGAGCGGGCCCGCCTGGCTGCCCGCGCCGCGGTGCTTGGCACGATCACCGATGTGCGGCCGGTCCTGACTTCGCTCACTCGTACAATGGAGAAGATTTATCGCGACCGCGGCATTGCGATCGATTTCAACGCGCCCGACGACGCGCGCTTCCGCGGTGAGCAGCAGGACCTCGAGGAGATGGCCGGCAATCTCGTCGACAACGCGTTCAAGTGGGCGCAGTCGCGGGTTGCAGTGGAAACCTTCCTGGAGGTGGCCGATCCGGCCAGTGAACGCCGGGTCATTCGTATCGTGGTCGATGATGACGGACCGGGCCTGACACCGCAGCAGCGCGAACAGGTCGCACGCCGCGGACGCCGCATCGACGAGACCAAACCCGGGTCCGGGCTGGGGCTATCGATCGTGGTCGAGCTGGCCGCCCTCTACGGGGGCGCGCTCACGCTCGGGACCGCTCCGATCGGCGGGCTGCGGGCCGAACTGGTGCTGCCGAGCGCGTGACGCGCGAATCCGGAACAGAGTTTCGCCAGAATTGCGTCCTCTACGTCGAAGTTCTGATTGGAGGGCGTGGGGCTCTGCCATGTTGCGGGCTGGCATCGCTGTGGTCGCGCTCGTTGCGGCCGTGCTCGCAAGTTGTGCCGAAGATCCTTCTTCGCCAAAAAAGGACGCCGGGGCTGTCGCGGGGGCAACCAGCGGGGGCGCCTTCAGTGCGCTGCTCGGCAGTCGCGTAATTGGAACGCGAGCCCCCGGGGTCGCGGGCAGCTCCATCGGAGCCGCCCTGGACGAGCAGGACCGCCAGCGCGCATCGGCGGCTGAAATCCAGGCGCTGGAAACCGGCGCTCCGGGTGCGCCGGTCGGGTGGCGCAGCGAGCACACCCCCTATCACGGCACCATCGTTGCTGGGCCATATTACTATTCGGGCGGCATGCGCTGCCGTTCTTTCACGCACACTCTCTTTATCGGCGATCGGCCGCAGGCGGTGCGTGCGACCGCCTGCCGCAATTCCGACGGCTCCTGGACAGGAGTCGGTTAAGCCCTTCGTTGCAAGCCGCTTCCTGATGTCGCGGCACGGCTTATCCCTGTTGCGGGCAGTCGGGCGTCGTGGTGTAACCGCTCCAATGCGGCATGGCGCTCGGAGATTCTGCCGGCGCGCCGGCAAGTCGAATTGTGGCCAATGAAATCAATCTCATGACGCTTTGGCTCGTGCTCGCCCTGATGATGGCGGCGGCAATGTGCGCCGTGGGTTGGCCTCTTGCCAGGGCGGGACGCAAACCGAAGTCGGGCAGCGATCTCGCGGTCTACCGGGATCAGCTGGACGAGATCGGCCGCGATCAGGCGGCTGGCTTCATTGGCGAGGCGGAGGCTCAGGCGGCTTCGATCGAAGTATCGCGGCGTCTGCTGGCTGCTGCGGATGCGCAACCGGCGGCATCCGGTGCGAGCCCCGCGGCGGCAGCAAAGATGCGGCGCAGCGTGGCCGTTGCGGCCATGGTACTGCTTTCAGTCGGCACCGGCTCACTTTACCTCGCGCTCGGCTCTCCGTCGCTCCCCGGCCAGCCGCTGTCGGCGCGCAAGGACAATCAGTCGATCGATACTCTCGTGGCTCAGGTCGAAGCGCATTTGGCGCAGAATCCCAATGACGGCCGGGGCTGGGAAATCATCGCTCCGGTCTATCTGCGGCTCGGCCGGTTCGACGATGCAGTCAAGGCGCGGCGCAAGGCGCTCGCCCTCAGTGGCGAAAGCTCCGAACGGTTGGCGGATTTGGGTGAGGCGCTCACAGCGGCGGCTGACGGCACGATTTCCGCTGAAGCCAAATCTGACTTTGACCGCGCAGTCGCGCTTGACCACGATAACATAAAAGCACGCTACTTTACCGGCCTTGCTGCGGAGCAGGAAGGCCGATCCGCGGATGCGGCCACGATCTGGCGGGGAATGCTTGCCAGCGCGCCCGCCGACGCGCCGTGGGCGCAATTCATCCGAACCGAAATAGCGCGCGTTGCCGGAGGCCCGAGCGGACCGAGCGCCGATGACATCGCTGCAGCTTCAAATCTGAACCCGGATCAGCGCATCGCCATGATTCGCGGAATGGTCGAGCGCCTCGCTGAACGGCTCAGTCACGACGGTTCCGATGTCGAGGGCTGGTTGCGGCTGGTGCGCTCGTATATGGTTCTAGGCGAAAAGGACAAGGCTCGTGACGCAGCCGCCGATGCACGGCGCGCGCTTGGCGCAGAGCCCGAGAAACTGCGGCGCATCGATGATCTCGTCAAAGGTCTGGGTCTCGAAGGTTAAGCCGCCGGGAGCGATGACGTTGAAGGAATGACCAGATGACCCGCAGGCAAAGACGCCTCGCTTTGATCGGATCCGCGCTTGCCGTCCTTGGAATTGCCCTGGCGCTGGTGCTGAGCGCTTTCAAAGATTCAATCGTCTTCTTCAATTCGCCCACCGATGTGGTGGAAAAGCACCTTGCTCCCGGCTCGCGCATCCGACTCGGCGGCCTGGTCAAAGAAGGAAGCGTCGTACGCGGCCAGAACCTGCAGGTCCATTTCGCGGTTACGGACGGCAACACCACCATGGCGGTTGCGTATCAGGGCTTGCTGCCGGACCTCTTCCGCGAGGGCCAGGGTGTGGTAACCGAAGGCGTTATCGAACCGTCCGGCACATTCAAGGCCGACACCGTGCTCGCCAAGCACGATGAAGTCTACATGCCCAAGGAAGTCGCCGATGCCCTCAAGAAGCAGGGCCATTGGAAGGGCGGCAGCGAAGCCCAAGCCGGTACGGAGCAGGCCGGCGCACAAATTCAGGGGAGGACCCCGTGATCCCCGAACTCGGTCACTATGCGCTCGTTCTCGCGCTTGGCCTGGCGCTGGTGCAGGCCTCCGTCCCGATCTACGGAGCGCGCCGCAACGACCTTGCGCTCATGAGCGTTGGCTCGGCCACAGCGGTCGCGCAATTCGGTTTCGTCGGCCTGTCGTTTCTGGCGCTCGTGTCTTGCTACGTTACGTCGGATTTCTCCGTCGCCAACGTGTTCCAGAACTCCCATTCTGCGCAGCCGCTCATCTACAAGATCACCGGCGTATGGGGTAACCACGAGGGCTCGATGATGCTGTGGGTCCTCATCCTCAGCATATTTGGAGCTCTGGTCGCGGCGTTCGGCACCAACTTGCCGGCGCGGCTCAAGGCCAATGTTCTTGCCGTCCAGTCATGGATTGCATGCGCGTTCTATCTGTTCATCCTGCTGACATCGAATCCTTTCCTGCGGATTGCACAGGCGCCGTTCGAGGGCGCCGAACTCAACCCGGTCCTTCAGGATCCGGGCTTGGCGATCCATCCGCCTCTGCTCTATCTCGGTTACGTCGGCCTTTCGATTTCGTTCTCCTTTGCAATGGCGGCGCTGATCGACGGGCGCATCGACGCCGCCTGGGCGCGCTGGGTGCGCCCGTGGACCCTGCTGGCCTGGACCTTTCTCACTCTCGGGATCGCCATGGGCTCCTATTGGGCCTATTACACGCTCGGCTGGGGCGGCTGGTGGTTCTGGGATCCGGTCGAGAATGCTTCATTCATGCCCTGGCTTGCGGCGACCGCGCTACTCCATTCCGCGCTCGTGATGGAAAAGCGGAATGCACTGAAAATCTGGACCATTCTGCTTTCCATCATCGCATTCTCGCTCTCCCTCATCGGTACATTCCTGGTGCGTTCCGGCGTGCTCACCTCGGTGCATGCCTTCGCCAGCGATCCCATGCGCGGCATTTTCATCCTCGCAATTCTGGTGCTGTTCATCGGCGGCGGTTTTGCGCTCTTCGCCTGGCGCGCACCCTTGCTCAAGCAGGGCGGCCTGTTTGCGCCGATCTCGCGGGAAGGCGCGCTTGTGCTCAACAACCTGTTCCTGGTAGTCGCCTGCGGTGCGGTTTTCTTCGGAACGCTGTATCCTCTGGCGCTCGAAGCCGTTACAGGGCTCAAGATTTCTGTCGGTGCTCCGTTCTTCAACATCGTTTTCGGCACCTTGTTTCTGATATTGTTTGTCTTCGTGCCGTTCGGTCCGCTGCTCGCCTGGAAACGCGGCGATCTCCTCGGGGTGGCGCAGCGCCTGATGAGTGCCGCCGTCCTGGCGGTGATCGCAATGGCGGTGACGTTCGCCGTCGAAGGTGGCGGCTCGATCCTGCCGGCTTTTGTCATCGGGCTTGCTGCCTTCGTCATGGCGGGTGCAGTGACCGACCTCGTCGAACGCACCGCCCTGCTGAAGGTCCCTGCGCGTACCGCATTCGCGCGCGCGCGCGGATTGCCGCGCTCCGCCTGGGGCGCCGCCTTCGCGCATTTCGGCCTCGGCGTAACGCTGCTCGGTATTGTCGGCGAAACCCAGATGAGCGCCGAGCGCATCGCCGAAGTCAGCCCCGGCCAGACCATTTCGGTTCACCGCTACGATCTGCATTTCGACGCCGTGACCCAGAGGCAGGGGCCGAATTACCAGGAGCTCGCTGCGCGCTTCACTGTTTCCAAGCAGGGCGAACCCGTCGGCGTGATGGAGCCGAGCAAACGCAATTTTCCGGCTCGCGGGACCTCGACGACCGAATCCGCCCTGATGACGCGCGGCTTCGCACAGCTCTATCTCGCGCTTGGCGACCCCGCGCCGAACGGTGCGGTGCCGGTGCGGGTCTATTACAAGCCGCTTGTGCTTCTGATCTGGCTGGGAGCAGTCGTCATGGCCATTGGCGGCGCGCTTTCACTTTCGGATCGGCGGCTGCGGGTGGGGGCGCCTAAACCGGCAAAGAAGCCGGTGCTGCAACCGGCGGAGTAGAGCCGAATGCGACTGGTGCTTTCCGTTTGTTGGTTCGTGCTGACGCTCTTGATTGCGGCACCCGACGTGTTCGCTGTGCAGCCGGACGAAATTCTTCAGGACAAGGGTCTCGAAGCGCGCGCCCGCACAATTTCCAAAGAACTGCGCTGCATGGTTTGCCAGAACCAGTCGATCGACGATTCCGAAGCCCCTCTGGCGAAGGACTTGCGGCTCCTGGTGCGCGAGCGACTCACCAAGGGCGACAGCGATCAGCAGGTGATCAATTTCCTCGTCGCGCGCTACGGCGAATTCGTGCTGCTCAAGCCGCGGTTCAGTCTGCACACGGCGATACTCTGGCTTGGGCCGCCCTCGCTGCTGATTGGCGGCGCAATCGTTCTGGTACTCATCGCCAGGCGGCGCAACCAGCGTGGTCTTTCCGACCCGACAAAACCGCAGGGTGGATCGCTCACCCCGGGCGAGGAGGCGCGGCTGGCGTCCCTGCTCAAATCGGGCGAAACGTAGATTACTGATCATTGTCATGGCGGCGTGCAGGGATCGGGCGTGTCCGGCGCGATCGGCGGATATTTCTTCAGGCTCTGGCCTGAGCGATCTGCACTGGCGTCGCAGCATCAAACGCGGATGCTGCTGCCAGTGTGGTGCCGACTAGCAGAAATATTGCGGCGGTTGAGCGAGTAATCCTTTGCTCCTTTTTCCGGCCGGTCGCTCATGGACGCCCCCTCGGCTCAGAGCCTGTCGGGAGCGACTGGGCTATGGTCTCATCCCCTAACTTACCTCCACCACTGCCGGGGGCGCCCATGAATCATCGAAGGCAGCGGGCTTCGGCCAATAGGCGCGAAGAAACAGCGAGAAGTCCGCGCCTTTGGGCGCGGGCAGCCAATTATCGCGCTGCGCGGCCGCCGGCGGATCCGCCTGCACATAGAGCGTGAGCGACCCGTCCGAATTGTGTTGCAGCGTCTTGTTCTTGGTGCCGAGCGAATAACGTTTGAGATCGTTCGGTGCGAAGAAATGGTGCTCATTGTAGAGCGTCAACGACCAGAATCCGTGGACCGGCGGCGTCTGATCCTTGGCAAAGGTGATCGTATAGCGATTGGCGCCGTTGAGGCGCCCGCCGCCCTCGTCGAGATCCTGATAGAAGTACTTCGCCTGAATCGACGCATTGACCAGGATGTTGGAGCGCGCCACCGCCGTGCGCGTGAGGTAATCGGTGCCGAACGCGGCGCCGTTGGCGATTGTGCTCCAATGCGCGGGCAGCTGCAGGCCATAATTGCGGAACTCGAATAGCGGCTTTACCAGCTGAGCATCGGAGTCGATCGCAGCCGCGGTCATCGCGGCTTTCAGCTTGGGATCGTTCTTCGCAGCTTCGAGCACCGACACTACTTGTGCGTAGCGCGCCTCCTCGCCGGGCAAAGGCGGGGCATCTGCGAGCACGGCGGCGAGCTGATCGACGAACTTTTCCGGAAACACCCACTGTGTTTCCGATTCACCGCCGCCATTGGTATCCGACACTTTGGGCAGCGCGGTCCAGTCTTTGCTCTTCATTGTGCCGTCGTATTCGGAGAGCGGTAAGCCATGACCTGCCGCACAACAGGCTGGATCGCGCGCCGGTCCTCATCGGTATCGTCCATGAACAGCCGCGGCCCCATGAAGCCCGTGGCGGTCGAGGAACGGAACACTTGGGCGATGCCCGCAGGCACCTCGCCTTGCCAAGCGGGCCCCACCAGCATGTAAAAGCCGGGCGGCGTCCCATACATTTTGCCGATGCTGGCGAAGCTGTCGGTGCGCGTATCGAGCACCTGATAAACCCAAAACCGCTCGCCGAAATCCGGCACTTGAAGGACCACAGGCGAAAGATCGAGCGCAAGGAAACCCGCCCCATACACCACATCCTGATTGGGGCACGCGACAAGGCGCTGCTCCGGAGTGATGTAGTCAGTGAGCATCGCGAGCTTGTTGAGGGGCGCCGAGGGCACTGGACCGGCCCACACAAAATCCTTCACCTGCGAAAAAGCGAGCCGGCGGTTGTACATGTTGACCAGCGGCCACGCCCAGAAATACGCGTCGCGCGCGACCAGCCCGGCATAAGCCTCAGTCATTTTGGTGCGCGCATCGGGACCGGTCGGCAGCGCTCGGGTCCAACCTGGCGACGGCGGCAGGAGTTGCGGGTTCAGTTGCTGCGCCTGCGCTGGGCGAACCGGTGAGGCGCCGAACGCGGAACTTGCTGCGAGCGTCGAGCCGCCAACAAGGATGTTGCGGCGGCTGAGGGCTCGGCCTCGCAGAACAGTTTGGGTTATTATGGCTCGTCTCCCGTCCGTTGCTCGATAGCCGTGAGCATCACTTCGGCTCGGCCGTTACCTTGGTCGAACTTCCCGGTGACCTTCGGCGGTGCGTACGCGCAGCCCTTTTACTGCTTCACCTCCTTGCGATCTTTGCTGCTGTTTCCGCGGAGTTCCTATTTTTCGGAGAAATCCGCGGCTTCGATTTACATGGCTTTGCTCCTGGGTTTCGTTGGCCTAGAGCGATTTCCGGTCAGGTTGCATCTGCTCTAGCTCGACGCAGCGAGCATTAGACCGATGCAGAAGAGAGTACACAGGCCTTTCATGGCCGCAGCTCCTTTGCTCACTGCGCCGCGATCCGTTCAACGTCCGGCAGCACCCAGACCTTGTCGAAGAATTCCTTCGTGGGCGCATAAAGGCGGAACATCAGCTCGAAGCCGCGCTTCGGATCGGTGGGCACCCAGTTGGATTCTTTGCCCGCCGGCGCGCCAGGCCCGAAATAAACGTCGACCGATCCGTCAACGTTCTTCTGCATCTCCGGAATTTGTGAGGAGCGGCTCGGACGCGGCATATTGCGGATCAAGGCATGCGTCTGCCGATCGTAGGCGGTCACCGACCAGTACTGCTCGATCGGCACGTTGGGGGGCACGGTCAAACGATAGGTCTTGCTGCCGTCAAAGGGATTACCGTCTTTGTCGCGAATGGAGATCAGGTAAAACTGGCCGGCACCCAAACGCTTGATCGCGATGTATGCGTACGTGTAGGCGACGCCGCGGGCGTCAATCGCGTAACTGTCGCGTTTGGCGTATGTCGAGCTCTGGCCTTCGATGGCTTCGGGGAGCGCCGGCAGTGTCCAGTGGCTCTTTTCCCAGAAGGGTGGGAATCCGGCATCATAACGCTGTGCCAGCAAATCCTTGGCCTCGCCAATGGCGGTTTTCAGGATGTCTTGTGTCGCCGCATCCGGATTGAAGGGTTTGCCTTTTTCGATGCCGATCGAACGGAGCTGATCGATCATCGCGCGGTCGCGCTCGATCCAGGGCTCGCTCTGTACGGCGCGATCGAGGTGTTGGAAGAAGCTGAGATCGTATCGAATAGTGCTGTCGTACTCGACGTCCTTGACGTCGGTGAAGACTGTGGCGGGAGGATTGGCGGCCTGTGACAGCGGATAGACTTTGACGCGTTTGCCATAGGCGATCGACTTGGCAACGTCGGCATCGCTGTGGCTGTTCAGATTGGAGCGCAAAAGTGCATAACCGCTATAGGTATCGGATTGCAGGGGGGTGTAGCCGTCGGGTACCTTGCTCGCGTAGCCCGGCGGCAGGATCACGAACTTGCCGCCCGCGCCCTTGTCGAGGCCGAGAAGCCCAACGTCCTCCAGCGACGTCTGCCAGACTGTGACGATGTTGCCGTTGAGCGAGCCGTCGGCATCCCCGGGCGGCACCTCGATCACCACAGGGCCGACATCTTTTGTATTGAAGAACGTCATGAAATAGATCGCATCGGGATTGGGCGTGAGCGTCTGGTTGTGCCAGTCGAGCGGGCGGCCCCAGTAGACGATCTGGTTCACCTTGCCGCTGGTCTTGGTCAGCATTTCCTGAAGCATCAGGTCGGTATTGACGGCCGGCATGCCCCAGATCACTGCCTCAACGGCGCGCCGTTCGATGGTGCGACGCGCCAGGTCGTCAGCCGAGAGATTTTGCGCCTCAACCGATGCCGTGGCGCAAAGAAACGTGAGTGCTGCGAGGACTGTGCTTTTCATGGCTCTCCTCGTTGTTTGGCTGCTTTGCTTGTCGGTTCATTCGTTTGACGAAGTATTCCACACGCATCCCGTTGATCTGTCTCAGCGTACGGGCTCGATGTCGTTCAGCGCCCAGGTCTTGTCGAAATACGCCTCGGTCGGGCTGTAGAAGCGGAAGATCGGAAACCAGCCGAGCAGGCGCGATGCGGAGTCGCCCCCCGGGTAGCCGTTCTCGAACTCGAAGCTGCCGTATGGCGTTTTCAAAGTCTCGTTGTTGGGCCAGCCGTGCGGCTCCGTCTGTTGGGCAAAGGCATGAGACACGCGGAAGGCCAGACCAGCCAAGGCGGCTATGACGGTTCGCATGTGTTTCTCCTGCTCGATGTGTAAGACCATCCTCTCGAATCCATTGCGTCCTTCCGTGTTCGGTCGGCTCTTTCAAAACGGGTTCACGTAGTTCAGAATCGCCGTCTGCCGCAGCACGACCTTGCGGATCACATGCGCTGCCTTGACGTGCTCCGTGTAGATTGCAGCAAGTCCGGTGCTGCCCGCGGGCAGGCGTTGCGCCACCTCCTGGTCGTCAAGCTTTATGCGGACCACGAACGGAGCCGCCTGAATCTGCGCCGGGGCGACCGCGAGCCCGCCGGGCTGCGCTTGCCCGGTCGCAATCGCTTGCAGCACCGCCTCAACGCGTCCGGTAAAAACCTCGCCCGGAAAATTCTTGAACGTGACCTCGACCGGCTGCCCGACCTCGACGTAGCGCGCGTAGACCTGCGGGATTTCCATGCCGAATATGGTTTCCGAGGTGTCGATGAAGGCCATCACCGGGGATTGCGCGGTGACGCGCGCGCCCTTGCGCAAAGCGAGGTTGGTCACGTAGCCGTCCGCCGGCGCCCGCACTGTGGTCTTGTCGAGGTTCCACTTCGCTCCATCGAGCTCGGCCTTCAGTTGGTCATGCTCGGCTTGGCGTTGCTCGACATCGAATTGACGGCCGGTGCCGCGCGTTTGCAATTGCGTCATTTCCGAAAGTCGTTGCTCTGCCAGCTTGAGCTGCGCTTCGAGAGCGTTAACCGTCGCCTCATAGGGCGCCGGGTCGATGCGAAAGAGCACATCGCCTTCCTTGACCGGCGTATTCGCCGTCACCGGGACGTCGATGACTTCGCCTGCGACCGAGGGAATGATCTGCACCGAGTTGCGCAGCACAGCCGCCGGTCCCGACGGCGCGCCCCATCCCATTGGGATGAACAGGCCGATCAGAAGCGCGAGCAGGACGATGACCGGCGAAAGCTTCCAGAACGTGTTGAAGGGAATGAACCGCAGCCAGACGAACAGGGCGAGGATCGCGAGGTAAACGTTGAGCAGGACGACGATCATTTCGGCGCCTCCCGCTTTTCCGGAAAGTCAACGTAGGCCCAGATCAGCACCAGCGGCCAGAATACGAAGCCGCAGATCAGCGTTGCCCAACCGCCCACGGTCACCGCCTGCGCCCATGGATGCCCGCGCTTTCGCGCAATGTGCCCCGGCATCATCCCAAGCGCGACGAATACCGCGACGGCCGTCGCAATAAGGACGACCAGCACGATCCAGGCGAAGATGTCGATGAAGGACATGTGGTGATCCTCCATTTAGCCAGCACCGAGAGGAGAGCGAAATCCGGGGTTCACGCGCCAGCCGTCCCTCCCTGCATTCAAACTGTAGAGGCCGATGCGGATCCCAACCTGCCTCCCATTGTTTCTACCTTTCGAAAGGGTTTAGAGCGGGCAGAGCCGTTCCGCGGCGGCTGCCGTTGGCGGTTTGCCGCGATCGCCGAACCTTTGCGGTGGCGCTGAACAAGGCCGCGCCATTCCATGGCGCCAACGTCGGAGCGCCGCCATAAAGACGCTGTTCGAGTTCGCCGACTTCACGGGCAAGCGCGGGCTCGCATCCGCACAAAATGCGAAGGCCGCCAAATCCTTCCCGCCGAGCCCAGAGCCCAAGTGCGTGATAGGCCCTCGCGGGATCGCCGGCCTGACAGGCGCGTTTCAACTGCGCAAAAGCCGCAGCTTCGGAATCTTCCCAGGCCAGGCGGCGGGTATGCCGCCAAGCCCTGATCTGAGGCCAAAATTGACCCCACGCCCAGAGCACGCCGACCCCGAGAGCCAGCAAAGCAAGCGAACAAGCAATGATAACTTTTCCTCTGCCGCTCGAAATGAAATCGGCGATGGGAGTCTTCTCCGGCGCCGGCGGCGCGATCTCCGTGGCGGGAGCCGCCGCGCTGGTGGGCGTGATCGTGACGCTGATTGCAGGAGCGCTCGATACCTCCTGCTTGCCGGTCTTGTCGTTGAACCAACTGATCTCGATGGCCGGCAGCGTATAGATACCCGGCTGCTCGAAGACGTAAGTGACGCGATCGATCCGGCGGCCTCCGACGAAAACGCCGCGATCGCTGGTCACGTCGGTCAATACGGGATCGCGCGGATAAATACGGATGTTCGCCGGTACATTGAAGTCCGGTGGCGGAATGAACATCGCCTGGGTGTTGGCGGCGAACGTCTCGACGGTGCGGGTGAGCGCATCGCCGGCTTTCAGGCTTTTGGGATCGCCATCGAGGGTTTGCGTGACGGTAACCTGTGCGACGAGACTGGGCGCCGCCGCTGAGGCCCCGGCCGGCAGGGTTGCCGTGAAATTCAGCGGCGGCAGCTTCACCGCGCCGTCGACGCCCGGCTTCCCGGGCTCAGCAGCGTATTTGAATGTGATTTGCACGGCTGGGAGTGCGAAGTTGCCAGCCTGCTGCGCCGTGATCAGATACGTCTTGGTAATGGCCGCATACGTCTCGCCGTCGATCCTTTCGGTGCCATTCACGGCATTTTCGTCCGGCAGCGTGACTACCGCGCCGGGAATGTCGAATAGCGGAAACTGTGGGGAGGAGAGGAAGTAGTTCGGCACCAGCACCGTAACATTGACGCGGATCTGCTGGCCGACCAGTACGGGGCCCGTAGCTTCGATCTCGGCGCGCACGCGCGGTTCCGCCAAGGCCGCCGACAGATTCGCTGCCAACAAAGCCAGGGCGAGGAATGCGGTTTTCATTGCCGCTGCTCTCCCGCCTCGATGGCGAATTTCCGCCGCAGGAGCTGAGCGGGCGTCGTCTGGATGTTGCGCATCCATATTTCAGCGTTCTGGTTTCCGCCTTTGACGATTCCCTGTTTGCCCTTTTTGCCCTTGTCGTCGAATTTGATCTCGTCGGGCTTCTCGTCCGGGTCTTGCGCTTCCTGGTCGTCGTCCTTCTGCTTTGGCGGAATAAGCTTTTGTACCAGATCGAGATTGGCCTTTGCCGCGGCGAAGTCGGGATTGCGCTTGAGCGCCTCCTGATAGGCGGCGACCGCAGCCGCCAGCTTGCCCAGCTTGGCGAGCGCGTTGCCCTGGTCGAAGTAGCTCTCCGCGCTGTCGACGCGCGCGAAAGCGTCGATGGCGTCGTCATAACGTCCCGCGCGATAGAGCGCCGAGCCGCGCCACATCGGGTCGGAGAAGCGTTCCGCGGCGGCGGCGTAATCGCCGCGCTCGTAAGCAATACGGCCCTGCTGGTCGGGGGTAAGCCAGATGTCGGCAAAGCGCCATTCGGCCGCGATGGCGCCGTTGTGATAGCCGAGTGCGGCCCAAAGGAGCAGCGCACTCGCCCAGCGGATAGTCCAGCCGCGCCGGAACCAAAGCGCGCTCAATAGCACGATCGGTATCGTGAACCACCAGCCGATGTCGTTCCAGCGCGCCTCGCTGTCGATTTCCTTCCGTTGCAAATGGGTCTGCGCTTGCCGCACGATCCATTGCACGTCGGAATTATCAAGCGTCGCGGTCGCGACCTGTACACCCGCTTCGGATTTGAGCTTGCGCAGACCCTCGATGTCGAGCTTGGCGATGACCCGGCCGCCGGCTGCGCCGCTGAGGAACTCATCCTTGCCGATCTTGACCGGACCGCCCGCGGCGGTGCCGATAGCGAGCACCATGATTTCGTTCTTGCCGTTGCGGGCCTTCATGGCATCGAACGCGCGCGGTTCGACGCCATCGGTCATGAACAGGATGGTGCCGGGCGTGTCTTCGGCTGCGAGCGCGGCTTTGATGACGGACAGCGCTTTCGCGGTATCTTTTCCCGGCACCGGCATCAGCGACGTCGCAAGCGAATCGACGTAGGTCTCGATCAGGTTCGCGTCGTCAGTCAGCGGCAGCACCAGATGTGCTGAGCCGGCATAAGCGAAAACCGCCGTTCGAGCGCCCTGCCGCAGCGCCAGAAGGTCGCGCACCTTGAGCTTGGCGCGCTCGAGACGCGACGGCGAGACATCGATCGCGTCCATCGTTTGCGACAGATCGATCGCGATGGCGAGCGGCGCCTTATCCTGCACGAAGGGTGGCCGCTCGCGTTCCCAGGTCGGCCCTGCGGCGGCGAGCGAACCGAGCGCCATCAACCCGGCGGTCAGATGCACCGGCCGCAGCCGGCGGTAGTTGCGCCGTCCGACAACGAGATGATCGAGCAGACGGGGCGCGATGATCGTGCCCCAGCGCGCCCGCACGTCCTCGCGGCGCGACACCGCCCAGAACAAGGCGACCGCGGCGGCGAATCCCCACAGCCATTCCGGGCGCAGGAAATGGAAGTCGCCGATCATGCCGGTGCTCCCGTCGGCGACCGGTGCGCGCGCCAGCGCCGCATCGAGGTAATGACAAACATGGCGGCCGAATAGGCGAACAGCAGCACCAGACTCACACCCAATGGGTAGTAAAACAGCTCCCGCACCGGCCGCCACGTCAGCGTTTTCTGGTTGGCGGGCGTGATGCGGTCGAGCGTGGTGTAAATCTCTTCGAGCTGCTTCTGGTCCTGCCCGAAAAAATAACGGCCGGTGGTCGTCGCCGCGATCTTCTGCAGCGTCGCGACATCGACCTTGTCCTCGCCGGTCGCTTGCGGATCGCCGATGGCGACGGTGTGGATCTTGATTCCGTCCTGCCTGGCGATATCGGCGGCGCGGTCCGGCGGCATCCGGCTTGCTGTATCGTTGCCGTCGGTGAGCACCACGAGCACCTTCTCGGGCGCTTTGCTCTGCTCGAACATCTTGATCGCCAGCCCGATCGAATCGCCGAGCGCGGTGCGCGGCCCGGCCATTCCCGGCACCATTTGGGCAATCATCGCGCGCACCGTGGCATGGTCGAGCGTGAACGGCACTTGCGGATATGGCGCGTCGCCGAACACGATCAGGCCGATGCGATCACCGGTGCGGCGCTGCACGAAATCGTCGACCACCGCCCGCACCGCTTCCACCCGGGGGATCAGATTGCCGTTGGGATCGCGGAAATCGCGCGTGTCCATCGATTGCGACAGATCGAGTGCGAGCAACAGATCGCGGGCCGGCAGGATTTTCTCGATCGGCGGATCGACGAATTGCGGCCGCGCCAGCGCGACTAGGACCAGCACCCAGGAGACCGGCGCCAAAATCTTTTGCAGCCAGTTCGTCCGTGGGATCAGCGCGCCCGGCGCAGGTGTAATGCCTGCGGCTTGCGCCACGTCGGCGAAGAATGCAAGCCGCACCGATGCGGTCTCTTCACGATAGGGCGGCAGTAGCCACCATATCAATATGGGGACCGGCAGCAGCGCCAGCAGCCATGGATAGTCAAGCTGATACACGATGCGCCTCGATCCATCGCTTTGCGATCCGCGCGCAGGCAAGCGCGTCGTCAGCCGATACCGCGGCAAGGTCCTTCGCCGAACGGTACTCGGCGTCGTTGAGCAGCACTGCCAACGGAGCGGGTAACGCGGCCTCGCCTTCCGCAGAACCTACGAAATCCGCCCAAGGCTTCTGGGCCAGCGACGCCACGCGCGGCCGCGGCCAGGCGGCAAGCGCGACGCGTTTGAGGAGCGACGGTATTTGTATCAAAGCCGCGCCCGGTGCTCCGCCGTGTATCATCGCCTGCTCGATGCGGGCGAGTTCGGCGAGCGCTTCGACCCGATAGCGATTTGCCTCGCGATGGCGATGCCAACGCAGCAAGCCCCAGGCGGCGAGCGCGAGCACAATGGAGGCGAGCACCGCCCAGCCCCAGGTTTGCGGCATGAGACTCACCGGCGGCGGCGCTGCGATATCGGCAAGCTTTTCGAGCGCGGCGCGGACCGATGGATCGAGCACAGGTGCAGGATCGGCCATGCTATCTCCTTCGCCGCCCCGCCGCCTGGCCGAGCAAGCGGCGAATCTGCGGCGCGGTTTCTTCCGCTGCCGAGAGCGGCAGAACCGGCACGCCGATCTCGCGTTCCCAGGCGAGGATTGTCTTGCCGTAGCCATGGGCGTAATCGAACACGCTCTTGCGTGCGCCGCGGCCAAGCTCGACCTGAAGTTCGCCGTCGCTGACCACGAGTTCGAGCGCGCTGGGCAGTTCGACAAGAAACGGGTCGTAGACCAGCACCGCCAGCACATCGTTATGTGCAGCCAATCGCAGCAACAGATCGCGCGTGTGCGGCCCGTGACCGTCGAAATCGCTTGCAATAATGACGAGATGGTCGTGATCAGCGACCTGCGCGGCCGCGTCGAGCACGGCGTCGAGTTGCGCCTGATTGCGCCGCGCCGGCGAATCCGCGCTTAACGCCGCGTTCTGCGTGGCAATGGTTTCGAGAAACCGCATGACGGCATTTTCGCTGCGGTGCGGGCGCACTTCGTCGATGCGCTCATCGTTGAACACGAAGCCGCCGACGCGGTCGTCCTGCGCCAGCACGCGCCAGACGCCGAGCGCAGCGACTTCCGCTGCCGCAACTGACTTCATGGCACGCCGGGTGCCGAAGAACATATTGATACGCTGATCGACGAGGAACAGCGCCGGCCGATCCTTTTCCTCGGCATAGACGCGCACAAACGGCTTGCCGGTGCGCGCGGTCACCCGCCAATCCATGGTGCGGATATCGTCGCCCGGGAAATATTGGCGCAGCTCCTCGAAGGCGAGGCCGCGCCCGCGCACGCGCGAACCGTGACGGCCGGAGAGCAGGCTATGGATCGGCTGACGCGGCAGAAAACTGAAATCGCGCGCCGCGTGCTTCAATGCGGCTAAATCGCCCACCGTCGCATAAACGCCGGCGGACGTATCTGTCGGCCGCGGCCGAGTGCGAATGCCTTTCGTGCGATGCAATGCTGCGAGCGACAGTCCCATCGCAAAGCCTCAAGCCACGGCGACAAGCTCCACGATCCTGTCGATCACTCTGTCTGCCGCGACGCCTTCGGCGTGGGCCTCATACGACAGAATGAGGCGGTGCCGCAGCACGTCATGCGCGATCGCCTGCACGTCTTCGGGGGTCACGTAGTCGCGGCCCGCGAGCCACGCGTTCGCACGCGCGGCGCGGTCGATCCCGATCGCGCCGCGCGGGCTCGCGCCAAATTGAATCCATTTCGCCAAATCCTTGTCGAGCTTGTCCGGGTATCGCGTCGCAAAGACCAGCGCGACGATGTATTTCTCGACCGCCTCTGAGACATTGACGTTATGAATCTCGGCGCGCGCCTGAAAGATCACGTTTTGCGCGAGTCTCGCCTCCGCGACCGGCGTGGGTGCCGCGGACTTGTCCTTGGCGCCGATTTCCTCGCCACGATTGAGGCGCACGATCGCTTCTTCCGAAGTCTCGTCGGGATAGCCGACGGCGATGTGCATCAAAAAGCGGTCCATCTGCGCTTCGGGGAGCGGATAGGTGCCTTCCTGCTCAATCGGGTTTTGCGTCGCCATCACCAGGAAGAGTTCGGGCAGCTTGCGCGTCGCGCCAGCGACCGTGACTTGGCGTTCTTCCATGGCTTCGAGCAGCGCGGCCTGCACTTTGGCCGGCGCGCGATTGACTTCGTCGGCGAGAATCAGGTTGGCGAAGATCGGCCCGGCCTGGAACTTGAACTCGCCTTTGCCGCCTTCGCTGAAATAGATATCCGAGCCGGTGATGTCCGACGGCAACAGGTCGGGCGTGAACTGGATGCGCGAGAGCTGCGCATCCAGGTTTTTTGCCAAACTCTTGATGGCGCGCGTCTTGGCGAGGCCCGGCAAGCCCTCGACCAGAAGATGACCGTTGGCGATGAGGCCGAGGATCAGGCGCTCGACCATCGCCTCCTGGCCGATGATCGATTGCGCCATGCGCGATTTCAGCGCCAGGACATCGTCCCTGGCGCTTGTCGCGGTGCGTTGCTGCACGTCGTTCATCGCACGTCGGTCTTACACAATACACATTGTCCGCCAGCACCGTTGTCGGCCGACGCTTCTCGCTAGTTATTGCCCGGATTCGATGTCGTCAGCTTCTCCATCACATCGCTGACGGTAAAGCTCGCTGGCTTGCTGCGCGGCGGGAAGTCCTTGAAGCTTTCGAGATATTTCGCGACGACGGCTTGGGCCGGAACGAGCAAGAATCCGCGGTGCACTTGCCAGCCACCATAGAGCAGGCTGCTGGTCGCTCGCTCGAATGGATCGGCTCGTAGGTTGTAAATGTTCGGCACCCGGAGTTTGGTGAACTGTCCCTGCCAGATGCTGATCGGTGTTTGCGGGGCCAGTTCCGTATTCTGCTCCAGGAAGGCGATTTTCCAGTTGCGCACCCGAAGCGCCATCAGGTCGCCGTCGTCGCTCCAATACAGAAACTCCTTCCGGGGGGACTCTTTTTCGTCACCCTTGAGGAACGGGAGCAGGTTGAAACCGTCGAAATGAACCTTGAACTGCTTACCGTTGAGCATGGTACCGTCCTTCGTCCGCTCGACGAGATCGGTGTCGCCATTGGCCGCGGCAAAGGTCGGGATGAAGTCCTCATGCGCGCAGATGTCATTGACGACGGTGCCGGGCTGAATCACGCCGGGCCAGCGCATCAGGCAGGGCACGCGGAACCCGCCTTCCCAATTGGTGGCCTTCTCGCCCTTGAACGGCGTTGAGCCGCCGTCGGGCCAGGTGAAGACCTCGGCGCCGTTGTCCGTCGTGTAGACCACGATGGTGTTGTTGGCGACTCCGAGATCGTCGACGAGCTTCAACAGCTCGCCGACATGACCGTCATGCTCAACCATGCCGTCGGGATAGACGCCGAGGCCGGTTTTGCCCTGCGATGCTGGCTTCAGATGCGTGAAGACGTGCATCCGCGTCGAATTGAAATAGCAGAACCACGGCTTCCCGGCCCTGTTCTGGCGATTGATGAAATCCTTGGCGGCGGCGAGGAACTCCTCGTCGATGGTCTCCATGCGCTTGGTGTTGAGCGGGCCAGTGTTCTCGATCCTGCCGTCAGCATAGCTGTGGATAACGCCGCGCGGACCGAAACGCCTTCGGAATTCCGGGTCCTTCGGATAGTCCGGGTTCTCCGGTTCCTCCTCGGCGTTGAGGTGATAGAGGTTGCCAAAGAATTCGTCGAAGCCATGCGCCGTCGGCAAATGCTCGTCGCGGTCGCCGAGATGGTTTTTTCCGAACTGACCGGTGGCGTAACCGTATGTCTTGAGAACGTCGGCCACAGAAGGATCGAGCGGCCCCAGCCCGAGTTCAGCACCCGGCAGGCCGACTTTGGTCAGTCCGGTGCGGACCGGCGTCTGGCCGGTGATGAATGCGGCCCGGCCCGCGGTGCAGCTTTGCTGGCCGTACCAGTCGGTGAACACCGCGCCTTCCCTGCCGATGCGGTCGATGTTGGGGGTGCGATAGCCCATGATGCCCATGTTGTAGGCGCTGACGTTGAACCAGCCTATGTCGTCGCCCATGATGAACAGGATGTTCGGCTTTCTGCCGTTTGCTGCGGCTGGCTGCTGCTGCGCCTGTGCCACCTGAACCTGGCTCCCCGCCGCGATCGCCGACGCGGCCGCGAGCGTGGTGCCCGCAAGCAGTATGTTGCGCCGGCTGACAGCGTGATCGGCAGACGACCCGCCGGAGTGTGTCTGGTCGTCTTCAGCTTGGCTCATGACGTCCTCCATGTCGTTGTTTGACTTCCACGCCTGACCGACCGGCCGGCGTCAGCGCCGGCCGGTTCGTCGGCGCGCCTATTTCGCCCGCGCCTTGGCGGCGTTCTCCTTGATCTTGGCTTCGACATCGCGCTGAATTTGATCGATCGAGAAGCTGGCCTGCTCCTGACTTGGAGGATAGTCCACGAACGTCTCAAGAAACAAACCGGCGCGGCGGCTGAGGTCGAATGCCAGGTACCCGTTTTTTACCAACCAGTCGTTGTATTGATCGGACACAACATCCGCGCGCTCGTAAGGGTCCATGCGGAGGTTGAAAATTTTCGGGACGCGCAGGCAAACGAAAGGTTGCTGCCAGACAGCGAAACCTCCGGGATGCTGCATTTCGCAAAAGATAGCCTTCCAATTCTGGTAGCGGAACGCGACCAGGACGCCGTCATCGTTGAAATATGCAAACTCTTCGCGCGCGCCTTTGGGCTCTTGGCCGGTGAGATACGCAAGTTGGTTGTACCCGTCGAGATGCACCTTGAAAGTCTTGCCGCCGATATCGGACCCCCGGAGCAAACGATCCTTGATCGTCGTATCGCCGGCGGCAGCAAGCAGCGTGGGGAACCAGTCGAGACCGGAGAACATGTCGTTCGAGACCGAGCCGGCCTGAATATGACCGGGCCAGCGCACCAGTGCCGGCACGCGGAAGGCACCTTCCCAGTTGGAGTCCTTTTCGCTGCGGAACGGCGTGGTGGCCGCATCCGGCCAGGAAAACTGGTTCGGCCCGTTATCCGTCGTGTAAATCACAATCGTGTTGTCGGCGATCTTGAGATCGTCCAGCAGCTTGAGCAGCTTGCCGACGTCGCCGTCATGCTCGATCATGCCGTCGGCATAATCGTTCCCGGGCATGCCGCTCTGGCCCTGCATCGAAGGCCGTACATGCGTGTAGATGTGCATGCGCGTGAAGTTCATCCAGGCGAAGAACGGCTTGCTCGCCTGGACCTGCTTCGTGATCCAATCCATGCAGGCGTTCGACGTTTCGTCGTCGATCGTCTCCATGCGTTTGACGGTGAGCGGCCCGGTGTCTTCGACCCGGCCATCAGCGTAGCTGTGCAGCACGCCGCGCGGGTTATAGGCTTTGAGGAAAGCTTGGTCATTCTTCGGCCAATATGGGCGTTCGGGTTCTTCCTCGGCATTTAGGTGATAAAGGTTGCCGAAGAACTCATCGAAGCCGTGCCTGGTTGGAAGGTACTCGTCGCGATCGCCGAGATGGTTCTTGCCGAACTGGCCGCACATGTAACCGAGCGGCTTGAGCGCCTGAGCGATGGTGACATCGCGGTCCTGAAGGCCGACTGTCGCGCCCGGAACGCCGACCTTGGACAAGCCGGTGCGCTTGGGCGTCTGGCCGGTAATGAAGGACGACCGACCTGCGGTGCAACTGTTCTCCGCATAATAATCGGTGAACATCATGCCTTCTTTGGCGATGCGGTCGATGTTCGGCGTCTTGTAGCCCATCAGGCCGAACGAATAGGCGCTGATGTTGGTCTGGCCAATATCGTCGCCGAAGATGACGAGGATGTTAGGCGGCCGACCCGACGGCGTTGTCTGCGGTGCTTGCCCTGTGCAACCTGGATTGGCGCGCCGGCGGCCAGCGCGGTTGCGGCGGCAAGTGTAGTGCCGCCAAGCAGAATGCTGCGTCGATTGATCGCACTCTCTTTCGTGGCGGCCTCTGTCCCGTATCGATCGGTCTTCGCACTCATGACTTACTCTCTTCTTTTCTAATCACACATCGGAATCCGACGTGACTGGTTGACGTATCGACCGGCTCCGCATGGCGCGCGGCGGGCCGATAACGGCGGCAGTAATTCGGCGCGCACAGGTGCGAGCCGCCCTTGAGCACCTTGCGCGGAATCTCGATTTGCGGTTGACAGGGGTCGTAGCTTGCGGCCTCAGGGCCGCCGCGTGGATTTTCAGGAATGCAGCAGGCCTTTGGGGCGTCGGCTTCGTGGCGGCTCGACCACCAGTCGGCGGTCCATTCCCAGACGTTGCCGATCATGTCGTAGAGGCCGTAGCCGTTCGGCGGGAAGGCCCTTACCGGCGAGGTTCGCTCGTAGCCGTCGGTCGCAAGGTTCTCGTGCGGAAATGCGCCCTGCCAAGTGTTCGCCATTGGCTTGCCGCCGGGCGTGAACTCGTCGCCCCACGCGAACTCGGCGCCATCGAGACCGCCGCGCGCCGCAAACTCCCATTCGGCTTCCGTCGGCAATTCCTTGCCGGCCCATTTCGCATAGGCCTCGGCGTCGCAATAGGCGACGTGTACGACCGGATGGTCGTCGAGGCCGCTGATTGACGAGCGCGGGCCGTAAGGCCTCCGCCAGTTCGCGCCGAACTTGAACTTCCACCATTGACTCCAATCGCGCAAATCGACGCTGTGCTTTGGCGGCGTGAATACCAGCGAGCCGGCCTTGAGCATGTGCGGCAGCGCGCCCGGATAGTCCTTGGCGTCGGGCCTGACCTCCGCGAAGGTGACGTAGCCGGTCGCGTTGACGAACTTGCGGAACTCGCGGTTGGTCACTGGAGTAAGGTCCATCCAGAAAGCATCCACAGTCACACGGTGAACCGGCGCTTCCTCGGGATAGTGCCTGTCCGACCCCATGCAGAACGTGCCGCCGGGAATCCGGATCATGCCGCGGAGCGACTCCGAGGAAGAGCTGCTCTGTTGTCGCGGAACAACCTCGTCCAGCATGATGGCTGTTTCCTCAGGTCGGGCCAGCGATTGAGGCCGATGTGGTCGCAATGCCTTCCGCCCGGAGAAGCTCCGTTAGCCGGCGGCGCGCAGGAATGTTTGAGTCTTAGCCGTATTTTGTGTGATGTCCATGACATGGCCGCATCGCTGATAGGCTTTTCCTGATAACGACCAAAATCCGAATCCCGCAGGGTTTCTCAAGACATTGCTGTAGAAATGATCGATCCGCAGCAGCTGCGATGTGTTTCATCAGCCTGCGGCCAAGTGTCTCTCGGAATCGCGCGATTGACAACGGATGAGCCGAGGCCGTCCCACTCGGCAGCAACCAGAATTGCTCCTTTCTGAACGGATAAGCTTAAATGCGTCCCGTTTCGGCGCGGTATTCCACGTGCGTGGTGAACCAGGCATCTTAACTGCTGAGCCGCCTATACAAAGGTTTAGGTGCGTCGCAAGATGGGCGACGCCTATCCTCTCGACTGATCGGGTTGGGTGTAGGTTGGAAGAGTAGGGAAGGCGTTGACCAGGGAAGGGAGGGCGCGCCTTGTCGAATCAGACTGGCCTCTGCGAGAGTGCCTGATCCAGGCACGAAATCAGGCCTTCCTCACTGAATGGCTTGTCGAAGAAGCCGAGCGCGCCGGAGGCCAGCGCCTGCCTGCGCGCCCTCGAATCCGAATAGGCCGTGACGAAGATGACAGGCAGCCGATAACCGCGCGCAATCAATTGATTTTGCAGGTCGATTCCGCTCATGCCCGGCATCTGCACGTCCGAGATCAGGCACGCGGTCTGCTCCAATTGATCGGACCTCAAGAACTCCTCGGCAGAACCAAAAGACGCAACCGCATAGCCGAGAGAGTCTATCCATCCCGCAGTGGCTCGGCGGAATAGTTCGTCGTCATCGATAATTGAGATCACGAAAGCCTTCGTCACGCTGATTCCTTGATAACGTCAGAAATACGCGGTCTCCCTGTGAGTTCAAGAGCCCTACGGAGTCGGGATCGAGTACCTCTACTGGTAAGACGACTTACACGAAGGTAGTAGATCGCTATGACGTTCTGCGGCGGACCCCCAGCAGATCAGCCATTCTTACCAGATCGGCGACCGATTTTGCACCCATTTTTCTCATCGCGTTGCCACGATGCACTTTGACCGTATTCTCGGTAATTCCGATCGCGTGGGCAATCTGCTTGTTCATGAGGCCGCCGGTGACGCAAGTCATCACCTCCTGTTCGCGGGGGCTCAGCGTCTCGAATTTCGCCCGCATGGATGACACGATACGCTCGCTTTCGTGCCGTGTCTTGTCGCGGTGAAGTGCGGCCTGAATGGCATCCAGTAAATCCTGCTCGCGAACCGGTTTGGTCAGGAACTCGAGGGCGCCCGCCTTCATGGCCCGCACCGTCATCGGGATATCGCCATGGGCCGTAATGAAGATGATGGGAACTTGAATGTTGGCGGCTGCGAGCTTGGCCTGGAAATCCAGCCCACTCAGGCCCGGCAGCCTGATATCGAGAATGAGGCAGCAGGGGCTGTCCGGCAGCTTGACCTGCAAGAACTCCGGCGCCGATGCGAAGCTCTCGGCCCTCAAGTCCATCGATTCTATCAAATTGCTGAGCCCCTTGCGCATCAACGGGTCGTCGTCGACGATGAAGACGACGGGTTTCGCCTCGGCATCCTTCGTGTGGATCGGACGCTCGGCGCTTTGCGTCATGGGTTGCTCGGCAGAACGAGGCGAAAAACGGAACCGTAGGGCGCGCCCGGAGAAGCCGACAAGGTGCCCCCGTGAGCCTCGACGATGGACCGGCAGATCGCCAAGCCCATTCCCATCCCATTCTGCTTCGTCGTGAAGAAGGCATCAAAGATTCGACCGATGTCATCGGGCGCTATTCCGATTCCGGAGTCTTCAATCGCCACCTCTGCGCCGGCCGACTCGAGCGATCTCGATACCACCCCGAGAACTCGGGGCCGATCGGTCACGGCGCGCATGGCGTCAACAGCATTGGTAACGAGGTTCAAGACGACCTGCTGCAGCTGAACTCGGTGAACGGAGATCGGAGCGAGATCGCGAGCCAGATCGAGACGAACCGATATTCCTGCGGTATCCAATTCGCTCCGAGCCAGAGCCATACTCTCTCGAATGAGCTCGTTGATATCGATCCCAGTTCCCGCTTGATCGTTTGGGCTGAACATTGCGCGGACCGATTGGATGACCTCGCTTGCCCTGTGGCCGCCGTCGACGATATTCTGCAAAGTCTCGGCGGTTTTGTCGAAGTTTGGCGGCGTCCTGTTCAACCAGCGCAAGCCCGCGTTGGCGTTGGCCACGATCGCCGCCAGCGGCTGTTTGATCTCGTGGGCGATCGCAGCTGACATCGCCGCCATGGTCGTGCGCCGGGAAACCGATGCAAGTTCGCGCCGGGCTTCCCGTAATCGGTTCTCGGTGTCCTTTAGCTCCGTGACGTCGCGACCCATCGCATAGATTCGGCCCGTCTCCTGCACCGCTTTCCACGATATCCAGTGATATGTGCCCGCCCTGTCACGAAAGCGGCTTTCGAAGCACAATGTTTTTCCGCCGGCAGCAAGATGGGTGATCTCAGCGCGAGTTTTTTCGTGATCGTCCGGGTGTAGCAGCCATTGCGAAGTCTTGCCGAGCAAATCGGACTCGGACCAACCGAGTGTCGCGCTCCAAGCCGGATTGACGCTGAGGTATTTGCCCTCAAGATCTGCCAATACCAGCAAATCCTGCGACGCGTTCCAAATGTGAAGTCGCTCTTGCGTCGCGAGCTGGACCCGCTGCTCCAGGCTCTCATTGAGCTCTCGCAATGCTTTTTCGGCCTCGATCTGGTCTGTGATGTCCGTGTTGGTGCCGAACCAGCGGATGATGCCGCCGGCTTCGTCGCGGATGGGCATGGCGCGCGAGAGGAACCAGCGGTACTTGCCATCTCGGCCCCGCAATGGGAACGTGTCCTCCCAAGTCGTGCCGTTCTCGAAATTCTGTCGGATGCGATCGGTGACACGATCGACAGGGTCGGGATCGTGGACTTTCTGCCACCCCCAACCGTCCATTTCCCCAAGAGTGGTTCCAGTGTAATCGTACCATCGCTGGTTGTACCAGTATCTCCTGCCGGTCCGGTCGGCAGTCCAGGCGAACTGACTGATGTTGTCGGCCAGCTCGCGGAATCGCGCCTCGCTTTCGCGCAACGCATTTTCGGCTTCGATCTGTTCCGTGATGTCCGTGTTGGTACCGAACCAGCGGATGATGTCGCCGGCTTCGTTACGAATGGGCAGGGCGCGTGACAGGAACCATCGAAAGTTGCCGTCGCGACCACGCAGCGGAAAGATATCCTCCCAAGGCATGCCGGTTTCGAAACTCTCCCGGATGCGCCGGACAACGCGGTCGACGTGCTCGGGATGATGCACCTTTTGCCATCCCCAGCCCTGCATCTCTTCCAGAGTCGTCCCGGTATAGTCATGCCATCGCTTGTTGTACCAATAGATCCAGCCTGACTCGTCGGCGGTCCAGGCGAACTGACTGATATTGTCGGCCAACTCGCGGAAGCGAGCCTCGCTGTCTAGGAGCGCCTTTTGGCTGGTGCTGAGGGCCGTCTCGGCACGTTTGCGTTCGGTAATATCCTCCGCAACGACGCTGACGCCCGCTATGCTGCCGTCTTGAGCTTTCAAAGGATGCCAACTCGTGATCCAGACCCGGTCTGCGTTTAGTTTGTCAGGGCGCTGTCCGTGAAGTTCGAGACCTTTGATTGGCTCCCCTGTACGCACGACAGCCGCGACGATCTGCTCCACCTCATCGGCAAGTTGTGGCACGGTGTCACGAACCGATTGTCCGATGTGCTCGGCAACCGAAATTCCGCAGATTTCTGTCATACGTTGATTGATCTGCACGTAACGACAATCGGGAGTGAGGAACGCGAGCCCGACTGGAGCGGTATCGTAAATCAGCTGGAGCTGCGGTAAGGGCGCTTCCAAATGAGCGCCCTGGCGCCGCGGCTCGGAATGGTTGCCGGACTGGCGGGCGGGTGCCAGACGACGCGGTAACCCGCGAGTTGTTGCTTTGTCTGGTTTCGACCTCATCGCCGACCTGGCCAAAACGATGCGAAATACAGGAGCATAGGCCATGCCCGGTGATACCGACAAGGCTCCGTCGCGAGCTTTGATGATGACCGGCAAGTCGCCATTTGCCGAACATTGCCCTGCCTGGGGATACCGCTGTCACTTGTGCGGGTGACAGAAAACACTTTACTCCGAGATCGATCGCGCCGATAGCGCCCGCCCGCGGAACGCTGCCTTGAGGTACCCCAATCGCGATTTAACGCGCAGAGATAGGCATTACCGCCGTACCGCATTCATGTGACACCGCAGCAACACACCAGGGAGAAAGTATTCGGGGGCGCAGTCGACACGCCCTCGCGTGATGCGACGGCTTTCGACATCCTGTGCCCATTCAAGTCGCGCGTGGCGGGGATTTGAGGAACGTTCGGCGGGGGTGCTCTCAGGCAGGTTGATGCGCAGGAGCGTTCCGACGATAATTGGAGCGCCTGAAGGCAGAAGCATACTCCCGTCCGCGCCGGCGGCGTTGTTCGGCGGGCCAATTTCGACTCCGCGAGGGCCGGCGGCTCGTGCTCAACGCCTATCCAAGCAATCGACGCCCCTCGCTCGGCGGCAGCTCATGGATCGACCTCGCCGATCCGACCGACGCGGAGCAGTCCGCGTTCGAGCAAGCCTTCGGACTGCGGGTGCCGACGCGGGAGGAACTTTCCGAAATCGAAACTACGAGCCGGCTTCGATCCGAGCGGGATGCGCTTTATATGAGCGTACCCCTGATCATCGCGTCACAAGAGGGGGCATGGACGATAGCCCCAACCGGTTTCGTGCTTTCGAAAAACATTCTGCTGACGGTGCGGTTCACGCGCGTGGCTGCATTTGACAAGGTCGCCGCGGAATTAAGCGCCGCCGAAAAGCTCGAACCGGCCGAAGCCTTTACCCAAATCATGGAAGAAATCGTCGACCACATGGCCGATCAGCTCGAAGCGACCGCCAACGACCTCGACAGCGCTTCGCAAATCGTCTTTCGCGAGAACGTATCGTCCAGGCCCTCCCGGGAATCCGGCCTGCTGCGCCGGCTGATGATGCGAACCGGCCGAACCAGCGAGCGCATGTCCCACCTTCATTACACGCTGGTGTGCCTGGAGCGAATGGCGAAATTCACGACCGATCGTTGCCGAGAATGGATCGGACCTGAACAAATATCCCGGCTCCAAACCATTGCGTCCGACATCGCATCCCTGGTGCAGTTCGTGGAAGACTTGATCAGTCGTGTCCAGCTGCTCCAGGACGCCGTGACTGGAATCATCAGCATCGATCAGAACGATATCGTAAAAGTGCTGACCATCGCTTCCGTCGTGGGAATCCCGCCGATCCTGGTGGTCGGGATTTATGGAATGAATTTCAAGTATATGCCGGAATTGGATTGGCCATGGGGCTATCCGTTCGCTCTCGTTCTCGTTGCCGTTTCGATCGCGTTACCGCTCATCTGGTTCAAGTTGAAGGATTGGATGTGATTAAGGGACGCGGCAACAATCGTCTCCGATCAGTATCGAAAAACCATCTTTATGCTCACCCCTCAATCTCAAAGCACCCATCGGCGGGAGCACGGTGTCGCTTGAATGAACGCGACAGACGACAACCGTTTCCGGAGGGGATACGGGTATTAACCTCCGGGTAGGCGTGTTGCACCTAAGTCCAATATACGGCAACGCCGGTCAGGGTATGATTTGGCCGAAACTGGCATGAGAAGTGGCCCGGGCGAGCGTGCGCGCTTGCGCCGGGCGTGATGGCGTGCCTTCGGCGCGCGCGGTGATGCGGTTGGCGCGTCAACCGACTTGGCGACCGCAACGTACGCGCATTTGGACGGCCGTGAGGAGCCTGGAACATGCGTCTCGATGAAATGCCGCGCAGCGACAACGTTGAAGACCGCCGCGGTTCCGATATGGGCGGCGGCTTTCGTGTTCCGGGCGGGCGCGGCGGCCTCGGTATCGGCACGATCCTCGTACTCGGCCTTGTCGGCTATTGGCTGGGCATCGACCCCAGGTTGCTGATTGGGGGCGCTGAGATTTTGTCGGGTGGCGACAGTTCGCAACAGGACTCATATCCGGGCCCGGCCAACGGCGCGGGCGAGGCCCGAACGGGAGCGCCCTCGGACCAGATGGGACAATTCGTATCCGCCGTGCTTGGGGGCACTGAAACACAGTGGCAGAAGATTTTCGCTCAATACGGAAAAACTTATCAAACGCCCACGCTCGTCATGTTCTCGGGCGCCACACGTTCGGGCTGCGGGTTTGCGCAGTCGGCAATGGGGCCTTTCTATTGCCCGAACGATCGCAAGGTCTATCTCGATACCTCCTTCTTTCAGGAGCTTGAGCAACGCTTTCGCGGCTGCGACGTGGGCAGCAAGGCCTGTCAATTCTCGCAGGCCTATGTGATCGCCCATGAGGTCGGCCATCACGTTCAGAACCTGCTTGGCATCCTGCCCAAAGCTCAGCAAATGCAGCAGAGCATGGACAAGGTGGACGCCAACAAAGTTCAGGTGCGTGTGGAATTGCAGGCCGATTGCCTGGCCGGAGTGTGGGCGTTCCACTCGGAGGAAGACTGGAAGTTCATTGAACCCGGCGATGTGGAGGCGGCGATGCAGACCTCGGCGGCCATCGGCGACGATCGGCTGCAGAAGCAGGCGCAAGGTTACGTGGTGCCCGACGCCTTCACGCATGGCTCCTCGGCGCAACGCACCCGCTGGTTCACGACCGGGCTGAAGTCGGGAAAAATCGAGAGCTGCGATACGTTCAACGCGCAACAGCTCTGAACGCAGGCAGAAAGTCAGACCGGACACCAAGCATGTGATGGGAGAGTACCGTGTGGAATATCATCTGGATCATCTTGATCGGGTTTATCGCGGGCTTGATTGCCCGCTGGCTATCGCCGGGGCCGCACAATCCCACGGGGTTCATCCTGACGACGGTACTCGGAATCATCGGGTCCTTCGTGGCGACGTTTATTGGCCAAACCATCGGCTGGTATCGGCTCGACCAGGGGGCGGGCCTTATCGCCGCGACGGTGGGCGCGGTGCTTGTGTTGTTCATATGGAATAGGCTGGTGGCGCACCGCGTCATTACCGATCCGGGAGCGAGCGGTCCGGGCGCGTCAACGACGCGCGGCTTGTGACAGCCGGCCACGCCAAGGCGGGTAAAACAAATCAAAGCTCGAAGGAGGCAGGCATGGGACTGATGGATATTCTAAACGGGATGCAGAATGGCCCTCGCGGTCAAAAGCAACCGGGCAGCGCCGGCGGCAGCGGCGGGATGTCGCCGATGACAATGGCTCTCCTGGGTCTTCTCGCCTACAAAGCGCTCAAGAGCTTCGGTGGCGGCGCTCAGCCTGCCAGCCCCGGTGCCGGAGGCCGGCCCGCATCATTGCCCGGCCGGGGCACCCCGGCGTCGCCACCCGGCGGTGGTACTATGACGGCCGGTAATCCCGGAGGCGGGCTCGGCGACATTCTTGGCGGTCTTCTTGGCGGGAAGCCCGGCGCACCGCCCGCGGCCGGAAGACCTGGCGCAAGTCTTAACGACCTGCTCCCAGGTGGTCTCGGGGGTCTCCTCGGCGGTGCTGCGGCTGGAAGCGTGCTCAGCGGCGGCCTCGACAAGCTAATCAAAGATTTGCAGGACAGCGGCCACGGGAGAGTCGCCCAATCATGGGTCGGCACGGGTCCAAATCAGGACATCGCACCCCACGACCTTGCGAGCGCGCTGGGAGCCGATACTATCGATGCGCTCTCGAACCAGACCGGCCTCGGGCGCGAGGACCTGCTCGCCGGACTCAGTCAAAATCTGCCGGAACTGATCGATCAACTCACGCCGGACGGACGGCTGCCAAGCGCCGAGGAAGCATCGCAAATGGTGTGACTAGAGCTAACCCTGAAGGGAGGTTACCATGAAGCGCGTGTTCGTTGCTCTGTTGCTGTCGTCGTTTGCGTTTGGGTCGGCAATGGCCCAGGAAACGTGTGATGCCAAGGCCGTCGGCAAGGACGGGAAACCGCTTGCCGGCGCTGCAAAGTCGAGTTTTGTAAAGAAATGCAAGCAGGACACGTGCGCGGCCAAAGCGGTCGGCAGCGACGGCAAGAAACTGGCCGGTGCCGCAAAGGCAAGTTTCATGAAAAAGTGTGAAGCGGAGACATAGATCGGACGGTGGGCCTTCGACGGTCGGTACGCGCGGCGCGCACCGCACACTTCGCGAGGGCCCTGCATTGGGCAGCCGAACGCGGCCCCGATTTGATTACCCGATGCTACGTGATCCGCCCCGAGGCCGCTTGGTCTCGGATGTCACATCTACATCGCGCTTACACCCCTTGGGGGTGGGATCGTTGGAGCAAGCTGCCTACGGTGGTTGCCGCCTCATCTATCAGAGACTGCTGGTAGCGATAGAACATTTCAGCGCCCATGGGAGTGAAGAATGAACTCGTGTGACGCTGGCAACGGCCGCGCAATTCCATCAATCGGTCCATGATGAGTTGAGCCGCGGCACGCCTCTCTGCCGTTGCCATCACGCGCTCGGCCGGAACTTCCCGCATCTGCGCGTGAGTAAGCCCAGGTTGTACGAGATCCTTGAGAGCGGTCTCAAGCTTCTCGCGCGCCGCATCGATCCGCCACAGCCGAAATCGATGGTAGGTATTGCACGCATTGAAAAGAATGGTGACTGCCATAAACAGGTAGACCCAGTAGGCCGGCGACAGAATGTTCACCAGCCACGGGAAGTATCGATCGGCGAGCTCCGGTTCACCGGAGAGAAAGAATTTCTGCGCCTCCGGTGCGAGCGGCAAGTTCGTAGCAGGACTCGTCGAGTTTGGGGGATTGCCGCGGACGAACCCCGGGAGTTCCTCCCCCACCAACATGAGGAGTGCGACCCGGTCGGCTCGCTTGGCGCAGGGGCCGGCGACAAGCAAGGTTCCGAGATGCGCAACTTGTTTGTCCACCGCAGGAATCGGTTTCACCAGGTCGTAGCGGCCGGCCGGTATCACGCCCAGACTGAGCCACGGATAGCGTCCAACCAACCCATCGAGATCGCGCGGTGACACGATATCCAAGCCGTTCTGGCTGATGATCGCGTGCAGGAATTCAGCGTTTTCCTGCGTCACCATGGCGGCAAGATCGAGCTTGCCCGCGGCCACCAGTTTAGCCTGTTCCAGCAAATCATGGTTCGACAGATGGACATCCAACGCACGCAAATCCCGATCCTCGAAGAGTTGATGCATAAGGTATGTGGTGCCCGAGCCCTCCGGGCCTATCCCGATGGACGCTCCGTGCAAATCGGCAAAGGTTGGAAAGGCGTGGTCCCGCCTGCCGAGGAGCAACAGGGACTCTGGTTCGGGAAGCCGGCCAAGGAGTTCAAGTCCAGCATCGCGTGACACCGGAGTGCCGTCTTGGATGAGGGCAAATTTCTCTGCGCAGCTGCCGGTGAGCCGATTGACATTCTCGATTGATCCCGCCGTCGGGACGACGGTGAGGTTGCCGTGTTTGCGCTTGGCCCGGTCGGCGAGGCGCGTGGCAAGGGCGTGATAGTAGGCTCCTGCGGATCCGGTCAGGATCGACGCGCGGAGATAGCCATAATCGCGAGCTATGCCGAATGCAGCGACGACCGCGGCGACAAGTGCGGCTACGATCAAGAGAAGCAAAACCCGGATCAGCCCCTTGCCCCACCAGGCGATAAGCAGGCCCCTCGTCAGGCCCGCCGGATCCATCGCCGAGGTGATTGCCTTTCTCTCGCTCGCCGAAGTTTCGGGAGGGAGGCGGGAATCGGAATCGTGTGATCTGCTCAATGGCATCAGCCAAATGGTTGTTCGCCGATGGGACAGTTACAGCCTTCGGCCGGTGATCAGCCCAACGATGGTCACGCGGGCCCGGTGCCCGACACCGGCTGGATGAGAACTCATGGCCAGTGTCTCCGTTGGTTAGAACCGCATGAAAGTTGCGGTGGGTCAAGCGGCGTCGGCAGGCGTGAAGCAAACCAGGAGTGCACCCCCTCATTGGCGTAGGGCGATCAAATTGGAAAAATCAATTAAACCAACGTTCGATGCTATTGGACCAAGGTCCAGATAGACATTTCCTTTGCCTTGGAATATAATCCGTGGCATAAACTCTTGTGGGCCTTGCGCAAAAGGCCGCATCCAGGATTACCGAGCTCCCGATTGCTCCAGTAACTTGGCTTCGATCCGGCGCTGTCGCTCGGCTTCACCCTGCAGCCAAGTGCGGAATGCCTGCAATGCGGGCTCCCCCTGTCGGATTGGACGGTAATGCAAGAGCCACACTTCGTTCGTCTGTGCGGTGAGCGGGAAAGGTGCTACGAGTCGCCGTGCCAGCAAAGCGTCGCTTACATACACAAGTTGCGCAATTGCTACTCCAACCCCATCGAGTACAGCCTGCATTGCCATCGCGTTGCTTTCGAACATAACTTCGCCGGAGTGAGGCACTGGTGTCTCCATGCCTGCTGCCTTGAACCAGCACAGCCATTCACTCTGCAGATGCGATACCACCAGCAGGGTGGCGTCGTGAATGTCTGTCAGGCGCCGCAGCCTGGTGGCCAATGCAGGTGTACAAACCGGCACAAGGGTGCTGGGGAACAGCGTTTCAGCAATGTATCCGGGCCAAGCCCCGCTCGCTCTTCGGATCGTGCAAGTCCAATCATCGCGCACGGGGCGCGTTGCTCCCCCCGTGGCCATTCGCACTTCGACATTTGAATGAGCTTTGTGGAAACCGGGCAGCCGGGGAATGAGCCAGTTCACCGCCAGTGTTGGACCGACGCCCACCGTTAACACCGGCCCCGCCCGCATTGCGGCGACCTGCTCGGCGAGCCGCGCGATCGAATCGAAGGCATCGGTCAGGCCCGAAAGAAATGCCTGGCCCTGCACCGTGAGTTCGAGCCGATTGGGCTTACGTCGGAACAGCTCATAGCCGAGGCGCTGCTCCAAGATTCTCACCATGTGGCTCACGGCGGTCTGCGTGACATTGAGTTCCTGGGCGGCCGCCTTGAAGCTACCGAGCCGTCCGGCCGCTTCGAACGCACGCAATCCATTCAATGAGGGCAGTTGCCGGGGCATTCATTGACCCCAAATTTATGTTGGGCGCAGAATGAATTAATAGCGTTTGCCGCCTAGGTTTCGCAAGGACATATGATCTCTGTCTTACGCCGCTAGATGGAGAATTGTATGAGCAAGATGGCATTTCGGATTGCTGCCGTTTTGGCCCTGCTTGTCGCCATTGCCGGAGCGGTCCCGCGGGGACCAATGAACCATGGATGGGACTGGCCGTGGCATGACTGGTGGCATTCTGGGAGGACGTTGCAGCACGGCTGGCTGCATCTGGACTGATCGCGCCGGCGGGCCACGTGCAGTTTGTCAAGAACAGCAACGGCGCTCGGCGGCGACGTTTTCGCTCGCTGATTTTGCTTGCCGTCGGCGTCGGGGCTCTGGCCGGTTCCGGATGGCTCGTCTGGCATCAATTCGTGACACCCATTGGAAAGCCTCAAGCACGGTCGGTACCTCGCACAAGTGTGCCCGTGACCGTAGCCGTCGCAACCAGACGCGATCTGCCCGTCTATCTTACCGGGCTTGGCACGGTCGAGGCGTCCTATACCGTTGCGATTCATAGCCAAGTCGACGGAAAGCTCGAGGAGGTGGATTTCGTCGAGGGGCAGCACGTCAAAAAAGGAGATGTGCTCGCCAAGCTCGATCCCCGCCTGTTCCGAGCCGCCCTCGATGGGGCCAAAGCCAAGCGCGCCGAGGACTCGGCGATGCTGATCGCCGCCGAGAAGGATCTCGCGCGTGCCAAAATGCTTGCGGAAAAGCACGCCGCGACGCAGCAGAACCTGGACCAGCAGCAGGCAAGATTCGATCAATTGCAGGCTTCGATTGCGGCCGACGATGCCGCGATCGCCACCGCCCAAACTCAGCTCGATTACACCACGATCACCGCGCCGAACGACGGGCGCATCGGTATTCGCCAAGTCGATCCCGGAAACCTGATCCACGCTAACGACGCCGCGTCAATCGCGACCTTGGTGACAACTCGCCCATCGGCGGTCGTGTTCACGCTGCCAGCGCGCGAACTCGACGACGTGCGCCGCGCAATGGACCGCGGTCAGGTCGAAGTGACCGCGTTCGACCAGGACAACCTGCACGCCTTAAGCAAGGGGACGCTCCTCCTCGTCGATAATCTGGTCAACCAAGCCTCGGGCACGATCCGTCTGAAAGCGATGTTCGCAAACAAGGACGAGCGGCTTTGGCCGGGCGACTTTGTCAATGCGCGATTGCTGCTCGAAACCCGCAGCAATGCACTGGTGGTTCCTGCAAGTGCAGTTCAAAGGGGCCCGCAGGGGCTGTTTGCCTGGGTCATCAGCGACAAGAACACCGCCAACGTAAACAGGATAGGAGTTGGGCCAACCACCGGCAATCTGACAATCATCACATCGGGACTGGCCGACGGTGACCGCGTCGTGACTGATGGACAGTACAAGTTGCGACTCAATTCTCCGGTGCTCGCCAACACACCATCCCCGCTCGCTTCAAGGCAAGCCAAGTGAACCTTTCTGAACCGAGTATCAGGCGGCCGGTCGCAACGTCGCTGCTCATGGGGGCCTTGGCTTTGATCGGCGCGACGGCGTTCCCGCTTCTTCCGGTGGCGCCGCTGCCGCAGATCGACTTTCCCACGATTCAGGTCACCGCCACGCTTGCCGGTGCCAGTCCGGAAACCATGGCGTCGTCGGTGGCGGCACCCCTGGAGCGGCAGCTGGGCCAGATCGCCGGAGTCACCCAACTGACGTCGTTCAATGCGCTCGGCGCCACTTCGGTAACCATCCAGTTCGACCTCAATCGCAATATCGATGCGGCCGCGCAGGACGTGCAGGCGGCGATTACGGCCGCCGGCAAGACGCTGCCGCAGGCGATGACGACGCCGCCGATCTACCGCAAGCTCAATCCGGCCGACGCTCCCATTCTCATCCTGGCGCTGCACTCCGACACGCTGCCGCTCACGGTCGTCGATGAATATGCGGACAATTTTCTGGCCCAGCAGATTTCGCAGGTTTCCGGTGTCGCACAGGTGTCCATCGGCGGCGAGCAGCGACCCTCGATCCGCGTCCAGGTCGATCCGGCGAAGCTTGCGGCTCGCGGCCTCACCCTCGAAGAGGTACGCGGCGCCCTGGTGACCGCGACCACGAACTCCCCCAAGGGCACGCTCACCTCGCCCAAGGCGAGTTTCACGTTCACGGCAAACGACCAGATTACCGACCCCGAGCAATTCGACGACGTCATCATCGCCTATCGTGACGGGGGCGCGGTCCGGGTTCGCGACATCGGCCAGGCTGTGTCCGCCGCAGCGGACCGGACCTCTGCTGCATTTGAGGACAACGTGCCCAGCGTTGTCCTGACGATCAACAAGCAGCCCGGAGCCAACGTCATCGAGACTGTTGATCAGATAAAGAGACGGCTGCCGCGGCTGACGGCCAATATTCCCCCAGCAATCACGGTCGAGACAGTGCTCGATCGCACGACGACGATTCGCGCCTCGGTGGAGGATGTCGAGTTCACACTGCTGCTTGCCGTCGGCTTGGTCGTGCTCGCCGTCCTTCTATTCCTTCGCAATCTCTGGGCAACGGCGGTTCCCATGGCGACGGTGATCCTGTCGCTGCTCGGTTCGTTTGCCGCAATGTATCTGCTCAATTTCAGTCTCGACAACATATCGCTGATGGCGCTGATCATCGCTATCGGCTTTGTGGTCGATGATGCCATCGTCGTGGTCGAAAACATTCACCGGCACATCGAAGAGGGCCAGTCGCCTTTCGACGCGGCTCTTGCGGGCTCACGCGAGATTGCGTTTACCGTCCTGTCGATAAGCCTCTCATTGGTCGCGGTGTTCATTCCACTCCTTTTGATGAGCGGCATCATCGGCCGAATGTTTCGGGAATTCGCACTCACCGTCACGACGTCGATCGTCGTGTCGGCGCTGGTTTCGCTGACGCTCGCGCCCATGTTGTGCTCTCGCTTCATGCGACATGCGAGGGAGCACGGTCGTTTCTTTCGCAGCATCGAGGCTGGTTTCAGTTTTATTTTGGAAGGCTACCGGACCACGCTGGATATCGTGCTGCGCCACCAGGCGACCACGCTCCTCGTGTTCTTTATCACGATCGGTGTCACTGTCGTCATGATGGTTGAAATTCCCAAAGGGTTCATTCCGATTCAGGACATCGGGATGATCGCGGGCGTAGCGGAGGCCGGGCAAGGCGTGTCAGCGGAGGAGATGCAGCGCCTGGAGCGGGTGCTTGGCGAGATCATCCTGCGCGATCCGGATGTTGCGAGCGTCAACTCGCAGGCCGCGAGCACCGGCGGCAATGGGTTTGCGCAAACTGCCAATACGGCTCGGTTCACCATCGTCTTGAAGCCGCGCCCGGCGCGCAAGGTCAGTGCGTCGCAGATCATCAACCGATTGCGGCCGGAAATTGCCAAGGTTCAGGGAGTAAATCTTTTCCTGCAGGCAACGCAGGACATCACAGTGGGCGGTCGCGCCGCCCGCGGCAGTTTTCAGTACACGCTCCAGAGTGCCGATGTGACCGAACTGATCGCCTGGTCGCAGAACATGCTCGCGGCGATGCAAGCGCTTCCCCAGATTGCCGATGTCGCAAGTGACGTTGCGGCCAATGCGCCGCAGATCAGGATCACGATCAACCGTGACCAGGCGGCTCGTTTCGGCATATCGACGCAACTCATTGACGACACCCTCAACGATGCATTCGGGCAACGGCAAATCACCCAATATTATACCCAGCTGAACACATACCCAATTGTTCTCGAAATTCTGCCGGAACTGCAGGCCGAGGTTTCGTCGCTCGATCGCATTTACCTGAAATCTCCGCTCACCGCCGCCGCGGTGCCGTTGTCCTCGCTGGTGACGGTCGACAGTGCGAGAGTCGGCCCGCTCTCAGTGACGCACCAAGGCCAGTTTCCCTCGGTGACGCTCTCATTCAACCTGCGCCCCGGCGTCGCGCTCGGGCAGGCGGTCGATGCGATCAACAACGCCGCATCCGACGTCCGCATGCCTGGGATCGTGACCGGATCGTTTCAGGGAAACGCTCAGGCTTTTCAAAGCTCATTATCGAGCACGCCGGTGTTGATCATCGCGGCGCTTCTTGTCGTCTACGTCATCCTCGGCGTCTTGTACGAGAGCTTCATCCATCCGCTCACCATCCTCTCCACGCTGCCGTCGGCAGGTATCGGTGCACTCATCGCGCTCTATGCGGGAGGCATGGATCTGTCGGTGATCGGGATCATCGGACTGATTCTTCTGATCGGGATTGTCAAAAAGAACGGCATCATGCTCGTGGATTTTGCCATTATGGCGGAACGGGACCGACGCTTAGAGCCGGTTGCTGCGATCCGAGAGGCTTGCCTATTGCGATTTCGGCCAATCTTGATGACAACGGCCGCAGCCTTGCTGGCCGGGGTTCCTCTTGCGCTCGGCACCGGCAACGGTTCCGAGCTGCGCCAGCCGCTCGGTTATGCGATGGTCGGGGGGCTCGCCCTCTCGCAGTTGCTGACGCTCTACACCACGCCGGTCGTCTACCTTTATCTCGATCGTCTACAGACCAGCCTTAAAGGCCGACCGGTACCGCCAGCCTACCACAATGCGCCACACGCCACGGCCGCCGAGTGAGGCTATGAAGAGATCCTCGGTAGAAACATGCCGTTGTTTGCTGCCAAAACCGACCCTTACCGCCGAGAGCCGGAGACAGCAGCCGTAGTTATACCGGCGAAGTGTCCCCAACGTTACGAAAGATTAATATTGCGGTCAGGTCTCGGTAAGACGTTTATCGCCATCTTTGCGCGCGATGTGGTGCCTCGCTGCACCTTTGTTTGCAACGGATGGAGATAATGCCCATGGATACGAGCACCGCTCGTCAATTCCGATCCCTTTCCAAACGGCGGCTGGCTTGGCTTGCAGGCGTCGCCGGCCTCGGCGCGACGGTTTTCTTCACCGCCCCAGGCCTGGTCCCGAACGCCCCGTTTAGTCCCGGCGTCACCATTGCGCATGCCCAGAATCAGAACGCGCAGCGGCCGGTAGGCTTTGCCGATATCGTCGAGGCGGTGAAACCGGCCGTCGTCTCAGTCCGCGTCAAGATGGATGCGAGCGCAAATAGAGTCATGGGCCTCGAACGCGATTCGCCGCTCGTTCCCGGGTCGCCGTTGGATCGTTTTTTCCGGCGCTTTGGGCTTCCCGACGGGTTGCCGAACGGTACGCCCTCTCCCGGTCGCCGCAACTTTGTCACCGGCCAGGGCTCGGGCTTTTTCATTTCGGCCGACGGATTCGCGGTGACCAACAATCACGTCGTCGACAAGGCGCAGACAGTCGAGGTGACGACCGACGACGGCAAGACCTATAGCGCCAAAGTGATCGGCACCGACCCGCGCACCGACGTGGCCCTGATCAAGATCGATGGCCGCAATGATTTTCCATATGTCCGGTTTGCCGACGCGCAGCCGCGCATCGGCGACTGGGTACTTGCCGTCGGCAACCCGTTCGGACTTGGCGGTACGGTGACTGCGGGGATCGTTTCGGCGCGCGGTCGCGATATCGGGGCCGGACCTTATGACGATTTCATTCAGATCGATGCGCCGGTGAACAAGGGTAATTCCGGCGGTCCGACGTTCAACGTCGATGGCGCGGTCATCGGCGTCAATACTGCCATCTACTCCCCGTCCGGCGGCTCGGTAGGCATCGCCTTTGCAATTCCGGCCGAAACCGTCAAATCGGTCGTTGCCCAGCTCAAGGACAAGGGCACCGTGACGCGCGGATGGATCGGCGTGCAGATCCAGCCGGTGACGGCCGAGATTGCCGAAAGCCTTGGGCTCAAGAACGCCCAGGGTGCACTGGTGGCTGAGCCACAGCCCGACAGCCCCGCTACCAAAGCCGGCATCGAGGCCGGCGATGTGATCACCGCGGTTGATGGGACGCCGGTGAAGGATGCCCGCGATCTTGCAAGGCACATCGGCAGCATGTCGCCGGGCACCACGGCGAAACTTACCGTGCTGCAGCAGGGCCAGGAGAAGACGCTTACGTTGATCCTTGGCGAACTGCCGCGCGAAGCGCGGGCAACGCCGGAGAGCCGCGGATCGGGCGGGACGAACGTACCGCGCCTCGGCCTCACGCTCGCCCCCGCCAGCGACGTGGCCGGCAGCGGGAACGAGGGCGTCGTCGTGACCGAGGTCGATCCCAACGGGATCGCCGCCGAGCACGGGCTCAAGGAGGGGGATGTCATCCTCGAAGTTGCGGGCAAGAAGGTTGCCGCGCCCGCCGACGTGCGCACCGCGCTGGCCAATGCGCGAAAGGACGGCAAGCGCACGGTGCTGATGCGGGTGAAGTCGGGCGAGGGCTCGAAATTCGTCGCCATGCGGCTCGGGCGTGCCTGATTCCAATGGGACGTTCCGCCGGCTTTCGTCGCCCCCGCCGGTGGATCGAACCAGGGGGACGGGCGAGTAAGTTGCGCTCGTCCCCACAGGATGGCTTCAATTCGGCTTCAGTCGCCCCCGCCGGATTGGAGTTATCGGGGGGCGGCGGGGTATTCCCGCCGCCCCCCGTGCTTTTAGGGAACTGATCGGTTGAATGCCGATGAATTCGAGCTATTTGATACGCGTGAGTTTCTGCCATGACCGTAACTACACACCATCGTCCCTCGGAGAGGGAAACTGCATACGGGGATGACCGGTCCGTCATGCGCCTGCTGATCATCGAAGACGACCGGGATGCCGCGGACTACCTGGCCAAGGCATTCCGCGAAGTCGGCCATGTCGCTGATGTGGCCGTCGACGGAGAGGAGGGCTTGGCGCAAGCGCTCGACGGCCAATATGACGTGCTGATCGTCGATCGGATGTTGCCGAAAGTCGATGGCCTCACCGTCATCGGGAAGCTCCGAAGCAAAGGGATCGAGACGCCGGTGTTGATCCTGTCGGCTCTCGGCCAGGTTGACGACCGCGTAAAGGGGTTGCGTGCGGGCGGCGACGATTATTTGCCCAAGCCCTATTCCTTTTCGGAGCTGCTGGCCCGCACCGAGGCGTTGGCGCGGCGCCGCGGCAGTCGGGAAGAGACGGTCTATCGAGTCGGCGATCTCGAGCTTGACCGGCTGTCGCACCGGGTGATGCGCGCCGACCGCGAAATCGACCTTCAGCCACGCGAGTTCCGGCTGCTCGAATACTTGATGAAGCATGCCGGGCAGGTGGTGACGCGCACGATGCTGCTGGAGAATGTCTGGGACTATCATTTCGATCCGCAGACGAACGTCATCGACGTGCACATTTCCCGGCTGCGATCCAAGATCGACAAGGGCTTCTCTGCGCCCCTGCTGCACACGGTCCGCGGCGCCGGCTACATGGTGCGAGAAGGTAAATGACGCCGTCTGCCACACCAGCAACTCATTGGCTCCAGTGTGGCTTTGGATTTGCCGTTCCTGCGACGGACTCGCTGCAAGGCTGGTAGGAACGTCAAATCCGCCACACCAGCGGGTGACGAATGACGGCAGTCGGCAAGCTTCTGCGCACGACCGCGTTCCGGATGACGCTTGTCTATCTGGCGGTGTTCGCGCTGTTTGCGGCCTTCGTGCTGGCTTATTTCTCCTGGAACACGCGCCGGCTGATCACCGAGCAGATCACCGAGACCGTCGATACGGAGATCAGGGGCCTTACCGAGCAATATGGTCAGGGCGGCATCCGCCGCCTCGTCTTCGCGATCGACGCGCGATCCGTTCGGCCGGGATCGAACCTTTATCTGCTCACGACAGCAGCCGGAGAGGGGCTTGCCGGCAACGTCGGCTCGCTTACGGCGGGCACGCTCGAAAGTACGGGCTGGGCCGAGACCGCTTACCGCCGGCTCGAGGATACCGATCGGGGCGAGCACCATGCGCTGGTCCGGATCGTGCAGCTTCCGGGAGGATTCCGACTCCTGGTCGGACGCGATCTCGAAGAGCGCGAGCGCATGCAGGCGATCATATTCAACGCCGGCCGTTGGTCGCTGGCGATGCTGGTCGTGCTTGGGATAGCTGGCGCCGTGTTCGTGACCCGGCGCGTGCTCAAGCGCGTCGATGCCATGACCGAAACGACACAGACGATCATGCGCGGCGACCTGTCGGGACGGTTGCCGGTTGCGGGAACCGGTGACGAGCTCGATCGGCTGGCGAGCAATCTCAACGCCATGCTCGAACGCATCGAGGCGCTCATGCATGGCTTGAAAGAAGTTTCCGACAACATCGCTCACGACCTCAAAACTCCTTTGACGCGGCTGCGCAACCGATGCGAGCAGGCGCTGCGCACGGCTCAAAACGAGTTGCAGTATCGCGCGGCGCTGGAAACGACGATTGAAGAATCCGATGCGCTTATCCGCACGTTCAACGCGCTCCTGATGATCGCTCGGGCGGAATCGGGTCAGTTGCCGGACGCGATGACCGAATTTGATGCCGCCGAAGTCGTGCGCGGGATCGGCGAACTCTATGAACCGCTGGCCGAGGAAAAAGGGATTGCGCTCAAGATCGACGCACCGCCAGCCACCATGCTGCGCGGCAATCGCGAGCTTGTCAGCCAAGCGCTCGCCAACCTGGTCGACAACGCGATCAAATATACGGCTCCAAGCGCCGTGACGAATGGGGCACAGCCCGAAATCGTCGTCAAGGCTGCGGCCGGGGAGGGCGATCGCATCCTCTTTACCGTCTCGGACGCCGGTCCGGGCATTCCGGAGGCTGACCGCAGTCGCGCGGTCGAGCGATTCGTCCGGCTGGAGCAAAGCCGCTCGCTGCCAGGCTCAGGCCTGGGATTGAGTCTCGCTCAGGCGATTGCCCATCTGCATGGCGGCGAACTTAAGCTTGAGGACAACAAACCCGGGCTGCGTTCGACGATTTCACTGCCGCGCGGCGGTCCAGCACCAACCGTCGCGCTCGCAGCACCGGCCGAGGCGCTGGCCAGTCCGCGTAAGCATCTTTGATCCAGCCATTGTCGGCTGCGGTTGGGAGCCGCGCTGATTTTGACGATGCATCGGGTTAGAATAGGGCTGACGGAGGCTGCCAGATGAACATCCAACTTCCGGTCCAGATGGACCAGCAAGCATTCCTTGCTTGGGTGCAGGGGCGCGAGGAACGCTACGAACTGGATCGGGGGCGCGTGATCATGATGACCGGCGGGTCGCGAGCACACTGGCAGATTACCCTGAACCTTTCGAAGGCGCTTGATGCACGTCTTGATCCAGATCAGTTCGTGGTGCTTCCTGAATTTGGGATCGATCTCGGGCCTCAGTCCATTCGCTTCCCTGATATAGTTGTCGATGTGGCCGGGGAAACGCCGGGTGATTTGAAAGCCACTGCACCCATCCTGATTGTCGAGGTGCTTTCTCCCTCATCGGAGCGGACCGATCTGGGTGACAAGGCCGCAGAGTACCTTCGAATACCAAGTCTTTTGGCCTATCTGGTCGTTGCTCAGGACGAGATGAAAGCGTGGGTCTGGGTGCGCGGCTCGGACGGTTTTGACCCCAGTGCTGCAGTGTTGCAAGGTTCTGAAACTGTCATTCGCATCGAACCGCTCGGAATCGATTTGCCGTTTGCGGAGGTTTACGACCGAGTGCGCCTGACGTGACATTTTGCAGCAACTCGGCTGTCGCTATGCCGGAAGGGCGCGACGACCTGCGCCCCCTCGTAGAGCGCCTCGTTGCGACGCCCATGTTCGACCGCGCGGACACGGGCCGCGCTCGCGTCAAAGACTGGCTGGCCGAGATTGCCGGCACCGGCGAAGGCCGGGTACTCGCGGGCAGAATTGCTGATCAGCCCGAGGCGGTTCTGCTGCTTGCCGGAATTGCGGAAGCCTCGCCCCATCTCTGGAGTTTGGCGCGTGGCGATCCCGGAGGGTTGGCAACCACCCTCTTTTCCGACCCGGAGAGCCGTTTCGACGCAATCCTCGCGCGCGGAATGGACTCGGTCACCGCGGCGGTGGACGAGGCTGAGGCCATGCGGTTGTTGCGCCGACTGAAGTCTGAGGGCTCGCTCCTCGTTGCCCTCGCAGATATCGGCGGTGTCTGGCCGGTTACGAAGGTTACGGAGGCACTTACACGGCTCGCGGACACCGCCGTTGCCGGAGCGGTACGCCATCTCCTGTCGGATGCCGCTCGCCGGGGGAGGTATCGCTCGCGCGATCCTGCCCGTCCCGAACTCGGCAGCGGTTACATCGTTCTTGCCATGGGGAAAATGGGCGCAGGCGAACTCAATTTTTCCAGCGACATTGATCTTATCGTTTTCTATGACGCAGACGCGCCAAGCCTCCCGACCGCCATCGAGCCGGCGCCGTTTTTCGTCCGTTTGACTCAGCGGCTGGTCGCGCTGATGCAGCAGCGAACCGCCGGCGGCTACGTGTTTCGGACCGATCTTCGGCTGCGCCCCGACCCTGCATCGACTCAGATCGCAGTATCGACGGCTGCCGCCGTCGATTACTACGAAAGCGTCGGTCAGACCTGGGAGCGCGCGGCGCTGATCAAAGCGCGCCCGTGCGCCGGCGATTGTGCTGCCGGCGAAGGACTTCTGCGCGAACTGTCTCCGTTTGTTTGGCGAAAATATCTCGATTTTGCCGCGGTCGCCGAGGTCCATGCCATGAAGCGGCAGATTCATGCCTATCGAGGCCACGGCGAAATTGCTGTTGAAGGGCACAACCTCAAGCTGGGGCGCGGCGGCATACGCGAGATCGAATTCTTTGCTCAGACCCAGCAGCTGGTCGCCGGCGGCCGTCATCCCGAGTTGCGCGACCGCCGGACCTTACCGACACTTTCGGCGCTTGCGGCGGGCGGTTGGATCGATGCACAGGCGCGCGATGAGCTTGCGGCTGCCTATTGCTTCTTGCGTTCGGTGGAACACCGTTTGCAGATGGTAGCCGACGAGCAGACGCACACGCTTCCTGCCGACCCTGACCAATTGGATCGCTTCGCCCGCTTCCGCGGTTTTGCGGGCCGCGACGCTCTTGCCGAGGCCCTCCTTCCCCATTTGCGCAACGTGCAGCGGCATTACGCGGCTCTCTTCGAGGGAATGCCGGCGGCCGAAGGGCATGAGTTCCGTTTCCAATTTCCCGCTGCATTCGACGACCGGGACACGCTCGAGCGGCTGGCGGCGCTCGGATTTCGGCAGCCGCTCGAAGCTTCCGCCCTCGTTCGCGGCTGGCTGCGAGGCGACCTGCGCTCGCTCACGAGCACGTTCGCCCGCGAGCAGCTTGCTGCGCTCGTTCCGCTCCTGATCGGCCAGTTCGCAAAATCGGCGAATCCCGACGCGGCGCTTATCGCCTTCGACCGTTTCCTCGGCGGCCTTCGCGCGGCAGGGCGCCTGCTGTCCTTGCTGCGGGAGAATCCGGATCTCATGGCGTTGTTGGGGCTGGTGCTGGGTACGGCGCCGCGGCTTGCCGACGCCCTCGCTCAGCTGCCGCAGCTGATGGATGCGATCGTCGATCCCGCCTTCTTCGGCGCTCGCCCCAATGAGTCCGATTTGGCCGAAAGCCTCCACCGTTCGCTCCGCCAAGCCTTGAGTTACGAAGATTTTCTCGATCGCATCCGGGTGTTCGCGCAGGAGCAGATGTTCCTGATCGGGACCCGAATTATTTCCGGAACGCTCGCGGCCGCGCAGGCCGGGGAAGCGTTTGCGGGTCTCGCCGAGGTTCTCATCCGCTCGCTTCACCGTCGGGTCGAGGCCGAGTTTGCCGAGCTGCACGGACGCATCGCGGCGCAGGAATATGCGATCCTTGCCCTCGGTAGGCTCGGCGGTCGCGAGATGGCGGCCACTTCGGATCTCGATTTGATCGTGGTGTACGATTTCGATCATGAGCGTCCGGAATCGGACGGGCCGCGCCCGCTTTACGGAAGCCAGTATTTCGCCAGGCTCACGCAACGGCTGATCAGTGCGCTCACCGCGCAAACCAATTACGGCGTACTCTACCACGTCGACATGCGGTTGCGGCCCTCCGGCCGCTCGGGCCCGCTCGCGACCCGGCTCGACAGCTTTGCGGATTATCAGGAGCATGAGGCCTGGACGTGGGAGCACATGGCGTTGACACGGGCGCGGGTCATCGCCGCCTCGCCGGGCTTTGCCGCGAAGCTCGAATCGACGATCTGTGCCGTGCTCACCCGCGCACGCAGCCCGAAGACGATCGCGCGCGACGTGACCGAAATGCGCCGCGCGATCGCGGGCGAGAAAGGCGACAGCGCGCGATGGGACCTCAAACACGTCGCCGGCGGTCTGATCGATATCGAGTTTGTCGCGCAGTATCTCCAGCTCATCCACGCTGCGGCGGTGCCGGACATTCTCGATAACTCGACGGCGCACGTGCTTGACCGGGCATGGCAGCTTCGGCTCATTCCTCCGGAAGACGCCGAGATTCTGCGGGGCGCCGTGCGGCTCTATCAAAACCTCGATCAAGTCCTGCGGCTGTGCCTGCCGGGGCCGTTCGATCCGAAAACGGCTGCCTTGGGGCTGATCGGGCTCTTGACGCGCGCCGCCGACGTTCCGGATTTCGCGACGCTCGAGGCCTTCTTGGCCGAGACGCAGGCGAAGGTGCGCGCGAGCTTTACGCGGATCGTGGGCATGGTGCCGTAATGGCGCCTGGCAATATTACTCCATAACCCAAGTTCCTTTTTCCCTTATGATTCGGTGCATGGCGTCGGGCGCCAGATCGAGATTTCCCGGCCAAGTGACCGCCCCCAACTCGATCCGGGCCTTACGAAACAGCCTTTCGTCGCGCAAAGCTGCGAAAACGCCAGCCGATGCAGATTCGATAAACCTGGCAAGGTCGACCGTTCCCTCAGTTCCATCATTGAAGCGCACTTGAAGCCGAAAGGCTGGTAACACATCGACGTGTTTGACGCGCCAAGGCGCGGTTGCCCGCACCGGGGGCGTCAGCTCAGGGGCGTGATCCTCTTCGGAGCCTGCATGTGGGCGCATAACTCCCAATCCTCCATCAATTCCGATCGATGCTCAGAGGCCCATTCTAGCACCAAGGCGAGCGCCCGCTTGGGAAGTCTGCCCTCGATCACTTCAAGTGTTCGGATGTCGATCTGCGCCTCGACCTCGGCTAGAGCGCGTGGAAGTGAGGCGGCGCGTGGTCACGCCAAAACATCTGGATCAGGATGCCGTAGAAGGTGCTGATCGTCGGCATGAAGCGACTTAGCTCATGAGTCTGTTGAACGGGGAAGGAGGGCCAACATATCCCTACCATATTGCTCCTGCGCTTCGGCATAGACCGGCTTTACGGCTGCAGCGAAGGCTTCGTGCTGGCCGGCATCAAGTTCGATGATTTCGCCGCCGGCGGCTTCGATCGCCGCTCTGGCCTCCTCTTCCTCCCGCACGTGAAGCTCGCGCTGGAACGTGATCGCATCTTTAGCCGCACTCTCGATAGCGGCGCGCAATCCCTCGGGCCAGCCGTCGAATGTGGGCCGGTGCACGAATATCGGTCGCGAAATATAAAAGTGGTTCGACAGTGTGTGAAAACGATGGAATTTGTGCACTCCATAGGCGACGGTGTTCGATAGCGGGTTCTCCTGGGCGTCGATCGAGCCTGTGGTGATGGCGACGATCGCTTCCGTCAGATCGAGTTGCAGCGGCACGGCGTTCAGGAGTTCGAATGTCCTTGCCTGAACTCGGCTCGGCAGTACACGGATACGCAGGCCGGCGAGATCGGCGGGCAGGTGAACCGGGCGAACGCGATTCGAGATATGGCGGAATCCATTCTCGAAGTAACCGAGAATGCGGTAATTCGTCTGTTCCTCGATGCGCTGCGCCAGCAGCTGACCGAGCCTGCCATCGATGGCGGCGCGCGCCCGGTCAGTGCTTTCGAACAGGAATGGCAGGTCGAGGAGGCCCAGTTCGGGAATGCGCTGGGTGAGGTAGCTGCTGGATTGATAACCCAGCGTGAGAAGCCCGTCTTCGACGAGCCACAGGATATCCTGGGCCTGGTAGCCGAGGTCCATGATGTTCCAGACGTATTTGATAGCTACGGCGTCGCCGAACTTTGCCGTGAGGGCGTCGCCGATGCGCTTGAGCGACCGCGAAAAGCCGGTTGTTGCCGGCCCGTAGCCGGCCATGCGAATTGCGATCGGCTTGGTCATCCCGGGACGTTGGTTCGTAGGGTGGGCAACGGCGCCTCGAAATCTACAATATTCGCGATCGCCAAACGAGCGCCGTTGCCCACGCGGTCGGTCCTCACGGGCGGGCCGCGTGGGCAAAAGCGCGCGCAAAAAATTTGCCGCTTGATAGAGATGGGCTGGCGCGCTTTTGCCCACCCTACGGCAGATTAGGCGGCCTCGCGCGATGCCTCTTCTTGCGGCTTGCGGCCGCGGACCGGCAGCCGCAGCAGCACCAGCGTGCCTTTTCCCGGCGTGGACCGGATTCGGATGCTGCCCCCATGCAGCTCGGCGAGCGATTTGGCAATCGCCAGCCCCAGGCCCGAGCCGTGGTGGCTTTTGGTGACATGACTCTCCGCCTGCTCGAACGGGCGTCCGAGCTTGGCGAGCGCTTCCTTTGAGATCCCGATCCCGGTGTCGGCGATTGCGATCCGCACCGTGCCGGCTGCTGCGCGCGCGCGGACAGTAATCCGGCCGCCTTCGGGCGTGAATTTTACCGCATTCGAGAGGAGATTGAGCGTGATCTGCTTGAGCAGACGAGGATCGGCGATGAGCCTGATGCCGGGCGAGATGTCAGCCTCAAGGCTGAGCTTCTTGTCTTCGGCGCGCGCCGAGACCACGCGCATGCAGTCCGCCAGGAAACGGCCGAGGCGCAGGTCCGCGAGTTCGAGCCGAATCCGGCCGGCTTCGATTTTCGACATATCGAGAATATCGTTGATCACGTCGAGCAGATATTGGCCGCTTTGATGGATATCGCGGCAATATTCGCGGTATTTCTCCGAGCCGAGCGGCCCAAACATCGCTGTCGCCATGATCTCGGAAAACCCGATGATCGCGTTGAGAGGCGTGCGCAATTCGTGGCTCATGTTGGCGAGGAATTTTGATTTTGCCTGGCTGGCCTCTTCGGCGCGCGTCTTCTCATCCGAATATTTTTGCGCAAGGTCGGCCAGTTCTTCGGCTTGCCGCTCGAGAGTCTGCTGCGAGGCGCGCAGATCCGCGACCGTCTTCATCAGGCGCTGCTCGCTTGCCATGAGCTTCTGCTCGTGCGCCTTGATGCCGCTGATGTCGGTGCCGACCGAAACGTAGCCGCCATCCTTGGTGCGACGCTCGCTGATGTGCAGCCAGCGGCCGTCATCGAGGCGCGCCTCGAATGTGCGCCCGCTCGAGAGCTTGCCGTCGGCGGTGAGTTTCGAGCGCACCATCGGTTTGCGCCCCGCGGCCACCACCTCCTCGTACGAGGTGCCGGACACGATCGCCTCGTCGGGCAGATCGTGCAGCTCCTGGAATTTCGAGTTGCACAGCACCAACCGGTTCTGGGCGTTCCACAGCACGAAGGCTTCGGGAATGGTTTCGATCGCGTCGCGCAGCCGCAGATCCGCCTCGACGGTGCGCTCGACCAGCGTCTTCTGCTCGGTCACATCAACCGCAATCCCGATCAAGTGCGAGCCATCTTCGCCGGGCTGATGGACGACCTCGCAGCGCGCGCGCAGCCAGACCCAGTCGCCGCTGGCGTGACGCATGCGAAACGCGTGATCGATCGAATTCGTACTGGCGTCCGCCAACTGCGCCGCGAGGGCATAGAGATCAAGGTCCTCGGGATGAACGAGCGCATTGACTTCCCCGAAGCTGAGCAGACCGTCCGTAGGTTTGAGCCCGAGGATCGCGAACATCGAATGCGACCAGAAGATGCGCCCGCGCGCGAGGTCCCAATCCCAGAGGCCGCAGCGGCCGCGGTTGAGCGCGGTATCGATCCGCTTGCGCACGGTCTCGTGGATCAGGTCGGCTTCGCGGGCGCGCGCCGCTTGCCAATGGAAGGCGAAACCGAGGATCAGGACCACGAACCCCGTCGTCGCCGAAAGGGTTACCGTCAGCGCGGTGTCGGAGCGCCATCCGGCAAGAGCGTCGGCACGCCGCTGGAGGAGCGCGACCTGTCCCGTTCGGAGATGGCGCACGGTCGCAAAGGCTTCTTCTCCATCGGGGAGAGTGATTTCAAGAACGCCGGCAAGCGCACCGAAGGTGGTGAGCGGCTGAGTCGGACCGAGCACATCGAGAAGCCGCATTCCGACAGCGCCTGCAATCGGCCTCGCGATGAGGCCGCCTCGCTCAGCAGCAGGCGCCGGTACATGTCTGATCCAGGCAACGATGTCTCCCTCGCCGTTCGCCAGCAAAACCTCGCGTCCGGGCGAAAGCAGCCATGCCGGCGTAATCAGATCGAGGTCCTCGGTGAGGTGGCGGCCAAATTCTCCGCTGGCTCGCTCCCGATCGATCCGCTCAGCCAGAATGTCGGCGCCTGCCGCGATCTCCTTGGAAACCTCGGCGACGATGTGCCGGCGATGTTCGAGGATCTGAACGAAGGCGCCGATGCAGATGGTGGTGAGAAAAGCAATAACAAGCGCAGGGACGGCCCGTCGCAGCGCCGGCTCGGCCGTCAATAAACGGCTATAGGCCGGCTTGGCGATCGATTGCGCCAATCCCTTGATCGAGTCGGAACGCAGAGACGCGCTTGCAGCCTCGGCGCGCGCCATTTCTGGCCCCCGTTCGGAATTCCCTGTCAGCCTTCATCGGAAGGATGTGCCGCATCTCCCCGAATCACTTTCATTGGAATCGAGAATTTGCGATTTGTCGAGAGTCTATAAACAAATTTTTAAAAAGTTCTGAATCCGGCGCACTCCGATGCCGCTTGCCACCCACCCTCCTGGTGATTCCCACTGGGGCGCACCGGCAGCGGATTAACCCCTTTGCTGTTGTCTCGGGCGCCCGCGGCGGGTCTGTGGATGCACGCGGGTGTCGAGGGGAGGCTGGTCAGAGCGCAGCAGGTGCAGCCGATCTTGGTTGGGGCGTTCAGGCCGAACGTCGCCTGTGATGCCCTATATCCATCGAACACGATTTCCAGCCAGCTTAGCTAACGGATGGTCCTCTATGTCCGGTATGTTTCAGTTGCGTCGGTGATCGTGCCGCAATGCACAATGGACTGATGAAGTCAGCGCAAGTTCATTGATCCGAGTGGCGAGCTGATCGACGGTGCAGGCGTAGCCCGTGGGGGACACGCGGCCCCGATGTCGAGACGACTCCACCATCGCGGCGGCTTCGTCCTGGCCCGCATGGGCCTATGCGGGGCCGTCGCAACGCACTAAGCTAGCCACGCTGTCCCGACCTTTGATCAAGACGGTTAGCTGGCAATGACTGGAAAACTTGAACTGACATTCAGCACCAAGCTCACGTCAGAAGAGCGCGATCTTGCCGAAGCATCAGTCCGGGGCATGATCGAAAAAGCCAGCGCTGAAGCCGCGGCTGTCCAGGCGTTGCGCGCTCAGAGGCAGGAGCTGCAACGCGCTGCCGCTGCGCCAATAGATGCTCTCATTCTTGCGGATGACAAGGCGGCCGCCGCTCTGAAGGTGCTGTCAAAGGACGCACCGGACGCAGGCGGCTTTGAGCCTCTGCGTCCCGCCGATTTTCCTGGCCATCAAGGTTCGCGGCTGCCCACGCCGCGCGTGTCTCCCTTTACGTTGGCGATTCCGGCCGTGCCGCCTTTCAGCTACGCTTGGAGCTCCATTGCGCACGGCAGCGGGCCGCCGACCCAAAACTACAGTGACGTTCAGGGCAATCTGATTGCGAATGTGAAATCTGGCAGCATCGTCGGAGGTGCCAACACTTTCGTAAATGCACATTGCGGGGTGGGCGTCGTTTTCAGTCTGGACCGCACAGCGTCGGTCAGTCTCTCTGGGACTCTCGATTTTCAATACAAGTACCTCCTGGCCTGCCATGGTCTTAGCGCCTCCGCCACCGTCGATGGAGGACTTGAAGCCTCCCTCTCGCAGGGCCCCACGGTGATTTCATATCTCAGTCTTCCCATTTATCATAAGCGGCTCAGCGGCTTTGAACATGAGACCGTCGGCGTCCCTTTTGCAACGCAGAACTTCCCGCAGGGCATGGCCTCGCAAGTGGGCCCCGGAACTTATGGGTTTAATCTCGGCATTTGGGCGGTGTCGAACTATTCAGGCGGTATCGGAGGCGCCGCCGCGCAGTCCGCCTGCCAGGCAATGGTACGGGAAATGTGGATCGTTGCTCCATAAGCTGCAAGTCGCGCCTGCGACGCGCTCGCGGAATTGAACCACCGCACTTGCATTTCGCAGTGCAAGGGCCCGGTTACTCCAAGGCCGCAACCTGGCGATCGTGCTACGGCACCGCTGCTAAGTGCTTTTTTATACGCAATCCTGCGTTCGGCATCACCCTTCGAACTGAACTCCGAGCGCGCGCGAAACGATGTCGCTCACGTCGCGTGAGAGAGAAGGCGTGTTCGCCACGCGGCGCAGCGCGGCTTCCGCGCGCGAGCGGCGCACAGGCTCGAACATGTGCCAGCTCTTGAGCGCGGAAAGGAGCCGCGCGGCGACCTGAGGGTTTTTGGGGTCGAGCGCAAGCACTGTCTCGACAATGAAGTCATAACCGGCTCCGTCGGCGCGGTTTGCCTGACTCTGGTTCATCATCGCAAAGGCGCCGATCAAGGCCCGCACCCGATTGGGATTGGTTATCGAAAAGGCCGGATGCGAGGTGAGCGCCTTGACGCGTTCGAGCGTTGCCGGTTCCGGGATGCAGGCCTGCAGCGTCAGCCATTTATCAATGATCAACGGATCGCTGGCGTAGCGGGCGTGGAAATCCTCGAGTGCAGCCGCACGCTCCGGGACCGCATGGTGCGACAGCGCCTGGAGTGCTGCCATCCGGTCGGTCATGTTGTCCGCCGCCTTATATTGATCCATGGCCCGCGCGATGGGGAAGGTTTCGCCGCTCGCGATCATCAGATCGAGGCACGCATTCTTCAAAGCGCGCCGCCCGGCTGCCGCTGCGTCGGGCGAATAGGGTTCGCGCGCAGCCAGGTTCTCATAAACAGCGCGCAGCGTGTCGAAGAGCGACACCGCTATGTTGCGGCGCCAACCCCGACGTGCAGCGAGAACCGCATCCGGATCGACATCCGCTGCTATTTCACGTGCGATATCGGCCTCTGATGGCAACGCAAGGAGCTGCGCGGCGAAAGCGGGTTCGAGGCTGCGGTCGGCGAGCCCCGCCGCAAGCACCGCGATCAGGTCGGGATCCTGCCGGGGCTGATCGCCACGCCTGATTGCGGCGGTCGATTCGACCAGAACACGTGTCGCCAGCGAATAGACCGCTTCCCATCGATTGAACGGATCGCGGTCGTGGCGCGCAAGGAAGCGCAGGTCCGCATCGCTGAGATTCGCAACGATTTTGACCGGCGCGGAAAATCCCCTGTTGATCGAGGGGACCGGCCTCTCGGCGATGTCCGTGAATAGATAGCTCTTCGCAGCCGCGTCGATTGTCAGGAGCCCCCCTTTTACCGCGCCTCCATCCGCAAGGCGAAGGGCACTGTCGCTGCCATCCGGCCCGACGAGTCCGACCATGAGGGGAATGAGCATCGGCTGCTTCGTCGGCTGTCCGGGTGTCGGCGGGACACGCTGGATGATGTCGAGACGATATGTTCTATTCTGCGCGTCGTGAGAGCCGGTGATGGTAAGTTCGGGCGTTCCCGCCTGGCTGTACCAGAGCATGAATTGCCGGAGATCGAGCCGCGCTGCATCGGCAAAGCATTGAACAAATTGTTCGACGGTCGCGGCCTCGCCGTCATGGCGTGAGAAATAGAGATCCATCCCCTTGCGGAAATCCGCAGCGCCGAGCAGCACACGGAGCATGCGCACCACTTCGGCGCCTTTCTGATAGACCGTCGTCGTGTAGAAATTGTTGATTTCATGATAGACGGCGGGCCGCACCGGATGCGCGAGCGGACCCGCATCCTCGACGAACTGCGTGGCGCGAAGCCCGCGCACCTCTTTGATGCGCTCGACCGAACGCGAGCGTTCGTCGGAGGTGAACTCCTGATCGCGGAAAACGGTGAGGCCTTCCTTGAGGCAGAGCTGGAACCAGTCGCGGCAGGTGATGCGGTTGCCGGTCCAGTTGTGGAAATATTCATGCGACACGACTGCCTCGATGCCGGCATAATCCGCATCGGTTGCCGTCGCCGATGAGGCGAGGATGAATTTGTCATTGAAAATATTGAGCCCCTTGTTCTCCATCGCGCCCATGTTGAAGTCGGAAACGGCGACGATCATGAAAATATCGAGATCGTATTCCCGGCCGAATACCCGCTCGTCCCAGCGCATCGCGCGCTTGAGCGCATCGAGCGCGTAACCGCAGCGGCCCTCCTTGCCGGGCTCGACATAGATGCGCAGCGTCACCTCGCGGCCCGACATGGTGCGAAAGCGGTCCTCGACGAAGCCGAGCTTGCCGCCCACGAGAGCAAACAAATAGGACGGCTTGGGAAAGGGATCGCGCCAGACCGCAAAATGGCGGTTGCTGCCGGGAACCGGGCCCGCTTCGACCAGATTGCCGTTGGCCAGCAGCACCGGTGCTTCTTCGACATCGGCTTCGATGCGCGTGGTGTAGACGGCCATGACGTCGGGCCGGTCGGGGAAATAGGTGATCCGGCGAAAGCCCTGCGCCTCGCATTGCGTGCAATAGGTAGCGCCGGACCGGTAAAGGCCCATCAACTGCGTGTTGACGGAGGGGTTGATGACAGTCTCGATTTCGAGCCGGAACGGCTCCAGCGGGGGCTGCGCGATGGTCAGGCTTTCGGCGGTTACAGCAAACCGTTCCTCCGTAAGCGGCACCCCATTGAGCTTGAGCCCGGTGAGGGTGATGTCGTCGCCATCGAGCACCAGCGGGGCAGGCGCAGTTTTGGGATTGGGCTTGAGCTCGAGAGTTGCCCGCACCCGCGTCGCGGCCTCGTTGAGCGAGACGTCGAGTGCGACCGTTTTCACCAGCCAGGGCGGCGGCCGGTAATCTTCCAAGCGAATAGCTGGAGGCTGATCAGTGCGCATTGATACATAGCTTTATCGAGTGCGAGATCATGTCGCAACGGCTGGCCGCCGTCCTGAGCATTTGCTGTAGGATGCGCGGCGAATGCAATCACAGGAATGCCGTGATGTCGACCATGCGCTCGATGGTTCTCGAACGGCCCGGGGTCGCGCTTAACGCGCGCGAGGGGCCGGTGCCACGGCCGGGCGGAGGCGAAATTCTCGTTGAAGTGAAAGCGTGCGGGGTTTGCCGCACCGATCTGCACGTCGTGGACGGCGAGTTGCCGGATCCAAAACTTCCGATCGTGCCGGGCCACGAGATCGTGGGCCGGGTCGCTGCGATCGGCGCCAGCGTCGTCGGGTTTGCGCCGGGTGAGCGCGTCGGGATTCCTTGGCTCGGTCACACTTGCGGAGTTTGTCCCTATTGCCGAAGCGGACGCGAGAATCTCTGCGATGCGCCCTTATTCACCGGCTATACCCGCGACGGCGGCTATGCCACACACGCAATTGCGGACGCCGATTATTGCTTTCCGCTGGGAGAAGGGACCGACGATGCCGCCACTGCGCCTCTGATGTGCGCAGGCCTCATCGGCTGGCGCAGCTATCGCATGGCCGGCGAGGGGACTGCGCTCGGGCTCTATGGCTTCGGCGCTGCCGCTCACATTCTGGCGCAGGTTGCGGCTTGGCAGGGACGCCGCATCTACGCCTTCACCCGACCCGGCGATACTGCGGCACAAAGTTTCGCGAAATCGCTCGGGGCCGTGTGGGCCGGCGGTTCGGATGATCTGCCGCCGGAACCGCTCGATGCTGCGATCATCTTTGCGCCGGTTGGACCGCTCGTGATCTCGGCCCTGAGGGCGGTGAAGAAAGGCGGACGCGTCGTCTGCGGCGGCATTCACATGTCCGATGTTCCGTCGTTTCCCTATCGTCTATTGTGGGAGGAGCGGCAGGTCGTCTCGGTTGCCAATCTCACCCGCGCGGATGCGCGCGAGTTTCTCGCGATTGCCCCGCGCGCCGGCGTCAAGACCCAAGTGAAACGCTACCCGCTCGAAGCCGCCAACACGGCGCTCGCCGATCTGCGCAGCGGCGCGCTCCAAGGCGCGGCCGTGCTGGTGCCGTGACTCTGAGCCAAGTTCTGTAGGGTGGGCAAAGGCGCAACGCGCTTCAGCGCGTGCGCCGTGCCCACGCCCTCGGGGGCGCGTGGGCACGGCGCTCTTTTCTACGTGTGGTAGGCTCGTGTATGTGGACCGCGCCTTTGCCCACCCTACAAACTTTGCACACCCTACAAACAATCACGTCCCCCGCGCGCGCTCGATTTCCGCGGGGCTGTAGCGATAAGCCCGAAAGACTTGATTGACATGGAGCTCCGGCTTGCTCGCTTGCGAGGCGACGCGCGGCCCGAAATAGGGGTTGACGTATTCCCAGACAATCGATCCTTCCGGCGTGACTTCGAATAATCGTCCGAACACGCCCTCGGCGATCAGCGTGTTTCCGTTCGGAAGCCGCTGCGCGTTAGAAACCCGCGGACTGTAGAAGCTCGTGACGATCCCTTCCTGGTAACGCCACACGATCTCTTTCGTCTTCGGGTCGATTTCGAGCACGCGGGAGAACGGCAGTGAGGTGTCAACCCGATGCGGTCCATTGTCGAACAACAGCACGTTGCCATTTGCGAGGAGCACTGGAGCATGCTGGCCGGAGAGCGGCGGCGCCCCGAGCTTCCAGTAAACCTCGCCGGTAGCGCGGTTTATCATGATCACGGTCGAGATGTTGCGGAAGCTGAGCATTAGATTGCCGTCCGGCATCTCGAAAACGCCGTTCGCGTGCGTCCACTCGTCGCGATCGTCTTGCGGAGCCGTGATGGCATCTTTGACCGGGTCGAGATGCTCCCACGCACGCCATTCCCAGACGAGTTTTCCGTCGGTCGTCATCTCGACGAGATAGTCGCCATTCATCGTGCCGTTGTCATATTCGGTGCCAGGGCGTCCGCCGCGCACGTGCTGAGCTATGCCATCCGGCAGCGGCCTGCCGCAGATGAAAAGCACATTGCCATTGCGCAGCCGCAATCCGTCGTGGTGATGATCGTCTTGCCGGACTTCCCAGAGCACTTTCCCCTTCCAATCCACTTCGAGTGCCGCACCGCCTTTGAACGCCGACTTCCCGATGTGACTCGAATTGGGTATTTTGCCGTTATAGAACAACGTCCCCGCAGGAGTGAGATAGCCATAAAGTCCCGGTGGATGAGGCAATTCCCAGGTATGAACAACGTTACCTTCCATATCGACCAGATAAACTGTTTTGTTTGCTATGTTGCTTGGCGCGAACAGAGTGAAGCCATGGTAGGCGCGGTCGGGGTCATAAGCCCTCAGGCCTGTACCGCGGCGCTTGACCGTATTGGGTTCGATCGGCGGCCGGCCGGGCGCACGCGGTGCCTGCGCAAAGGCGCCGCCCGACACCAAAGCAGCCCCAGTGGCTGTAAACAAACGTCGACGGTTCATCCACTCCGCCATGGCGTTCCTCCGCGCCCGATTTTCTTTACTGCTGTCAGGCTAGGCGGCTCCCCTGCCTCCTGCAACCATAATCTCACTTCCTTTCTCATGGGCAGCAGGATTAATATGTCCCCTCAGGTAGCCTTACTGCGTCACAATCTTCGTAGGGTGGGCAAAATCGCGTGGCACCGCCTGACAGCGTGGGCCATCAGCGCGTTTACGCGCGTCTTCGACGCGCTATGGGCGCCCGGCGCGATTTTTGCCCACGCGGTCGGCATCGGAGAAGGCGCCGTTGCCCACCCGGGAGAGGAAACAACCGCCATGGCTCGCCAGAAATTCTTGGCCGCAGTCGCTGCCGCAGCGGTGCTTGCGGCGACGCTATCGGCTGCGCAGGCGTTCGATGAGACGAAATATCCAAACCTCAAGGGCCAGTGGACCAGATTCGTCGTTCCCGGACTTGGCGGGCAGCCTTCGTTTGACCAGACCAAGCCCTGGGCCTTTGGCCAGGAGGCGCCGCTGACGCCGGAGTACAAGTCCATTCTGGAGAAAAGCATCGCCGACCAGGCCACCGGCGGCCAGGGTAATTTCACCGGTTATGGCTGCCTCGCTTACGGCATGCCGATGATGATGACCGCATTCTATCCGCAGGAATACGTCATCACGCCGGAAACCACGTACATCGTCATGTATCATGTAGACGGAGGCCGCCGTATCTTTACCGACGGGCGCGACTGGGCGCGTGATCTTGAGCCGACCTACGTCGGCTATTCCATCGGCAGGTGGCTCGACGAGGACGGTGACGGACGCTACGACGTGCTCGAAGTAGAAACGCGCGGACCGTTCAAGGGCCCCCGTGTCTATGACGGCAGCGGACTGCCGCTGCACTACGACAACCAATCGATCTTCAAGGAACGCATCTACGTCGACAAGTCCAATCCCAACCTGCTGCATGACGAGATCACCGTCATCGATCACGCCTTGACCCGTCCGTGGACAGTGGACAAGCGATATCGCCGCAATACCAGCCGGCAGCCGGTATGGCCGGAATATGTTTGCGCAGAGAACAACGTTCAGGTGAGGATCGGCGATGAGTATTATTACCTGAGCGCCGGGCATCTCCTGATGCCGACCCGAAAGGATCAACAACCGCCCGATTTGAGATATTTCCAGCACTCAACGAAGTGATCATGTAGCCGGTTTCTCCTCTAACTCTGATCGGCTGCTGGGATCCTCTGCTCGTGGAAGCCGCGCTGGTGCATCGCATGGGCCTCGCGCACAAGGATGTGGGTTGCGACCTCATTCTCGGTGCGGCCCAACTTTCCGAGAGTCGCGAGCAGGGCCAGATAGTTGAAGGTTTCCTCCGGCAAGGTCAGGCTCAGCGGCCGAGCCTCGGAGCGGTTTTCAGGGCGTGCCATAGGCGGTCCTTCCAAGTTATAACTTGGTTATAATGGCATTTTAACCCTTGCTTGGCCATCCAAGTCGTGACATCGTATGATTCGGCCGTGGCCAAGGTAAACGGCGGAAATCAAGCCTTGGCGCGGCGCCAGAGGCGGTAATCCCTCCTCCAGAGCTGACTGACGGCGCGCGTGCGCGCGCGCCGCCAAAGCGGCACGCGCTCCCTCGAGCGCAATGCTCAATCGCGGCGGCAATCCACGCGGCCGTGAACATGAGTCCGTTGTGGTTCTGGGAGTTGCGTGAGTGGGCGTGCGAAGGCGTAACGCTGAAATCCTGTGCCGCGGCGGTTGCAGGATTTCTATCACTGGGGGCCATCACCATGGTTGCGGAAAGCAGCACCTGGCGTCCGGAGCGCGTCGATATGCTCAAGCGCTGCTTCGAAGCCGGGCTTACATGCAGCGAGATTGCGCGCGAGATCGGAGTTACGCGTAACGCGGTGATCGGGAAATTGAGCCGGCTCGGTCTATCGCGGCCGCGCGAGGTCATCGCCAAACCGCTGCGCCGCGCCGCAGCGCTGGCGCGCCCAAGAATTCCGAGGTCGCGGCGCCTCAGGTACGTGTCGGCGGATATCCTGGCGCAGCGTGAAATGCTGAAAACTGCATTTGCCGCAGCCGAATTGCACGTCGATGAGGAGCCTGTCGTTCCAATCGACAACGGCCGCGGTTGCACGCTGCTCGAATTGGGCGAGCGGAAATGCCGCTGGCCCATCAGCGATCCGGGCAGCAACGATTTCTGCTTCTGCGGAAACGAGCCGGTTTCAGGATTCCCATACTGCGCCGGCCACGCCCGAATGGCGTATCGGCGCGCCGGAGCGCGGCGGCAGCATTATTAAATTAGCGCCTCGGCTCGGCGTGCCCGATCACTCGCTTGATGGTTGGAAAACGTTCGCGCAGCGCGCGTTCCAGCTCGTCGGTCTTGTCGTGCACCGCGGAGACGCTAAGCGCGGGGTCGACATGAGCGTGGAAATTGACGATCTCGCCATCGGGCGCCTCGCGTACCCGCACGTCATGGATATCGTCGAAGAACCCAAGCCCGGCTGCAAGCGTCCTGAGCTCGTTTGCGACCGCGGCGATCCGCTCGGCCGGCGCATCGCGGCCTGCAACATCGCGTGTCTGCAGCGGCTCGATGTGGGTCTCGACCTCGACCTCCGATCCGAGCTCCTCGCGCACCGCCTGTTCGAGGCCGTCGGCGATTGCATGGGCGCGACCGAGGGCGAGATTGCCGTCGACCTCGAGATCGAGCGATACCGAAAGACGCTCGCCGATCGCGTGCACGGTCACGTGGTGGACCGCAAGCGCGCGGTTGCGCGCGATCACCATGACACGTTCGAGCACGGTCTCGTCGTCGAGCGCACGCGGGGCGGTATGGATGGTCGCTTCGGCGCGCGGCAGCTCACGCCGGAGCGCGCCCAGGATTCGATCCTTGATCGCCGTTACCCGATCGAGTGGCAGCGTGCGGCTCACCGCTACCTCCGCGTCAACAAACAGGGTCGCGCCTGCCGGCCTTACCCTGACCCGCACAACCGCGACTACGCCTGGAATACCCGCTGCGATTGCGGATACCCGTTCGGCGATGCCGGCCGGAGCCGTATCGGTGAGCGTGTCGATGGTGCGCCGCCCGAGCCGCCAGCCGGCCACGCAAATGAAGACGGCCACTATGATTGCCGCTGCCGAATCCGCCCATTGGTGTCCCCACGCGACTGCCGCGAGCCCGATTAGCACCGCAACCGAGGACCACATGTCCGAAGCAAAATGGAGCGCATCCGCCTCGAGTGCTTCGCTCGACGTCTGCGACGCCACGCGATAGAGAATTCGGGCACGAAAGAAGTCGGTTATGACTGAAACGACAATGACGCCGAACGCCCAGATCGTCGCCTCGACCGCATGGGCTTCCCCGCCGGCGAGGCGGTGCGCCGCCTCCCATATTACGACCCCCGACAGCAGGAACAGGAAGGCCGTTTCGGCAAGCGCATAGACGCTCTCGACCTTGCCGTGGCCGTAGTGATGCTCCTGGTCGGCCGGCTTGCCGGAAACGCGCAGCGCAAAAAATGTTGCGACCGTTGCGGCCAAATCGAGAAGCGAGTGCCCGGCCTCGGAGAGGATTGCGAGCGAGCCCGTCGCGGTCCCCACTACGGCTTTCGCGATAGTAAGGGCCGCGGATGCCGCAATGGAGGAGAGCGCAACCCGTTGTTTGGCGTCAAGCGACGGTGCCATGGATCAGCAATGCATTGGGACCAGCCGCCTTGGCAACAGCGGTAGCGCTGGCGCGTTAACAAGGTGGACAAAGCGGCATGCAAAGGAGGCAGAAATGGCCACGAACAATCGCCGACACGCGAGTTCCCACGAGCCCACTATAAGGGAGCGTGCGAAGCTGAATCCCGGTGATGAGGCTAGGCCCGGAACCCCCGGCACGGCCGAGGACATTTGCCCGCAGTGTCATGGCAGCGGTCGCAGCAAAGGCGGCGAGTGCCGGAACTGCGGCGGCACAGGCCGGATCACGAAGGCAGTCGGGGGCGCTTGATCTGCGCGCCGACCTCAACCAGACGCCCCTTGACTTGCAGAGCTTGCATTACCGTGGTAATCTGAACGCATGACAATTGCACGATCAAAGCTGACTTCGCAGGGGCAGATCTCCCTACCCGCCGAGGTCCGCAGGAAGCTCGGCGTCGGCCCGGGCTCCGTAATCGAATGGGACGAGCAGGGCGACGACGTCGTCGTTCGCAGGGTGGGGCGGTATACATCGGAGGACATCCATCGCGCGCTGTTTCCCGAGGGCCCACCGAAGGGCGGACCTGTTGATGCGAAAGAGGGAATTCGGAAGTACATCCGCAACAAGTATGCGCGCCGTTGACACCAATGTCCTTGTGCGTCTCGTAGTGCGTGACGACCAGCCGCAAGTGGATGCGGCAGAGGAGTTTATCTCAAGCGGAGCATGGGTCTCGCACTTGGTCTTAGCTGAGACTTCCTGGGTGCTCTATGCTGCATATGGATTGAAGGCGGAGCAGATTGCGGCGGCGGTCGACATGCTGCTCAGTCACAAACATCTGATCATGCAGGATCCAGACCTCGTCGGGTCGGCGCTTGATCAGTTCAAGAAACGATCTTCCCTCGGGTTTTCGGATTGTCTCGTACTCGAAATTGCGCGGAAAGCCGGAAACTTGCCGCTCGGGACGTTTGATCGCGGGCTTGCAAAGCTTGATGGCGCAGAGCGGTTGTAAATCAACGGCATGAATAAGCTCGACCGCCGTTTTTCCGTAGCCCCAATGATGGACTGGACGGACCGGCACTGCCGGTTCTTTCACCGGCTGCTCACGCGCCGCGCTCTTCTTTACACCGAGATGCTGACCACCGGTGCGATCATCCACGGCGACCGCGGGCGGCTCCTTGCTTATGACCCCGCGGAGCATCCGCTCGCGCTGCAACTCGGCGGCTGCGATCCGGCTGCACTTGCGCAATGTGCGCGCATCGCCACGGATCTCGGCTACGACGAGATCAATCTCAATGTCGGTTGTCCTTCCAATCGCGTACAGGAGGGCCGCTTCGGCGCGTGCCTGATGGTCGAGCCGCAGCTAATCGGTGATTGCGTCGCCGCCATGAAAGCGGCGGTGCGGGTGCCGGTCACGGTCAAATGCCGCATCGGCATCGACGATCAGGATCCGGAAGAGGCGCTCGAAGCACTTGCCGCGGCCACGGAACAGGCTGGCGTCGATGCGCTCGTGGTGCATGCGCGCAAAGCCTGGCTCAAAGGCCTCTCGCCACGCGAGAACCGCGAGATCCCGCCGCTCGACTACGAGCGCGTGTATCGGCTCAAGCGTGCGCATCCGATGCTGCCGATCGTGATCAATGGCGGCATCCCCACTATCGAATCGGCGGCTGCCCATCTCTCTCGCGTGGACGGCGTGATGATCGGACGCGCTGCCTATCAGGAGCCGTGGCGCCTCCTTGCCGTCGACGCACAGCTCTTTGGCGCGCCGGAGCCGTTTGCGACGCCCAGAGCCGCCGTTGAGGCCTTCGTCCCTTATGTGGAGCGCGAGCTTGAGCGCGGTACCCGGCTCGCTGCCATGACCCGGCACCTGCTCGGGCTCTTCAGAGGCATTCCAGGAGCACGCGCCTTTCGCCGTCATCTCGCGACGGAGGCCGTCAAACCCGGCGCCACTGCGGATGTACTGCTCGATGCCCTTTCGCACCTGGACGCGAATGCGGATCTGACTCAGGCAGCGGCGTAAATTGGTCTTCGGCACTCGCCAGATCGCGCGATAAGACAATATTCGATCAGTTCGTCGGCGAGTGCCTGGAATTTTGGCGGAATGGTCAGCCCGATCGCCGTTGCTGGCAATCCGTCAGTCCACAGGGCTGGTTGCCCGCGAAGCTTTAATCGACTACCTGCTGTCCATGACGGCGGTTTCCCATGATAAAATCCTTATTGTCGATTTCGGCTCGCAGGTCACGCAGCTGATTGCGCGGCGGGTGCGCGAGGAAAAGGTCTATTGCGAGATCGTGCCCTTCCATCAGGCGGAAACCGCATTCCGCGGCATGAAGCCGAAGGGAGTGATCCTTTCCGGGGGGCCGGCTTCCGTACATGAGCGCGATGCGCCGCTGCCGCCGCCGTCCCTTTACGCGGCCAGCGTGCCGATTTTGGGCATCTGCTACGGCGAACAGGCGATGGCACAGCAGCTCGGTGGAAGGGTCGAGGGCGGCCACACCCGAGAATTCGGCCGCGCCGAGGTCGAAGTGGTGAAAGACACCGCGCTCTTTGAAGGCGTCTGGAAAAAGGGCGAGAAATACCCGGTTTGGATGAGCCACGGCGACCGTGTCACCAAGCTGCCGCCCGGCTTTCAAGCGGTCGCCACTTCGGCCAATGCGCCGATCGCGGTGATTGCTGACGAAGTGCGCAAATTCTATGCGACTCAGTTTCATCTCGAAGTCATCCACACGCCGCACGGCGCGCTGCTGATCCGCAATTTCGTGCGCCGCATCGCCGGGTGCGCCGGCGACTGGACCATGCGTGCCTTCAGAGAGGAGGCGATCGAAGGCATTCGCCGTAAGGTAGGCGGTGCCCGAGTGATCTGCGGTCTTTCCGGCGGCGTCGATTCGGCGGTTGCGGCCGTTCTCATCCACGAGGCAATTGCGGAAAAGCTCACCTGCGTTTTCGTCGACCACGGTCTGCTGCGCCTCGGAGAAGCCGAGGAAGTTGTCACCCTCTTTCGCGAGAGCTACAACATTCCGCTGCTCCACGTTGCGGCGGAGAATCTCTTTCTTGATGCGCTCGAAGGCATCACCGATCCCGAACTCAAGCGCAAGACCATCGGCAGAGTGTTCATCGAAGTCTTCGAGGCCGAGGCGACCAAAGCCGGCGGTGCCGAATTCCTGGCGCAGGGGACTCTCTATCCCGACGTAATCGAGAGCACCTCGTTCGCGGGCGGGCCGTCAGCGACCATCAAATCGCACCACAATGTCGGCGGGCTCCCGGAGCGCATGCACATGCGGCTCCTCGAACCGCTGCGGGAGTTGTTCAAGGACGAGGTGCGCGCTCTCGGCCGCGAGCTTGGCCTGCCGGAAAAATTCGTCGGCCGCCATCCATTCCCGGGGCCCGGTCTTGCGATCCGCTGTCCGGGCGAGATCACCCGCGAAAAGCTCGACATTCTGCAACGGGCGGATGCCGTCTATATCGAAGAAATCCGCCGCGCCGGGCTCTACGACGACATCTGGCAGGCCTTTGCCGTGCTGCTGCCGGTGCGTACCGTCGGCGTGATGGGCGACTATCGCACCTACGATTACGTCGTTGGGCTGCGCGCCGTCACGTCAACCGATGGCATGACGGCCGACTTCTTTCCGTTCGACCCGGCCTTCCTCGGGCACGTGGCGACCCGCCTCGTCAACGAGGTAAAGGGCGTCAACCGCGTGGTCTACGACGTGACTTCGAAGCCGCCGGCGACGATCGAGTGGGAGTAGGGAGTGAAGAGTTCTGGAAACTTATTTATATTATTTCAATGGCTTATATGTGTTCGATATTATCGACGATGCATCGTCTGTAATAGCTGCACGGCCCGATAATTTCTTGATTCCTCAAGAGATTTTGCTTGATCCAAATGGTTTGAAGCTTTCCGGTAGCTGGTGATACTGACGGTCTTTCTGGACGGCTACCGGTCCCTGTCAGAAACATGTCTACATTCTTCCCGACGGGGCGCTGGTAGCCATCTTTAGATGCTACGAGATCAGTTTGGCGATCTCGGCCACTGGAATGAACAACCTTCGGCCTCCTTCGACGAGAAATCTGAATCGGTAGCGTTGATAGAACTGCGCTGCTTTGTCGTCCTTGGCGTCGACCACAAAGGCGTAGGACGCGATGTCGTTCCGCAGCACGCGGCTAAAGGCGTCGAAGAGCATGAACTCTCCATGCCCTCTCGCTGATGGCGAGCATCAACCGCCAGCCGTCCCATCAGCGTCGCGGGCACGACAGGATAGCGCGGTAGCCGCTTCGCCAGCGGCTCGGGCAATTCGGCAAGAGCGATGCTGGTCGCCGCAAGGGTGTAATAGCCGATCGGAACACGATCGCCGTCGCTGGCCAGGACGAAGCACGAGGCGACCCGCCGCCTTGTGTCTTGCCCCGCCTGGTGTCGCAGATACCTGTCTAGCGGCTCAACACCGCTGGCGAAGCTCTCTCGATCATGCTGGTCCGACAGAGGCTCAATACGAAGCCCCGGTGTGGCAGCGGCCACTCAAGCCCCGGCCAGCTTGAGGTATCGCTGCGCGGCCGCCTTGAGCCGAGCATTCGGTTCCTGCGGATGGAGGAGCGCCTCCGCGAAGGCCCGGCTGTCGGTGGCGCTTAGCCGGATCGTCTGGGTTTCCTCGATGACGCGCACGGCCGCGTCATGCACGCTGGCGATCACGAAATCCGTCAGCGTGCGCCCCTGCAGCTCGGCGGCGCGCTGGAACAACGCCTTCTGGTCGCGGGAGACCCGCGCCTCCAGCCGCTCGTCTCGCGCTTTGGTCGTGGCTTTTCCTGACATGTCGCGGCGTACCTTGAGTTGCGCTTAGAACGTGGCCCATTATGTTCGGCTAATAGACGGACAATTCAAGGGGCCGTCTTAAAGATGTTCGGTCTTGAGGGGGTGGGGGAAATCCTACCTCGATTTTGGGAATCGGATAGCGCAGCGTACGAATGGCGACGCTAGCTCAGCAATACTATCGATAGCTCTCATTTCTGCTTTGCGCCATACTGCTTCATCGACGTGATCCGCCTTTCGCAATCGCAATTTCATAGGCGGACTGCAGCTAAGCGAAATGGAAACTTTATATCCGCGGCGCTCCCAGATGAAGATGCCGCAACTCGTCCATGAACTTCGACCAAAGCATTGGGCCGCCTTTTTCCAGAATCCGACCGGTTGCACTATTCCAGCAACTGGTTGTTATTCGCAATCAGTAGGAGGCATTATGACGAGAGTGCGCGTTGCAGGTTTTTCCGTCTCGCTTGATGGTTTCGGAGCGGGGCCTGAGCAAAGTCTCAAAAATCCGCTCGGCAAGCGTGGGGTGGAGCTGCACCCGTGGTTCATTCGTACGCGCTCCTTCCAGGCAATGTTCGGCAAGAGCGGCGGCTCAGGCGGTGTTGATGATGAATATGGGCGCCGTTCGATGGATGGGTTCGGCGCCTTCATCCTTGGCCGCAATATGTTCGGCCCGATCCGCGGTCCCTGGTCGGACGAGAGCTGGAAGGGCTGGTGGGGTAACAATCCGCCCTACCACGCGCCGACTTTCGTGCTGACGCACTATCCGCGGGATCCGATCGAGATGGAAGGCGGCACCACCTTCTTCTTCGTGACCAAAGGGATTGAGGCGGCTTTGGAACAGGCGAAGCTTGCCGCCAATGGTCGCGACGTGAAGATCGGCGGTGGCGTCGAGACGGTGCGCCAATATCTTCGCGCCGGACTGATTGACGAACTGCATTTCGCATTCTCCCCGGTGGTGCTTGGGCAAGGCGAAGCGATGTTCGCTGGGATCGACCTGCCGGCGCTTGGCTACCGCATCACCGAACATCAGGCGACCGAGCACGCCACCCACATCGTCCTCAGGCGATAGGAATCCACCATTTCATTCCGCTGGGTGTTACGAAGGCCGCGATTAGCGGCCCGCCAAGTGGTGACGGCGACGGCCATTCTTTAGCCGGAGAGCCAATGGTGACATTGTCGGGAGGTTCGCAGAATCGAACCGATCGATTCCGATGGTCGGCGAAACCGCGCAAATCGCGGATCGTCGAAATTCCTCTTTGAATTCAAGAGCGCAAATTTCTGTACGCACCCACAGTTTCACGATCTATCGCCGCTCCAGGAACCCTCGTCCTTCGAAGATCGCAGACATCGCCTTCTCGATCCGCGCGGTCCGCGTCCCGGACTGTTTCGCGCCGGCGAAGTGATACAGGTATCCCCTTTGCCGGCCCGGCGTCAGCGCCTCGAACGCGCGCTTGAACCGCGGATCGGTACGGAACTTCTCCTTCAACTCCTCGGGTACGGGAAACTCTGGGGGCTTCCTCTCGACCTTCATTCCGGCCTTCTCGGCCGCCATGGCCTCGCGCACGTAGGCCTTGATGGTGGCCGCCTTCGTCGCAACCTCCTTGGCGCTGGTGAACTTCATCACCCGCGCTGTCTGAACCTGCCCGAGCTGTACCAGCAGCTTCTTCGGGTCCTTCAGCAGCGCGCCCTGAAAGAAGCCCAACGCGCAATATTCTTTGAAGCCCTGTATGATGACGACGTTTTTTCCATTCATCGTGTAGCAGGGCTTTCCCCACTTGCACTCCTCTTTTAAGTGAAAGCCAGACAAGATCCTTTGCAGCTCGGCAATCTCAGCCTGCCACCGCTCTCGATACGCCATCTCCATGCTGCACCTCCGTTGTTGCGAGTTGCCGTGAGGCTGACACTCGCTCGATGATTGGGTATCTCGAAAATCGGCCGTTCGATGTCGATAGTCGCTGAAACCGAGCAGGTCGCGTATCGTGGAGATTAGTGTGTGAGCCTCGATCTTCTATCTCGCGGGCTATGACCACCTGGACGTCGACAGGTCATCCACAATGCTGATGTTGACCAGCGCAAGACCTGGCGTCTTCGCCCGATCTTCCGGATTCAAGAGCGTTCCCGTCGTCTGCAGTTGGCCTTGCGAGACTGCGTCGATCAGAGCGTTCACTTTACCCGTGAAAACCCTTCCGGGTATGGCGTCGAAGGCGATTTCGGCCTGCGCGCCGCGCTTAAGCCGCTTTTCGACCGCGGCCGTAGCCTGATCGAGGGTCGCCTTAAGCTCCTTGACGTTCTGCTGAGCTTCCGCGAGTGCCGCCCTTTTCTGATCGACCACGAACTGGTAGGGCCGCGCATCGATGCTGAAGAGCTTGTCGCCGCGTTTCAGCGGGACATTGGGCCGGACCGCCACGTCAAACACGCGGCCTTTCACCTCCGGCACAATCGGCGTGGGGTAAAAATAAAGTCGTGCATCCGTCGTGAAGGGATGATTGTAGTTCATCAGCGCCAGCAACCCGCCGACGATGACGACACCGCCGATCCCCGCGGTCGTGACCGTCCACTTATTGACCGGCACACGCACCAGCTTGAAGGTCACCACGCAGATGGCGGCATAGCCGAGCAGAAGCAACGCGGCCATGACCTCAGTGCGTTTTCTCAAAGTCGCCGGGCTTCCAGCTGTAATTGATAGCTGGCTCCTCCGGGCCGTAGAGCCGCAGGATGGCGAAGAACTTTCGTCCCGGTGCCGTGGGAAGCCAGTTGGCTTCCTTGCCTTGGGGCGCTTTCGGACCGATATAGAGGTCCGTCGTCCCATCGGCGTTTTGAACCGGCTTGTCGCGCGAACCGAGCGATGGGAAACGCCGTGCTTTGGTCGCCAGGCCGGAAGCATTCTCTGCCTCGTACAGGGTCACCGACCAGAACAACTTGGCCGGGACGTTTGCCGGCAATGTCAGTTTGTAGGAGGCGTCGCCCGAAAGAGGATCGCCATCGGCGTCATTGAACGCGATCTCGTAGGCCGCACCCTTACCCGGTATCTGCGACACCATTCCCGGGCTGATCGAGTAATAGTCGGTAAACATCCAGACGCGCAGCTCGATCTCGATGAAGCCAGCACCCTTGTTGGTCCAGGCTAGGTCGATTGTCTTGTCGGGTCCGGGTTCGCTGACATTGTTGATTGGATTGACCCATTGACGGTCTTTCCAGACTCTGAGGTCGCGACCGCCGACCTCGCTCATTCTGCCGATCACTCGGCTCATTTTGTACGCCGTCATCGCCGCCGCATTCAGCATCGCTCGCGTTGCGCCATCGGGCTCGAACGGTCGGCCGGCAACGATGCCAACATTCGCGAGCAGGCCAAGACCATCTGCACTCGCGAGATTCTCGCCCTCGCGATCAACCAACCATTTGAGTTGGTCGAACGCGGTCACGTCGGACCGCGGCAGCATGTTTGCTGGCACGCCCGAAGCATTCGGAAACTGCATCGGCTTGCGTTGGGCTTCGGGAAGATTCAGCGGGTAGATCTTCGCTTGCTCCATAAGCGAGACTGCCGGCGAAAGATCCGTCGGATCTTGATAGAAGGTGCGGAGGAAAATGAAGAGATTGTTCGTGCCAGAGCGATAGACGTAGTACCCCTTCGGAACATCCCCGCTGTAACCCGGCGGTAAAACAAGGAATTTGCCGCCTTTGCCGGCGTCCGGACCAGGCAGACCGACGTCACCGAAGAACTTGCCGCCATCGACGGGAATCGGCCGCTGCCAGAAATCGAGAAGGATGCCTTGGAGATTGGGCGGTGCCTCAAGCACAATTGGCCCAGTCTCGCTCATATCGACATAGCTCATGGCGTAGATCACATCCGAGTTTGGCGTGGTCACCAGCGTCTTTGGGTCGAGCCGCTCCTTCCAGATCGGCAGGATGTTGTAGCCAGCGCCGAATACCCGTTCGGAACCGAATTTCATTCCCAGCGTGTTGATCAGAGGCATCGCCCATAAATATGCCTGCGTCGCTTGTTGGAATTTCAACTCATCCATCAGCGCCTTGGCCGTCTCTGGCGTTGGACGATTCTGTTCGAACGGCAGATTGGCCACAGCTTCGAAGCGAGTGTCCTGAGCCCCGGCCGCGGTGGCGAGGGTCACGGCAATCCCGACGAGGGCGGCCGGCCGCCTAAGGAAAGTTCTGTGTCGGGTCGCTGCTCCCGGCATTGTCAGCGCCAAGAATGTCGTCACGGAATTCCAGGGCATGATCTGCACCGTCATTTGCGTACTCCTGTAGGGCGCATCTGTGAGAGCAAAGCCGGAAGCCGGCAAAATCCCACTTACTTCCCGACTGAAAGCACCTTGTGGTTCTTCACGAAGTCGTTCCGGTATTTCACGATGTCATCAACGGAGACCGGCAAATAGGCACGGAATAGAGCATTCCAGTTTTCCGGCGCAGCGACATTGTTCACCGCATCCGGCCCACCATTGAAGTTGATCGTGATGGTGCCGTCTTCGTTCTTCTTGGCGCTTCTGCTGTTGATGACGAAGGGTTTGCCGGCCACCCATCCCTGTGCGTTGTAGACTGTCAGAGACCAGTAGCCCGCTTTGTCGTAGCGCAGATTAGGTGCCTTGAAGATCACGCTTGCCGGCTTGCCCTGCTTTGCCCCGTCGTCGCCCGGCAGAACGACGAAATAGAAGGCGTGCTTGGCCGGCAACCCGGCCCAACCGGCGATATTGATCAACTGGTACTGCGGCACCACAATGTTTTTGATGCTATCGATAAAGCCCTGCTCGATGATGCCTTCCGTAGGCGCCCTCCGGATCAGTTCATTGCGCAGTTTGTTGAAGGACGTCACATCGTATTTGACCTCGGGCGTGTAAGGCTTGGCGGAACCTGCCGTGACCGTTACGGCATCCTGACGCTCGCGCATCTCTTCCATTCCCGCCTGGTCATAGCTGCGCGGCTGGGTGCGCATGAAGAGATAGACGTGATCGCCGTAGGAAACATCGTCGGGGCCAAGTTTCACCTTCTGGCCAGGATAGACCACTGCTATCGTGACCGAATTCTCGTCGAGCACCTGAACAAGCTGCAGCAAATCATAGTCGGGGACTTCTATCGTCAGTCCACCGCTGATGTCGTACACGCCGTAGGAATAAATCAGGTCGAAATTGGAGCGGATGACCGTTTGGTGGTCGAGATCGATCCCCCTGCGTTCATGACGGAATCTGTTCGGACCGGTCGTGATCGTCTCAGCCGCCATGTATTTTGCAGTTTCGGCGCGCACGACATTATCCATGGTCACTGGCTCGCCACCTTTGCTGGTGAAGGCGGGATTCGAAGGCAGCGCCTCGCCATTGGCTCCAACTCCGGTATCAACTGCCTGGTTTTTGGAAGTGGCAGGGTCCTGCGCGGAGACCGCTGTGTGAGCCAGCGCGAAGACGGCTGCAGCCGCCACGGTTAATGAAAGAAAGTGTTTCATGACGGATTCACTCCCTTAGAACGACGAGGCCCGAATTCGACAGGACGTCGTTCGGGCCTCGCTTGTGGTTCAATCGATCCGCTCGAAGTCGCCGAGCGTGAACGTCTTGTCGAAAAACGGCTGCTCCGGCGCGTAGAGACGGAAATAGACAAACCATCCGTCATTACCGACGGTCTTCATGTAGTTCTTCTCGTAGCCGGCCGGCGCCTTCGCGCCGATATAGAGATCGATGCTGCCATCCTTATTGTATTTGAGGTCTTTCGTACGGCTGTCGAGACTCACGCTGCGGATTTCGGTGCCGCCGTTATCGTAAGGCCGGCGCGTGTTCTCGCTGTAGAGCGTCAGCGACCAGAATTGGCCGACCGGCACTTTCGCCGGAACATGCAGCTTGTAGGTCTTGTCGGCCTGCAGCATCCGGCCTTCACTGTCGCGTTTCGTGGTCATGTAAATTTGGCCGGCACCAGGCCTTGGATTGACCATGCCCTCGGTGCTGGCGACCGCCTCGTAGAACCACGTTGCGCGTTCGTCGAGTTCGGCTCGCGTCTCGGTTTCCTGCGGAATGTGAAAGTCAAAGCTCTTGTACCAGCTCGTGCCCTGCCAATAGGGCTCGGTATAACGTGGATTGGCCTGGAGATTCCGGATCATCAGCTCGCCCATGGCGGCGCCCCTGAGGAGCACAGTCCTCTGCCTGACGTCCGGCTGAAACGGCTTCCCTTTCTCGATCCCGAGCGGCTTGAGCATGGCCATCCACGCTTTATCGACCTCGCGGACCGGCTCCTCGTTGACGATCTCGGCCAGCTTTTTCCAGTAGCCGAGGCCGCGCTCGGCTGTCGCACTCCACTCGACATCCTTGTCCTTGATGAATTTGCTCGATGCAACTTTGCCGCCGACACGGCCCATTTTGTAGTCCGACGTAAACTTGTCGTAGTAGGCAGGATTGGTATCGAGGATACGGAGGCCGATGAACACGTTGTTCGTAGCGCTCTGATAAACGTGGACGCCGTCCTTCTTGTACCTTGCCGGATCGTCTTCCGGGCCGACGACAATGTAGGTTGCGCCTTGCCCTTTGTCTGGCCCGGTCAGACCCAGATCGAATACTGGCCGCTGCCAGAAGTCGAGAACACCGCCAGCCGTTTGGCCGGCCGGGTATTCAATTTGGACGGCGCCAGACTTGAGATTGATGAAGTTGAAGATGTAGGGCGTGGTCAGGTTCGCCGTGACGATGCCACGCTTTTCCTTCAAAGAGTCAAGAACCACGAAATCGGTATCGCTCGTCACGTCATAGGCTTTGGCTTGGTTGTCGCGCCAGGTGGTGATGCTCACCAGCGGCATACTCCAGATATAGGCTTGGGACGCGCGCTGGTAGTCCATCTCGTCGTACAGGCGCTTCGAGGCGTTGTCGTCGAAATAGCTGTCGCTTAGCCTGATATTGCCAATCGGAGTCTGGATCGTCTCGTCGCCGTGAAGCTTGGCGCTTCCCAGCGATACGTCCTCGGCGTGGGTGACGGATACCGTCGACGCCACTGTGAGAAATGCGGTGATAGCAGTCCAAACGGTGAGCTTGCCGGTCATGCTTTTCTCCTCAGACAAGTCGATGCCGTTCCTATGTATTTATGCGAGCGTAGATGATCAAAGGAAACCGTCTACGTAGTTCGTGCCATTCTCGTTCACAGGGTTGAGGGAAGCCGTCTATGTAGTTCGTGCCAATCTGGCTCACAGCCCTGCGTGGGCTTGCTGATGCGCGTGACCAAAAGCGAGCGTGGCGCTGGCGTTTCTCCGAAAAGCTCCCGGTACGTGCCGGACAGACGGTCCATATCACCTCCGAATCCCCAGTGGCGGCCGGCAGCGGAGACCGTGCACGTCGCCTCTGTCGCCGAAATGAGTTCGCGCCTAATGCGGTGGAGTCGCAGTCGGCGAACATAGCTTTGCGGCGCGTCCTCGAGGACCTCCAAAAAGACGCGGTACAGCGTGCGTCGCGACGTCTCGGCGGCAGCCGCGAGGGCATCAATCGAGATCGGCGCGGTCAGATTTTCCCGGATGTATTCGCGCGCCCGATGCACGATCCTGGCCGGTCGTTGCAGATGGACCCGTCCATCTTCACTTGGTGGCAGGCGCAGATAATGGCTGACCACCATGCGCAGCATCGCGCGGCCGATCTCTGGCTGCCGATCGCCGATGGTGGTTCCGGAGTTGTGTATTTGGGCGACCTGGCTCCTGAGCCAGTCCAGCGAGGGCGAACAGATCGGAGTCGAATGAAGACCGGTCCGGCTGCCCAAGCTGCGATTGAAAACAAGACGCTCGCGCGCAACCTCCTGCTCCAGTCGCGCTGCTGTGAGCGTTGCCGTCAGGTACAGCGAACCGGCGGTATAGAAGGCATCGTGTTCGTCGCCAGGCAGGACGACGCTGACATCACCATCTGTCACTTCGTTCAGCCAGTGGCGAGAGCCGGGGCCGAACTTCAAACCCACAAACAGTGTGATCGCATCCCGGGAAAGCGGGCCCCTGATCGCGACCTTGCCGTCGATAAGTCCGCTGCTGAAGATGACGCCGTCGTGCGCGGCGAAGGCCAGGCTCCCCTTAATGTGGGGGCCGGCCATCTGGATGGCTTCCAGCTCCGCCCCGAGCACGGCATTGTTCAGGTCCTCGATCCGGCGGATGTCGAAACGATGCCAGGATTCGGCAACTGCAGGCGACAACGTCCACCTCCTGATCCGGGCCATTGCTGACGCAGGATAGGAGGGCTTTACGCGGCCTTCTATGCGGCTCGTGCCAATCTGCTAGGCGAGGTGCGGGAATGCGTGAGGGTATCGCTCGGCCGTTCGCTGAACAGCTCGCGATACCAGCCCGACATCCGCCCGAGGTCGCTGATACCCCATTGATTGGCAATCAATGCGATCGTGCATGCTCTTTCGGCATCGTCCGCGAGGTCATGCCGGATGCGATGGAGCCGCAGACGGCGGACATAAGCTCGTGGCGTATCATCGAGAATATCTGCAAATGCACGGAACAGCGTGCGACGGGATGCAAACGCCGCCGCCGCGATCTCGTCGACCGATATGGGCTCGGACAGGTGTTCTTGAATGTACGCCTGGGCCCTTTTGACGATCTTGCCGTGGCAAGTCGGGTGCGTCCGGCCGTTTGGAACATGCGGTGGGCGGGCCAGATGTGAAATGACGGCAGCCAGCAACGCTCTGACAACATCGGCATCGCCTGGCATCATGCAGCTATTGTGAATCCTTTGGAACGACATTCGGAGCCGTGCCAAGGCATCGGGGGCAAGATTGCGATGATGGATACCGGTCCCGCCGAGCACACGCCGATTGAGCACCAGGCCTTCCAGCGCCGCTTCTTCCTCCAGCTTTTCTGCCGACAACGTGACGGCCGCATACAACGATTCTGGAGTGTAGAGCGAGTCGTGCTCGTCGCCCGGAAGGAAGACGCCGACATTGCCGGTCTCAACGTCGTTCAACCAATGGCGTGTGCCGGCTCCGAGCGTGAGGCCGATGCCGATCGTGATGTTCTTCTGCGATAACGGCCCAAACAGCGCGACACGCCCGTTGATCAATCCGCTGGTGCAGATAACATCGTCCTTTTCCGCGAATGCCAGCCCCCCTGACAGGTGGCCTGTTGCCATCTGGGTCGCTTCGAGGCCGGCTCCATACACGGCATCGCTCAGGTCCTCGATCCGGGAGATCGGGATATAGGTCGAAACTTCAGAAGACAGAGGTACTTGCATTTCGACGACCGTTTTGGCCGGCGCTGCTGTCGCACCGCAGATTAAAGCTCGCGCCACGATAAAGTTCCTCGCGACGCTTCTACTCGAACGTGCTCTTCGGGTACTGCCCCTGATGGAGCGCCTCGGGGTGGCGACCGCCGCCGACCTTCAACCCGACGCGCTCGCCGAATAACTGCAGGGCGACGTGCGCGCTGCGGACGGGATCGTGATCTGGATGCGAATGCAACATGTCAGCCTCGTTTCAGTCTGGACCCCAAGGGGATGAGATTGACGGCTATGAAAAGCTTTTCGTCGCAGGATCAATTCGTTACGATGACTCGGAACCAGCAAGTGGAGTGAGGGGGATTGCCGTAGAGTAGAATAGGATAGTGTAATTGCTGGTCGCCTTCAAATCACGAGCTGTTTGCGCCGCGGAGCTTGCGGACCCTCCGCGCAATCGTTCTGTCGCGCGGCGCATCAGCGCCGTGGTATTTCACATGCTCGATGAATGCGCGCAGTTTGGGCAAGACCTGGCGCCTTCCTGGATAATACAGAAAGACCCCTGGCGTCGTGACGGCGAAGGGGGTTAGGAGCGCCTGCAATCGGCCGTCAGCAATTGCGGCTTTCGCGAGCGGGCCGGGCACCTGTGCAAGCCCCAGACCCTGGATCGCCGCTCCGAGGATTGTGGGGTAGTCGTGCGCGATCAGCGGCCCCGACACGATTGCCTCGACAGCCTTGTTGCCGTCGATGAAGGGCCAGGGGGCGATCGACCCGTTCGAGCGGCGCAGGCGCAGGCAGGCGTGATCACGCAGATCGTCGATGCGCGCCGGCCGCTTTCGCCGACGTAGATAATCAGGACTGCCAACGACCACGAACGGGAACGGCCGCGTTAGCCGCACGGCCACCATATCGGCCGCGATGAACTCGCCAAGACGAATACCGGCATCGAAACTTTCGGCCGCGAGGTCTACCAGCTCCGCGCTCGCGGCGACCTCCACCTCGATCTCGGGATAGGCCTGGTTGAAAGAGGCGATCACCGGCTCGAGGATCAGCGGGACAACGGCTCGGGGAACGGAGAGGCGCAAGAGCCCAGTTGGACGCTGCCCCAGGTCACGCGCAGCTTCGCAGGCGGCGACGAGTTCCTCGAAGGCGGGCTTCGCGCGCGAAATGAACCGTTCGCCGGCTTCGGTCAGACCGACACTGCGCGTTGTGCGGATGAAGAGCGCTGCGCCGACCCGTCCCTCCAGCGCGCGTACCGCCTGGCTGATCGCCGATGGAGTCACGCCTAGTTCCGCGGACGCTTTACGGAAATTGCGGTGCTTGGCGACGCTCAAGAACGCCTCCACGCCGTCGAGCGCGCCGCTTCGCACTGTGAAGTTCTGCTTCATAGCTCATCGACATTATCGGGGATACTCGCTCGCCGGAAGTGGCCCTATGTCTGCGGCGAGCCGAAGCTTGATCGGAGTCTGGCAGTGACGCGGTGTTTGAGGCCGCGCCGATCAACACCTGATCTAAGGAACTCAACATGGAGAACCGCTGATGACTGCCGCCGCTGTTCCTGCCGCCGCTGTTCCTGCTGCTATCGTTCCGCCGCGCTCCGTCTCGCGCAACCTGCTTTGGCTCGCGCCGCTCACGCTGCTGTGGATACTGCTGATCTACTGGCAGCCGATCATCCCGGCCAGCGGTTTTCAGACCACGGCCCATCAGTTGATGGCCCATGGAGTTATTGCGGTCGGTCTGTGGCTCGGCCTCGAAAGCACCGAACTGACGCCGGGCCAACGCCGCATGACCTGGCTCGCAGTCATGGTCCCATACACGCTTTGGTTCGCTGTATCCTGGAGCGCGGCGATCAATGGTGTTTTCCATACAGGCGCCTCACCCTTACCGATGTTGCCGCTGGCGGTCTTCCTGCCGTTGATCATCGGCGCGCCGTTATTGCTGTCGTCGAAGCGGATCGGAGAGGTGCTGGATGCGATGCCAGCGAGCTGGCTCGTGGCTCTTCAGCTTTACCGCGTATTCGGCAGCTGGGCTCTCGCTGCCTGGCTCCACGGCACGCTGCCGGGCGTGTTCGCGTTGCCGGCGGGAATTGGCGATGTTCTGACCGGCCTGTTCGCCGTGCCGGCGGCGACCGCCGTGGCGATCGGCGCCGCTGAGGGCCGAAGGGCGGCAATCATCTGGAATATTTTCGGTCTCGTCGACTTCGTCGTCGCGATCACCTTGGGGATGATCACCTCGCCCGGCCCGCTCCAGTTCATCGTTCCGAGTGTATCGAGCATCGGTGCCGGGGCTTATCCAGGTGTGCTGACCCCTGCTTTCGTAGTGCCGAGCTCAATCCTGCTGCACGCGCTGTCGCTGCGCCAACTGCGCCGGCGCCAGCGGGCCGAGGCGGCACGGCGCTAGACGGTCGCGACGCCGAGGCCGCTCGGCGCAGCTTTCCCTCAGTCTGGCGCTCGTTCTTGACGACGCAAGTCCTTCGCAAGAGGTGCTTCGGAATCGTCGAAGTAGAACTGCTGTTCGGCAGTCGAAATCCCCAGTGCGCGATCGACTCTCCTATTGGGTTGCAATCAGCTGCCGACCGGCTTCAGATCCTTTCGAAAATACACGACCCGCTCGGTTTCCTTAAAACCCCAGGCAGCGTGGGCGACATGCGATTCCCGGTTGTCGATCGCAGCATCGGAACCTAGTTCGGTGAACCCACGCGCGGTCAGAAACGCCTCAACAGCTTTCAGCAGGCGGGCGCCAATCCCTTGTCGCCTGAATTGTGGTTTCACCCAGATTCCTTCAAGAAAGGCGACTGGCCGGCCGAGACAGCCATTGGCGTAATCTCGGATCGCGAATTCGGCAAACCCGGCCGCTTCGCCGTTGGGAACCTCCGCGACGAAGCCCCAGAAATTGCCTCGTTGCAGGAACTCCCTAAGTTCACTTTGGTGCACGCTCAAGGGCTCGTCAGGCCAGAGTTCGGTCCGCATTGCCGCCCAGGCGGCCCGGTCGGATGCATCCATTTCTCTGACGGTTACATTCATCGAGCCATCCTATCACCCGATTCGTAATGTGGGGGCCAGGCCAGGGGGTGTGGCGTAGAACCGATCGGCGGCCTGATTGCGCATCAGCTGGAAAGGATATCGCCGTGCCGCACTACACCTCGATCGTCATTTGGCGGCACGTCAACCGGGCGGTTCAGCTATGGCTTGTAGGCCAGTCGAGCGAAATTGATCGTAAACGGATACGAAACGACTTATCTCAGCTCGAAGACATTGGTCCCGGGTGCTGCGATGCGTGATGCTTTGGAGAATGAGGTCGACCATGGCAAAGACATTCAAAGTCGGCGATCACGTAAGTTGGAATTCGGAGGCTGGCCGGGTTAGCGGCCATATCGTGCGGGTGCACACGAGCGATGTAAATTACAAAGGCTACGTCCATCATGCGAGCGAGGATGAGCCGCAATATGAGATCAAAAGTGACAAGACGGATCACGTCGCGCTGCACAAGGGCAAGGCATTGCGGCATCTTCCCTCCTGACCCATCATCCGGCTTCTGGGAAAGCCGATTTGATCACCTCGAAAACATGATCAAAAGGATGGACCAATGAACGAGGCGTCGACCGAAACGCTCTCCGTCGTTGTCGAACGGGAGCTGCCTTTTCCGCCAGAAAGGATCTGGCGCGCGCTCACCCAACCACACCTGATCGAGGAGTGGCTCATGAAGAACGACTTCACGCCTGTGGTGGGCCAGCATTTCAAGCTTCGCGCAGACTGGGGCGTCGTTGACTGTCAAGTCCTGGCAGCCGAGCCGAACAAAACGCTGTCCTACACCTGGAGCGCCTACGATCTGAAGACCGTGGTAACCTGGACTCTGGCCCCCACTGACGCCGGCACGCATGTGCGCATGGAGCAGTCGGGCTTCCGGCCGGATCAGCCGCAGTACTACGAGGGCGCCAAAGGCGGATGGCAACGGTTCTTTGCGGCACTGGAACAGGTCTTGGCGCGCATAGACTGACGCTCTTCCCAGCGTTATCTCGCGTCAGCCACGGAATGCTGCTCGTGCCGCGGAGTTCTGTGAAGGCACGGCAGCGTCTGCCACGCCGGCAGTGGCTTCAGGCTTGCCCGGAACCCGCGGTTACTTGGCAATCCGGCTACAAACAGCGGCTGTCGAGGTCCCGCAGCAAAGGCGGAGCATGAGCCTCTTCAGCAACAAACATTCGCTGTTGCTGTATGGCGGCGGCGAGCGCTGTGTCCCAGCACGCTTCGACGGCCGTGCCTTGGATAGATTGTCCCAGATTCGCAATCGTTGGAATTGCGGCCAGGTAATCAGCTGCGCTAAAGCGCCATGGTTCTGCACCAAATTTGCGGATGACGTAATTCCCAATACGCAGTCCCGGCCAGTCGAAGTCGCCATGATAACAGAGGCGCGCCCCTGCCTGCGCGAGTTGCGATAATAAGGTTCGCTGAGCAGCCGCGGGCATGCCGTCAGTGCACGCCAGCGGGGCGCAATTCTGCCCCCACTTGTCTGCGGCAATCGCAATCAGGTTGGGATTTTCACAGACGTAGACTTTCCGGCCGGCTACGTCCCATGATGGCGGAGAGCGAAGCAAGGCCTGTAGCGACAGATACGACGGCTCCCCGCGTCGCCAGGCTCCCTGTTCCGAACTCCTGGTCGGCAGGTTAAGAAACAGCACCGGCCGTGCGAGCTCGTTAACGAGAACGCCGGCGCTGGCCCAGATGTCGCGTGTCCGCTCAATGGTGACGGCTGCTTGCGGATCGCGTTCTGTTTCTGTCAGCTGATGTTCACTTCCGGCTCCGGCAAGCCGCCGCCATGCCGCGAGCACGATGGTCGCTACTGGCTGGCCATTGTCGAGCGCATGAGCATCGCCGAGGGTCTCGGCAGCAAGTTGCGAACGCGTAAGCCCTTTGGCCGGCAGTTGCCGCAAAACCGCGTCTGCACGCCGGCACAGCTGTGACGCTGTGACAGCGTCCTGCTTCGAGAGGCGCTTGAGAAGTCCAATCCCCTCCGGGGTTCGGAGCAAACGAACCAGATCGGGATATTGGCAGCCACAGATTACGTTGGACCAGAGAGTTTCAAGCGCGAGCCGCCTCGCGGCGACATTGGCAATGGGGCCATCGAGTCGCTCCAGCGCCTCTCGCAGCGAGGCCGCGATCCCGGACCGCTGCACGATCGTATCGACAGCACGAAGATCGATCTGCAAGGATTTTGAGTAGCGTTGCGGGCGGCCGATAAGCGAGGCGAGCGCCGCGTGCTCCGCTGCGGCCAGTCCGCCGATGCGAATGTATTCAAGCGGCCGGTCGACCGGGGAGCGCTCGAAACGCCGTCGCAGGCGCTTGCGCAGCGAAGCGAGCTGATCGCCTCCGAGCAGACGGTGCAAGCGCGCGTCCGCCGCCTCGTTCATTGCAGCGCAAACCTGCGATCAGGGTCGGCTTCGCGTCTCCTGGCTCGGCCGTCCCAGGTCCAACGCGAGACAAATACGGCGTCGATTCCTTCTGAGCGCTGCAGTTGGCAAATCGCGACACCGGGCAGTTCGGCATAGCAGGCCCATTCGCGCTCGCTGGTAATGACGAAGTCGAGATCGAATTCTCGAATGAGACTCATGCAATGCGCGCGGGCGGCATCGTCGATGCCGGCAAAAGCTTCATCGAGCAGCATCAGCCGCGGCGCCAAGGGATAACTCGCCTGGCTGTAGAAACTCGCCACGGCCGCGAAGAGCGGCACTGTAAGGCCGAGCGCGCGTTCGCCGCTCGACGCCGGTCCCGACAGCTTGCGCCAGCGGCCATCTTGCCACCGTTCCACGCGAAACCGGTGCCAGCGCCGGTAATCGAGCGCAGTCGCGAGCTGATCGAGCAGGCTTCCGCTCCCGCCAAGAAGAGAATCCGCGCGCTCACGTTCAGCCAGAATGCACTGTTGCAGCATCGCGCCGACGACGCTGCGGTCCTCGGCGGACCAGAGATCCGCGCTGGTGTTGAGCAGCCGCTTGCGTGCCGCTTCGAGCCCGACCGGCGCACCTTCCTCTTCGGTCAGTGTCTGCCAGATCAGGCGAAAGCGCACGCCTGTAGACGTGGGGCGCTTGTGCAGCTCCTTGTTGATCGCGTCGCATTGCCGTTCCGCGTTCTGCAACAGGCGCTGGATCTCGGCCGCGATCTCCTCCTGCAGATGCTTCTCCAATACGTCGCGTTCCCTGGCGCTCAGCAATTCGCTGCGTTGCGCAATCTCATCGGCGAGCCGAACGGCGAGCCGGTAAGGGCTTTCCGGCCGATTCTGATACACGATGTGCACAACCAAGCCCCAATCTCCCATTTCAGCCACTGTCTGGTGGCCGAGGGCGGTGAGCGCGCGCCCGAGTTCGGCAAACTCCTCGTTCATCTGCTTCTGCACGCGCGACCAGGACTCCTCATCGTCCTTAAGATCCGAGAGAGCCTGCTCGGTCCGTCGCGCCAAGCTCAGCGCGGGATCGATTGTCCACGGCATCCCCGTATCCGCTATTTCGATATCCGGGGCCGCAGCCGCGAGCAGGCCGGCTGCAACGAACTGCTGCCAGCGTACCACCGCAAGCGCACGCGCCTCGCTCCGCTGCTGTAACAGCTCCGCGGCGGATCTGGCTTTTTCCTTTGCCACCGCACGCTGCTCGCCAGCGCTACTCAAAGCCGACCGTGCCCGCGCCAGAGCGGCCTCACACGCTTTTTCGGCGTCTATCGAAGCCCCCAGCTGCCGTTTGAGATCGTCGACTTTGGCGCCCACGGCATTGCGCAATGCCTCGAATCGAGCCGAGGTTTCGTCGCATTCAGTGCGGGCGGCCGCAACGCGTTCCTTGCTGTTCGTCAGATCTTCGCGCGCTTCGTTCTCGCGCATCCGGCACCGAACCAACTCCGGAAAGGCCAACCGCAACTCGTGTCCGGCTGGCATTAGCTGCGCCAACGTATCGCGATAGCGGTCCAGCGCGGACTGGACGGCGAGCAGCGCCTCTGCGCCTTCGGGAAGGCGCATGTCGGCGGCATCGGCAGCGAACCGGTCGCGAGCAGCTTTCAATCCCTGTTCGGCTGCGCAAAGCCGTTCCTCCGCCTCGCTCAGTTTCGCAAACGCGCTCTGGGCATCGCGTGCCGCATAGGCTGCCTTGACGTGGGCGCTGCGCAGGACATCGTCGGCGGGTGCGCTTCGCCATTCTTCATCGGCTTGGCGGCGGTCGCACGTGATCTGCTCCGCCATGGCCCGCACGGTTGCGTTCTCGTCCCCAAGCTGCCGGAGGCGTTCTGCGATCTCCGCCAGTCTTCGTATGCGTGCTGCAGCACGGGCGGTGCGGCCGATATGAACTGGCCTCGCCTTCATCCACGCACCCGTCAAGGCGCCGAGGCGAAACCGGCCATCGGGAGAGATCCAGGCTTCGGCTTCGGTTACATCATCGCTCGCGCAGGCGATGCCGGAGAGTATCTGCGCCACGGTTGCGGCCGGTACTGGACTCTCGTGAGGGATCGCAGGATCGAGCCAGTCCGCAAGCGACAGGGGCAGGGCCGGACGTTTCAGCGCTTGTGTATCGTAAAGCCAGCTGCGTCCGTCGCCGGTCTGGAGAGAACCGTCGGGCGAGACCCAAGCATCGAGCAGGCCGGATGCTTCGAGGGCGGATTCGAGCCCCGCTTGTTGCGCGTCGGACAGGCCCTCGTGAAAATCCACGAGCCACCAGAGAGGCGCACCTTCGCGCCCGGCCCGGATATCGGGGGCGCGGGTGTATGGCACGAGTGGACCCGGATCGACCCCCGCTTCGAGGCGGCTGCGCTCGCTCTCGATCTCGGAAATTTCAGCTTCGCATGCCAGGCGCCGCGCATCGAGCGCAGTACTGCGTTCGGCCAATCGTTCAACCGCCCGCTGCTGCGCCGCATGCAAGATTTGCCTGGCCGGATTTTCACCGCGGATTGCGACGACCCATTCAGCCAGAGCAGTCAGGGCTGCGATCGTCTCTTCAGGCCCGATAATGAGTTGCTCCAACCCGCCGAGGTGACGTTCCCAGCTATCAGTGAGGAATTGGCCCTGCCGTTCGACCTCCGCGTCGGCTTGCCCTCGGCGCTCCGTTGCTGTCTCCGCCTCGGCCTGGCGATCGGCTCGAATGCGGTGCTCATGCGAATGCGTTTGCTCGGCCCGCTCGACTTCGCTCCGGCGCTGCTGCAGCAGCGCGATCTGATCGCGCCGCCGCGCGATCAAGTTGTGGAGATCTGCCTCGGCTCGGTCAAAGTCGCGCTGTGCCAACGAGATCAGCGCTGCGGCGTCGAGAGCAACGAGTGAGTTCTCGCCATGCGAGATCGCAATGCCTGCGGCGGCCGCATGGCGCATGGTTTCGGCACGCAGCTCTTTCAATTTCCGTTCAGCTTCCTTGGCGCGTCGTTCCGCACGTTCTATGTCATCGAGACTCCTCTGCAAGCGTCGGTTCGCTTCGTCCACTGCAGCCGATGCAATCTCCAGCGCGTGTTGGCGCGCGGCCAAATCCCTTTCGGCGCGATCGAGAGCATTCGCATCCTGCATGATCGGATCAGCACGCAAAGCGTCGAGTCGGGCCCGTGCGCGCCCAAATGCACTTTCCTGTTCCTGGCAGGCGGCGCGAGCACCGTCCTCTTCGGCCTTTGCTTGATCGAAACGAAGCAGTGCTTCGTTGCGCGCTCGGCTGGCATTGTCGAACTCGGTCTGTGCCTGCCGCAGGACGCGTGCCTGCCGGCGGCTCTGAGTACCCGCATAGGCGCGATATCGCTGGTCAAATCGATCTACGGCCTTGGCCAGACTCTGGAACTCGCCGAGCTGACGTCGATCCTCCTCCAGTTGCCCAAAGGCTTCGGCCACATCGCTGAGCAACTCGGGCGCGAGCGGCGGCAGCGCCTCGGTCAGCGCGTTCGAGAGTGCTCCCTCGTCGGGTCGCTTCGATAATTGCGGCTGGCGCAGCTGAATGAGCGTGTCCATCAGCGCGTCGTATCGTTTGAGCCCGAGGCGAAACAGGCGCTCATCAACGGCCCGGCGGTAATCCCTCGCTGCTTCGAATAGTTGGCCGCGGCCTTGAAGTAATTCGCGCAGGCGCTCCTTCGAGAGCACCACGCGCTGAGGATTCACCAACCAGATATCCTCGTTGATGCGGGAACCATCGGCCTCATCGACGAGGAAGAACCACGCTTCCACTTGCGGGCGCGCCGCTGCGGCTGAGAGTCCTGCTCCGAGCGAGAGAAAGCGCGGGCTGCCGTCCGCGGCGAGGCGGCCAAACTCGATCCAGGCATAACCGATACGCCTGTCGTAGCTGTTCATCAGCAGGTTCCAGGCCATTTTCTTCGTGGCGTCGCCATCGGGCTCGATGCGGGACGGCTTGAGCTGCGCATCCAGGAGTAGCGGCAACGTCAATGACAGCACCTTCGATTTGCCGGTGCCGTTGTTGCCGCGCAGCAGCAGGTGACCGTCGCGGAACCAGAACTCTTCGCTGTCGTAATGGAAAAGCTCGACCAAACCCATCCGAAGCGGTTGCCAGCGCTCCCGCGTCGGCTGCGGCAGTGCTGGTTTCTCGGAGGTTTGTGAAAGCAGGCCGACGTTGTAATTCATTGTGGCTCGCCCAGAGTAAGGGCGCGTTGGGCTTCTCCGAAACGGTGAATGTCGGCTTCGCCGAGAGCAAAGCGCGCAAGGGCCGGCCGTGGACGCACGCTCTGCGCTGCCCGGCCGATCAATTGCAGTTTCTCCAGCCGTTCGGTCGCAATGACGGTCAATTCGTGTTCGCTCCCGGGTTCGCGCGCCGATTTGCGCCAGTAGCGGCCAAAGCGCTCCTTGAGTTCGCGGAGGTGGCCGGCGATTTCCTCGACTGCGACGGTGTCAAGAGGGCCTGCCGGTTCGAGGCTGTCCGTTGTTCTTCGGCGTGCGCGACGAGCGAGATATTCCGCGACCAGAAGGGTCACATGCGCATCGGTGCCCTCCGCCGGCATCGCGACGTCCGTGAGCGAGCCGCTCTCGTCCGTGAGCGCCAGCCCTTCCGCGCGTTGCTCCGGCATGAGACCGGTTGCCTCGCATAGACGCGCCGCCATGGCTCCGCGTTGATTGGCGAAATAAGCGTGAGTCTCTGGATCGAGCGCCTCGACGTAGATTACCGGGTCGTCGAGAAGCCGGCGTGCAAGCTGGTGGCGCAGCGCTGTACGTCGGCCCTCCTCGTTATCCGCAACATGCCCATCCACCAGCGCATGCAGCCGTCCTTCCAGGGTAGCGGGCGATTCTTCCGTCGGCCAGGTCGAAGGGCCGCGCACCGCCGCAAGCAGGCCGGCAAGCATGCGCCTTTGGACGTCGTAAAGCGCATCGCCCTGATCGCCTCCGGCAAGCACGAACGACTCCTCGTCGCCGGCGACGCGCTGCAGGACTCCCAGATCGAGAAGAGTGCGACAGATGGCCACGAGGTCGCGCCGCTCGTGTTGAGCGGTGAGCGTGAAGGTGAACCCGAGCGAAGTAAGCGTCGGATCGGCAGCTAACGCAAGCAGCCGCTCCCCGAGGATGCGCAGGGTGATTTGCGGATCCGCACGCTCGAGTACGGCGCAAGCGAGGCACAACAGCACATAACGCCGACGCTCATAACCGGGCAGACCTCGCGTGCTGTCGGTCAGGTCCGCCGGCCGCTTGAACAGGCGCGCTCCGTCGCGTTCCAGATGGAGCATCCACCCGGCCTCTCGCGCAAACCAGTCGCGCAGCGATTCCGCATGGCGACGCACTGCCGTAAAATCCTCGTGGCTGGCGCTCATCAGCGGCCTCATCAGCAGGGCCCGGACCGCGGTACGGAACTCCTCGCGCCGGGCCTGTTGCTGTCGTTCACGGATACTGCGGCTGTCTCTATCGTCGTTCAGCGCCATCGGTCATCCAGGATGGAGTGATCGTGATCAGATGATCCCGCCCGGCAAAGACCCCGTGCGGGGTTGTAATCGTGGCGCAGGTGTGGGGCGCGAGCGGTTCTAGCCGGATGTGCAACAAGCCATCGCCCGTGCGCCTCTCTACGGAAGCATCCGGTCCCCGCTGTTCGCTGAGCGCCTCGCCCAGAAACGCCAGGAACAGGCCGAATGCGTCGATATCGAGTTCTCCCAGGTCCGACAGGCGCGCTGGCTGGCCGGTGGCGAGTCGCCGGCGCGCTGTCTCGACCTGCAGCGATTCTTGCGCGAGTTGGACGGCCAGACGCGCTCGATCATAGGCGCGATCCCGGACGCGGGGCAGCGGACCCCGGGGCGCAGCTTCGCCGTATTCGCGCAGGCGGGGATGAACGCGCAGCGGCGGGGCATCCGCCCACGACGTACTGGCCGGTAATTCGGCGTCGGCCTCGGCATTGAGCAGGAAATGGCGGGCCGGATTAAGAGCGAAGGCGGCGCGCGCGAGTCGATGCGCGGCATTGTCGTCCTCACAGCCCGCAAACCAGCCGGCGAGCACGCGGAAATCGGCGGAGCGGTCGCTGCGGCCGCTGCGCCGTTCGTTGAGCGCGGCGATCGCCCCCAGAAGCTGTGGAATAGCCGAGCGCGCGCGCCCCCGCAGCAATTCCGCCTGGGGCGGCTCGTTCCGGGTGCTGAGAAACCAGCCGCGCAGCCCCTGCCAGCGTTCATGCCAGGCATTGCGGTAGCGGTCTCTTGCATCCGCCCGGTCGCGTGTATCGTCGGGCGCCGCGTCGCGCGCTTCGCGCTCGACAATCTGCTCGAGCATGGCATGGATGTGCGGTTCGAGCGCGATAATCAGCCGCCCAATCGTGTCCGAGCGGCGCACCAAGTCGCCGATGAATCGCTCAAGATAATCGATCAGCCGGCGCTTGTAGGTTGCTACCGCAGCAGCATCGGCCTGCTGGAGTTCGATCGTACGCCCCACACCGGCCATGAACGCCTGCGCGTTCTCGGCCAATCCCTCGAACACATGCACCAGATCGCGCATCGAGGTGTGGATCTTCGCGCCATCTGGGTCGGTGTCGCCCGCCAAAGTGACGAGGGCGTGGAGCCGGCTCGTGATGTCTTCGAGTGCAACCGTTTGCAGTTCGGCGCGACGGGCAAGGGTCTGTGCAAACACGGCCAGCGCCGACTCCACTGCCTCGCCACCGTGGGAGAGCCGATAAAGAAAGCGTGCGCGGTAGAAGTCGCTGAGGCTCGAGACTCGAGCGGTATCTGGATGCGATTCCAGGTTGCCCCAATCTGTGAGCTGGGCCAGAGCGGCGTTGATCTCCTCGATTTGCGGGGGCGGTCCGGGCCAGTTCGCTTCAGCCAAGACCTCATCGGGACGCAGCTGGAGCCGATACTGGCGCTTGGCTGCCGCGAACACGTCCATGATGCAGCGGTAAAGCGCCGCCTTTTCGGCACTGACGTGCCGAAACAGCTCGGTATACTCGGTCGCAAGCTGCACAGCCCGTGCGCCCCTTTGAAACTGCTGTTTATGCTTTGTTCTCGCCCGGTGGTCAAGAGGTCGCCGCGGCGGATGGGCCTTTAACCACAGGAAGCCTTCATCGGCTGCACTGTGATGCGGCTTGAAGTGGCAGGGTGTTGGCCGTAGCCATTCAAGCTGTTTCTTCCAATTGCTAACATCGCCAAGCTGTTCGAGTGAAAATCGTTTGAGAGAACGCCATGTCCGCGCAGAGAGAAATCAAGCGCCTTACCGCCCCCGACATCCGCGCTCGCAAGGGCGGCGAGCCGATCGTCTGCCTGACATCTTATCACGCCCACACGGCGCGGCTGGTCGACCGCTACTGCGACATCATTTTGGTCGGCGATTCGCTGGGCATGGTGATGCACGGGCTCGAAACGACAGTGCCGGTGACGCTCGAAATGATGATTCTCCAGGGGCAGGCGGTGATGCGTGGCTCGAAGCGCGCCCTGGTGGTGGTGGACATGCCGTTCGGCTCCTACGAGGCCTCCAAGGAGCAGGCGTTTTCGTCCTGTGTGCGCGTGCTCAAGGAAACCTATTGCGGGGCGATCAAGCTCGAAGGCGGGCGCCGGATGGCCGAGACCATCGCGTTTCTGGTCGAGCGCGGCATTCCGGTGATGGGCCACGTGGGCCTCACGCCGCAGTCGATCAATACGCTTGGCTCTTTCCGCGCCCAGGGCCGGGACGAGGCCGATTGGGAGCCGATCGAGGCGGATGCCATGGCGGTCGTTGAAGCCGGTGCTTTTGCGGTCGTGCTCGAGGCCGTTGCCGAACCGCTCGGGCGGCGAATCACCGCACAGGTTCCTATTCCCACCATCGGCATCGGCGCCAGCGCCGCCTGCGATGGCCAGATTCTGGTGCTCGAAGACATGCTTGGTCTCTCGCCGCGGGTGCCAAAATTCGTGAAGCAGTACGGGGATCTCGGGCCCGGCATCGAAGCGGCGATTCGCAATTATGCGGCGGAGGTCCGCTCGCGCGCTTTTCCGGGCCCGGAGCACGTCTATCCCATGCGCGCCAGGACCAAATGAGATTGGCTCCGCAGAGTTTTTGACCCCCCTGCATTGCATCCCGGGTCCGGCCTTTGCCTTGCCCCTGCCACATCAATAAGCTATCGCGCGGATGAACGGGTGGCGCAGCTGAGCTAGGGCGTGCAAGGGCAGGTTTTTCGTGTCCGACATCTTCCAGGAAGTCGATGAGGAAGTAAGGCGAGAACAGCTTCTCAAGCTGTGGCAGCGCTATCAGAATTTCGTCTTCGCCGGCATAGCACTCATCCTCATTGGGGTGGCTTCCTGGCGGGCTTATGAATGGTGGGAGGCCAAGCGGGCCGCGGAGACTGGCGCCGCCTTCGAGGCTGCTGTCGAGCTTTCTCAGGAAGGCAAGCATACGGAAGCGGAAGCCGCGTTTGGCAAAATCGTCCCTGATGGAACTGCCGGCTATCGCAGCTTGGCGCGGCTGCGCCAAGCTGCCGAACTCAGCCAGACCGATGCCAAGGCGGCCATCGCGGCCTACGAGAAGATCGCTGGCGACGGCTCCGTCGGCCCGGAATTGCAGGATCTTGCCGGCATTCGTGCCGGCGCGCTTCTTGTCGATGCGGGCTCATTCAGCGATGCGCGCAAGGAACTGGAGCCGTTTGCCGCCGACGGGCGGCCTTATCGCTATACAGCGCGCGAACTGCTGGCGTTGGCCGCATGGCGGGCGGGCGATATCCCGGCAGCCAAGCAATGGTTTGACATGATCCTGACCGATATTCAGGCGCCGGCCGACATCCGTAGCCGAATCGAAATACTTGCTGCCTTGGTCGCAGCCGACAACAAGGGCTGAAGGACGCAATAGTGAAGGGACGCGCGGGGATTGCGTTTGCCGTATGCACGCTGGCGTTGTCGCTCGCCGGCTGCGAAAGCATGAGTGACTTCACCATCGATCCGGGCGAGTGGTTTTCCGGCGATTTCCTCAGCAGCAAAAAGAAGCTGCCAGGGGAACGCAAGCCGGTGTTCCCGGACGGCGTTCCGGGAGTATCGAAAGGTATTCCTCCCGAACTCGTCAAGGGATATCAGCCCGGGTCTGACGCCGATCAGGACGGTTCGCTGGCGCAGAAGGCTGCCGGGGACGATCAGCCGAAAGCCAAGCCCAAGGCCAAGCCGAAGCCGAAAATTGCCGCGAAGCCGGCTACGGCCGAAACCCCGTCGCGGCCGACACCGATCACAGTTCGCCGTTCTGACGCGCAAGCAGGCCAGTCCGGCCAGCAGCAGCCTTCGGCCGAGCAGTGGCCCGATCCGACCCCTCCGGGCCAGCAGTCGGGCGCCGTCCAATGGCCGGATCCGCCGCGCTCCGGGACGGGCGGCGGCGTACAATGGCCGGATCCCCCACCGGCCCGGTAATTGCGCCCAGCATCGCGGCCAGGCAACAACGTCCTTTGCGTAAGGCGCGCCGGCGGCGCTCATGAGCTTCACGGTCGCTATTGTCGGCCGGCCCAATGTCGGCAAATCGACGCTCTTCAACCGTCTGGTCGGCAGACGGCTGGCCTTGGTGAACGATCAGCCGGGCGTCACGCGCGATCGCCGCGAGGGCCGGGGTCGCCTTGGCGATCTCGCCTTCACAGCCATCGATACAGCGGGGCTGGAGGAAGCAGCACCGGAGAGCTTGACCGGCCGCATGCTGGCTCAGACAGAAGCAGCCATCGCCAAAGCCGATGCTATCCTGTTTCTGATCGATGCGCGTGCCGGAGCGACCCCCGTTGACCGCGGGTTCGCCGATCTGGTCCGGCGATCCGGCAAGCCGGCCATTCTTGTGGTCAATAAGAGCGAGGGCCGGGCGGCAGAATCAGGACTATTGGAAGCCTATGCACTTGGCCTTGGCGAGCCCGTCCCTCTGTCTGCCGAGCATGGTGAAGGATTAGCAGATCTTTATGACGCGCTGCGCAATGCGTTGCCCGACCAGACCAAGCCTTCGCTGCACGACAAGCGTCCTGGCGATGACGAGGCGAGCCTTGCTCGCCCGACTCGGATTGCTGTCGTTGGACGCCCGAATACGGGCAAATCGACGCTGGTAAACCGCCTTGTCGGAGAAGAAAGGCTGCTAACGGGCCCTGAAGCCGGAATTACGCGCGATGCGATTGCTGTCGAGGTGACGTGGCGTGGGCGCACGTTCCGCATTCATGATACGGCAGGGCTGCGGCGTCGTGCCCGCATCGAAGAGAAGCTCGAAAAGCTTTCGGTGGCCGATGCACTCAACGCCGTGCGTTTCGCTGAGGCGGTCGTCGTGCTGATGGATGCTGAGCGGCCGTTTGAAGAGCAGGACCTGCGTATCGTGGACATGGTCGAGCGCGAGGGCCGGGCTTTGGTCATCGGGATGAACAAATGGGACCTTGTCGAGAGGTCGCCGGGCGCAATCGGGAAGTTGCGCGCCGATGCCGACCATCAACTCCCGCAGGTCAAGGGAGTGCCGGTTGTCGCCGTCTCTGGTCTTACCGGCAGCGGTCTCGATCGTTTGATGCAGGCGGTGCTGGACAGCTATGCCGTATGGAACCGCCGGGTGCCGACGGCCGCCCTCAATCGATTCCTGCACGCAATGATAGAAGCGCACCCGCCGCCGGCTCTGGGGGGCAAGCGCAACCGCCTTGAATACCTCACCCAGCCGAAAGCTCGGCCGCCAACCTTCGTCCTGTTCGTCAGCCGGGCGGATGCCGTTCCCGAAACCTACCGCCGATATCTGATCAATTCCCTGCGGGACGCCTTTGACCTGCCGGGCACCCCCATTCGCCTGACGTTACGCGAGAAGCAGAACCCCTTCGTCGGCCGCAAACACCGGAAACGGTGAGTCTGCCGGCGGCGGTCAGTATTCGACCAGCCGGCCCTGGCGGAAATCGTAGATTCTCCCGTTTTCCTGGAACTGCGGCAGGCACATGTCGAGAATTTTTTCTGCAACCGCGTCGGGAGGTTTGAGCGACAGCGGATCCTCCCCCGGCATCGCAGTTGCTCGCATTCGCGTCCGCGTCGGACCCGGGCTCAGCAGGTTCACCCGAACATTGCTGCTCGCAGTCTCGGCCGCATAGGTGCGAGCCAGTGCATCCAGTGCAGCTTTGGAAACTGAGTAGGGCCCCCAATAGGCGCGGGGGTTCGTTGCGAGCCCCGAGGTTACAAAGACAACGCGCCCGGCCGCCGAAGCGCGCAGCAGTGCATCCATGGAGCGGATCAGATGCCAGTTTGCCGTGACATTGATTGCGATCACGTCATCCCACGCTTTCGGCTCGACATGGCTCAAGGGAGAAAGGGGACCAAGCAGGCCGGCATTGCCGATCAGGATATCGAGCCGGCGGTAGCGCTCGCCGAGCGCCGCACCGAGACGCGCGATGCCTGCATGGTCTTTGAGATCGAGGGGAACGAGCGTCGCCGAGCCGCCGGCGGCGCCAATGGCGTCATCGAGCTCTTCGAGCCCGCCGACGGTGCGTGCAACCGCGATCACGTGGGCGCCTGCGCGCGCGAGCACCAAGGACGTTGCATAGCCAATGCCGCGCGAGGCGCCGGTCACCAGCGCGATCTTTCCGGCAAGGGGAGGGGCCACAGCGGATTAGTTTAGCTCGCCTCCGCGAGCAGCGACAGCTGGCGCGGTGCATGATCCTGCGCGGCCTGATCGGTGAGCGGCGTCGGATAGTCGCCCGTGAAGCAGTGGTCGGTGAATTGCGGGCGGACGGGGTCGCGCTTCTCGTATCCCATGGCGCGATAAATGCCGTCTATCGACAGGAAAGCGAGCGAGTCCGCGCCGATGAACTCCCGCATCGCTTCGAGATCATGAGTGGCGGCGAGCAGCTTGTCGCGCTCAGGAGTGTCGATGCCGTAATAATCGGAATGCGTAATCGGCGGGCTGGCGATGCGCATGTGCACTTCGCTGGCTCCGGCATCGCGCATCATCTTGATGATTTTGACGGACGTAGTGCCGCGCACGAGAGAATCATCGATAAGAACGATGCGCTTGCCGGCTACGACCGCCCGATTGGCAGAATGCTTCAAGCGTACTCCGATCTCGCGGATGGACTGGCTGGGCTGAATGAACGTGCGGCCCACGTAGTGGTTGCGGATGATGCCAAGCTCGTAGGGGATGCCGGAGGCCTGAGCATAGCCTATCGCTGCCGGCACGCCGGAATCCGGGACCGGCACGATTATGTCCGCCGCCGCTGGTGCTTCGCGCGCGAGTTGAGCCCCCATGGTCTTTCTGACCTCGTAGACCGGGCGGCCGCCGACGATCGAGTCCGGACGCGAAAAATAGATATATTCGAAAATGCATGGGCGCGGCGGCATCGGCGGGAAAGGCTTGTGCGAATGCATCCCCTCTTCGTCGAAGACGATTATCTCGCCGTTGTCGACATCGCGAATATATTTCGCGCCGATGATGTCGAGCGCGCAGGTTTCGGAAGCAAGGATTGGGCAAGCATCCAATTTGCCGATAACCAGGGGACGGATACCGAGCGGATCGCGCGCGCCGATCAGCTTCTTGTTGGTCAGACCGACGAACGAGTAGGCACCTTCAAGCTGGCGCAGCCCCTCGATGAAGCGATCGATAAAGCGATTGCGACGGGCGCGCGCTACCAGATGCAGGATGACCTCCGTATCGGTGGTCGACTGCATGAGGGCGCCGTCGCGCACGAGCTGACGGCGCAGCGCGAGCCCGTTGGTGAGATTGCCGTTGTGCCCGATCGCGAAACCGCCGCCATCGAGTTCCGCGAACAGCGGCTGCACATTGCGCAGGACGGTTTCGCCGGTGGTGGAGTAGCGGACGTGCCCGATCGCCGAGCTGCCGGGCAGCCGCTCGATCACTTCGCGGCGGGAGAAGGTATCGCCGACGAGTCCCATGCGGCGTTCGGAATGAAACCGCTTGCCGTCGAAGGAAACCATGCCGGCGGCCTCTTGTCCCCGATGCTGCAAGGCATGGAGGCCGAGTGCGGTAATTGCCGCTGCATCGGGATGTCCGAACACGCCGAAGACCCCGCATTCCTCGCGCAGGCGGTCGCCGTCGAGGTCCAGGGAGCCAGTTGCATCAGCAGCCTCGATCAGTGCGCTCATCTGATTTCTCGACAGCAGCCTCGGTATACCCGCCCACTCCGCAGCCCTACCCGGAAGCCTCGCACACCAAACGATCAAGTCTTCCCAGCCCGGTCGGCGGCAGCCGGGTCCTGCGGCTCACCTTCGTCGATTTTCGGCCGCTTCAACCGTTTCAAGATGGTGCTTTCCGGGTCATCCGGCAACATCGACATCAGCCAGTCGCCTGTCGATTGCAGGACAACTTTTGATTTCGCGTTCGTAATCCAGCTTGGTTGCGTCCTCGCCGGGACCAGCCAGGCAAAAAACAGGAAAGCGACGACTACGATAATCAGCCCCCGCCCCAGGCCGAACAGGAAACCGAGTGTGCGGTCGAGTGCTCCGACCCGGCTGTCCAGCACCATGTCGGAGAAACGCACAGTGACGACAGATACCAGGATCAGCGTCAGCAGGAAGGTTCCGCCGATCACGACACCGGCCGCGATGATGTCGTTGTTGAAATACGATTTCGCGTAGGGCAGCAGCTTGGAATAGGCATATAGCGTAGCGCCTGCTGCAATTACCCATGCGGCGATCGAGAGCACTTCGCGGATGAACCCGCGGATCATGGCAAGCACTGCCGAGATCAGCATGACGCCGATCAGGATCAGATCTAACAGCGTAATGGGCAGCGACGACATCCTAACCCCTCCAGACTAACCCCTCCAGAACTGTGGCGCTGCACGCCCGCGAATCGGATTTCACGCCGCGCCTCTTTCGGTCGGCACGCTCTGCCGACCCCTCGCCCCGAACCTCCTGAGTTTTCCTGCCCGGAGGATCGAGCCGGGGGGAAAGGCGGCCGACCTCCGCCCGCGGTTGTATAGCCGGATTCCATAAAGCGCGTAACCCGGTCCGCCCAATTGCATTGCTCCCGAATCGGGCAACACCCGTCATCCTACCGCTACAGGCTGGACGTTCCTGGGAGCGCCTCCCCTTCTTTGGCCCGCGATATTTGCAACCAGGCTCGACAGCGATCCGACGGGCTCCAGGATCAGACCCGCGTCGCTTCCGGCCTCTGGGCGGACGGCCTCCGGCATGACTGCGCGATTAAATCCGAGCTTTTGTGCTTCTTTGATGCGCGCGGCGGCCTGCGCGACCGGGCGCACTGCTCCCGATAGGGAAATTTCCCCGAAATAAACTGCATCCGACGGCAACGTCACATTCGCAAGCGAGGAGACGAGCGCGGCCGCCGCAGCGAGGTCGGCGGCCGGTTCCTGAATGCGCAGCCCGCCGGCAACATTGAGGTAAACGTCGTGACCCGAAAGGCGCATGCCGCAATGGGCTTCGAGCACCGCGAGGACCATCGAGAGCCGGCTCTGATCCCAGCCGACCACGGCGCGCCGAGGCGTCCCGAAGGAAGTGGGCGCCACCAGCGCCTGAATTTCGACGAGAAGCGGCCGGCTGCCCTCTATGCCGGCAAAGACAGCCGTGCCCGCACTGCCCAGGTGGCGCTCCGAAAGAAAAAGCTCCGACGGATTTGCGATTTCACGCAATCCGAGGCCCGTCATTTCGAAAACGCCGATTTCGTCCGTCGGCCCAAAGCGGTTCTTCGCCGCTCGAAGGATTCGGAACTGCTGCGAGCCCTCGCCCTCGAAGGTGAGCACGGCGTCAACCATATGCTCTACCACCCGCGGCCCGGCGATCTGCCCGTCCTTGGTCACATGGCCGACCAGAATTACCGCGGCGCCGGATTGTTTGGCGAAGCGAATCAGAGCCTGTGCGCTGCCACGCACCTGCGTCACGGTTCCAGGCGCAGCCTCGACCGCATCCGTCCACATGGTTTGGATCGAATCGATGACAAGAAGGCGAGGCGGTGCCTTTTCCGACAGGGTAGCGACGATATCTTCGACCGAAGTTTCCGCCGCAAGCCTCACCTCGGCGTTACCGAGGCCCAGCCGCTCGGCGCGCAATCGCACCTGTGCGATCGCTTCCTCGCCGGAAATGTAAACCGTCGAATGCTTGGCTGCCGCAAGCGTCGCGGCTACCTGGATGAGCAGGGTCGATTTGCCAATGCCGGGCTCGCCGCCGAGGAGAAGCACCGAGCCATGCACGAATCCGCCGCCAGTCACGCGGTCGAACTCAGCCATGCCCGAGGCCAGGCGGGGCGCCTCGCGAGCCTCTCCTGATAGCGGTTCCAGCGCGAACAGGCGCCCCTTGCGCGGCCGGCGTCCGGACATCGGGGGAGAAATCCCGGTATTCGCATCGGCGATGGTGTTCCATTGCCCGCAGCCGTCGCACTTGCCCTGCCAGCGCCCATAGGCCGCGCCGCAGTTGTGGCAGAGAAAAGTTGCGGCCCGGGACGCCATGACGCTCAGGCGCCCGTGTAGCTGCGGTGATAACGGCGGCCAAGGCTTGTCAGTACTTCATAGTTGATGGTGCCGCTTCCCGCTGCGACAGCTTCAAGGCTCAATTCGCCACCGATCAGAGTTGCGAAGCCTCCGCGCCGCGCTGCTCCATCGGGAAGATCGCTCACGTCTACGGCAAGCACATCCATCGAAATGCGGCCGACAATCGGACATCGCCTGCCGGCCACGATCAATTCGGCTGCCGGCTTGCCTCTGCTGGCCCCTGCAGCCCGCAGATAGCCGTCGGCGTAACCGACTGCCACGATCGCAAGCCTGCTCGTCCGAGCGGCCGTGAACGCCGCCCCGTAGCCGACGGTTTCTCCCTTCTTGACGTGGCGGACTTGGACAATACGGCCCTTGAGATCGATGACGGGGCGCATCGGATTCATCTTGTTCGGAGTCGGATTGGCGCCGTAGAGCGCGCCGCCGGGACGGACCAAGTCGCAATGAGCCGTGCCGCCCAGAAAAATCCCGGAAGAATTGGCCAGCGAGGAGGGCACACCGCGATAAGCAATGCGGAGTTCGCGAAAGATCCGGATTTGTTTATCGTTCGAGGGATGATCCGGCACCTCGGCGCAAGCCAAGTGGCTCATCAAAAGCGCAATTCCATGACTCTCGGATTTGATGCGAGGGGCAATTGCCAAACCTTCCTCGACGGAAAGTCCAAGCCTGTTCATGCCGGTGTCGATGTGCAGCGCCGCTCCGCCGCGCCAGCCATTGCTCGCCACAAACGCATCCCACTCGGCGAGTTCGGTCGTGCTGTTGATGACCGGCCGCAGATTTGCATCTGCTAGCGCCCGCCCGGTATTCGGAAACACTCCATTGAGCACATAGATCACTGCCTCGGGCGCAAGGCCGCGGACTTGGCGACCCTCAGCGAGGTCGGCAACGAAAAAGGTCCGGCAGCCGGCCTTGTACAACTTGGCTGCGACCTGATCGAGCCCGCAGCCATAGGCATCCGCCTTCACGACGGCCGCGCATTCGACCGGCAGGGTCATCCCGGCGAGCTTTCTCCAGTTGCTCTCGATGGCGGTGAGATCGATGGCCAGCACGCCACCGGCTTCGGGCGGTGCGACAGAGGCGGGCTCGGGGTGACGCAGGCCTGGTTCGAGAACGGTCATCTTGCGATTAATACTGGTCCGGCACGTCTCGGGCCAGATTGTCGAAGCGGGTGACGGTGGCGTCGAATTGCAGGTTCACCGTTCCGGTCGGGCCATGGCGTTGCTTGCCGATAATGATCTCCGCCTTGCCGTGCGCGGCGTCCATTTCGGTCTGCCACTTGATGTGCTCGTCAGAGCCCGGGCGCGGCTCTTTGTTGCTGAGATAATACTCCTCTCGGAAAACGAACAAAACGACGTCTGCATCCTGTTCGATCGATCCTGATTCACGCAGGTCCGAGAGCTGCGGCCGCTTGTCGTCGCGATTCTCGACCTGACGCGACAATTGCGACAGCGCCACCACCGGGACGTTGAGCTCCTTCGCCAGCGCCTTGAGGCTGGTGGTGATTTCGGTGACTTCATGCACGCGGCCTTCCTGAGCGCGGCGGGTCGAACCCTGCAGGAGCTGAATGTAATCGATCACCAGAAGATTCAAGCCTTTCTGCCGTTTGAGCCGTCGCGCGCGTGCTGCAAGCTGCGCAACCGTCAATCCGCCGGTTTCATCGATGAAGAACGGCAAGTGCTGAAGCTCGATCGCCACGTCCTTGATGCGCTCGAATTCATGCTCATCGATGCCACCCCGCCGAATTGTGCTCGAAGCAATTCCGCTCTGTTCGGCAATGATGCGGGTGGCAAGCTGCTCCGCGGACATTTCAAGAGAAAAGAACCCCACGATGCCGCCATTGAGGGTGTCGATATGCCCATCCGGGCGTATCTCACCACGCCAGGCACGGGCCACGTTATAGGCAATATTGGTGGCGAGCGCAGTCTTGCCCATGCCGGGCCGGCCGGCGATGATGATCAGATCCGAGGGCTGAAGGCCTCCCATTTTGATATCGAGGTCCCTGAGACCCGTCGCCAAGCCCGACAGCTTGCCTTCGCGCTGATAAGCACGCGCCGCCATATCGACGGCCGTGGTCAGGGCCTGCTCGAACTTCTGAAATCCGCCGCCGTATCGCCCGACCTCCGCCAGCTCATAGAGCCTGCGCTCGGCGTCTTCGATCTGCTCCCGCGGTGCGAAATCGACCGGCGCATCATAGGCGGTGTTGACCATGTCCTCGCCAATCGCGATGAGATCGCGGCGGACGGCGAGGTCATAGACCGTACGCCCGTAATCGGAGGCGTTGATGATCGTGGTCGCTTCTGCGGCGAGACGGGCGAGATACTGAGGCGCCGTCAGCCCTGCGATATTGAGTTCGGCGGGGAGGAACGTCTTGAGCGTCACCGGCGAGGCGAGTTTGCCGGTACGGATGAGGCTACGGGCAATCTCGAAGATCTGCTGATGGATCGGTTCGAAAAAATGCGACGGCTCAAGAAAATCAGAGACCCGGTAGAGCGCCTCGTTGTTGACGAGGACGGCTCCGAGCAACGATTGCTCGGCTTCGATGTTGTGCGGAGCCGAGCGATAAGAGGGGCCGGCGCTGTCTGTGGCTTTGCGTGCAAACGGTTCGACGGCCATGACGTCCCAGTGTTTTGGTTATTGTGACGGCTTATGGACACGGCACTCTCCAACACTTGAACAGAGCCGGTCGACCGATTCGCCCAAACCGGCTCGCATCGCCTTTGCCGAAGGTCGCATTCGGACGCGCCCATCGGGCGCTAATGCGCTCGGTGAGCCCCTTCCATGCCGGATTGGAACATGCCGGATTGGAAATCGAACGGGGGAAGCGATCGGCTGGGACGATTGACCCCAATTAAACGCCCGGAGCGGTCGGAAGTGAAGCTTATCTCGAAGCTTTCCCCGTTATTAGCGGAATGCGAGATCGCTCGAGTGCGGCGTCTTGACGTCGATGCGCGGCCACTTGGCAGCCACAGGGAATCACTCTCCCGCCAGCCGTAAAGGCGGTCGATACCGGCTCTCCCGGGTGCGAAGCCGCTCGGTTTCCAAGGCAATATAGTCACGGGTCATCGGCACCACGCCCTGGCGCTTGGTGAGCTGCAGCTGGAACACCATCATGGCCTGCTCGCGGAACGCCATCTCGGCGGCGGCAAGATAGAATTCCCACATCCGCGCGAACCGCGCGTCGTAGAGCTTCTCCGCCTCTTCGCGGTGGGCGAGGAATCGCTCGCGCCAGTGCTTCAGGGTCTCGGCGTAATGAAGGCGCAGGATCTCGATGTCGGTGACGAGCAGGCCAGACCGTTCCACCCACGGCAGGACCTCTGACAGGGCCGGGATATAGCCGCCCGGGAAAATATATTTGGCTATCCAGGGATTGGTTACGTTGGGACCTTCCGACCGTCCGATTGCATGCAAGAGCATGACGCCGCGATCGTCGAGGAGCTTTGCACATTGACGAAAAAAGGTATCGTAGAAGCCGACCCCAACGTGCTCGAACATTCCCACCGAGACGATACGGTCGTACTTGCCGGCCACGTCACGGTAATCCTGCAGGCGGAAATTGACCGCGCCGGTCAACCCCTTTTCGGCTGCGTTCGTCAAAGCGAAGGCGTGCTGTTCCCGGGACAAGGTGACGCCGGTCACGCGCGCTCCGGTCAGTTCGGCGATATAGAGGGCAAGCCCGCCCCAGCCGCAGCCGATGTCGAGGACGCGCTGGCCCGCGCCAACCAGAAGTTTGGCCGCGATATGCCGTCTCTTCGCGAGTTGGGCGTCATCGAGCGATTGATCGGGCGCTTCGAAATACGCGCAGCTGTACTGCCGGTCGGCATCGAGAAACAGCGCGTAAAGCCGGTCATCGAGGTCGTAATGGCGCGCGACATTGCGCTGGGCGCGGTATCGCGGATTGAACTGTTTCAACCGCCGGTAAAGGTAGCGCATCACCCACTGCGGGCGTGCCCAGCGCGGTGGCCGGCCGTCGCGGCCCTGCGCCAGCACGATCGCAAGCACGTCCGCGATCGAGCCCCGCTCGACGACAATCGTCCCGTTCATGTAGGCTTCGCCGAACCGAAGCTCAGGATCGATCAGAATGCCGCGCTCCGCCGCCGCCGAGGTGAAGCGGATTGCCGCTTCCGGTCCAGTGCCATCGCCGAGCGTAAAAGTAGAGCCGCGGGCGGTTGTGACCCGCAGATTGCCCGTTCGAATCAACGCCTTCAATATGATCTCAAGCAATCGGTCCATCGGGGCCTCCACAGGCCCAGTCCAAGCTCGCCACGCCAGCGACATAATCTGCCGTCATCGGTAGCAACTGTCTGATCCGCCTTCAGTTCATACGAATGCCGTCACAAAACTGTATATTACAACAGATGTCGCCCATGACGGCAATGCGCTTTCGTTCTTGGGCGCAATCGTGCGAAAGGGCAGGGGACCGGCCGGTTCGTGGCATGGCAAGGGGGTTTTGGGTGTCGAGACTCCGTTGGTTGGCTTGGTTGGCTTGGTTGGCGAGGGTCGTGCCGGCTTTGACGGTTGCAGGGCCGTGCTATGCCCAGGGAAATATCGATGCCGGCCGCTCGCCGGCTCAAATCTTCGCCGACGCCTGTGCCGTCTGCCATCGCGATGCGCGCGAACTGCGGCGTTCGAGCGCGGCCTTTTTGCGGCAGCACTATACGTCCGGTTCGGAACAGGCGGCCATAATGGCTGCCTATCTGGCGCGGTTGCCGCCGCCCGAGCCGCGGGCGGCACAATCGAAACGTGGCCCAGCGGCCGCTGCCGAAAACCCGGCCGAAGCTACGAAGCAGTTACCCGCGCAACAGCAGACGACCGGCGATCAGGCGAAATCAGCGCAGCCCAAAGGCAGGCGTGCGGCCTCGACATCCGAGGCGAGAGCATTGCCGCAGCCTGCCGCCGACGAAAACTCCTCGCCCCGGTTGCCACTGAGCGAAGCGCAGACATCCGCGCCACCAGTGCAGTTGCCTTCAGCGGCAGTGCAGCCCCAGGCGAGGCCAGCCGCGCCAGCCCTGGTTCCTTTCCAGGAATAGCTTCAGGTCTTTTTCTCGGCGCCCGCCTCGTCTGCGGCCGGCGTGGTGCCCTCCCGGTTGCGGCGTGCATCGGCCGCCTCCGGCTCAAAGAAGGTTCCGGCAACAGCCTCAGCAGGCTCCTCTTCCTCCCGCATGAGAGTGATGTCTTCTCCGCGAGAGATCCGTCCGGCTTCATCCTGGTTGCGAGCGACGGTGACGTTTATGGTCACCTCGACGTCCGGGTGGAGCACAACCGGAACCTTATGTAAGCCGACGCTCTTGATTGGCGTATTGAGGGCAATCTGGTTCCGGTTCACCGCAAATCCCCTCTCGGTGACCAGCGCGGTCAGGTTGCGTGGCGTTACGGAGCCGTAAAGCTGCCCCCCTTCAGCGGCTTGGCGCAGCACCGTGAAGGACTGTCCATCAAGTTTACTCGCGACCTTCTCGGCCTCGCCCTTGGCCGCGAGATTGCGCGCTTCGAGTTCGACTTTCATCGTTTCAAAGCGGGACCTGTTGTCCTTCGTGGCACGCAGCGCCTTGCCTCTGGGCAGCAGAAAATTGCGCGCAAATCCATCCTTCACGCGCACGACCTCGCCCATCTGGCCAAGCTTGGCGACGCGTTCGAGCAGGATCACATCCATACTATCCTCCGTGGCTTAGTTTCGCACATCCGGCGGTCCGGTTCGGCGCAAGACCCGGGCGCGAATGTTAAAGGCGGAATCGGCGAGTCCTAGTAGAGATATTGCGATTACGGGCCAGCCGAGTACGACGACTGCCGCATAGGTGCCCGCCAGCGCCAGTCCGCGATTGGAGACCCCGCGCGTAATGGCATGCAGAACGGCAAATCCTAGGATTGCATAAGCGGTCAGCAGACTCGCTGCGACTATTTCCGACACAAGTCCGGCTAGATCGGGCAGGAATGAGCCGGCAAGTGCGGCTCCAGCCAGCCCGGGCGCGAATGTTGGGAACGAAAGGCCTGAGAGCTGCGGCCATGGACGACGCAATCGGCCGGAGATCAGCACGACACGTCCTGCGAGCCACAAATTCCCGATGCTGATCACCGTTCCGAGAATGGCTGCAGCCGGCGGAATCGCCGAAACCATAATTCGGATCAACCTGTCGCCCTCCGCGCCAGTTACGGAACCGGACGGATTGACTTGGGGGTCTATGCCAATCGCCTGTTCGAAAGCGGAACGCAATCCAGCCTGGAAGCTCTCCTTGTCGGTCCCGAAATCCGGGACTGCCAGAATGACAACAAACGCGCTGATCAGTGCTGCCCAAAGCACCAGCCTGCCGATCGGATACCATTCGAGATCCGCGGAACCGTTTACGGCAGCCGGACGCGCGAGCAACGAAAGATAAGCGAGCCACCAGGCCGGCACGGCAACGCCGATGAGGAAGACGATAAAAAAATGAAAGCCCAGAACGCTCGCCAAGCTTGCAGCGGCGACAATGCCCGCAACAATGCCTGCCCAATGACTCCAGCCCAGGGCGGCGATCAGCAGCGGCAAGGGCGCAAGATAGAACAAGAACGTCGCCAGCAGCGCTCCCGATGAAACGGATGCGAAAAGGAGCGCAGATGCCGCGCCTGCGCCCAAACCCACAAGGACGATCTGCGCCATTTCGAGCTGTCCCGCCTTGGCAGCGGTTAGGAGCGAATCAGCGCCCGCCCCAACCTCGGAGTGTGGACGGCAGATAATGCAGATCAGGTGCGGGTCTGCTTGTCCACCGTCCGTCTTGCGTCATCTGATCACGTATGGGAGTAGTCCGAGAAAGCGTGCGCGCTTGATCGCCTTCGCAAGTTCTCGCTGCTTCTTGGCCGATACGGCCGTAATCCGGCTCGGCACGATTTTGCCGCGCTCGGAGACATAGCGCTGCAGCAATCTGACGTCTTTATAGTCGATCTTCGGTGCATCCGCGCCCGAGAACGGGCAGGTCTTGCGGCGGCGGAAAAACGGACGGCGTGCCTGAGCTGGAGCGGTTGCCATCACTCTTACTCCTCGGTCACATCGGCAGGCGCTGAAGCATTGAGTTCATCGCGTGGCGCACGGGCGTCACGATCGCGGCGGTGCTCCCCGCGGTCACGAAAACCGCCGCGATCGCGATCACCCCGGTCGCGGTCGCGAAATCCGCCACCGCGTTCGTCACGATCGCGATCGGCTTTGCGCATCATCGCCGAAGGCCCCTGTTCGTGTTCTTCCACGCGTACGGTCAGGTACCGCAGCACATCCTCGTTGAGTCGTTCCTGGCGTTCAATCTCATTGATTATCGCGGGCGAAGCATCGAGATTCATGAAAGTAAAATGTGCCTTGCGGTTCTTGCGCAGACGATAGGCCAGCGATTTGACGCCCCACTGCTCGGCCTTGCTGACCTTGCCGCCCATCTGCTCGATAACGCCTTTGAGTTGGCCGGCAAATTCTTCGACTTGCTGAGTGCTCAAATCCTGACGCGCAAGCACGACGTGTTCGTAAAGAGGCATGGTGGTGGTGCCTTTCCCATTGCATCAGCCGTCCTGGCGCGCAGCCCCTCGAGCCCGGAAAGGCCCGAAAGCTCGTAAGGCGGAAACACCGGACACCGGACCATTGGGCCCTGCCGCCTGCCATTCAAGCGGCCGTCCGTTCAGCTCCCGGCCAGAATTCGAGCTGAGATCGGCGGCGTTATATGGGGTTTGGACGAAAACGCAAGGCTTGGTGCTACTGCTGCGCGGACATCTCTGGTTGCTTGACAGGATCGATGCTGCAGTGTCAGAGCGGCTCAAATCACGGGGCGGGAGGCTTGATGTCGGTTGCGTTTATCTTTCCGGGGCAAGGCAGCCAGAGCGTCGGAATGGGCAGGGCGCTCGCCGAGCGCTTCAGCTGTGCCCGCCGGGTTTTTGAGGAAGTCGATGCAACGCTCGGAGACAATCTTTCGACAGTGATGTGGGAAGGCCCGGCCGAGAAGGTCACGCTTACCGAGAATGCCCAGCCTGCTCTTGTCGCGGTGTCGATCGCGGCTATGCGCGTCCTTGAGTCCGAAGCGGGAGTGGACCTGAAACGGGATGCGAGCTTCGTTGCCGGTCATTCCGTCGGCGAATATTCCGCTTTGGCTGCTGCCGGCTCACTTTCCCTGGCCGATGCCGTACGGCTCGTGCGCGCCCGTGGTAGGGCTATGCAAGAAGCAGTTCCGATTGGGGTTGGTGCAATGGCGGCCTTGCTCGGGGTGGAATTCGAGCAGGCCGCGGCAATTGCAGCGGAAGCCGCGCGAGGCGAAGTGGTGCAGGCGGCGAATGATAATGGCGCCGGTCAGGTCGTAGTGTCCGGCCACAGAGCGGCGGTCGAGCGCGCAGTAGAGATCGCCAGGGCCAAGGGAGTGCGGCGCGCGACGATGCTCCCGGTTTCCGGTCCCTTTCATTCGGCATTGATGAAACCCGCGGCTGCTGTCATGGCAGACGCGCTGGGCAAGGTGGATGTCGGCGTACCCGTCGTTCCGCTCGTTGGTAATGTGCTCGCCCGACCAACCAGCGATCCAGTCGAGATCGTCCAAGGACTTGTGCAACAGGTAACCGGGACGGTGCGCTGGCGCGAGTCGGTTGGGTTCATGGCGCAAGCAGGCGTTGACTTGTTCTACGAGGTGGGGTCGGGCAAGGTGCTCAGCGGACTAGTCCAGCGCATTGCGAGGGGAGCGCGCGCTGTTGCCATCGGCGCACCGGAGGACATCGCTGCAGTCCGCCATATCGGGGGCTGAGCGGCCTGCTCGGGAGAGCATTCATGTTCGATCTGACCGGTAAGGCGGCCCTGGTAACGGGCGCGAGCGGCGGCATCGGCGGGGCGATCGCGCGCGCCCTCCACCGGCAGGGTGCGACGGTCGCCATTTCCGGAACGCGCAGAGATGCCCTCGAAGCGCTTGCCGTTGAGATGAAGGATCGCGTTCATGTTGCACCCTGCAACCTTACCGAGAAAGTCGAGGCCGAAGCACTGGTGCCGGGCTGCGAGGAGGCAATCGGAAAACTCGATATTCTGGTGGCTAATGCCGGTGTTACGAGAGACAATCTGCTCGTGCAATTGAGCGATCAGGCTTGGGATGAGGTGGTCACGGTCAATTTGACGGCAACCTTTCGGCTTGCGCGGGCCGCGATAAAGGGCATGCTGCGCCGCCGGTATGGCCGTCTCATCGGTATCACGTCCGTCGTTGCCGTGACCGGCAATGCCGGTCAGGGAAATTACACCGCGACCAAAGCCGGTATGATCGGCATGATGAAGTCGATTGCGCAGGAATATGCCAAGCGCGGCATCACCGCGAACTGCATCGCACCGGGCTTTATCGCTACCTCGATGACCGGCAAGCTCAGTGAAAAGCAGCGCGAAGCAATCCTCTCCCGGGTTCCCGCGGCCCGGCTCGGGACCGGAGACGACGTCGCGGCCGCCGCCGTGTACCTCGCCTCGCAAGAGGCTGGTTACATCACCGGCCAGACCTTGCACGTGAACGGCGGAATGGCGATGGTTTAGCCGAGAATCGGTGATAAATGCGCGCGAGCGCACGACTTGGCGCGCTGGCAAAGGCTTTTGAAGTATGCTAACCGGACCTCGGCTTGGCTGGGGTATGCCGCGCGGCACCATGGATAAACGGGGTCCGCCCGCGACCGCAAATGATCCGTTGCTGGGATCTTAGAGAGGCCGACCACAACGGCTCGGGGGCGCTGACCAATCGAGCCCGGTTACGAGGACACGAGGGTGCAGCGATGAGCGACATCAGCGAGCGTGTGAAAAAGATCGTTGTTGAGCATTTGGGTGTGGAGCCCGACAAGGTGACTGAGAACGCGAGTTTCATCGACGATCTTGGAGCGGACAGTCTCGACACAGTCGAGCTGGTCATGGCTTTCGAGGAGGAATTCGGTTGCGAGATTCCGGACGATGCGGCCGAGACCATTCTGACCGTGGGCGATGCGGTCAAGTTCCTCGAGAAGAACGCAAAGAGCTGAACTCAACGACGGCACCGTGCTGGAGCCCGCCAAACCCTTCGAGGCAGCCGGCGGCGGGACGGAATTGCTCTCGGGCTAGGCTGGTTCTGTTGGCCGGCGGTTGGTATCGAGGCGGCAGAACTGGCAACAAGCGCGCCGCGTCGTTCGGTCCACCCGGCTTGCTGCTCCAAACGGTCAACGGCCAACCGCTCGAGAACCGCAGATGAGGCGGGTCGTCGTCACGGGTCTGGGGATGGTGACGCCACTCGGTTGCGGCGTCGAAACTACGTGGCGCCGCCTCATCGAGGGGGCGAGCGGCATCAGCCGTGTCGAGAGAGTCGATGTATCGGACCTGCCATCGCGTATCGCCGGTCAGATACCTCGCGGCGATGGGTCGGACGGCACCTATCATCCCGACCAATGGATGGAGCCAAAAGAGCAGCGGAAAGTCGACGAGTTCATCGTCTATGCCATGTGTGCGGCAAAGCAGGCCCTTACCGATGCCGGTTGGCAACCTGCGACCTACGAAGACCGGATTGCAACCGGAGTCCTGATCGGTGCGGGGATCGGCGGAGCGGCAGGTATTGCCGATACCGGAGTATTGCTGAAGGAACGCGGACCGCGTCGAGTTTCGCCGTTCTTCGTTCCAGGCCGCATCATTAATCTCGCGGCTGGTTATGTGTCGATCGCCTTTGGACTCAAGGGCCCCAATCACGCCGTAGTCACCGCCTGCTCCACGGGCTCGCATGCCATCGGCGATGCCGGACGGTTGATCGCGCTCGGGGATGCCGATGTGATGGTTGCCGGCGGAAGCGAATCCCCCGTGAACCGGATTTCGATGGCGGGCTTTGCGGCGGCTCGGGCGCTCTCGACCGGGTTCAATGATCAGGCGGCACGCGCTTCGCGGCCCTATGACAAGGACCGAGACGGTTTTGTGCTGTCGGAAGGGGCTGGATGTGTGGTCCTTGAAGAGCGCGACCATGCCAAACGTCGCGGCGCCAGGATCTATGCCGAACTCGTGGGCTACGGGCTTTCAGGCGATGCCTATCACATCACAGCGCCGGACCCGAGTGGCGACGGAGCATTGCGCTGCATGCACAGCGCCATCCGCCGTGCCGGTATTACGGCGGCCGATATCGATTATATCAATGCGCATGGGACCTCGACCCCGCTTGGCGATGAGATCGAACTTGGTGCCGTGCACCGCCTGGTCGGCAATACGGCGGCCCGACTGAGCATGTCGTCAACCAAATCGTCGATTGGACATCTTCTGGGCGCCGCCGGAGCGGTCGAGGCAATCTTTTCCGTTCTCGCGATTCGCGACAACATTGCGCCGCCGACGATCAATCTCGACAACCCCTCAGTCGACACTGCGATCGACCTCGTTCCGCACCGGGCGCGAAAGCGCGACATCGATGTGGTTTTGTCAAACTCTTTTGGGTTCGGCGGCACCAATGCGTCACTGGTGTTCCGGCGCGTAGTGGATTGATCGGGGTATTGGGACCGGATCGGACGACGGGTCCCACCTTTGCCATATTCGCTTTTAACGTGGGACCGAGGATGCCGAAGCACCGAGTTGTGGAGTCGGAGTTTCGGAAACGAGGCAGCTACGCGGGGGCAGGCCGGTGGATTCAGGATATGCGCCGCCGGGACGGGAGGGAAAAACCGGTACATTCAGGCCGTTGCCCGCCTCTCCCGTCTCATCTGCACCGGCTCGATCCGCTTCGGCGGCGGCCGCCAATCCGCCTGCTTTCGCGACAAACGGCAAAGTGACAGATTCCTCGCCAGTACAGAAACGCATCAATCCGCGATCGCCGCGTGCGGCGCTTGAGCCGGAGCCCGTGTCCGTGCCGAACCGGCGGTCGACGCGGGCCAGAAATCCCCTGGTGATTGTCGGCAACGCAGTATTGACGCTGTTTGTTCTCGCGGCGCTCGGCGCTGGGATTGCTCTTGCGGTCGGCAAGCATCGATTCGAGGCGCCGGGCCCCCTTGAAGAAGACAAGATAGTCAACGTCCCGGCCCGGCTCGGGATAAGAGAAATCGCCGACCTTCTGCGGCGCGAAGGCGTTATGGACGAGCATCCAGTGATATTTCTCGGCGGAGTATTTGCCATGAAAGCTCGCGCGGAGCTCAAATCCGGCGAATATCTTTTTCCCAAGCACGCAAGCGTGCGCGACGTGGTGGAGACGATGGTCGAAGGGAAAGTGGTGCAACACAGCATCACAATCCCTGAAGGTCTTACGTCTGAACAAATCGTGCAGCGACTGCTGGAAAGCGACCTCCTGACCGGCAACATCAAGGATATACCGCATGAGGGCTCTTTGTTGCCGGAAAGTTATAGATTTCCGCGCGGCACCACCCGCGAGCAGGTCATTCAGCGGATGCAGCGCGACCAGCGTCGGGTTGTGCAGGAGAATTGGGAACACCGAGCCTCGGATCTGCCGCTCAAAACGCCCGAGCAATTGATCATACTCGCTTCCATGATCGAGAAGGAAACCAGCAAGCCCGAAGAGCGCACCCGAGTGGCCGCGGTCTTCGTCAACCGGCTCAAGCAGAGGAAGAGGCTCGAATCGGATCCGACGATCATCTACGGCCTGGTTGGCGGGAAAGGCGCGCTCGGCCATCCGATCAGCAAGCCTGAAAAAGAGATGCCGACCCCGTACAACACCTACATCATCGATGGGCTGCCGCCGGGACCGATCGCCAATCCGGGTCGGGCGTCGATCGAGGCCGCCGCGAACCCTGCCCGTACAAAGGAGATGTTCTTCGTCGCCGACGGGACGGGTGGCCACGTATTCGCGGAGACGTACGAACAGCACCAGCGTAATGTCGCGCGCTTGCGGGGCATTGAGGCTGCAGAGAGAAACGCTGTGCTTGCCGCGCCTGGAGAATCCGAACCGGCAGCCTCCGAGCCGACGCCTGCCGCGCCCGCATCGCCTCCCGCCGCGCGGCAGCGCGCGGGCAGCAAGAAGCGATAGACGCGGGCTTCTCTTTGGGCAGCCGTCGGCTTCCGCTTGGGCTTGTGAGGCTGAAGGCGCGTCGGTAAGGTCGCTGTGCCGGATCGCTGGCAAACAAAATTCGGTATTCATCGCACGGCCAAAGCCCGATGGCGCTTTCGAGCATGACTGGCTTCGCGCGCGGGCAGGGCCGGTGCGGGACCTACGCCTGGGCCTGGGAGCTCAAATCCGTCAACGCCAAGGGGCTCGACCTGCGGCTGCGGCTGCCGCCGGGGTGGGAAGCTGTCGAACTGGCGGTGCGCGGGCGGGCGGCGGAAACGCTCGCCCGAGGCACCGTCTATGGCACCCTGACCGTGGAGCGCCAGGGCATCGGCCCCGCCGTCCGGGTCAATGAAGCCGTGCTCAATGCGGTGCTTGCAACGCTGAAGAATCTCGGCGGGCGGGTCGAGGCCGAACCGCCGCGGCTCGACGGCATTCTGGGGCTCAAGGGAGTAATCGAGGTAACCGACGAGAATGAAGAAGAATCCGATCGCCTCGCTGCCGAACAGGCGGTTATCGTCGGGTTTGATCAAACGGTTGCGGAGCTTGCCGGCATGCGACGCCGCGAGGGTGAAGCATTGAGGGCTGTGCTGGCTCAGCGGCTGTCGGAAATGACCGCCCTGGCGGCTCGGGCAGAAGCCGCACCAGGCCGCCGCGCAGAAGCCATCAAGGCGCGCATCGCCGAGCAGATTGCAGTGCTGCTGGAGACTTCATCGCGTTTCGACCCCGATCGACTGCACCAGGAAGCAATCCTGATTGCGAGCCGGGCCGATATCCGCGAAGAGATTGACCGGCTCGAGTCTCACCTTGCCCAGGCGACTCATCTGTTAGAGGGGGGCGGCCCTGTGGGTCGTCGACTCGACTTCCTCGCCCAGGAACTCAATCGCGAGGCCAACACGATCTGCGCCAAGGCCAACGACCTGGAAGTAACAAAGGTCGGCCTGGAGCTCAAGAGTTCGGTCGAGCAGTTTCGCGAGCAGGTGCAGAATTTGGAATGAAGGTTCGAGCCAGCCGCACGAAACCTTCGACCGGGACCGTTTCGGCGCGGGCGGTGGGGTCTATACCGGCGGCGGCAAGGCGCGTCATCGGATCGCCGCTGAGCGCCTTGAGGCTCTGCCGCAGCATCTTTCGGCGCTGGCCGAATGCGGCTGCGGTCACCCGCTGAAGCGCTTCTGGGTCGCACGCCAGCGGCTCCATCCGGGGGATGAGTTCAACCAGCGATGACGTGACCTTCGGCGCAGGCACGAAGGCGGCGCGGCCGATATCGAACAGAATCCGCGCCTTGGTCCGCCAGCTCGCCAGGACCGAGAGGCGGCCGTAGCTCTTCGTGCCGGGTTTGGCTGTGATGCGTTCGGCGACCTCGCGCTGGAACATCAGCACAAGCCGGTCGTACCAGGGCGGCCATGGTTCGACTGTGAGCCAGGAGACGAGCAGCGCCGTTGCGATGTTATAGGGCAGGTTTGCGACCACGCGGGCAGGCGAACCTCGAAGCTGCGACCGCGGTTCGAAATCGAGCGCGTCGCCCGCGATCATCAAAAGCCGATCAGGATAATGCGCAGCGATTTCCGCAAGCGCCGCAATCGCGCGCTCATCGCGCTCGACCGCAACGACCTCCGCGCCCTGGGCGAGCAATGCGCGCGTAAGCCCGCCAGGACCGGGGCCGATCTCGACGACCGTGACTCCTTCGAAGGGACCGGCTGCGCGAGCAATACGGTTGGTGAGATTGAAATCCAGAAGAAAATTCTGACCGAGCGACTTCTTTGCTCGCAGCCCGTGGCGCCTGATTACATCCCGCAGCGGCGGAAGACCGTCGCCCACGCTCATCGACTTGGGGCCGCCGCCTGGGCTCCGGCTCGCGCCGACAGACGTGCTGCCAATGCGATCGCGGCGATAAGGCTCGTAGGATCGGCTTGGCCGGTGCCGGCGATATCGAACGCGGTCCCATGGTCGGGCGACGTGCGCACGAACGGCAGCCCAAGCGTCACGTTGACCGCGTGATCGAATGCCAGGGCCTTTATCGGGATCAGCGCCTGGTCATGATACATGGCGAGCGCCGCATCATAGGTCGCGCGAGCGGCTGCATGAAACATCGAATCGGCCGCTATGGGTCCGCGCGCATCTATTCCTTCGGCTTTGAGCTGTTCGACGGCCGGCCGAACTACCGCCAAGTCTTCATCGCCGAGCGTGCCGTCTTCGCCGGCGTGTGGATTGAGGCCGGCAACCGCCAGGCGCGGGCGAGCAATTGCGAAACGCCGGTTGAGATCGCGAGCCACAATGCGACCCGTGGTTACGATGAGGTCGGTCGTGAGCGCGCCGATCACGTCCTTGAGCGGCAGGTGAACGGTCACCGGCACGACGGCAAGCTCAGGAGACCACAGCATCATGACCGGTTGCGTCTTCGCACCTGTGAGTTCCTTGGCCAGCTTTGCCAGATGCTCGGTATGGCCGGGTTCTCCAAAGCCGGATCGGTAAAGCACATTCTTGGCGACCGGGTTGGTGACGATGGCAGCTGCATTCCCCGAAATCACATCGACGACGGCGCGACGGATCGCGGCAAGTGCTGCGGGCGCGCTCGAATCGTCGGGTTGAGCCGGGGAGGCAGTGACTGCAATTCCGATGTCGACTACCGGCAAGGCATTGTCAAACGCGGAGGCCGCGGTGGGCGGCTCGACCACCGCCACGGGAATATCGGGTGCAAGGCGCCGCGCGCACCGGCGCAGGAATTGCGGATCGGCAAGAACATAGAAAGCCTGCAAACCGGCCTCGATGCGGCGGCGCCATGCCGCAAAGGTTATCTCAGGCCCGATTCCTGCCGGCTCGCCGAGCGTCAGCGCGAGAGGCAGAACCATCGACGCTATTTGCGTTCGATGAGAGCCTCGCGACGGAGGCGGCGCAGGTATTGGTTCGACTGGTCTTCAAAACGCTTGTTGAATATCTCCTCGCGCGCATGGCGCTTCTCGGCGGTGTCCGTCTTCGTTTCCCGCTTGCCGCAGATTGCAAACAGTTCAACGCCGAGCTTGGTGATTTCGGGTGTACTCAGTTGACCGACTGGAATGGCGGCAAGGATTTTTCGCAATTCGGGCTGCAGATCGGCCGAGTTGCGAATGACTTGGGCCCGCACTACCGCCCCCTGGATGGCGCGCGCGGCGGGGATATCCTCCTGGCAATTCTTGAAGCGCGCGCGGAGCGCCTCGGCATCTTTGCGGCGGCTTTCATAAGCCGCCTGTGCCGACCCCGGCGGTACGATCAGCAGGATCGGCCGAATAGTATATTCGGTCGCAGGCTCCGGTTTTTCCGAGTCCTTGGCCATTGCAAGCTCGATGTCCTTGTCCGACGGTTGCAGGCTCGCGGAATAGCGCCCGCGCACGAGCTGCTGCCAGACGATGTCGGCGCGAATTCGCGCCTTGAGCGTGGACGGATCAATTCCCGCTTTTTGCAGATCCTCGGTCAGTTGCGCGGCAGTCTTGTGCATCCGTTCGCTCATGCTCGCATAGGCGTTATCGAGGTCCGAATCGCCGACTTCGAGACCCCAGCGTTTGCCTTCGCGCACCTTAAGCTTCTCATCGATCAGCTCGTTGAGCACCTGCTGGCGGGTCTCGGTCTTTTGCCCCGTGAGCTTCAACAATTTCATACGCTGCTCGACGTCGAGTTCCGTGATCGGATCGCCGTTCACGATTACCGCGACGTTCTGGGCGAACGCGCCAGAGGTCGCCAAGATAAATATGACGGCTGCCAGCAGCCTGCTGCAGCCGCCTGTTGCTGCCAAGCGCTTCATCCTTCCCATCCAGCCTGTTCTACCGAGCCTCACTGCCAGTGCCGAACGCATCTCCGATTCCATTTCTCGCCACGCATCAAGCGCAGGACGAGCAGGTTACCTGGGCAGCCCAGAGGGACCCGGAGTAAGCGCCGAAGTCTGTGTGCTCACCGAGCTGCCTCCGAGCGTGCGCAAAGTAACCTGCAGCATCACCGATTGGTTGAATGTATTGTTCGAGTTGTAGGCATATTCCGTTATGTAGTTGAGCGCCAAGATCAGGCAGTCGTCCACGTAACCGACGCCGATTTGCGCTCCCGTGACCCGGTTGGCAACGAGGTCATACCGCGTGCCCCCAAGCAGCAGCCAGTTGGGATCGACCTTGAACCGCACGTTGGCGAGCAGGCCCTCCCGGCGCTCCAGGTAGCCGAGCGCGGGCTGCGGCGCATAGTTTCCGTAGGTGAGCGAGGTCGTCCAGCGATCGAAATTGGCAGCTGCCTCGAATTCCGAGCTTTGCGGCGTGAAATCGGACTGGTTCAAACGGAAGCGCGACGTCAGCGTGATGGTCGAGTTCGGCTGATATGAAAAGCGCGCGACGTAATCGGAGCGCGGCGTATCGAGACCGCTTTCAATCCCGGTATTGGTAGGTCCGCCGACCGCGAACGAGTTCAGTCCGAAAAGGCTGTAGGATTGTCCGAACAGGACATTGACGAAGCCGCCTCGATTGAACTGTGCAGTATACGAAATTCCGGCATTCATTCGGCCACCGCCTTCGACCCGATCCCATCCGGCATATTTGTCGATGCTGAACAGGTTGTTGGCGTCGAAGATCAGGCTCTGCGAGTCCTCGTTAGGCAACTGGCCAATTGCGGTTTCGTTCGGCCGCACGATGACCTGTGCGATCGGTTCTATGGTTTGCGTGCCCCAGGACTGCACGCTGATGAAGGGATAGCGGTATTCGAGGCCGGCGGTCGGCATGAATCGTGTAACATCGGTATTTCCCGGGGTCATGTAGTTGGAAACCCCGGGTTGCGAACTCACTTTGACATCGGCGAAATCGGCGCGCGCTGAAACAAACGGCGTAAATACCTCGCCGTAAGGATCGACGATGGTGCGGCGCCAGCTCAATTCGGATGAGAGCCGCGAATAAGTCCCAGGGACCCCGCTCAAGATGCAGTTGCTGGGGGTTTTTTGCGCAGAATCAGCGGTCAGCGCACAGACCCCGTTGTTCGCTGCAATCGTATTGATCGGATCGAATTCCGCCTCGTCGCGGCTAAGGCTGGTGGCATTGCTGCGCAGCCTCAGCTCGCCGCCGAAGACGGGACTGTTCGCCGTGTAATCGTGGTCGATCACAGGATGAACGATCGGAAGCTGCCGCTCGTTGTCGGAACTGGTGAAACCATAGAAATACATCGCGCGGGCATCGAAAAAGCTGCGCTCGCCGCGGCCCTGCAGATACGCCTGGGACGTGATGAAGTCGGGCGTGGTGCCCAGCAAGGAATTGCCCTGAACGTGATAAAGGCCATAGTCCTGAAAGTACGACTTGTCGGAAACGACGGTCCCGTCCCAACCGTAGACCCATTTGTCGCTGAGCCTGAATTGGCCCGCCGATTCGACGCTGCCGCGGCTGTCGCGGTAGCCCGGCAGGTCTCCACTGTCGCGGAACGCGTCTTTGTCGAGCTGAAATATGCCGGTTGCACGGATCGTGTAGGATCCGTTTACGAGTCGCTGGCGCCACTCGGCTTCGAGCAAGGGACCCTGCTTGGTGGTGATCACCGGCGTGATGGTCGCGTCGTAGTCGGGCGAAAGCGCCCAATAATAGGGAACCGCGACTGCGACCCCATAGTTCGTCCCGGTGTGATAAGAAGGGACCAGGAAACCGCTGACGCGTTTTGCCGTTGGATCAGGGGTGGAAAAATACGGCATCCACGCTATCGGCACGCCATAGAATTCGAGCTGTGCATCTTCGAAATACATCATCTTCTCGCCCTGGTCATGAATGACCCGGGCGGCCTTGACCTGCCATTTCGGCGGCTTGCGGGGGTCGTCCTTGCAGGGCTCGCAGGCAGTGTACACGCCGCTGTAGAAGATGGTGAGATCGCCGCTCTTGCGCTCGGCCCGATTAGCCGCCAACCGGGTCTGTTCAGGCCCTTCCAGTCTCAGCGAATCGACAAAGCCATCGCGAAAGTCATCGCTGAGATCGATTATTTCGCCATAGGTGACCTTGCCGTCCGCTTCGGACAGCCGGACATTCCCCTCGGCGTGCAACCGCTTCGTCTGCTGGTCATAGATCACCCGGTCCGCTTCGAGGGTCGCGCCCCCGTAGTAGATTTGCACGTTTCCGACTGCCGAGACCCGTTCATTGGTGTAGTCGTAGTCCACCTCGTTCGCGCGCACGAGCATCTGCTCTTTGCCGTTTCTCAGAGACGGGTCGAGAATGCCGCTGCTGGTCTGTCCCTCAGGTTTGGGTCGCGGCGGAAAGCTCACGAGCGCGCGCCGCTGGGCGCTTGCGGGTGAGGCATCCGCAAGCAAGCCAAGCGCGATAGCCGCTGCAGCAATCGCGCTGAGAGCGCCATGCCGCAACCGACAACCCGGCAGCAGGTATCGAGTGCCGGGGACGCCCATTACCCATCCTCCAGGTAGAGGAGGGTCATGAGCCCGGTAAATCCGGCCACCAGAGGTGGTAACATTGCGGCGAGCAAGGGCGGCATCAGCCCGGCTTTGCTCACGTCTCCTCCGACCTTGGCCAAGATGTAAAGCAGGAAGCCCAGGACAGTGGCCGCCAACACCATTCTCTGAACGCCGCCGAAGCGAAACGAGCGAAGGCTCAAAGATGCGGCGAGGATTACCATCGCGGCAAGGTTAAGCGGCTGTATCAGGAGGCTATAGAACTGCACCCGGTATCCAGCTGCGGCGAGACCGGCGTTTTCCGCCAGCCGAATGTAATTCGAGAGCTGCCAGAAGGGCACAGTGTCGGGAGTGGCGAAAGTTTCCCGCACCTGCGCGGAGGTGAGGTTCGTTTTGAGATCATAGGTACCGAGGTTTTCAGGTCTGGTGTCGTCGCCGAAAATGCGCGCCTCTTCGAGCCGCCAAAATCCCGAATGGAGCACCGCGCTCTTGGCCTCGATGCGCTGCAGGAAGCGATCCGTTTGATCGAATCGGAACACGGTGACGCCGGTAAGCTCGATACCCTGGCCGGTGCTGCTCTTCGCATTGATGATCGCCTGGCCGTCTTCGCTGCGCTGGCGAATCCAATAGCCGCTTCCCAAATCTTGAAGGCCGATGTTCTGGTGGAACAACTCCGCCTCGAGTCTTGCCGACTCTTCGCGTAGACTGGCCGAGATCGGGTTATAGAGTGTCGTTGCAGCCACCCCAAGGGCAAATGCGACGAACATGGCAGGTGCAATGAACTGCCAAGCGGACACGCCGGCGGATCGAGCCACAACCAGTTCGAGGCGCCGGGACAAGCCAAGGTAGCAGAACGAGGCCGCGGCATTCACGGCAAAGGGCAAGATCCGCTCCGTCAGGAAAGGCAGCCGATACAGCGTGATCTTGGCGATGAACAAGGTCGAGACATCTCCCACGTGGGACGAACGTCGCAACATTTCGACGAAATCGGTCATGGCGACGAGCGCCACCAATCCGGCGAAGATGGCGATCGCGACGCCGAGGAACCGCAAACCGAAATAGCGGGAAAGCGTCCCAAACATCATCGGATCATCCCGTGGCCGCGGCTGTCCGCCGCGCGACGCTTTCGGCCAATGCAACCAGCGCATTGGTGATGAACTCTGGCGGCTCGATGATGACGCCCCGCGCGATCCCCCAGCCCCCGAGCGCGAATGCGAGCAGCAATGCGACGTAGGGAATCATCAGCGCGCCGGTCTCTCTTGCGCCGTAGATCGCGCCAACAAATCCGATTCCTCGCAAAGCCGCCACCGCCCCGATTGCCATCATCACCGACACCGCGCGTCCGTGCCGGGTGGTCCGCGGAGCGCCAAGATAGGCGAAGGTAAGCACGAGGAAGGCGAGCGGATAAAGGGGGGCTGCAATCCTGTTGTGAATTTCCGCCAGTAACCGACCCGCCTCTTCGGTGTGCGGGTTTCGCCGCAGCCCCTGCCACAATTCCCAGGGAAACCGCTCCTGCTCCGAATACGTGATGTTGGCGGGGCCGGGCGAAAGCCGGGACAGATCGAAGGCATAGTCGTTGAAGCGGATGATCGCCGGGTCGCGCTTGCCGGTCTCCTGCTGCTGAAGAGTGCCGTTCTCGAGAACGAGATAGACACCGCGGTCATCCGTTAGAATGTCGCCGCGTTCGGCGAGAATGGTCACCCGGCCTTTTTCGTCGCGCTGATCGTCCACCATGATACCGACCAATTGACCGTTCGGCTTGCGGTCATGAACGTGAATGGTCAGCTTCCCCTCAAGGACTGCAAACCGGCCTGGCTGGACGTTGTTGGTGACGACCTCAGCGCGGACCTGCGTGACCCACCGACGCAACTCGCGCAGCCCCTCCGGCGATACATAGAACGCCATCGCGCCCACGAGGAGCGATACGACCATTCCGACGGCAAGAAACGGCGCAAATATTCGGCTTGGCGGCATGCCGGCCGCATTCATGACGATCAGCTCGGAGTCATTCCCCAGCTTGTGAAGCATATAGGCGACGGCAATTGTAAGCGCGATTGGAGCGATCAACATCACCAGAAGCGGCACGATAAGGCCGGTGATCCCGATGAACACCAGGACGGTCTGGCCCTGATTCGTGATCAGGTCGATGCTCCGCAATGCCTGGGTCATCCACAGGAGCGTTGTCACGCTTGCGAGGACTACCAGGAACGCGCCTAACGTCGTCCGGAAAATGTAACGCCCGATCGACCCCATGCGCCCCCGATCTCGGCTTGAACCCATGCCGGCGCGACCCCCGCCCCCTTCGGAGCGGTGCCGCCGCGATGTCCCCTGCCGTTTTCATCTGCCAACATCATGGCCTCGCCAAGGCAAAGCCCTTGACGGCGCACAATAAAACCGGTGCTGGCGAGTTGGGGCCCGCTGCCTTTGGTTCAAGGTTTTCCGGCGGCGTCGCGGTTGCGGGGAGTGCTTTTGCACGGCATAGAAGTTGGGCCGCCGCTATTGGCCGGAAAGCATTTCGCCGGCAGGTTTCCCGAAACGGTAAAGCGAGACCGCTCCAGAGGATCGGATACGTTCATGCCCACTGCCGTGAAGCTAGAGTTCGTTCCGCTTTCGAAGCCCCCCCATGGGGTTCTGATTATGTTCTGTGACGATGGGCTCAGTTTCGGACCGAACGCTCGCCAAGTCCTCGCCCGGAGCGGCGACCTCCTCGCTCGGGCGGCGAAAACCGAGCAGTTCAAAGGCAAAAACGGTTCAACGCTCGACATCCTGGCGCCGAATGGGCTCGATGTGGCGCGTCTGTTGATTGTGGGGATCGGCAAACCGCACGACCTCAAGCCGGGCGATTTCGTCAGGCTCGGGGGGATCGCCATGGGCAAGGTTCCTCCCTCGGCCAGCCGGGTGACGCTTATCGCTGACCTGCCAGGGCATGAATTCAAGCCCGAGGAAGTGGCCGATCTGGCGCTTGGCGTTCGGCTGCGGGCCTATTCCTTCGACCGCTACAAAACCAAGCAAAAGGAGGGCGAGGAGCGCGCGAAGGAGACTCGCATTGCAATCGCCGTCGCGGGTGCCGCGGCGGTACAGAAGGCCTTCCTGTCCCGCGACGCGGTCGCCGACGGAGTGACGATCGCGCGCGATCTGGTCAATGAACCGGCCAATGTGCTCTTCCCGGAAGAGTTTGCGCGCCGCGCAGGCAGTCTGAAGAAGCTTGGCGTTTCGGTGGACGTCCTTGACGTCGCGGCGATGAAGAAGCTCGGGATGAATGCATTGCTGGGAGTGGGCCAGGGCTCGGCGCACGAAAGCCGCGCCGTCATCATGCGCTGGAACGGTGGCAAGAAGGGGGACCATCCGCTTGCTTTCATCGGCAAGGGCGTCTGCTTCGATACCGGAGGTGTCTCGATCAAGCCTGCCGGGAACATGGAGGACATGAAGGGAGACATGGCCGGCGCAGCCTGCGTAGTAGGGCTGATGCATGGGCTGGCGGCCCGCAAAGCCAAAGTGAATGCCGTGGGCGCGATCGGAATCGTTGAAAACATGCCCGACGGGAAAGCGCAGCGCCCGGGCGACATCGTCAAAACCATGTCCGGACAGACGATCGAGATCATCAACACCGATGCCGAAGGCCGCTTGGTGCTCGCCGATGTACTCCACTACATCAACAAGCGCTTCAAGCCGAGGCTTATGATCGATCTCGCAACGCTCACGGGGGCCATCATCGTTGCACTTGGCCACGAATACGCAGGCATCTTCGCCAATGACGAGGAACTCGCGGAGCATCTTCTAAAGGCCGGCAATGCAACCGGCGAGAAGCTCTGGCGGATGCCGCTCGATCCCGAATATGACAAGAAGATCGATTCAAAATTCGCCGACATGAAGAACGTCGGTGGTCGCGACGCAGGCGCAATCACGGCTGCTCAACTCCTGGCCCGCTTCGTCGACAAGACGCCGTGGGCTCACCTCGATATTGCCGGAACCGGCATGGGATCGCCACAAACCGACGTGAACAAGAGCTGGGGCTCGGGGTTCGGCGTTCGTCTGCTCGATCGGCTGGTTGCGGATTATTATGAATCGTGATCGTGTCCGAGGCAGGTTTCCGTAGGGTGGGCAAAGGCGCTTCGCGAGAGCTGGAGATGGCGCACCGCTGCCGCGCGCCTTTGCCCACGCGGTCCTGCCTCTGAAGTTTACCGCGTGGGCAAAATCGCGTCTGAGGCAGAGCTTGCCGAGAGGCTTCAGGACGCGATTTTGCCCACCCTACAAAGCTTGTGACGCGCTGACATGACTGAGATTCTGTTTTATCACCTGCGGGGCCAATCGATTGAAGCCGTGCTTCCGCCGCTGGTGGAGAAATCTCTGGAGCGCGGCTGGCGTGTCATCGTGCAGGCGGCGTCGGAAGAGAGGATTGAAGCGCTCGATGCTCACCTTTGGACCTTCCGCAGCGACAGCTTTCTGCCGCATGCCACTTGGCGCGACCCGGATGCCTCCCGGCAGCCTGTTCTTCTAACGGCCGGCGACGGCAATCCTAACAGCGCTGCGGTGCGTTTTCTTGTAGATGGCGTACCGGTCCCCTCCGACGCTGGCGGTTATGAGCGGGTCGTGATTATTTTCGACGGCAACGATAGCGACGCCGTTGAAAGCGCGAAAGCGAGTTGGCGCGAAGCCAGAAAAAACGGATTCGAAGTGACATATTGGCAGGCAGATGAGCGCGGCCGCTGGCAAAAGGCCGGTTCGTGACCGTTTTAACCTCATCGGCACTGTGAGCGGCCGGCAGCGGTTGACGCGGCTATCCCGAGGCGGCCAGCATCACACTGCGCGAGGCTGTGTGGAAATATCGGCTGGAGAGCAGAGCATGACGAATTTCAACGGATTGTCGGGCCTGCAGCGGCGGGCGTTTCTAGGTGGCGCAGCATCGGCGGGCGTGGCCTCGGCACTGGCGCCGCGTGCGGCCGCGGCGCAGGCAACGGCGCCAGCGATGCCGTCCGGATCTCGCGCTTCCAACATCGTGCGGGTAACCCAACGTCTCGCCGGCAGCGCGATAAATCATGCCTATGCGGTCAAGGCAGGCCCGTTCGTATTCCTCAATGGGCATGAGGGTTATGATTTCACAGCCGGCGTAACCCCCGCTGTTGCAGGCGCTCCTGGATTTCCCGATTTTGGCAAACCGGGCTTGCGGCGCGAGGCAGACTTCATATTGCAACGCATGGGGGAACTCCTCAAATCCTACGGCACCGACTTCGCACACAGCGTGCGCCTCGATCAATATTACACCGAGGCGAATGCGGTTCGCGCTTATCACCTCGCGCGATTTGCCGCGTTTGGAAAATACATACCACCCAGCACTTCGATGATTGTGGAGGCCTGCTTCGGCGCCAAGAGCACGATGACGACCTCGCTGCTCGCGGTGCTGCCGGATTCTCGATGGCAGGTCGAGGGAGTTTATCCCAAGGATGCGGCTTTCTTTGCCTATTCGGGCTACGCGCCTGCCGTCGGAGTCAACGATTTCGTGTTCGCGGCAGGAGCGGGACCCGACGTCAAGGACGTCCGCAGCACCGATGCGCCGGTCGGACCGCATTATCTCTGGAGTACCCAGGTGCCGATCCGCCGGCAGGCGGAATCTGCTTTGAAAAAAATCGAAAGTACACTGAATGCCGCAGGCACGAGTCTGGCGAACTGTATCAAGGCGCAGGCCCACGTCGCCGGCGCGGAGAACTTTCCAGATTTCCTCGACGTCTGGAACGCGCATATCGGCAATTCGCCTGCTGCGCTTACGGTGACACCGGCCAAGGGTTTCTCCGCGGTCGAGATCATTGTCTCCATAAATTACATCCTGCTCAAGGACGGCGCTCAGCGCAGAAAGGAGATCGTGCGAGCGGATATTCCGGAGATGGCCGCCTATTCCCCGGCGGTGCGCGCCGGCGAATTGCTGTTCACTCCCGGCCTGCTGCCGATGACACGCGACGGAACGGTCGCCGGTCTGCTTCAAGGCGATAATTTTCCGGGGCTTTGCCTGCGCAGCCAGCTTCAGGCCCAGGCCATCTACGACCACGCCGAAGCGATAGCGAAAGCCGCCGACACTGAAATGCGCAACCTCGTTCGTGTCAATTATTGGGTGAGCGATATCCGCGAGTTTCCCGGGGTGGCCATGGCTTGGATCGAGCGCTACGGCAATGCTCCGCACCCCTTCGCCTGCGCGGTGACGCCAAGGCTGCCCGCTCCGGGCGCCACCGTCATGGCGGATTTCTGGTTCTATACCGGCTGAGGTTACTTCTGGAGCGCAATCCGGGCCGGGAAACGTTATGGAAGTTCGGCGAGGTTGCCATCACAGCCTTGTGGACCTCGGCGAACTCCTCCTCCGTGCCGGGAGACATGACCGAAATACTGGATGTCTGGTAAGAGTCGCAAATGGACGCCTTGTCGGATGTCTTGAGGGCGGCGCATTTGACTGGCGGCGTGTTCTTGCGCGCCGAGTTCTTTGCACCCTGGTGTATCGCGTCGCAGCTCACGCCCGAGCATTGCGCGCCCGTTCTCGGGCCGGCGTCCCATCTGATGATCTTTCACTACGTCGTCGAAGGCGAACTTCATATCCAGGTCGAGGGCGAGGAAGGAGAACTCGTGATCGGGACCAGCGAGGTCGTTCTGCTGCCGCGCAATGATGTGCATCTCATGGGCAGCGACCTGAGCCTGCCGGCGGTCCCGGGCAATCAAGTCATCCGACCGCCCAAAGACGGCGGGCTATACTCCATCCATCACGGCGGCACCGGCAGCTGCACGCGGATGGTGTGCGGCTTTCTCGGCTCCGCCAGCGCCCAAGGCAATCCGGTGATCTCGAGCCTGCCGCCCGTACTCAGGCTTAACCTCGAGCAAGGCGGGGCGGCGGAATGGATCCGTTCGACATTCCAGTACGCTGCGGAGGAGGTTTCCGCCGGTCGTCCGGGATCGGAGACCGTGCTGGCCAAGGTTTCCGAGCTGTTATTCGTGGAGGCGGTGCGACGTTACGCGGAAGCCTTGCCGGATGGCCAGACCGGATGGTTTGCCGGTTTGCGCGAGCCTCGCGTTGCGCGAGCATTGGCATTGCTGCACCGCGACATCGCCCGACATTGGACGCTCGATGACCTTGGCCGTGAGGTCGGCCTTTCGCGCTCGGCCTTGGCCGACCGCTTTGTTCGTCTGATCGGCCTAGCGCCGATGCAATATCTCGCGAGCTGGCGGATGCAAGTCGCAGCGCAGAAGCTCCGCGGCACCAGCGCGTCTCTCGCGCAGGTCGCCGAAATGGTCGGCTACGACTCCGAGGCCGCATTCTCCCGCGCGTTCAAGAACGCATTCGGTACGGCGCCTGCCACGTGGCGGCGTGCGAACCGCCAGTAACGCATCAAGTCCCATGTCCGACCTGGGCATGGCCTGGGCAGCGGCCTTCGCCACCCAACTCCACGCTTCATGGTAACAGACGTACGACGCGGCCGGGGAAAGCGAAATGGCGCACGCGGGTTAGCCAGTCAACGCATGTGTGATCGAGCGCGTATTCACATCTCCGAACCGGTTTCATGTGGGCTCCAGCAGTCGCGAGCCCAGCTGCGTTAAAGCTTATTGCTTCTTCCATGGTGCCCTCCTTTGTGTCGGGCAGGCGACAAGGCATCGCGATATGACGCGATTTGAGGTCCACAGGCCGGGACGCGTTGTGGAAATTGGGCGAGGTCGCCATCGCGGTCTTGTGGACCCCGGTGGTCTCATTGCTTGGTGATGACAACCTCGAGGTATTCGCCTGGCACGACCATCGTCTTGTCGCCGGAGGTATTGAACCGTCCGACAAGGTCAATGATATCGCGAGCAAGCGCTTCCCTGTCGACGCCTTCGAGCGCCTGGAAAGCCTTGAGCACTGGTCCGTAATAAGTCCGAAATACATCGAGGAAGTGCTGTGCCGAGCGATACCGGAATGTGAAGTGGCGTCGCTCCGATGCGATCGTGGATGCCGCGACACCGAAGGTCGTTTGCACCCAATCCCGCGTGCCCCAGACCGCCGGCGACTTAACGCCGGTCGGCGGCGGCAAATATTTGCCGATCGTGTTGAACAGCTGGCCGATGAAACCCTCGGGCGTCCAATTGGCGAGGCCGATCCGGCCGCTGGACTTGCACACCCGCGTCAGTTCGGCAGCAGTGCGGTCCTGGTCGGGACTGAACATCCCGCCGAAAGTCGAAACTACCGCATCGAAGGACCCGTCCGCGAACGGCAAATCTTCGGCGTCGGCTATCTGGAATTTGACCTGAAGCCCTTCCGCTTCGGCACGCTTGCGGCCACGGGCGAGCATCGACTCGACGTAATCGGTTGAGGTGACCTGACACCAACGCCGGGCGGCGGCCAATGTCATATTGCCGTTGCCGGCGGCAACGTCGAGCACTGTCTGGCCTGCGCGTAAATCCATGGCTTCAGCCAATCGTTCACCGACGATCTGCAATGTCGTTCCGATGATGGCGTAGTCCCCGGACGACCAGGCGCCTTGCTGCTTGGCTTTGATTGCCTTGAGGTCCGGAGTGAGCCTTTCGGCAACAGATGGACGGCATTCGATGACTGTGGTCATAAGAGTTCTCCTCAAGTTGAAAGCTTCAACACGTCGCGCAGCGGCGATGTATCGAGGCGCATCGTTTGCTGGCATCGGATATTTATGTCAGGAACCGCATAGGCCGAATGATCGTGCTGCCGGACTTCTTGCTCACGCATCCAGACTAGCTATCGTTCTTGCTCGATCGTCCGGAAGGCTTGCTTCTGCGTCCAGAAGCTTCTGAGCGAATGCCCGCTGTCGCTGTTCGAAAGAGTCTGCCTATGAGCACGGACGCGTTATCGGAAGTCCTTTCAGCCGTGCGTTTAACCGGGTCGGTTTTTTTCGACGTGACCACCAAGCCGCCGTGGGTGGCGGAAGCGCCAGCTGCGGCGCAGATTGCCCGCCAGGTCACGCCAGGCGCTCAGCATGCCATGGAATATCATGTCGTCACCCGCGGTTCGTGCTGGATAACGCTCTTGGGAGATATCGCATTCGAGCCGGTCAGGCTCGAGGAAGGCGACATTGCGGTGATTCCTCAAGGCGACCCGCATGTGGTTTCCAGCGCGCCGGGCATGCGCGCCAAACCGGATCTCGACCTCCACCGCCGGCCCGAGGATGAGAACGTTCTGCCTTTCACGCTGCGAACCGGCGGCGAGGGTGCAAGCGACACGCATCTGATTTGCGGCTTCTTCAGTTGCGATATACGCCCCTTCAATCCGCTGCTCGCCTCCCTCCCGCGTTTCATACGGGTTGGGCGTGATGCACCATCCGGGTCGGAAAATTTGCTAAGCCAATTCATCCGTTTTGCGACCGCAGAGACGGTCAACAAGCGGGCCGGCAGCCAAAGCATCCTCAACCGACTTTCGGAATTGATGTTCGTCGAAGTTATTCGTTTGCACATGGATCAGCTTGCGCACAACAATACCGGTTGGCTCGCAGGGTTGCGGGATCCTCTGGTCGGCCGTGCGCTGATGCTGTTGCACGCACGGCCTTCCCATGCATGGACCCTGGAGGAACTCGCCTCGGAAGCCGGCGCATCGCGCTCGGCGCTGGCGGATCGATTTGCTGATCTGGTTGGCTGCCCGCCGATTCAATATCTAACCCAGTGGCGGATGCAGATCGCCGCCAAGCGCCTGACGGATCCCAGCGTCAAGGTTGCCGCTGTCGCGTATGAAGTCGGCTACGAGTCCGAAGCTGCATTCAGCCGAGCTTTCAAAAAACTCGTCGGCCGCTCGCCGAGCCAGTGGCGGGGCGCCTCAGCCTGAGCCCGCTGGGCATTTACGAAACAGCGGTTCGCTTCGCCTGCCGTTAGCGGAAAGAGCCCCCTGGATGGACCAGCGGCTCTGAGGCGTGTCTTGCCCACGGGATGTCGGTCGGGGATCGCAGCGATCAAATCCCGGCGCGGGTAACCGGGCGATCCGATGGGTGAAGCCCTGCAATTAAGGGGTTGACAAGTCAGAACTGACGACTTACACATTTCGTCATTCATACTTCTAGCAACCACGCAAAGCCATGACCGCTCCTGTCACCGCCCTGGTCAAGTCCAAGTCCGACGATACCCGCGCCCGTATCATGGACACGGCGGAGGCACTGTTCCGCCGGCTGGGCTACGCCAAGACGGCGGTCGCCGACATTGCGAGCGAGCTCAAGATGTCGCCCGCCAATGTCTACCGCTTCTTTCCCTCAAAGAACGCAATCGTCGAGGCAATCTGCCAGCGCTGCCTGGGCGAACTCGAGGGGCGCGCCTGGGGTATCGCTCGTTCCCGCGGTACCGCGGCCGAGCGCATCGAGCGCCTGGTGCTCGAAATCCTCGCTTATCACCGGGAAAATCATCTAACGGACCAGCGGGTTAACGACATGGTCCTCGCTGCCATCGAGCTCAGCTGGGGCGCCATCCGCGCCCACAAGGAGCACATGCGCGGGGTGTTCGAGGCGATCCTGCGCGAAGGCATCAAGTCCGGTGAGTTCGAGCGTGTCGACCCGCGCGAGACCTCCCGTCTCTTGATGATTTCCTTGGTTCACTTTTGCCATCCCGTGCTGGTCGCGGAATACCTACAGGACCGGCAGGACCTGGAGGCCGACGCCCGCGCCTCCGTCCATTTCCTTCTCCGCGCCATCACGCCTCGGAGCTGAGCCATGCCGACCATCGCTCCAGTCGTCTTCTTGTGTCTAGACTGTGATGAAAGACGAAATTCATCACTCATCAAAAGTCAGTGATCGAAGGAGTGCCGCCATGTCGTCGCTGAGCCCGTTCGTCGCCCTCTCCGCGCTCCTCCTCGCAGGGTGCGAGGCCAGCACCGCGCCGGTCACGAAAATCGATCGCCCGGTCCAGGTTCAGCGCGTCGCTTTCGCCGATGCCGAAACCAGGCGCGATTTCGTCGGCGTCGTGCGGGCGCGCTACGAGACCGACCTTGGCTTCCGCGTCGCCGGCAAGATCGTCACCCGCGAGGTCAATATTGGCGACAGCGTGCGCGTGGGCGACGTGGTGGCGCGGCTCGATCCGGAGGATCTCCGACTGCAGGTTCAGAGCGCCGAGGCCGAGCTCGCCGCGGCGACCTCCAATCTGGCGCAAGCCTCCGCCGATTTCGAACGCTACAGCAAGCTCAAGACCAGCGGCTGGGCCTCGATCGCCGATTTCGACCGCAAGAAAGCAGCAAATGACGAGGCGCAGGGCCGCCTCGACCGCGCCCGCCGTGCACTCGATCTCGCGCGCAATCAGCTCGGTTATGCCGACCTCAAGGCCGACGCCGACGGGGTGATCACCGCCACCTTGGCCGAGCCCGGCCAAGTGGTCGCTATCGGCCAACCAGTGGCGCGGCTCGCCCATCGCGGCGAGAAGGAAGCTCTCGTGGCGCTGCCGGAGACTTGGCTCGCCGAGGCGCGCACCGCGAAGGCGACGGTGCAGCTGTGGGCAGAGCGCGACCGGAGCTTCGTCGCACAGCTGCGCGAGCTCTCGCCGCAGGCCGATCCCGCCACCCGCACCTATGCGGCGCGGTTCACCATCTTGGACGCGGACGATACCGTGGCTTTCGGAATGACCGCGACGGTCATGCTCACGAAAGCGGGTGACGGCAAGGTCGCGCGGCTGCCGCTCTCGGCGATCCTCAACCGCGGCAGCGGCCCCTCGGTATTCGCGATCGACGCATCCGGCGCGCTGGTGCAGCGGCCGGTGACGGTCACCCGATTCACCGAAGACGCGGCGCTAGTCACGTCCGGCATCGGCGATGGCGATCGGATCGTGACGCTCGGCGTGCAGAAACTCGAGCCCGGCCTCAAGGTCCGTGTCATCGAAGCGCAGGAGCTGAACTCCGCGCAACTGCAGTGACGCGCGGATGACAAAGAGCCGAAACGGCGATCAGCGGGGACATGCCATGAAACGCTTCAACCTCTCGGAATGGGCGATCACGCACCGGGCGCTCGTGCTCTTCATGATCGTCCTGCTCGGCGCTGCCGGCATCTACTCCTACCTCAATCTCGGCCGCGCCGAGGATCCGAACTTCACCATAAAAGCCATGGTGGTGCATGTCGGCTGGCCGGGCTCGACCTCGAGCGAGTTGCAGAACCAGGTGGTCGACAAGATCGAGAAGAAGCTGCAGGAGCTGCCGTATCTTGACCGCATCGAGAGCTATTCGCAGCCCGGCGGGGCCTTCATCCGCGTCACGCTGAGCGACAAGACTCCGCCCTCGAAGGTGAAGGATCTCTGGTACCAGGTGCGCAAGAAAGTCGGCGATATCAGGAGCGAGCTTCCTCCCGGCATCAATGGCCCCGACTTCAACGACGAGTACGGCGACGTCTATTCCGCGCTCTACATGCTCACCGCCGACGGCATGAGCCTCGCCGATCTCAAGACCCGCGCCGAGGACATCCGCCAGCGCCTGTTGCGCGTTCCCGACGTCAACAAGGTCGACATCATCGGCGAGCGGCCGCAGAAGATCTTCATCGAGTTCAGCCACGCCAAGCTGGCCGCGCTCGGCGTCACGCCGCAGCAGATCTTCGACAGCGTTGCGCGGCAGAATGCCGTTGTCCCCGGCGGCTCGATCGACACCTCGGCCGACCACATCAATGTGCGGGTGACTGGCGCGTTCAGCGGCATGGCGGCGATCGCCGCCGTGCCGGTCACGGCCAATGGCCAGACCTTCCGGCTCGGAGATATCGCGACCGTCAGCCGCGGCTACGAGGATCCGCCCACCTTCATCTTGCGCGAGGAGGGCAAGCCCGCGCTCGGCATCGGCGTTTCCATGCAGGACGGCGCGAACATCATTACGCTGGGCAAGAATCTCAAGCGCGCGATGGCCGCGATCACCGCCGAGCTTCCCGTCGGTATTGAGATCACGCAGATCGCCGACCAGCCGCACATCGTCGACCAGTCCGTCTCTGAGTTCGTCGAGACCTTC